>JBCCRC010000137.1:0-1890 GCA_039208375.1 Pseudomonadota bacterium | reverse complement strand
GATGCCGGCGTTGCACCGATGGGTTGAAGCGGGCGGCACGCTCCTTACGCTCTACCACCGGCCCTGGGATAACTGGGATCCCGATATCACACCTCCGCGGCGGTTGGAGATCGGCCAACCCTCCCTGCGCTGGCGCGTGACCGATGAGGCCGCGGCGGTCACGCATCTGGCCGACCACGCAATCCTGGATACCCCCAACCGGATCGGGCCCGAGGATTGGGAGGGTTGGGTGAAAGAGCGCGGCCTCTACTTCGCAAAGAACTGGGATGCGGCCTACACGCCGCTTCTATCGATGTCGGATCCCGGCGAAGCGCCTCTCACCGGCGCGCTGCTCGTGGGTGATATCGGGGCGGGCCGACATATCCACACCTCCCTGATCCTACACCATCAGATGGAGCATCTGGTGCCGGGCGCGTTCCGGCTCATGGCAAATTTCATCGCGCCCCGCAGATGAGTATCGGTGCATGAGCGAAGAGGCGCCGCGTGACAATCTTAAAGGGGGTGCCTGGCTAATCGCCGACATGTCGCTCAACATCTGGGCACTGTCGATCGTGAAGTGGCTTGGCGCCGACTATCCGGCCACGCAGGTGGTGTTCATTCGTGCGATCACCGGGCTTGCCCTTATCATTCCGCTGATCTGGCGGGGCCGTGCATTATTCTACCAGATCGAAGACTTGCCGATCCATCTGCTTCGCGTGGCGCTTTCGGTGGTCACGCTTACAGCAAGCTTTTTTGCAATCTCTCGCGTGCCGCTGGCCGTTTTCACGGCCATCTCATTCACGCGGCCCGTGGTGACGATGCTCATGGCGGCAGTGATCCTGAGCGAGCGGATCGGGCCGCGGCGCTGGGCGGCTGCGGGGGTCGCACTTCTTGGCGTTCTGATCGCCGCCAATCCCCGCGATGTGCCATGGAGCGTGGGGCTCGCCGCGCTGTGCCTTGTGGTCGTAACCGGATCCGCCGCAGTGATCGCGACGCGCCGACTGCGCGCGGCGCCGTCTGTTGTGATGATGACGTTTTATACTGCCGGGCTTGCGATCTGCACTGCGCCGCTGGCCGCTGTGGCGTGGGTGCCGGTTGATCCGGCGCATCTTCTGCCGCTTTTGCTGGTTGGAGCGTTTTCACAAGCTGCGCAGCTTTGTTTTTTGCGCGCCCACTACAATGGCGAGGCCGGCTTTCTTTCCGTGCTCAGTTACCTCAGCCTCGTGCTGTCAGTCGGCGTGGGTTACGCCGTTTTTGATGAACAGCCGAGCGCGAGCTTCGCAGTGGGCGCTGTTTTTGTAATTGCAGCGGCGTTGTGGGTGACGCTCCGGCCCGGATCGAAGGTGAAGCACTCTTGATCATGGGCGACATGGTGTTCGCACACAGGGGGTTGCCCGTGCCTGAAGCCAATGTGGCTTGCGCGCGGCGGGTGCCCTAGCGTAGCCCGCGCTCTGCAATCTCGCGCGCGAGCGATGAGACGACAGCCGAACGTGCGGCGGCGATCGCAGGAAAGCCTGCCTCTGGCGCAAACGGCTCGGCCAGCGTGAAGGAAAATGCGCGGTCGTTGCGGCCCTCAACTTCTTGCGCGACATAGATGCGGCCGCGCGCTACGAAACGCCCCGCGGCCTCGGCCACGAACTCTTCGATCCGAACCTCAACGGTTGCTTCGGGGTTTTCGCGGAAGGGCCAAGGGTCTGACGCTACGACGCGACCTGTTAGATCAGCCAGCGCGTTCGTCAGCCGCAGGGTAACGGCCCTGGTGGGATCGTCGGCCCAGATGCGATCTGGCGCAGAGGTGAGCGCGCCGCTGGCATCGGCAATCGCAATGCCTTCTTCCGTGGCATAGGCGGGAAGAGAAACCTCGCGCAGGGCAACCGACTGTATCGGGATCGTGATGCGTGCCGTCTCGTC
>JBCCRC010000136.1:0-2127 GCA_039208375.1 Pseudomonadota bacterium | reverse complement strand
GCGTAGCTGCCGGGCGTTGGCTCATCGAGAAGAACAAGCCGATGCGTGGCAGACGCCAATCGCAGTTGTTCCTCGGGGTCATTGTTCACCACGATGATTTCAAAACGGTCGGCAGGCAGAGTCTGCTGCTCGAGGCACCGCAGGCATTTGCGCAAGCGCTCGGTATCGCGGAAGACGGGGATGATGACCGACGCTGCCAAAGTGCGTTCTGCGCCCTGACGACGCGCTTCGTCAGGCATTGCCGCCACCTTGCCGCCGGGGCCCGGCGATATCGTGGCCGCATGCCGCGGCGCCGAGCCCGGAACAGCGCATGTGGGGCGCCAGACGCTTTGCAAAGCCGGTCACAACCGCAGATCACTTTCGCCCACGGCGAGCAGGTTTTTCAGATCGTAAAGTACATGGGTCTTGCGGCCATAGCGGCGCAGCGCCTCGGCCCCGGCGGCACGGAACAGATCATGCGCCACCGCAAGCACCACCCCATCATAGGCGCCATCGGCCGGGCGCTCGGTGATTTCGAACCCATATTCCGCCCGGGCCTCGGCCGCATCCACCCATGGGTCATGCACATCCACCGAAATCCCGTAATCCTCAAGCTCGCGAATAACGTCGATCACGCGGGTATTGCGCAGGTCGGGGCAGTTTTCCTTAAAGGTGAGCCCCATCACCAGAACCCGCGCGCCATCCACCAGGATACGCCGCTTCATCATCGCCTTCACAAGCTGACTGGCCACATGGGCGCCCATCCCGTCGTTCAGCCGACGCCCGGCAAGAATGATCTGCGGGTGATAGCCGATCTCTTCGGCCTTGTGGGTGAGGTAATAGGGATCCACGCCGATGCAGTGCCCGCCCACCAGCCCCGGGCGGAAGGGTAGGAAGTTCCACTTGGTGCCCGCAGCCTTCAGAACCGCCTCGGTATCGATGCCAAGCTTGTTGAAGATGATGGCAAGCTCGTTCATCAGCCCGATGTTGAGGTCGCGCTGGGTGTTCTCGATCACTTTTGCGGCCTCGGCCACGCGGATGCTTTCGGCCTTATAGGTGCCCGCAGGGATGATCGCGCGGTAAAGCGCGTCGATCCGCTCGGCGGCCTCCGGGGTCGAGCCGGACGTGACCTTGACGATGTTTGGCAAGCGCCGTTCGCGGTCCCCGGGGTTGATGCGCTCGGGTGAGTACCCCACCGTAAAATCCGTATTCAGAAAGAGGCCCGATTGCGCCTCCAGGATCGGTACGCACACCTCCTCGGTCGCTCCGGGAAACACCGTGCTTTCGAACACCACAGTGTCGCCCGCCTTCAACACCTGCCCCACAGTTTCCGAGGCGCGGCGCAGTGGCGTCAGATCAGGCCGCTTGGCGCTGTCGATCGGCGTGGGCACGGAGACGATGTAAACGCTGCAGGCTTCAAGATCGGCCTGCCGCGCGGTGGCGGTCATCAAATTGGCCTCGCACAGATCCTGCGGCGGCACCTCGCGCGTGCTATCTCGGCCCGCGCGCACCTCGGCCACGCGATCTTCGTTGATATCATAACCAATGGTGCGGAACTTCTTGCCGAACTCAACCGCAAGAGGCAGGCCCACGTAGCCCAGGCCGATCACGCCGACGGTTTCGCCCACAGGGGACAGAAGGCTATTTTCCATAGTATTCCCTAAACCAGCGCACGAAAGCCGCGATCCCGTCCCGATAATCGGTCTGGGGCCGGTAGCCCGTGAGCGTTTGCAATAGCCCCGCGTCCGCCCAGGTGGCCGGCACATCCCCCAGCTGCATGCCCATGTAGTTGCGTTGCGCCTCTATCCCGAGCGCCGCCTCGATAGCTGCAATGAAATCAAGCAGCCGTACCTTTTCGGAGTTGCCGATATTGACCACACGGTATGGTGCGACGGGCGACAGGCTGTCGCCCTCGGCGATGGCCGCAGGTGTCTCCGGCCGCTCCGGCGGGATTGGGATCAAAAGGGCGATGCCGCGCACAAGGTCATCGACGTAGGTGAAATCGCGATACATCTCGCCATGATTGTAGATGTCGATCGGGCGGCCCTCGAGGATTGCATCGACGAACTTGAACAGGGCCAGATCCGGCCGGCCCCAGGGGCCATAAACCGTGAAAAACCGAAACATCGTAATCGGAAGGCCGTGCAG
>JBCCRC010000135.1:0-2322 GCA_039208375.1 Pseudomonadota bacterium | reverse complement strand
CCGCCGGCCCGCCCGCCGCATAGGCGTGAAAATCGGGGCCGAGATCGGGGGAGGCATAGTGGCCACCCACGGTTTTGCCGGCCGCTAGGGTGGCCGCGATCTCTGCCAGCATCTTGGCATCGCCGGCCACCACGCCGGGGAAATTCATCATCTCCCCCAATCCGATAATGCCGGGCCAGGCCATCGCCTCGGCCACATCCTCTGCCGAAATTTCGAACCCCGTCGTCTCCAGCCCCGGCGCCGAGGGCGCGCAGGAGGGCATCTGAATGTAGATCGAAACGGGCTGCATCAGAGCCTCGTCATGCATCATTCGGACGCCTTCGAGGCCCAGCACATTGGCGATTTCATGGGGGTCCGCGAACATAGTCGTCGTGCCATGGGGGATGACGGCGCGGGCGAACTCCGCGGGCGTGAGCATGCCTGACTCGATGTGCATATGCCCATCGCAGAGGCCGGGGATCATGTAATGCCCATCGGCCTCGATGATCTCGGTGCCCGCGCCAATGCAGTGGCTGGCATCGGGGCCCACATAGGCAAAGCGCCCCGCGGCCACAGCGATCTGGTAGCCATCCAGAACCTCGCGGGATTGAACGTTTACGACCTGTCCGCCCCGGATCACCAGATCCGCCGGCGCGCGGCCCGCCGCTACGGCGACGAGGTGCGCCGCGCTATCCTGCCATGTTGTGAAAGGGTGCCGTTCCATGAACCGATATTCACCGGATCGCGGGCAGGTGCAAGGCCCGGCCCCGGCCACCGGCCGCATTTCACGAACTGGTCACGCGGCGTCGAAATCAAGGGTGAGTGCGGTATCCGTGGGGCGCGCCTGGCAGGCGAGCGTAAAGCCTTCTTCGATCTCCCAGGGCTCAAGCGAATAGTTGACGGGCAGTTCCGCGGAACCAGAGACGATTTTGCACCGGCAGGTGCAGCACATCCCGCCCTTGCAGGAATAGGGCAGCTCAATCCCCTGGCGCGCGGCGGCATCCACAAGGCCGGCATCTTCGGGCGCCAGCGTGAAGCGCTTTTCGGCGCCATCGAGCACGATGCGCACCTCAACACCTTCGGGGCGAACGGCGGCAAGGCGTTCGGCGGGCGGCGTACCATCGGCGGTGAAGCGTTCGTGGTGAATGCGCCCCCGTTCCACCCCGCTCGCCACCAGCGCCGCCTCCACCCCATCGATCATCCCGCCGGGCCCGCAGAGGAAAACGCCATCGGCGCGTTCGGGCGCGATAAGGCCGTGTTCGGCGAGGTTAGAGACCTTTTCGCCATCGACCCGCCCGTTCAAAAGCGCCACATCCTGCGCCTCGCGGCTGAGCACATGGATGACGGTGAATCGATCGAGATGGGCGTCTTTCAACGCATCGATCTCTTCGCGGAACATGATCGATCCCATGTGGCGGTTGCCGTAGACAAGTGTCACCTCAGCGCCCTCGTCCAGCGCGGCCCGGGCAATTGCCATCATCGGGGTGATCCCTGATCCTGCCGCGATCAGCAGCAGCCGCTTTTCATCGTGAAGCTGAAACCGCCCTTCGGGTGGCATCACCTGCAACTGTGCTCCGGGCGCGAGGGTCTGCGCAAACTGCGAAAACCGCCCATGATCCACCGCACGAATGCCCACGCTCAACGCGGCGTTGGGCCCAGACGCGATGGAGTAGGAGCGGCGGATATCTTCGCCCCCCACCTCCGCGCGAAGAGTCAAAAACTGGCCTGGGCGGTACGAAAAGGCATCTTGCGCCGCTTCCGGCACGTCGAAGGCCACCGAAACCGCGTCTTCGGCCACTGGGCGCACGTCGCTTATCGTCAGAGTGTGAAACGCCATGGTGCCCTCAGATACACTTGAAGTAATCGAAGGGCTCAAGGCAGGCGGTGCAGCGATATTGCGCCTTGCAGGCCGTCGCCCCGAATTCGGATATCTTCTCGGTGGCTTTCGATCCGCAATGGGGGCAGGTCACCGTGGTTTCCCCGAAAAGGGCGCGCACCGAACCGCTGGCCTCCTCCGGCGGCGCAATACCGTAGGCACGCAGCTTCTCGCGCCCCGCTGCGGTGATCCAATCAGTTGTCCAGGGCGGTTCCATCACCCGCTGGACCCGCGCGTCGAACCCAGCGTCCCTGAGCGCCGCCTCCACCGCCATTTCTATCGCCAGAACAGCTGGGCAGCCGGAATAGGTTGGGGTCAACTCCGCTACAACCGTTCCGGAATCGAGCCTGATGCGCCGCAAAATGCCCAAATCCTCCACCGTCACCACCGGGATTTCGGGGTCAGGCACGGCAGCCGCCACCGCCCAGGCGCGCGCCTTGTCAAGAACCGCCACGCTCACCACGTGG
>JBCCRC010000134.1:0-2408 GCA_039208375.1 Pseudomonadota bacterium | reverse complement strand
CCCCAGATTGCGGCTGCGGCGATGATCGCGGGGAAGGGCAGGGCAAATGCGAAGATACCAAGGAACGACAGCCCTGCGATTACCCAATGGGCGGGGCGCGCCAGCGCCTTTTTCGCCACCTTGAAGAGCGCCTCCAGCACGATCGCCACTACGGCGGCCTTCACGCCGAGAAAAAGCGCCTCCACCACAGGTACATCGCCGAGATAGGCGTAAATCATTGCAAGGCAGAGTACGACCACGGCGCCGGGCAGCACGAACCAAAGCCCCGCGATCAAACCGCCAACTACGCCGTGCAGCCGCCATCCGGCATAGGTGGCCAGTTGCATGGCCTCTGGCCCCGGCAGCAGCATGCAAAAACTGAGGGCGCGCAGAAATTGCTGCTCGGTCAGCCATGTGCGTTCATCCACAAGCTCGCGATGCATCAGCGCGATCTGCGCCGCCGGGCCTCCGAACGACAACAGGCCGATCCGGGCGAAAACGCGGTTGAGGTCGGCGAGCGTCGATCCTGCCATTAGGCCACCTCCGGCACATCGCGCCGCCGAACCGCATCGTGGCAGGCGTCAAAGAGCGGCAGTGCGGCGGCCAGAAGCGCCTGATCGCAAATGTGAGACAGGGTCAGAGCAGTGAGTGCAGCGTCATCCGGGCCGCGGGCGATCGCCGCCGCCGCGCGGCTCTCAGCCAAGCCCAGACGGGCCATGAGATCGGCGAGCGGGGCAAGCTCAACGCCCTGAAATCGCTCGGCCACGCTGGCACATTCGCCTGCCTCGACAAACAGAATGCGCGCACTGCGATCTACGAACCGGCGCACTAGCCAGGCGCCCGCCAGCGCCTCGTAGCCGGGCCTCGTTTCAGCAACCCACGCTGTTTGGCCCGCAACGGTGCAGGGCAGGGCAGCCACGGGAATGCGAGGCGCCTCTGGCAGTGCCCGCCATGCGTGGTTGCCGCCTTGGAGATAGAGTGCCGGCGTACCCCCGGCTCGAAGCCAAGCAGCCACACCCTGGCTTAGCTTTCGCCCTTTCTGGCACACGATCAGGGCAGGCGCGCCCCCAAGCCGGGCCTCAAGTTCGGGCAAGGCATCGTGTGCGTGCCGGACGGCGCACGGGATAAGATGCGGATCATTTTGAAAGTCTTCTTCAACGCTGACGTCGAATATCATTGGCGCATCGGGCGTTCCAACAACGGGCAACAGGGCAGCGGGGGTCATATGAGTAAGGCCAAGCATCCGTGCATCCTTTCAGGTCGCAACAAAGGATGCGAAACTTGGGCCGGGGCCTTTTGGGGCGTTCGCTGGCCCCGTGTGCAAGCTCTGACAAGGCGGGCCCGACCTGTCAAGCACCGCTCAGAACATCACCTGTGTGACTTCGCGCTTGATCTTGCGGCGGAGCGTTTCGGCATAGGCCGTGTGGCCGCGCGACGTCAGCACAAACCCGTCGCGCGTAATCACGTGGCGGCGGAAGAAGTTTGTGATCGAAACGCCGAGCCCCTCGATGGCCAGCGCGTTGATCTGGATGCCCCGGCGCTCTGCTTCGAGCCGCGCGCGCTGGGGGTCGGTGCCGGCATTGTCGGTGCCGTCGCCGGAGATATCGATCACTTGGCGCGCGCAGTTGGGCGCCCCAGAGAACTGGTTGACGGAAAAGCGGATGATGTCGCCCACGGCGGTGTCTGACATGATGAAGGCCCGGGGCAGCGCCCGCGCCTGACTGGAAAACGCATCGATGTCACCAGGGGTGCGCATCTGTGCCCAGGGGATCGAAACCTCCTGCCGCCCGCGGCCCGACCACTGGATGACGGTTAGCGCCACTTCGCCCGCAATCAGCGCTTCGCGGATTTCTGGGTCAAGCAAAGCATCGGCCAATCCATCGGCCTGGATCCGGTATTCGCCGGTATCGATCGAGTTCGACACATCGATGGCAAGTACCAGCGCGGTCGAACACGCCCGGGCCCCGGACGGCAAAAAGGCGGTCAACCCCAGGCAAATCGCAAAAAGAGCCGTGCGCATCGATGGCAACATGGCCTGAAGATGCGAAAAAGCCAGCCCTGCTGCAATGCGCAACGCATTGATATTTCGGTGATGATGCGAGTTTGGGCGGAAAATGCAGGCTTCTGTTGCCAGGTGCCTGCGAACCCCGCCTTACCCGGCTAGGGGCAAGGGCTTAAGATTTCGGTCTATCGCACCGCATTAAGCGGCGAGAGCGACCGGAGCACGATTGTCGTTGGCAATTATGCTAGTCGGACCGGTAACGGTGGTACCTCACCGAGACAACGCCACGTCTTTACACGTTCGTCGATCCTGTTTCGGCCCCCTTGTCCCCCAACGAGGGTGTTTGGTGGAGCCGCCGGGTACCGCCCCCGGGTCCGATCCGCTTATTACACGCGCGTTTATGTCCATAGTCCCCGAAGAGACATCT
>JBCCRC010000133.1:0-2950 GCA_039208375.1 Pseudomonadota bacterium | reverse complement strand
CGCCGACAAGGCCAAGGACAAGATTGAAACAGTGACGGCGAAGGCAGAGAAAGCCGCAGCCAACGCACAAAAATCGGAAGATCGCGCGGCTGCGGCTGCCGAAAAGGCAGAGGCCGCCGCTAAGGCCGCTGGCAGCGACAGCGGCTCGGATGGGCCAACGGAGGCAGTGAGCCTCGCGTTGTCAGCAGCCTCGGCCGGGGAAGAGCAAGCTGCGGAAACCAACGCCGAAGACGGCGCGTCCGATGAGGCCACCGATGACGCCGCTGACGGCGAAGGCGCATCGGAAGGCTCAGCCGAGAACACCGACAGCCAAGAGACTGCCGGCGAGAGCGACGCTGGTGAGAGCGATGCTGGTGGTGATAGCGACGCTGGCGGCTCCGACGAAGACGGTGGCGCAGGAGATGGCGAAACGTCGTCTGACGCGGCAGGCGATACTGGCGATCCTACAAGCTGATCCTGCCCCCTGCCCCCCTCACAGAAACGCACTGTTCCCGGACAGTCACCGATTTCTGGGGCAGGCTTCCGACTCAGCACCACGGCAGACGAGGGGGCTGCCGTGAAAACGTGCCAGAAGTGGCACGCCTTGGCCAAGGTTCGGCCATCTCTCTGTGTCCTCCTCATGAGTAGCGGTTGCCTGTGCCAGCGACGTCTTTGGCACCAGCCGCAGAGCCCCAGCGTTCTGTACGGGGCCGGAAAGGAGACGTCATGGAGAATGACGAGTTCGATATTACTGATACCCCCGCTGCCGAGCGGGCCGAGGCCCCTGCCCCAAAAGAGATCCCCCAGCCCGCCCCGGGCCATGATCAACCGGGCAGCTTTGAGTTCGACGACTGGGCGCTGATCTAGCCGCCAAGATGTCTACGCTCTAGGATCGCCGGCATGGGAACGCCCGTGTCATCGATCCGTAACCTTGGGCCTGCGATGGAAGCGGCCTGCGCGCGCGCTGGCATCGGCTCTGCCGAGGCGTTGCGCGCGCTGGGAACCGATGCAGCTTATGCCCGTTTGCTGGCAAGCGGCGAGCGCCCTCATTTCATCGGCTACTATGTGCTGGAGATGGCTCTGCAGGGCCGCCCCTGGAATGATTGCAAAGGCACAGAGAAAGCGGCTTTGCGCAATCGGTTTGATGCGCTGAAGGCCACTCATTTCGATGAGGGGCGCGGCGAGTTGGAGCGAATTCTTGATCAGATCGGCGTGGTGCCGCGCCGCTAGCGCCTCAGGCCCCGACGAGCGCCCGCAGGAACGGCAGGGCAAACGCCGCCAGAATGCCGATCCCCGCACCAACGATCAGGCGCAAACCGACATTTCCGAATCTTGGGGCGAAGACGCCGAGCAGCGCGCACACGGCGGCGTAGAAGACAAGTGCAACGATATCCATGCCGCGGTGTTAGCGCGTCACTGCCCCGCCGGATAGGCGGGGCCGACACAGCAGGTACGGACCGCGGCGCCCCGGCAACGGAGCAGTGCTCGCGGTGACCCGCCTCTGCCCGCGCCCCTGCGCTGATTTGGCCCGCGCCGCACGGTTGAGATCGTCACGTCCGTGGTATTCTACCTAAACGCGAATCGGCGCTTACGTTATCTCACTAAGGATGATTTTTATGGACAAAAAAATGGTCGCGGTGAACCTGGATATTGCGGGTTTCTACTATGCGTTTCATGGCGCTCAGGTCGAAGAGGGTGCACCGGTTATTGAGCTGATGAAGGCAGTGCGTGGCAAAGCCGCAGCTAATGGTGCCGTCCTCGATTTCGATGGAGAACCCCGCGCGGCGCCGGTAAACCTTGACAGCATCACGGTCACCCATGAGGGCATGTCCGCCGTTTCACGGCAAAAAAGTCCACAAGCAGATGATGGGACCTTCAGTCCCTCCAACCGGACATATCCGGATGGGATCTACGCAGCAGCGGATGAGGCCGTGTTTTTTCTGGATAGTACGAGTAGCTCGCCACTTGTTGCGGCTGATCGCAACAAGACGGGGGTGATGACGTGGCAGTACTACGTTTATGACAGCAACCAAGTTGATTTGAATCGTAAGGGCGGCCCGCGAAAGCTTGTGCCATTTACGAAAGTGTTCGATCGCCTGGGGGAAAGCGTGCGCGGGTTGCAGGAGGGCGATACGGTCGTGTGGCGCCTGATCATGATCCGCACCCGCCCAGATGGCGGGCTCGGCGATGGAACAGTGCAGATGGATGGCACTGTTTTTAGGGGAGCATAACTAGCGCAGGCCCGCCGCGACCGGAAAACCGGCGGCGGGCCAACTGTTACTGATCGAGGAAACTGCGCAACTTGCGGCTGCGGCTAGGGTGTTTGAGCTTGCGCAGGGCCTTTGCCTCGATCTGGCGGATGCGTTCGCGGGTCACGCTGAATTGCTGGCCCACCTCTTCGAGCGTGTGATCGGTGTTCATCCCGATGCCGAAACGCATCCTGAGCACGCGCTCTTCACGCGGCGTGAGCGAGGCGAGCACGCGGGTGGTGGTTTCCTTCAGGTTTTCCTGAATTGCGCTGTCGAGCGGGAGGACGGCGTTCTTATCCTCGATGAAATCCCCTAGCTGGCTGTCTTCCTCATCGCCGATGGGAGTTTCCAGGCTGATGGGCTCCTTGGCGATCTTCATCACCTTGCGCACTTTCTCGAGCGGCATCTGCAGCTTCTCGGCCAGTTCCTCCGGCGTGGGCTCGCGGCCTATCTCGTGCAGCATCTGGCGCCCGGTGCGCACAAGTTTGTTGATTGTCTCGATCATGTGCACGGGGATGCGGATCGTACGCGCCTGATCGGCGATAGAGCGGGTGATAGCCTGGCGGATCCACCACGTGGCGTAGGTGGAAAACTTGTAGCCGCGGCGGTATTCGAACTTGTCGACCGCCTTCATAAGCCCGATATTACCTTCCTGAATAAGATCAAGGAATTGCAGGCCGCGGTTCGTGTACTTTTTGGCGATCGAGATCACGAGACGCAGG
>JBCCRC010000132.1:0-2978 GCA_039208375.1 Pseudomonadota bacterium | reverse complement strand
GGGGTTCGATGTGGATTGGAGGATGAACATATCCTCGCCCCGCACATTCTCGAACACCTCCACGAAGATCTCCGCATCGTTGAAGCGCTCCACCCGCGCATCCACCAGCCCCGTGCGTACGCCGCGATGCATCGCCACCCGCCTCGCAACAGCTTCGGCCAAGGGCCTGTTGGCATTGCCTGAGATCAGTTTCGGGTCGGGCTGATGGGGCATATGCGGCGGCCTCTCTCGCGGGTGGGAGATGACAGATTCGTAACGTTGACACCGCTTAACACGGGGCGTAGGCCGCGCAAACACAGCGCTGTGCGGGAGGTCAGAAATGGCGCATATCGACTACTTCTTTGCCCCGATTTCACCCAACACCTACCTGGCGGGCACGCGGCTGGAGCAGATAGCCGAAAAGCACGGCGCCACGATTAGCTATAAGCCGCTCGACATCATGGCGCTCTTTGCGCGCACGGGCGGCATCCCCCCCAAAGAGCGGCATATCTCGCGGCAGGAATACCGGCTGCAAGAATTGGCACGGAACGCTAAATTGCAGGGCCTTCCGATCAACCCGCAGCCCGCGCACTGGCCTACGAACGGCGCGCCCGCGGCCTATGCCGCGATTGCCGCGGCCGAGGCAGGGGGTGGCGATATGGGGCTGCTCGTTCACGCCATCGGCCGCTCCTGCTGGGCTGATGAGAAAGATATCGCGCAGGATGACGTGATCCGCGCTTGCCTTGAAGAGGCCGGGTTCGATCCGGGCCTTGCCGATCGCGGCCTTCTCGCCGGGGCCGAGCAGTACGAGCGCAACCTCGATGAAGCAGTGAATCGCGGTTGCTTCGGCGCGCCCTTCTACATCGTGGCCGAAGCTGACGCGCGCTTTTGGGGGCAGGACAGGCTCTACCAGCTTGATCTGCATCTCGCCGGCGAACTCTGATGCCCGAGGCCGTGCGCGCCGGGCATAGCATTCATTGGATCACGGGCGGTAGGGGCACTGACCCTGCGCTTTTGATCCATTGCGGACTCGGGCGCGCTCGGGCCTGGGCAGGTGTGATGGAGGTGCTCGCGCCCCGTCTCTCGATGACGGCCTACGATCTGCCGGGCCATGGGCGCAGCAATCCGTGGGATCGCGCGGGCAATTACCTCTCTACCTGTATCGCGGTAGGGGAGACATTTGCGGAGCGGCCCACGCACATCATCGGCCACTCTTTCGGCGCGGTCACGGCTCTGGGCGTCGCCCTCGCGCGGCCAGAAAACGCCCTGAGCCTCACGCTAATCGAACCGGTGCTGTTCGCGGCGGCAAAAACGTCCCAGCCCGGCGCGTTCGCTGACTATCTCGAACGTATGGCGCCCTATGCGAAGGCCGTTGCCGCGGGCAATGGCGAGGCCGCAACACGCGCCTTCTCCCACGTCTGGGGCGGCGCCACTTGGGCCGATACGCCCGGGCCGCAACGCCGCTACCTTACCGAGCGCATCTATACAATTGAGGATTCCGTGCCCGGTTTGATCGACGATGCTGCTGGTATCCTCGCCTCAGGGCGCATTGAGGCGCTCACCGTTCCCGTGCATCTTATCCGCGGAGTAGAGAGCCCTGCTATCGTCCCCGCGATCCACGAAGCCCTGTGTGCACGCCTTCCCAAGGCGCGCGAAACTGTGATCTCCGGCGCAGCCCATATGGTGCCGATCACTCATCCGCGTGAAGCGGCGGCGGCGATCAAAGAGGGCCTTAGCCGCGCAGAAGCATAAGGAACCGCTCGATTTCCGCCTCCGTCACCGACCAGTCGCATACGAACCGTGCAGGGATCGGATCCTCATCCGATCCGCCCGCAACATCATCCAACGTAAGAAAGTATTCCGCGCCGCCGGCGATGGCCCGGCGATGGGCCGCGCGGGGCAGGGCGGCGTAGATCATGTTCGCCTCGACGGGATGCAGGATGGCCCCACCCGGCACTTCGGCAAGGCCCGATGCCAGCCGTGCCCCCGCGCTGTTCGCCTTTGCGGCCAGATCAAGCCACAGGCCGCCGTCAAGATAAGCTGCCATCTGCGCGCCCAGGTAACGGCCCTTCGAGAAAAGATGCCCCGCGCGCTTGCGCAGGAAGGCCATGTTCTGCGCCTGCTCGGGGTTGAAAAACACGAGGGCTTCCACTGCCATGAGCCCATTCTTCGTGCCTCCGAAGCTCACGACATCCACCCCCGCCTTCCACGTCATCTCCGCCGCTGTACAGCCGAGCGACACCAGCGCATTGGCGAACCGAGCCCCGTCGAGGTGGACTGGCAGACCGCGGGCCTTCGCCACGTTACACAACGCGGCAACCTCATCGCGTGAGTAAACGGTGCCGCGCTCCGTCACTTGTGTTAGCGAAACCGCCCCCGGCTGCACGTAATGCAACCCGCGAGCGAGCCCCTCCGCGATCGCCGCCTCCAAGGCTGCGGGCGCGATCTTTGCATCCGCCTCATCCACCAATACGAGCTTTGCGCCGCCGGTATAGAACTCCGGCGCGGCACATTCATCACAGTGGATATGCGCCACCCGGCTGCAATAGATGGCCTGCCACGGCGCCACCAGCGCCGAAAGCGCCAGCGCATTGGCCGCCGTGCCGAGCGGCACGAGGAACACCGCCGCCTCAGGCGCCTCGAACACCTCGCGAATATGCGCCACGGCGGCGGCGGTGTGATCGTCCTCGCCATAGGGCAGCGCATAGCCCGCATTGGCGGCCACGAGCGCATCCATCACCTTGGGATGAACCGGGCCCATATTGTCCGATCCGAAATTCACCCGCGCGGCTCCTCGATCACATGATCCTCCCACTCTTCCTCGGGCACCTCGAACTCCGGCACCGTCCAGCCGCGCACGGAAACGCCGGCGGCATGCACGCTCTCGGGCGTGCCCGAAATCAACGGGTGCCAATCATAAAGCGGCTTGCCCTCGTGCAGCAGGCGGTAGGCGCAGGTTGTGGGCATGAAATAGGCGACATCGGCCAAGGTCTGGGGCG
>JBCCRC010000131.1:0-3123 GCA_039208375.1 Pseudomonadota bacterium | reverse complement strand
CTTTGCGGCGGCACGCATGTGGCGCGCACCGGCGATATAGGCGTGTTCGTGACGGTGGGCGAGGCAGCTTCGTCTGGCGGTGTGCGCCGGATCGAGGCGCTGACCGGCGCGGCGGCTTTTGATTATCTGGCTGAGCAGGATCACCGATTGGCTGCCGCTGCACTGGCTTTGAAGGCACAGCCCGCGGAGGTGCCTGACCGGGTGCGTACGCTGCTAGACGAACGCAAGGCGCTACAGGCCGAGGTGGCCGAGCTGCGACGCAAGCTCGCCATGGGTGGCGGTGCCGCAGGAGAAACAGCAAAGGATATCAGCGGCGTGAGCTTCACAGCTCAAGTTGTGGAGGGCGTTTCGGGCCGCGATCTTCCCGCTCTCATCGATGAGCACAAGGCGCGACTTGGCTCGGGCGCTGTTCTCTTGTTAGCGGATGCCGGGGGCAAGGCGGCGGTGGCGGCGGGCGTAACGCCTGATTTGATCGAACGCGTCTCTGCTGTTGATCTCGTGCGCGCCGCGGTGGCAGAGCTTGGCGGCAAGGGCGGCGGCGGCCGCGCCGACATGGCGCAGGGCGGCGGCCCCGATCCCAGCCGCGCGCGGGAGGCTATCGCGGCCGCGGAACAGCACCTGGAGGGCCTGGCATGAGCGCGCTCTGGATCGCCCATGTGGACGTGACCGACGAAGAGGCCTATGGAAAATACGCGGCGATCGCGACCGAGGCGATTGCGGCGCATGGTGGCGTATTCCTCGCCCGTGCGGGCCGCTACGTTCAGCTTGAGGGCCGTGACCGGGCGCGCAACGTGGTGGCGCGCTTCCCCTCGCTGGAAGAGGCCGTGGCCTGCTATAACTCCCCACGCTACCGGGAGGCACTTGCCTTTGCGAAGGGCGCAAGCGAGCGCGATCTTATGGTGGTTGAGGAGATCGAGGGCTGAGCGACCTTGACGCGATGATGGCCCGATACGCCCGGGACGGGCGGGTCGAATGGATCGGGCTGCGGCCGGCCCGGCGCGTGGGGATGGATCTGGTCGAGAAAGTCGAGCTCACTGAGACGGGCCTTGCCGGCGACCATGCGCGGCCCGGCAAACGAGCACTTACCCTTATCCAGGCCGAGCATCTGCCGGTTATTGCGGCGCTTGCGGGGCGCGAAAGCGCACCGCCCGGCGTGATGCGCCGTAATATTGTTGTCTCTGGCCTGAACCTTATCGCCTTTCGCAAGGCGCGGCTCTGCATTGGTGCAGCTGTCATCGAGATCACGGGGCCCGCCCATCCCTGCTCGCGGATGGAAGAGGCGCTGGGGCCCGGCGGCTATACCGCGATGCGAAATCATGGCGGTGTCTGTGCGGCGATCATCATGCCGGGGCAAATCCGCATAGGCGATCCCGTCCGCCCGGTGCTGACGGACACTTAGTTTTCCAGCCGGGCGTTTTTCGGCGAGAAGCAGCCGGGCATGTTTATTATCGGGGGCCTGCGTCGCGATACAGGCGGGAGCGCCGATTGCCTTGAGAGCACAAGCACCCCGCCAAGGCTGGGGGTGGGCCGGTGCGTTTCTGGGCCACTTCATCTTGGTCCAAACACTTCGAGGAGCAGCGCGCATTGGCGGTGGAGCAGCGCCCCCTCCTACGCCTCGGCCCGGGCCTGACGCTTGCGTTCATGGGGATCAAGGTAGCGTTTGCGCAGGCGAATGGCGCCCGGCGTCACCTCGACCAGTTCATCGTCATCGATGTAGGCAATCGCCTCTTCAAGCGAGAAGCGCACAGGTGTTGTGAGCACCACGGCATCGTCTTTCCCTGAGGCGCGCACATTTGTGAGCTTCTTGCCCTTGAGTGGATTGACCTCAAGATCGTTGTCGCGGCTGTGCTCTCCGATCACCATCCCCTGGTAGACCTGCTCTTGTGCGCCGATGAAGAGCCGCCCCCGATCTTCGAGGTTGAAGAGCGCGTAGGCCACCGACGTACCATTTTCCATAGAGATCAGAACGCCTGCGCGGCGGCCGGGGATCGCGCCCTTGAAAGGCGTCCAGCCGTGGAACACGCGGTTCAGAACGCCGGTGCCGCGCGTATCGGTCATGAACTCACCGTGATAGCCGATCAGCCCGCGCGCGGGCACATGGGCCACGATCCGGGTTTTGCCCGCCCCGGCCGGCCGCATTTCCAGAAGCTCGCCCTTGCGCGCGCCGGTCAGCTTTTCGATCACCGCGCCGGAGTAATCGTCATCCACATCGATGGTCACCTCTTCCACAGGCTCCATCCGCACGCCATCCTCTTCCCGGAAGATCACTTGGGGGCGGGAGATCGAAAGCTCAAACCCTTCGCGCCGCATGTTTTCGATCAAGACGCCCATTTGCAGCTCGCCGCGGCCTGCCACCTCGAACGCCTCACCGCCGGGGGTGTCTGAAACCCGGATTGCCACATTCTGCTCGGCCTCTTTCATCAGCCGTTCACGGATCACCCGGCTTTGCACCTTCTTGCCGTCACGCCCCGCCAGCGGGCTGTCATTGATTCCGAAGGTAACTGAGATCGTGGGCGGATCGATCGGCTGGGCGGGCAGGGGCTCATCCACCGCCAGTGCCGCTAGCGTATCGGCGACGGTGGCTTTCGCCATACCCGCAAGGCTCACGATATCGCCGGCTTGGGCCACCTCGATCTCCTGCTGCGCCAGCCCGCGGAAGGCCTGGATGCGGGTCACCCGAAACTGTTCGATCTTCTGCCCGATGCGCGAAAGCGCCTGTACGGTGGCCCCCACCTTCAGTGTGCCGCTTTCCACCCGGCCTGTGAGAACCCGCCCCACGAAGGGATCGCTGCCGAGCGTTGTGGCGAGCATGCGGAAGGGCTCATCTTCCCGCGCGATCTGCTTGGGCGGCGGCACATGGCGGGCGATCAGTTCGAAGAGCGCGGAGAGATCGCTGCGCGGCCCCTCAAGCTCCGCATCCGCCCAGCCTGAACGGCCCGAGGCATAGAGATGGGGGAAATCGAGCTGATCTTCATTGGCATCGAGCGCGGCGAAAAGATCGAACACTTCATCCAGCGCGCGATCGGGCTCAGCATCGGGCTTGTCCCCCTTGTTGAGCACCACGATGGGCCGCAATCCAAGCGCCAGGGCCTTGGAGGTTACGAACTTCGTCTGCGGCATCGG
>JBCCRC010000130.1:0-3462 GCA_039208375.1 Pseudomonadota bacterium | reverse complement strand
GTATGAGATGGATCTTGACGCCCTTGCCGCGTCGCTGTCGGGCCAGGAAAAGGTGCTGGTTCTGTGCTCGCCCCACAACCCCGGCGGGCGGCTATGGTCAACAGATGAAATCCGCGCCGTGGCGGCGTTTTGTGAAGCACACGATCTTCTCATGATTTCTGACGAAATTCATATGGATCTCACGTTTCCCAACGTGCCCTTTCACCCCGCAGCAACGGCTGCACCTGAGGTTCTGCCACGGCTTGTCGTGCTCACAGCCGCATCGAAGGGCTTCAACATCGCCGGCGGCGAAACCGGGCTTGCGATCATTCCCGATGACAGTCTGCGTGCCCGTTTCGACGCATCTGCGCGCATTATGGGGGGGACCCCGAACCGCTTTGGCATGGCGATGACAAAGGCGGCTTTTACCGCAGGCGATGACTGGTCAGCGGCCGTCCGGGCCTACCTGGCCGAAAACTTCACCCTCTGGCACAAACGGATCGGCGCGCTGCCTGGCATCGAGGTCATGCACATGCAGTCAACCTATCTGTCTTGGGTAAACTTCGAAAACACCGGGATGGCCCCCGCGGAAGTGCGTGAACGACTTTTAAAAACGGCGGAAGTCGCGCCCAATGCCGGGAAAGACTTCGGCACCGGGGGGGAAAGCTGGAACCGCTTCAACATCGCCATGCCCAAGTCGCTTCTGCACGATGCGATTTCGCGCATCGAGGACGCGTTCGCCGATTTGCAGTAGGCGTTACGACTTTTCGATCAGGGCCACTGGCGCAGACTCATCTCGCGAGTAATCAAGCGGCGCACTTTCAGTGGCGCGGGTCGAACGCTTGAACTCGTAAACCATCTCGCCCGCTTCCTCTTCCGACGCCACGATCAGGCATTGAGAGAGATGCTTAGCGCCATCAAAGACGTCAACGAGGCCGCGAAGGTGCGGGGCTTCTTCGGAGTCCACCGCAAAGCCATCGTCCCAATACCGAAGGATCGTGAAGCGCTGGCCTCCCGCCTCAACCTTCAGGCGCGATGCTTTCCTGAGCGCGGCCTTGCGCGCCAGTTCCAGCCCCGCACGAACTTCCTTCGGCAAGTATTCCGACATGTCTCATCCCCCGCGCACCCATCCAAAACCTTGGGAAGAATCTCCCGCCAGTCAAGAAAAGGTTTTGCTACGTGGGCACTAAGGTCGCCAGGAAGCCGTGCCAGCGGCCATCGTTTCGAAATTCGCAACAATCGGCTGTGCGCCAGCGCAGACGCCCTGCGCCGTGATCGGGCTGTGCCACAGCGCGTTGCCACGTTAAATCAACTACTAACGCACAGGAGGGCGCTATGGGCCAATTGGTTGACGGGGTGTGGAGCGATGCTTGGTATGACACCAAGAAAAGCGGCGGCAAGTTTGTCAGATCCAACGCGGCCTACCGGAACTGGATTACCGCAGATGGCAGCGCCGGACCCACGGGCGACGGCGGATTTGCCGCCGAAAGCGGGCGTTATCATCTTTACGTCTCACACGCCTGCCCATGGGCAAATCGCACCATGGTGTTCCGCGCCCTGAAAGGGCTGGAAGATCACATCAGCGTCTCGGTCGTGCATCCCGACATGCTGGGCGATGGGTGGACGTTTGCCGCCGATTTCCCCGGCGCAACAGGCGATACCCTCTATGGCCTTCCCTTCGCACGCGACATCTACCTCAAGGCCAATCCGAACGCATCGGGCCGCGTCACCGTGCCGATTTTGTGGGATACGTCGCGCGAAACGATCGTGTCGAACGAAAGCTCTGAAATCATTCGCATGTTCAATTCGGCCTTCAACGAGATCACTGGAAACACGGATGATTTCTGGCCCCAGGAGCTGCGGGACGAGATCGAAGAGGTGAACGCGCGCGTGTACGACACCGTCAATAACGGGGTCTACAAGTCAGGCTTCGCAACCAGTCAGACGGCCTATGACGAAGCGGTCACCGCACTCTTTGAAAGCCTCGAATGGCTGGAAAGCCGCCTGAGCCGCCAGCGCTACCTTGTCGGCGGGCAGGTGACCGAGGCGGATTGGCGGCTCTTTACCACGCTCGTGCGCTTCGATCTGGTCTATCACCTGCACTTTAAATGCAATCGAAAGCGGCTGATCGATTACCCTGCGCTCTGGGCCTATACTCGCGAGCTGTATCAGATGCCCGGCGTTGCCGGCACTGTGAACTTCGATCACATCGTGCGCCACTATCACTACAGCCACGACAGCATCAATCCGCACCGGATCATCCCGATCAATCCGGTACTCGATTGGGCGGCCCCGCACGGGCGCGAGGCACTGGGGCCCGCACAGGCCGCCTAGGCCGCGCGCTGCCCGTGATGTTCCACAATCGCCGCCAGATCGCTCGGCGCGGTCTCTACGGGAACATATGCGGCAGTGTTTGGGATCAGGTTGAAGATTGAACCGTCCGAAAAAAAGCGGTTTCGCGTAACGAACACGATCCGTGCATCGGGTTGGCGGTAGCTCGCAAAGTCCGCCACCGCAAGCGCACTACCGCCCGGGAGCATCAAATCGAGGATGATTACCGCGACATCCTCAGTCTGCAGTGCCTCAACCGCAGCCTTTTGCGTCGGCGCCACAATAACGGCGGACGCGCAGCGGCTTAGGTGACGTTTCCAAACGTCCGATAAGGCCTGATCCGGCTCAACAATAAGCACATTCATAATACCTCCAACGCACACGAAATTTTATGCAACTTTGGTTATGCGGCGCCCACCTGCGGTAACTATGAGTTCGCAATTCCTAATGAAAAGTTAACGTTAAAGTAACACTTCTTGGCAAGGCGTAAATCCGCCCACTCCGGCGCTTGCAATGTGCGGCCATACCAATAGGGTCCGCCCCGACTATCCCCCTTAGGCCATGAGGCATTATGCGATTTCTTCTTGCAGCCGCGACCGCGCTTCTTCCCTCCTCAGCCCTTGCCGCTGGGCAATGCGGTGGTGACTTTGGTGCATTCGTGAACGGGATGAAATCCGAAGCAATCGAACGTGGCCATGCCGCGGCATCGGTCGACCAATTCTTTGCATCCGTGCGGCCCGATCCCGCTGTTATCCGGGCAGACCGCTCCCAAGGCATCTTCCAAAGGCCCTTTACTGAGTTCTCCCGCCGGCTGATCAGCCAAAACCGCATTGATAACGGGCTGCGCAACAACGAACGCTTTGACGCGGTATTCGATAAGATCGAATCCACCTGGGGCGTCGATCGCGGGGTGCTTCTGGCGTTCTGGGCGTTTGAGACCGACTACGGCGCGGTGCAGGGCGATTTCAACACGGTAAACGCGCTTGTCACGCTGTCCCATGATTGCCGTCGGCCGGAGCTCTTCCGCCCACAGGTGTTTGCCGCAATCGAACTATACGAGAACGGCGATCTTGATCCGGCCACCACCACCGGCGCATGGGCCGGTGAGATCGGAATGGTGCAAATGCTGCCGGGCGACATTATTGAAAACGG
>JBCCRC010000129.1:0-3776 GCA_039208375.1 Pseudomonadota bacterium | reverse complement strand
TGCGAATTCCTTGAGATCGACGCGGCCTTCCATCTTGTAGCCGACATCGATGATGGCCTGGCCTGCCTCCACGGCGATCACCTTGCCTTTGACGACAGACCCTTCATCGGGCGTGTCGATTTCGAAGCTTTCGTTCAGGAGGGCTTCGAATTCCTCCATGCTTGCATTTGCGCTCATGGGCGGTTCAGTTTCCTTGTTTCGTCGATTTCACTGGCCGCGCGGTTGGGTCCGCGGGTCTCAAGGTTTGGTCGTGTCTGGCCACTCGGCGGGCGAAACGAAGAAGGGCCGGTAGTGACCGACCCTGCCCCAATGTGCCCGCAGCCGTGACCGCTGCTTTGACCCGGCGCTCTATAGGGCCGAACGGCGCGCAGCGCAAGCACGGCCCAATTGGTAAGATGCGTCGCGCCTAAAGCGCTTCGCCCTTTTCAAGCAGCTCTTCAAACAGGTCGCGGTACAGATCCCCGCTATCCCCTCCGCCAAAGACATTGGCGCCGCCGGAATAAAGCGTCCCGTACGTTTTGGCGACATTTACCGTTTGCACAAGGCCAGAGATCAACTGCGCCCGTTCCAGCGCCTGCAGCGGATGGATGTAAACGCCCCAGAGCCGCCCATTGGCGACAGCATAACGCGCATCGAGGGCACTATCGAAGTTGGCCTGCATCAGTCGCATGAGTTCCTCTGGCGGGATTCCCTCAGCGGAACGGATCGGAACCATCGCGCGCATCCGATCGGCCCGCGCATCCGTGACGATCAACACCGGAACGTCATCGATCGTCATCTCCATGGCATTGCCAAGGATCCGCGCCTCCGCGTCAAGCGCCGTCACGATAGCGGCAAGGCGCTCTACCGTCATCGGCGCATCCGGCGTCGCCTCCTGTGCCTGCGTGCCGTACGCAAAGGCGCTTAGCGCAAGGGCCATCATGATTTGCCGCATCCCGTTCCCTTTCGTCGATTCCAATGCCTGAGCCTAGCACTTCAGCTGCGCGCGGCCCTGAAAACTTTGGTGATCGGATTGTGCGTCAGCCGCGCACGGAGTCTACGGCTTTGATTGCGGCGGCGAGCGCCGCATCGACAGAAAGAGTGGTTGTATCGAGAAGAACAGCATCGTCTGCGGGCCGCAACGGCGCGGTGGCACGGCTGCTATCGCGCGCGTCGCGGGCGCGCAGATCGGCAAGGATCCCGTCGCAGGTTACATCGAGGCCCCGCACCCTAAGTTCCGCCAAACGCCGTTCGGCGCGCACCTCATCGGAGGCGGTCACAAAGAGCTTCACCGGGGCATCCGGGCAGATCACCGTTCCAATGTCACGGCCATCGAGCACAGCGCCGCCGGCCCGGCGCGCGAAGGCGCGTTGGAAATCCACAAGCGCGGCGCGCACCTCCGGCAACGCGGCGACTTTTGAGGCCGCCTGCGCCACGTCTGGCCCGCGCAGATCATCACCTGTGAGATCCTCTGCCGTTAGCGCGAGCGCCGCGTCGGCCGGGCGTTCCCCGTTCAACATCCGGCGCCCAACAGCGCGGTAAAGCAAACCGGTATCGAGATGAGCGAACCCGTAATGCGCAGCAAGCGCCCGCGCAATTGTTCCCTTGCCGCTGGCCGCTGGCCCGTCGATGGCAACGGTAAAGCTCACCGATTGGTTCGCGCAAGTTGCGCGCCAAGGCCGTTCATTAGGTCTTCAAAAATCGGGAATGACGTGGCGATGGGCCCTGCATCATCGATCCGCACGGCCGCCTTCGCCCCCATCCCAAGGCAGGCGAAAGACATGGCAATGCGGTGATCCAGCCGCGACGACGCTTCGCCGCCACCCGGCACACCCTTTGGGCCAAGGCCCGCGACCGTGAGCATGTCTTCGTCTTCGCTGATCGCGACACCGTTGGCCTCAAGCCCCCGCGCCATCGCATCGATGCGGTCGCTTTCCTTCACACGCAGTTCCTTCACGCCGCGCATCACCGTTTGCCCCTCGGAGCTCGCAGCGACGACCGACAGGATTGGGTATTCATCAATCATCGAAGGCGCGCGTTCGGGCGGCACCTCGATGCCCCGCATCCCTGGCGAAAAGCGTGCGCGCAAGTCGGCCACAGGCTCCCCAGCAACATCACGCATGTTTTCATAAGTCAGATCGGCGCCCATGTCGCGGAGAGTTTCAAAGAGCCCGGCCCGCGTGGGGTTAAGCCCGATATTGGGCACGGTGATATCCGATCCCTCAACGATCAGTGCAGCGGCAACCGGGAACGCGGCGGACGAAGGGTCGCGCGGCACAGTTATATCGGTCGGTGAAAGCTCTGGCTGGCCGGCCAGTGCTATCACCCGCCCCTCTGCGGTCTCTTCAATCGCAAGAGTTGCCCCGAACCCGGCCAACATGCGTTCCGTGTGATCGCGCGTGGCTTCGGCTTCAACCACCACCGTTTCGCCGGGCGCATTGAGCCCGGCGAGCAGGACAGCCGACTTCACCTGCGCCGAGGGTATCGGCACCGTATAGCGCACCGGCACTGCCGTGCGCGCACCCACGATGGTCATCGGCAGCAAGCCGCCCGAGCGCCCGTGTGCGGTGGCCCCGAAGAGCTGGATTGGGTTCGTCACGCGCCCCATAGGCCGGCTGCGCAGACTGGCATCGCCGGTGAATGTTGCGGTGATCGGGCTGGTCGCCATAGCCCCCATGATCAATCGCACCCCGGTTCCCGCATTCCCGCAATCGATCACATTCACCGGTTCGCCAAACCCGCCCACGCCCACCCCGTGCACCGCCCAAGCACCATCGCCCTCGCGGATTACATCGGCCCCGAAGGCGCGCATGGCCGCCGCCGTGGCCAGTACGTCCTCGCCTTCGAGAAGGCCGGTGATCCGCGTTTCACCAACGCTCAGCGCGCCCAGGATCAGGGCGCGGTGGCTGATCGACTTGTCACCGGGAACCGCGGCGACGCCGCGAAGGGGCATGGCCGGATGCGAGATCATGGGGATAACGGGGCCGTGGGATGACATGGCGGATCGCGTCTGAGAAAACTGTCGGCGCGGTGTAGACGAGGGCGCGCGCACCGTCCACGCCCGAAATCAGCTGCTGCGCTGGAAGGTGAGGTAATGCGGCACCCGCCCCTCGCGGAGTGCCTTCTGCTCATAGCGCGTCGGGCACCAGTCGGCCCAGGGGCACCGCCAATCTGTGGCCCGCTCCGCCTGCCAGGAAAATCCGTGGCGCGGCACTTCGATTAACGCCTGGCGCACGTAATCGCCGATATCCGTTGCGATCCGCAGCTCCGCCCCTCGTGCCATCACGCGGGCCAAGGGCCCGAGGTGTTCGCCCGTCACGAAGCGCCGTCGATGGTGGCGCTTCTTTGGCCAGGGATCGGGGTAGAGCACAAACGCGCGCTCTATGCTGCCCTTCGGGAGAACATCAAAAAGATCGCGCACGTCGCCGGGATAAACCGCCAGGTTATCGGCACCGGCTTGACGGATCTTGCCCAGCAACATCGCCACGCCATTGATAAACGGCTCACACCCGATCAAGCCAATGTCCGGGTTCTGAACCGCCTGATGCACAAGGTGCTCACCACCACCAAACCCTACTTCCAGCCAAACCGGGCGCCCACCGAAGCGCGCCGAAAGGTCCAGCGGCGCACGGCCAGGGTTTTCCGACCAGTCCACCGGGCCGGGTGACAGTGCGTCAAGATCGGAGGCCAGGTAATCGCGCTGGCTGTCGCGCAAGGTTTTCCCATGGCGGCGGCCGTAGAAGTTGCGCCAGGGCGCACCGGTCGGACGGGTTGGATCGGGCATGGCGGAGCGGTTT
>JBCCRC010000128.1:0-4098 GCA_039208375.1 Pseudomonadota bacterium | reverse complement strand
CTGTTCTGGCGGCGTTGGACGAGATCGCAGCAGAGGGGTTTGTGCTCGACGGTATGGATGTGGGGGCGGTGGATTGCCATCTGGCGCCAATGATCGGCTATTTTTGTGAGGTGCCAGCGGGTAAGGCGCTTCTGGAGGAGGCACCTGCTCTTTCGCGGTGGTTCATTTCGGTCTCGACGCGTGACAGTTTCCGCAGCACACGCCCGCTTCTGCCCGAACCGGAGGCGGTGCCATGATCCGCTTGCACCATTGCCACCAGACCCGTTCGATGCGCACGCTCTGGCTTCTCAACGAATTGGATGTGGACTTTGAAATCGTGGTCCATCCCTTCGACAAATCCCTGCGTTCGCCCGACTACCTGACGCTGCACCCGGTTGGCCGTGTACCCGCGCTGGAACTCGACGGCGAGGTGCTTTGGGAAACGGGTGCAATCACCGAAGTGCTGTGCGAACGATTTCCCAGGGCGGGCCTGGGGCGTTCGGCAGGGGATCCCGACCGGGCGGATTGGCTGATCTGGGTGCATTTTGCCGAAACCATCAGCCAACACACCGCAGCGCTCACCCAGCAGCATATCGCCCTCTATGACGATGCAATGCGCAGCCCCACTGTGATGAAGCTGGAGGCCAAGCGGCTGGAGAAGTGCCTCGACGCCATCGAGGCGCGGCTATCGCGCCCTATCGAGGCGCCGGACTACCTGCTGACCAGCGGGTTCTCAGCGGCCGATATCAGCGCAGGTCAGGCTGTATATATGGCGCGGCACTTCGTGAAAACTGAAGCGCATCCGGCCCTTACGGCTTGGTATGCGCGGCTTGAGACGCGCCCGGGGTTTCGGGCCGCTCTGCCGCCGGACGGGGCAGAGCGGCTGTATGACAAGGCGTTTTACACGCCTTGGGGGCCGCGTTGACCGCCGGCATGTGCGCCGTGAACGGCGCGTGGCCCCCGCAGCCCTGTCGGGTGGCCCGTGGGCGTGCATTTAACGAGAAGAGGCACTGTGGTTGAGCGGGTTGAGATCGTCGAAGTCGGCCCGCGCGACGGGCTTCAGAACGAGGCACGCCTGATCCCGGCCGCTGAGAAGATCGCGTTGGTCGATTGCCTGTCGCGCGCAGGGTTCCAGCGGATCGAAGTGGCCAGTTTCGTCTCGCCCCGTTGGGTGCCGCAGATGGCTGATGGGGCCGAGGTATTGGCTGGGATTACGCGGGTGCCGGGCGTGCGGTACGCTGCGCTGGCGCCAAATCTGAAGGGATTCGAGCGGGCGCGGGAGGCGGGTGCCGATGAGATCGCGATTTTCGCCTCGGCCTCGGAAGGGTTTTCGAAAGCCAATCTGAACGCCACAATTGCCGAGAGCCTTGAGCGGTTTGCGCCGGTAGCGGCTGCGGCCGGCGCGGCAGGGTTACCGATGCGCGGCTATGTCTCCTGCGTGACCGACTGCCCCTATGATGGGCCTACGCCGCCCGGCGCGGTGGCACGCGTGGCAGCATCGCTTCTGGCGATGGGCGCTTATGAGATCTCGCTCGGCGATACAATCGGGCAGGGGCGGCCCGAAACGGTGGATGCAATGCTGGATGCGGTGCTTGACGTTGCGGTGCCCGGCGCGCTTGCAGGGCATTTTCATGCCACCGCGGGCCGCGCACTTCCCAACATTGATGCCGCGCTGGCGCGTGGCGTGCGCGTGTTTGATGCCGCATCTGGTGGGCTTGGCGGCTGCCCCTATGCGCCGGGGGCGGCGGGGAACGTGGCGACAGAGGATGTGGCAGCGCATCTTGCATCGAGCGGCCTCGAGACGGGGCTCGACGTGGGCGTTTTGATGGAAGCGGCAGCAATGGCGCAGGCGATGCGGGCCAAGGACAGGGGGGGCGATGGCGAACACCGTTGAGATATCGCGCGACAGTCGTGGGGTGGCGACGCTCACGTTGGCGCGCGGCGATAAGCATAATGCGCTGTCGGCCGAGATGATTGAGGAGCTTCATGCGGCGGCTGAGGCGCTCGGGTCCGACCCGGTGGTGCGCGTTGTCATTCTGGCCGCACAGGGCAAGAGCTTCTGCGCTGGTGGCGATCTGCGCTGGATGCAGGCGCAGATGAACGCCGATGCGGCGGGCCGGGCGGCGGCGGCGGGCGCGCTTGCCGGCATGTTGCAGGCGCTCAATACGCTGCCAAAACCGCTGATCGGCCGGATCCATGGCAATGCGTTTGGCGGTGGCGTCGGGCTGGCCTGCGTCTGCGATGTGGCGATCGGTGCGGAAGGCGCGCGCTTCGGACTGACGGAAACGCGGCTTGGGCTGATCCCGGCCACGATCGGGCCGCATGTGATTGCACGCATCGGGGCTGCGGCGGCGCGCCGGGTGTTTTTCTCGCCCCGCCTTTTCGATTCAGGCGAGGCCGCTCATCTGGGCGTCCTGGCGCGGTCCGTTCCGGGCGATGCGCTTGACGCCGCGGTGGAACAGGAAGTGGCCCCCTACCTCTCGGCCGCACCGGGCGCCGTGGCCGAAGCCAAGGCGCTGACCCAGCGCCTTGGCCCGCAGGTGGACGAGGCCATGATCGAAGCAAGCATCGACGCGTTGACCCGGCGATGGGAAAGCGATGAGGCCCGGGACGGCATCGCGGCGTTTTTTGACAAGCGCGATCCGCCCTGGGCGCCCAAATGATCACCTTCGCGGGTGCGCTCTATGGCCTGCTGGCCGCACTGGCTGCGGGCGTGCAGTTTGCACTCGCCTCCGGTGCGCCCTGGGGCCACCTTACCCTTGGCGGTGCATTTCAGGGCCGCTTGCCGCGAGCGGTTCGGGCCGGCGCGTTGGTGCAATCAGCGCTTTTGTTATCTATGGGCGCCACGATGGCCGGGGCGGCAGGTGTGATCGCTTGGGTGCCGCCCGGCTGGGCGATCTGGGCAACCCTTGCGGTAACGGTTTTCACCACCATCACGAATACGTTGGCTCCATCGGCGCCCGAACGGCGGCTTTGGGGGCCGGTGACGGCCACAATGTTGATATGTGCGCTTGTGATCACATTCATGCCGCAAGGGTCGTAGCGGATGCGCCCAAACGTCCCGCACCTACGGCGCCAACCTGTGCTTGGATTGACCACCCAAGGGGCCGGATATAGGTGTACGTCAGCCAATAACCGGCAGGTGCGCCTGCCGAGGGAGCCATGATGGAAGAGCTTCTCCGCGAATACACACCGATCCTGATATTTTTAGCGCTCGCAATCGGGCTGGGCCTCGTGCTCGTGCTCGCCGCCGTGGTGCTGGCCGTCAGGAACCCCGACCCTGAAAAGGTGTCTGCCTACGAATGCGGGTTCAACGCCTTCGATGATGCGCGCATGAAGTTTGATGTGCGGTTCTACCTCGTCTCGATCTTATTCATTATCTTCGACCTCGAGATTGCGTTTCTGTTCCCCTGGGCCGTCGCATTCGGGGACATGTCGAACACAGCTTTTTGGTCGATGATGGTGTTCTTGGGCGTTCTGACTGTGGGCTTTGCCTATGAGTGGAAGAAAGGAGCCTTGGAATGGGAGTAGCCGCCACCGCCGGGCCCGACCGTGAGGTTGCCACGCAGGAGCTGAACCGCGAGCTTCAGGATAAGGGTTTTCTCGTCACCTCGACGGAAGACATCATCAATTGGGCGCGCACCGGCAGCCTGCATTGGATGACGTTTGGGCTCGCCTGCTGCGCGGTGGAGATGATGCACACCTCCATGCCGCGCTATGATCTGGAGCGGTTCGGCACAGCGCCGCGCGCCTCGCCCCGGCAATCGGATCTGATGATCGTTGCGGGCACGCTGACGAACAAGATGGCCCCGGCGCTGCGCAAGGTGTACGATCAGATGCCTGAGCCGCGCTACGTGATCTCGATGGGATCCTGCGCAAATGGCGGCGGCTATTATCACTACAGCTACAGCGTGGTGCGCGGGTGTGATCGAATAGTGCCAGTGGATATCTACGTGCCGGGCTGCCCGCCCACGGCAGAGGCGTTGCTTTATGGGATCCTCCAACTGCAGCGTAAGATCCGGCGGACCGGGACGATTGTGCGGTAGGGCGCGGCCCATGGTGGAAAGCTCAAGAGGCACCCAAGTCAAGTTAGCCTCGCGCGGTGCGACTATGGCGAGG
>JBCCRC010000127.1:0-4236 GCA_039208375.1 Pseudomonadota bacterium | reverse complement strand
CGTGGCCCCGATGGTGGCCGCGGTGATGTTGAAGAGCGCGCCGGGGAAGGTGGCGAAGAGGAAGCCGCCGGTGAGCGTGGCGATCGTTGCGCCGGGCAGCGAGAAGGCCACGATCACCACGTAAATCGCGATGAAGGCCAGGGCGGTGAGCGCGTAATTGGCATCGCGGAAGGCGATCAGCGCCTCGCGATTATCGGCAAGCGCCTGAAAACTCAGGTAATCGCGCAGGGTGAACGCGCCGATCAGGGCGACGGAGGCGATGGCGATCAGCGGCAGGTTGCGCAGGATCGCCGATTTCGGGGCGCCGGCCTCTTTGGCGGGCGTATCCTTGGCGGGGGTGTCTGGCATGGCGGTCACGGGCTTACTGTCCTTCGGGTTGATGCTTCGTTGTCGCACAACATGCCCCCCGCGCCGATGCGGAAGAACCCGGCTCACGCCGCGTTGATCTGGGGTGACGGCTCCGTGTGCTGAGCGGGGGAAATCCCCGGCGCTTGTAACAATTCGCGGGGGCCGACCCCGGGTTTTGTTGCAATCGGGGGCGTGCCTTGCGTTGACTTGGCCCCGCGCCGCCCCTAAAAGCCGGGCTCTTGAAGGATATCCGGCCCGCATCCATCCGGGATTTCGGGCCGAGTGACGGAGTGAGCGCGATGAAACGCACCTTTCAACCCTCAAACCGCGTGCGCAAGCGGCGCCACGGCTTTCGGGCGCGCATGGCCACGAAGGCCGGCCGCAAGATTCTGAACGCGCGCCGCGCACGGGGCCACAAGAGCCTGAGCGCCTGATCCCGGGGATTCGGGGATGATCGTGCCGGAGGCATCTGTGGCAGGCGCACGCGCCGGGGCCGCGATGCCTCGGGCCCCTTCCGCACGCCCGGAGATCCTGCGCAAACGCGCCGATTTTCTGCGCGCCGCGCGGGGGCCGCGGCAGGCGATGCCCGGCTTCGTGCTTCAGGGCACCCAGCGCGGGGATGAAAGCGCGGCGATCCGCGTGGGCTTCACCTGTTCCAAGAAGGTCGGCAATGCCGTGGCGCGCAATCGCGCCAAGCGCCGGTTGCGGGAGATCGCGCGCCTGGTGCTGCCCGACGCGGGCCGCGCAGGCTGGGATTACGTGCTGATCGGGCGGCGGGAGGTGACGGCGGCGCGCCCCTTCGCGGATCTTCTGGCCGATCTCGAAACCGCGCTGCGGCGCCTTCACGGGGCCGGGCGATGACCCCGCTGGCCTGGATGCTTTCCCTGCCCGTGCGCGCCTATCGCGCCGTTTTCAGCCCCTGGGTGGGCCACAACTGCCGTTACGATCCGACATGCTCCGCCTATGCGTTGGAAGCTTTGCGCAAGCATGGCGGGCTTAAAGGCGGCTACCTGGCCGCCCGCCGTATCCTACGCTGCCACCCCTGGGGCGGCATGGGCGTGGATGACGTGCCGGACAAATAGCGGAACTGTAAGCTGCGCCATGTATCGCCCTGATAGGTCACCCGCTTAAGGGCTAAAATCGCGCGGGACACGGCCGAAGGCTGCCTCCCTTGAGCTGTGCCCGAACGGACAGAGGCCGCCCTACCCCGGCGCACCGCCCCGATACGGCGCCAAAAGCGCATACACCGTCTCGCTTGCAGTTACGTCGACGCCAAGCTCGCGGCCGCGCCGGGCGACAGCGCCACAGAGATAGTCAATCTCCAACGCCCGCCCCTCTTCAACATCCTGCGCCGTAGAGGTGCGGCCCTCGTCGGGCAGAACGTTCAGGAAAAGATCAAGCGCACCGTCCAGAAGCGTATCGGGCAACGGAGCGCCGCTCGCGCGGCCCACCTCAAAGGTTTCCCGCATGAGCCGCCGGCCAAGCGCCACAGTTTCCACCGATCCGCGGATCGGGCCAAAGCGCAGGCGCGTGGCCGCCGTAAGGCTGCTCATCGCATTGAAGAGGACGAATTTCGCCCAGAGATCGGTGCGCACATCGGGATGGTCGGGCGCGTCGATACCTGCGGCACGAAACGCGTCAAGGATATCGGCAATCCCCGATTGCCTCCCATCGAGCCCGCCCATCACAAAGCCCCTCGGCGCGCCGTAGCGAGTAATCACCCCCGGCGCGGTAATATTGGCGAACACACGCGCGGTGCCAATCAGGGCGCGCTCACGCCCAAAGGCATCAGCCAGCATCTCGGGCGCATCGACCCCGTTCTGAAATGGAACCACGCGCGTTCCCGGCCCCACCTGCCCGGCCACCTGTTCGATCGCGTCCACCAATTGATGCGCCTTCACCGCGATCACGATCAGATCGGGGGTGCCCAGCACTCTCGCATCATCGGAAATCTCCGGCGCCACGGTCAGGTCTCCATCGGGATCGATGAGCCGCAGCCCACCGTCGCGGATTGCGGCAAGCTGCGCCCCACGCGCCAGAACCCGCACATCTTCGCCTGCCGCAATCAGTTTTGCCGCGAGATAGCCGCCGATCCCCCCGGCCCCGACGATCCCGATCCGCATCAGGCCGCCTTATCGCGCCCAATGAGCCCAAGGATCTCGCGCGCCGCATCCGGGATGTTCGTGCCCGGCCCAAAGATCGCCGAAACGCCCGCCTCTTTGAGAAACGCGTAGTCCTGCTGCGGGATCACACCGCCGCAGATCACCAGGATATCGCCCGCACCCGCAGCCTGCAGGGCCTCGATCAGCTTCGGCGCAAGGGTCTTGTGACCCGCTGCTTGGCTTGAGATGCCGATAACATGCACATCATTGTCGATGGCATCCTGCGCGGCTTCCTCTGGGGTCTGAAACAGCGGGCCGACATCCACATCGAAGCCGATATCGGCAAAGGCCGTTGCGATCACCTTCGCGCCGCGGTCATGCCCGTCCTGCCCCATCTTCACCACCAGCATACGGGGCCGCCGCCCCTCTTCCGCCGCGAAGGCTTCCACATCCTTCTGGATCGCGGCAAAGCCGGCGTCGCCCTCATAGGCCGCGCCGTAGACACCTGCCAATGTCTTCACCTCCGCCCGGTGCCGCCCGAAGGCTTGTTCCATCGCAGAAGAGATTTCGCCCACAGTCGCCCGCGCCCGCGCCGCCTCCACCGCCGCCTCGAGAAGATTGCCACCTTCCGCCGCACGCCGGGTCAGCTCCGCCAGCGCCGCTTCGCAGGCTTCTGCGTCGCGGGTTGCGCGCGTGCGCTCGATCCGGGCCACCTGGCCCGCGCGCACCGCGTCATTGTCAATATCGAGGATATCGATCGGGTCTTCCTGATCCTTGCGGTATTTGTTGACGCCGACGATCACTTCATCGCCTTTGTCGATCATCGCCTGGCGCCGGGCTGCGGTTTCCTCGATCCGAAGCTTTGGCATGCCCGAAGCCACCGCCTTCGTCATACCCCCCATCGCCTCGACCTCTTCGATGAGCGCCCAGGCCTTTTCGGCCAGTTCAGCTGTCAGGCTTTCCACGTAGTACGAGCCGGCGAGTGGATCGACCACGTTCGTGACACCCGTCTCTTCCTGCAGCACCAACTGCGTGTTCCGGGCGATGCGGGCCGAAAACTCGGTAGGCAGGGCAATCGCCTCGTCGAGCGCATTGGTGTGCAGCGATTGGGTGCCGCCCAGAACAGCGCTCATCGCCTCATATGCCGTGCGGATCACGTTATTATAGGGATCCTGCTCCTGCAGGCTCACGCCCGAGGTTTGGCAATGGGTGCGCAGCATCGAAGATTTCGGGCTTTTCGGTTCAAACTCACTCATGATCCGGTGCCAGAGCAGGCGGGCGGCGCGCAGTTTGGCGGCCTCCATGAAGAAATTCATGCCGATGGCGAAGAAGAATGAAAGCCGCGGCGCAAAAGCATCCACATCCATGCCCCGCGCGATGGCGGCGCGCACGTATTCGCGCCCGTCAGCCAGCGTAAAGGCCAGCTCCTGAACCAGGTTCGCGCCAGCTTCCTGCATGTGGTAGCCGGAGATCGAGATTGAGTTGAACTTGGGCATCTCGGCCGACGTGTATTCGATGATATCTGCCACGATCCGCATCGAGGGTTCGGGAGGGTAGATATAGGTGTTGCGCACCATGAACTCTTTCAGAATGTCATTCTGAATGGTGCCGGAGAGGGCCGCGCGCTCCACCCCCTGCTCTTCCCCTGCCACAATGAAACTCGCGAGCACGGGGATCACGGCGCCATTCATCGTCATGGAAACAGATATTTTCTCCAGCGGAATACCGTCAAAGAGGATCTTCATGTCTTCCACACTGTCGATGGCAACGCCGGCCTTACCGACAT
>JBCCRC010000126.1:0-4249 GCA_039208375.1 Pseudomonadota bacterium | reverse complement strand
GTGATCGCTACGTATTGTGCCCGCCCGATATCGTGCAGCCAGGCATGTTCGGGCCCGATCCCGGGGTAATCGAGCCCCGCAGAAATCGAAAAGCCTTCAAGGATCTGGCCATCGCCATCCTGCAGAAGGTAGGTACGGTTGCCGTGCAAAACGCCCGGGCGCCCGCCTGTGAGCGAAGCGCAGTGTTCCATCTTCTCGTTCACGCCCTTGCCACCGGCTTCCACCCCGATGATCTGAACATCGGTATCGTCAAGGAACGGGTAGAACAGGCCCATCGCGTTGGACCCGCCACCGATCGCGGCGATGATCGTATCGGGCAACCGGCCCTCGGCCGCCATCATCTGCTCGCGCGTTTCCTTGCCGATGATCGCCTGGAAATCACGCACCATGGCAGGGTACGGGTGCGGCCCGGCAACTGTGCCGATGCAGTAAAACGTGTCGCGCACATTCGTCACCCAGTCACGCAGCGCATCGTTCATCGCGTCCTTCAGCGTGCCGCGCCCGCTGGTTACCGGCACCACCTCGGCCCCAAGAAGCTTCATGCGGAATACGTTCGGTGCCTGACGCTCCACGTCATGGGCGCCCATGTAGACCACGCACTTTAGCCCGAACTTCGCGCAGACTGTGGCTGTGGCAACGCCGTGCTGCCCCGCGCCCGTTTCGGCGATGATGCGCGTCTTGCCCATCCGGCGAGCAAGAATGATCTGGCCAAGCACGTTATTGATCTTGTGCGCACCAGTGTGGTTCAGCTCATCGCGCTTGAGATAAATCTTGGCACCGCCAAGATGCTCGGTCAGCCGCTCAGCAAAATAAAGCGGCGAGGGCCGGCCCACATAATGGGTCCAAAGATGATGCATCTCGTCCCAAAAACTCTGATCGGTTTTGGCACGCTCGTATTGCGCTTCAAGCTCGAGGATAAGCGGCATCAGCGTCTCGGAAACGAACCGCCCACCGAAGTCGCCAAACCTCCCGTTTTCGTCCGGGCCGGTCATGAAACTGTTGATCAGATCCTCGGGCATCCTGTGCTCCCTTGCTGGCCGGACCTCGTGATACGCGGCTGGCGCGCGGGAATCCACGCCAAATCGTGAAGGCTGCGCTATTCGGCCGCCGCGTCAGCGGGCGTGGCACCAACTGCGGCAACGAATTCGTCTGAGCTCACTCGCAAGCAATCCGCCCTTAAGCGAGGAAAGCGACACCCCTAGGGAAAACGCAAACAGCCCGCGCACAGGCTGGATTTCATCACGATGCCCGCAAGGCATCCAATTTCGCGCTGTAGGCGTTGGGGAGATGAACTAGCCCTATGAGAGAGCTGCCGCCATAAAGCCTCGTATCAAGCCTTCATCTTTCACGCCGGGCGCCGTTTCAACGCCCGAAGCCAGATCAACCTGCGTGGTACCAGTGCATTCAATGGCGGCCTGCACCGTTTCAGCCGTGAGCCCCCCTGCCAGCATCCACGGAACGGGCCAGCGCCGTCCTGCAATCAGCCGCCAGTCAAAAGCCAAGCCGTTTCCCCCAGGCAATTCGCCTCCCGGCGGCGGTTTGGCGTCAACAAGAAGCTGGTCAGCAACCTTGCCATATGTGTCGAGGGCGGGAAGATCCTCTTCTCTCGCGATCCCGATGGCTTTCATGACCGGAAGTCCGTAGCGCGCCTTAACCTCCGTCACCCGCGCGGGCGGCTCGTCACCGTGCAGCTGAAGCATGTCGAGCGGCACTTCAGCCACCAGCGCGTCAAGGAAAGCGTTATCGGCATCCAACGTAAGCGCAACCTTGGCAATGCCCACGGGGGTCTGCTCGGCCAAGCCCCGTGCCACGTCTGGGCTGACGTAGCGCGAAGACTTTCGCACGAAGTTGAAGCCGACATAGGCCGCACCCGCCTCTGCCGCAGCCGCGATATGCGCGTGCTCTTTCAGCCCGCAGATCTTTACCCGAATGTCTGGCATGGCGCCCTCAGCGCGTCGCGGTTCCACCGTCAAGAAGCGCCAGCACGTCATCTTCGTCGGCGCCGTCCTTGCCCTTGAGCGCGGTCATTTCGCGTTCAAGGCGCTCGCGCTCGCGCCGCTGTGTGCTGGCTTCCGCGCGATGCTTATGTTCCCGCAGCCATTCCCACACGAAGCCTATCAGGATGCCCGCCACGATACTGGCGAAGATGATAAGGAAGAGCGGAAGTGAAACCGTGAAATTCCAGTTCAATACACCGGCGATTTCGGCGGGCAGCGCGGTGAGCGTTACGTCACCCCGATTTGCGAGGGCCACGACCAACAAGATGATGCCGATCGAGCCAAGAAACAGATATCGGACATAGCGCATAGGCTGCAGATTACTTCCCGTTCAGCCTGTCACGCAAGAGCTTGCCGGTTTTGAAGAACGGCACATGTTTTTCGTCCACCTGAACGCTCTCTCCAGTGCGCGGGTTGCGACCGATCCGGCCATCGCGCTTCTTTACCGAGAATGCACCGAAGCCGCGCAACTCCACTCGATCACCGCCGGACATGGCTTCGATGATCTCTTCAAAGATCGTGTTGACGATCCGCTCCACGTCACGCTGATAAAGATGGGGGTTTTCTTCTGCGATCTTCTGGATCAGTTCCGACCGGATCATCCGCTCCTCCCAATTGGTGTTTGACGCTGCCCGGAGCTATTGCAGCAGCGCAACGCGACTATAGGCACTTCCGACTAGATTTAAAACATTAGCAACGCGCCATGAGCAGAGATTCTTTCGCCTAAACGGCTGAAAAAATGTGGATTTCAGGGGTTGCAGAAAGGAATAGAGCGCCCAGTGCGCCACTGTTGCAGATTCTGCACTGCAGCTAGGCCACACCGATTCGCAGTAAGCAGCGCATCACGCGGAGCTCTTGATCGCGATAAACCTATAGGTCCAAGGCCGACATATCACTCGCTTTATGATTGTGGCTGCGGCAGCCAGCTGTCAGCCCGACCTGGCCCACGAGCATTACCGCCAAGAAAAAACCCCGCCTCGAAAGGCGGGGTTCCGATGTACCATCAACAGGAAAGCTCTATTCGTCGTCTTTGTTGAGCGCCGCGCCGAGGATATCGCCAAGCGACGCGCCGGAGTCGGACGAACCGTACTGCTCGACCGCTTCCTTTTCTTCCGCGATCTCGCGGGCCTTGATCGAAAGCCCAAGGCGACGGGTTTTCTGGTCCACGTTAGTCACGCGGACATCAACCTTGTCACCAACCTGAAAACGCTCCGGGCGCTGATCGGCCCGGTCCCGTGCCAGGTCCGAGCGGCGGATGAAGGATTTCGCTCCTTCGTACTCCACCTCGATGCCGCCATCTTCGATCGCCGTGACTTCCACGGTAATGATCGAACCGCGCTTCACGCCCTCGGTCGCTCCAGAGAAGCTGTCATCCATCGCCTTCACCGAAAGCGAGATGCGCTCTTTCTCGACATCCACCTCAGTGACGACGGCCTGAACCAGATCCCCCTTGCGGTAGTTCTGGATGGCATCCTCACCACGCTGATCCCAGCTGAGGTCCGAGAGATGCACCATGCCATCGATATCGTTTTCGAGGCCGATGAAGAGGCCGAACTCGGTGATGTTCTTGACCTCGCCCTCGACTTGCGTGCCCTCGGGGTGCGTTTCGGCGAACACTTCCCAAGGGTTGCGCATGGTCTGCTTGAGGCCAAGCGAAACGCGGCGCTTCGCGGTATCGATCTCCAGCACCATCACATCCACCTCCTGCGAGGTCGACACAATCTTGCCGGGGTGCACGTTCTTCTTCGTCCAGCTCATTTCGGAAACGTGGACAAGGCCCTCAACGCCCGCTTCCAGCTCCACGAACGCACCGTAATCCGTGATGTTCGTCACGCGGCCCTTGTGGACGGAGTTGAGCGGGAACTTGGCTTCAACTGAATCCCACGGATCGTCGAGAAGCTGCTTCATCCCGAGGCTGATGCGGTGGGTTTCCTTGTTGATCTTGATGACCTGAACTTTCACGGTCTCACCGATCGAAAGGATCTCGGAGGGGTGGTTGACCCGGCGCCAAGCCATATCGGTTACGTGCAACAGGCCGTCAACGCCGCCAAGATCAACGAACGCCCCATACTCGGTGATGTTCTTGACCACGCCGTCCACGGCTTGGCCTTCGGTCAGGTTGCCGATCACCTCGGCGCGCTGTTCGGCGCGGCTTTCTTCCAGGATCGCGCGGCGCGAAACAACGATGTTGCCACGGCGGCGGTCCATTTTCAGGATCTGGAAGGGCTGCTTGAGGCCCATCAGCGGGCCGG
>JBCCRC010000125.1:0-4493 GCA_039208375.1 Pseudomonadota bacterium | reverse complement strand
TCGAACCATCGCCGATCACCGCGATCGCATCGCCCGTGGGCTGACCCATGTCGCGCCCGACAGCGAAGCCAAGCCCGGCAGAAATCGAGGTGGAGGAATGCGCCGCTCCGAACGGATCGAACTCGGATTCGGCGCGTTTAGTGAAGCCCGACAGCCCGTCTTTCTGGCGCAAGGTGCGGATCCGGTCGCGCCGCCCGGTGATCACCTTGTGGGGGTAGCACTGGTGGCCCACGTCCCAGATCAGCTTGTCAAAGGGGGTGTTGAACACGGCATGTATCGCCACCGTGAGCTCCACCACGCCCAGGGACGAGCCGAGATGCCCGCCGGTTTCGGAAACTGCAGAGATCACCTCGGCGCGAAGCTCGTCGGCAAGGCGCGCCAGATCGCCATCGCTCAGCGCCCGCAGATCGGCGGGGCCGGCAACACGGTCCAAAAGCGGGGTGTCGGGGCGGGTCATGGCAGTCTCCTCCTCGCGCAGATCCGTACCGCGCAGTCTTGGGGGTCGGTATAAAAAAGGCGCCGCGAGGGGAACCCCAAGCGGCGCCTAGGTTCCTGTAGCCAACAGGAAGGGAACCGGGGTGTGGAGACCCCGAGGATCGGGCGCCTTGCAGCGCCCGAACCGGCCGTGGGGGGCGGTGAAGCTCACCGCCCGCCCTCACACAAGCGCGCTGAGCGCGCGTGTTCCAAGCTCAAGGGTTGCGAACGGATCCTCCGGCAGGAGGAATGCGATCGCCCGCAGGATCAGGATCACCGCAATAAACCCGAAGAGCACCAGCGCCGCCCAGATCGCGCCCATGGACATCTGCTGGAAGATCCAGAGGCCAAGGCTCGGCTTGGGTGTGCTGTCGAGATACCATTCGTCTTTGTCTGACATCGCGCTTTACTCCGATGGCGGCAGGTAGGGCAGGAAATCTTCCGGCGTCTCGGCGGGCACATAGTTCGTCGCCGCGCCGTAGCCATGATCCTGCGCCCAGGTGAACCAGTCATCCACGACGGGCCCGGTGATCAGAATGCCGATCCCGCCTGTCAGCGTTGTCAGCACCGCAAACCACCACGCCCACCGGTGAATCCCTTCCATCGTGGCGTTGAAGCCCATCGTCCAGCGCCAGAAGAGGCCAGCGCGTTCCGACGCCGTCCCACGGTCCACGATCTGTTCAAGCTCGCGGTCGCCACCGAAGCGGGTCACTGACAGGATCGTTGCCCCATGCATCGCAAAGAGCAGCGCCGAGCCGTAGAGGAACACGATCGAAAGCGCGTGGAAGGGATTGTAGAAGAGGTTCCCGTAGGTGAGCGAAAAGAGGTTCGTCCAATCGAGGTGGGTGAACACCCCATAGGGCACGGCTTCAGACCATGAGCCCATTAGGATCGGGCGGAAGAGGCCCAGAACGAGGAACAGCCAGATCGCCGAGGCGAAGGCGTAGCAGACGTGCTTGCCCATGCCGAGCTGGTTGGCCAGAACCCAAGATCGCACGAACCAGGCCATTACGCCGACGAGCAGAAAGAACGAGGCGATGAGGTAGTAGCCCCCGTCAACAAGTGGCGGGAAGGACAGGCCGTATTCCGGCGCCGGCGGCTCAAGCGACAGGTAGAAGAGATCCCGCATGAACACGGCGGGATTGAAATCCACCTGCCACCAGTACCAGGCGCCGACCATGAAGAACCAGATCGATCCCGACATCAGCGACAGCACACCCCAGGGCCCAAGGTAGATCGGCCCCAGCTGTGCGTTGCCGAACCAACCGAAGAGTTGCGAGAAGTTCGCGCCTTTCGAGCGGTCGCCGAGATCGACGTCTTCGACCATGCCCATCTCGGGCGGGCCCTGCACCTGCACCTGGGTGAAGATGTTTTGGTACTCGGTTTCGTAGAACCTAGCCATTGACGCCTCCCGGAATATCGACCCACCAGGGCAGTTGAATGTACCAATCCCACCACACTATCCATTGATCGAACCAGACGGTGCCGGAGATCACGATGCAGATCGCGCTCCAGAAGCCTGCATTCAGGGCCAGTAGAAGCCCGAGGCGGTGAATGCCGAGGGGCCCGATCGAATAGCCGATGAAATCCCGGAAGAACGTGTCTTCGTGCTCGGGTGAGCTTACTTCCTTGCGCTTTTCGGGGTTGGCGGCAGACAGGATCAGCGATCCATGCAGCGCCAGCGCCAGCGAGTTGGTGAAGAAGAACGTCACCGCAATCATGTGCGCGGGATTGTAGTGGAAGTTCCCGTAGAGATATCCGGTGTAGCTCACCCAATCGAGGTGGCTCCAGATCCCGTAAGGGAAGCCGTGGCCCCAGGCGCCCATCAGAACGGGGCGGATCACCACCAGCGTCGTGTAGGCAAAGATCGCCACGCCAAAGGCGAAGGGCACGTGGTAGCCGATGCCGAGTTTTCGGCAAATCTCCACCTCGCGCATCATCCATGACAGAAACGCGCCGTGGGCGCAGATTGTTATGACTTGCCAGAGCCCGCCCTGATCAAGCGGCGCCGCGCCGAGGCCATAGGAAATCGGCGGCGGGTTGATCGAAATCAGCCACGGGTTCCAGGTGCCCTGAAGAGTGGCGCCATAGAAGATTAGGATCGTTCCGAGGCCGGCGAAGAAGATCGTCGTGACCCCGAAGAAGCCGACGTAGAACGGTCCGACCCAGAAGTCGAATAAGTCGCCGCCGACGAGTGTGCCCCCGGGCACACGATATTTTCGTTCGAAGCTGAGCAATGCCATACTTCTTACTCCGTTTCAGGCGGCGATGCCCGGGTGCCGGGTGCCGTCATTCAAGTTCGGGTTGCTACGGGCGAGCATGCGCCCGCCCGTAGCGCTTTTGTTGGCCACCAGGTCTCAGCCGCCTGCGCGATCTTGCGCAGCGATCTCGAACCAATTGTAGCCATCAGCACCTGTGCTGAGCAGGACGAGGTGAATCATCGCTGCCAGCAGGAAGAGGAAGACACCTTGCGCCACGAAGACGCGACGCGGGTCGAAGATCAGCCAGATCTTGTAGAATTTAGCCATTCTTCATGCTCCCTCAGAACCACGGACGCCAGATGAACACCGCCAAATGAGCAACCACGGCTACAGCTGAAAACAGCCACAGCCCGCTCATGTAGACGGAGTGCAGTTCTTGCGCCTGCTCGTCGGTAAGACCTGTAAAAGACAGGTCGGTTCTATCAGCCATTAACTATCCTCCGGATCGTTTGACTGACGCCGCGTCCCCCGCGGCCGGGTTTCCCTTGGGGCGTCATGCCCCGCGGGCTTCGCCCCCCCGGGGGGGAGGGGCGAATTCTCGTGTGGCCCTTTCAGGCCGAAAAGATCATCGGCGTGATGATCCGCGCCTGGCTCCAGGCTCGGGCCACCGGGCCGCGTTCGGGCAACGCCATCTGCCGAAGGGCCTTCAGCGCCCAAGTCAGGCAGGCCAGCGGCAGCGTCGCCAGAAATATGATTGCGAAGTAGACAAGAAACTCCGTGCGCGGTGGCTTGTGGTGCGCGCGCGGGGGCGCGGCCATCAGCCCGTCTGTTGTGCGATCGGTCATGTCCGGTCTCCTTTGGTTTTGGCTGCGCGGCCCGGGCGCAACGCTTCGATGGTTTCGCGCACCACGCGTTCCGCGCCGGCCTCAAGCGCTGCCCTTTCGGCGGCGTCGCGCAAGGTTTTGGCGGCGGAGATGCGGGTAAGCACGGGGTGTTCGGCAACGATGCGATCGAGTGCCTCTTGCGCATCTGGATCCCAGGGGAAATCGCGGCGCAGTGTCGTGGGCGTGGCCGCCGCGCTATCCATCTCGCTGCCCAGGGGCAGGATGTGGAAGAGCGCGTCGAAGAGGCCGTTGCAGACCTCTTGCAACAGGTAGGTCGCGCCAGCGTAACCCATGAACGGCGTGCCGGTGGCGCGGCGGATCGCGGCGCCAGGAAAGCCAGCGGGAATGAACGCGGGTTGCGGCCCGTGGCCTGCCTTCAGCTCGGCAAGATACATTTTCTCGTTGATCGAGCCCATCACAATCAGCGGGCGGTGCTGCGCCATCAGGCTGCGCACCTCGTCGTTGTTCGTCTTCTTGCCCGCGCAGCGCGCCACGGCGAAGGCGCAGGGCAGGCCCAGATCGCTTTCCAGGAAATGGCGCACCCCGCGCGCGTAAGTCTCGCCCGCTACGATCCCGAAGCTTGCGGTGGCAAAGAAATCCTGGGTGACGGAACGCCAGAGATCCCACACCGGCTTGATCGTCGAGTGCTTCTCGCGTTCGATGCAGGGCTCAGGGTCAAGCCCCAGCATTTCGCCCAAGGTGCGCAGGAACTTCGTTGTGCTGTCGATCCCGACTGGCGCTTGCAGGTAGGGTTTACCCAGTGCCTCGGCGAGGCCCCGGCCAAACTCGCGATACATCACGATGTTCACGTCTGCGTTCACTAGCTTTGGCATCTCGGCGATATGGGCGCCCAGGGGCATGACCATGTTCACCTCGGCCCCGATCCCTTCGACCAGCCGCCGGATCTCCGCCAGATCGCTGGGCATGTTGAAGG
>JBCCRC010000124.1:0-4556 GCA_039208375.1 Pseudomonadota bacterium | reverse complement strand
CTCGCACCATAAGCTGTGCCACGCTCCGCAATATCAAGCAGAACCTCTTCTGGGCCTTCGGATACAACGCGGCGCTTATCCCGGTGGCCGCCGGTCTCCTCTACCCCGCAACGGGCCTCATGCTCTCACCTGCCCTCGCCGCAGGGGCCATGGCGCTTTCGAGCCTCTTTGTGGTGGCCAACGCCCTTCGCCTTCGCCGTACCTCCGCACCTGACGGCCCCGCGCCCCCCGGCCCAACCCTCTACGCCAGAGAGGCAAACGCATGAATATCTCCGATGCCGCCCGCAAGGCGGGGCTTCCCGCCAAAACGATCCGCTATTACGAAGAGATCGGCCTTGTGCGCCCCGGGCGCAGCGCCAACGGTTACCGCGCATTTTCTCACACCGATCTCCACAAGCTAAATTTCCTCGGCCGCGCCCGCGCGCTTGACTTCGGGATCGAGGATTGCCGCAAGCTTTTGGCGCTTTGGGAAAACACCGATCGCGCCAGCGCCGATGTGCGCCGCCTCGCCACTGAGCACCTCACTCGGATTGATGACAAGATCGCGCAGCTGGAAGCCATGCGCGAAACTCTCGGTGGCCTGATCCGCGATTGCGCGGGCGATGCCCGGCCTGATTGCCCGATTCTGCGCGATCTCTCTGGCAGCACGGAGGAGCACCCCGCTCCCACTGTCCGCGAATAGGGCACCCAACGGCCCAAAACGACCTATCACGTTTCCGCCACGCGAACAGTCCCCGGGAATGAACCCAATTCGGCCCGCCGCCGCCTTAGTCATGCCGCGATGGGGCGGGAAGCCAAAGATGGTTAACGTGTTGGAGGGCCGCAGAAATGCGCCTCAGTCTAAATGGTCTCAAGCGTGGGCTCACTGATCCCCGTAAGATGATGCTGATCGCCGGGGTTCTTGCCGCGATGGGCCTTGTTGCGGGCTACATCGAGGTGCACGCTCAGGCCGACCGGGCGATGGCGCTGCGCAAGGGCCCGCCCCCAGCACAAACGCTGCAAGCCGTTGTTGAAGCACAGAATCCCGCGTTTGCTGGCGAGGTGACGATTCTGGCTGAAGCTGATCTATCTCGCGCCGTCATAGTCACCCTCCGTACCAGCGTGCCGCATCGTAGCGCGCACGTAGTGCCGCTGTTCGGGCTGTCGGTGGCCGGCGCGGCGCAGGCCGGTTTGCCAGATTTGGGAGCGTCTCGGCCCGCGTTAATGGGGTATATCCTTCGCCCCGTCGACGCAGGCGGGCAGACACCTCGCGCCGAGGCGCTCGCGGTTGAGGTGTTTGGATCGGCTGGTGCGCGCACGGTTATGAAGCTGAACGGCACATTCGCTCAACCCGGCGGTTTCGATCTTCTGGCGGAAGGCGCCATTACGGGCATGGGGCTGTCTTTCGATGCGCCCTTGATCGCCATCGAGCCATTCGTTGGCGGGCGCGCTGCGGCTCTTGCAGCTCAGGCGCCGGCCCAAGCGCATCGTGCGCTCTTTCTTCTCGCTGGTCTCGTAATGGTAGTGTCAGTGGCTGTGTCCCTGCGGGATGATCGCGACGAAGCAGGAATGGCGATGTGGGCTCTGCCTGAAAGGTCACGCGCGCCGGAAACAGCCCAGGAAACAGCAAATCCCGCCCCTCAGCGCCCGCAATTTGCTCCGATCCCGTCGCAGCAAGCCCTCCATGCGCGAGCCACGGCGCGGCGATCAGGCCGTTTTTCCGCCCTTGCAGGTGCGGCAGGTCGGGCCGTCAAAAATCTGCCGAGACGCCCGGAAGACGAAGCTCTTTAAGCAGATCGCGCAGCTCCTGCCGCGCCGCGACGTTGGAGATGTTCATCTGACCCTTTACGCCAATGTCGCGCAGGTCCAGAAGCGTCAGCCCGCGCGGAAAGAGTTCGCGAAAGATCACCCGCTCGCTGAAACCTGGCACCACGCGAAAGCCAATCCGCCGGGCCAAATCGCGCAGGGCGTCGCCCATTTTCTTCTTGTTGTGCATGGCTTGCGCGCCGAGCCGGTTGCGCACCACGATCCAGTCGATCGGTTTGAGCCCCGCGCGCGCCCGGAGCTGGCGTGCATTCCACACCATTTCCGAATAGATCGAGGGCCCGAGGATCTTGTTGCTTTCGGGGTCTGCCCGCGCCAGCAGATCGAAATCGACAAAACTGTCGTTCAGCGGTGTCACCAGTGTATCTGCGAGCGAATGGGCAACTTGGCTCAGCCGCGTGTGCGAGCCGGGGCAATCGATCAGGATGAACTCCGCCTCGCGCTCCATCCCCGCAACCGCTGCCGAGAGCCGCCGGTCATAGACGTTCTCACCCGGCTTCAGCGCTTCTGCGGCCACTTCCGGTAAATCGCGATAGGCCGGGATAGGGAGTGACAGGCCCTGGCGATCGTTGAAGAGCTTGCGATTTTCGACGTAGCGGCCAAGGCTTTTCTGTCGCAGATCAAGGTCAAGCGTGCCCACCCGATGGCCCAGCCGCACCAGGGCGGTGGCGATATGCATCGCAGTGGTGGATTTGCCCGATCCGCCCTTCTCGTTGCCTACGACGATAATATGCGCCACGGCTGCCCCCGATCTTGTCTCTTTCGCGGCGCGCGTTCCCGGCACACGCCTTGCATGCCACTATATGTTGTGCATGCGTCCAAGGAAAGTAAGCATGATGTGACGGAGGCCTAAATCCGCCGCGCTCAACTGGGCCGTAAGGGCCATTGCGTAGCCAGGTTTTCGAGCCCGGCACGGATCAAATCACGTAGCGCATTGGTGTCTGCATGTTCCAGCCGGGTTAGATACACGCAGGCCTTGCCTACCTTGTGCTTGCCAAGCCGCCCCATGATTTCGGGAAAGTCTGTATACCCCGGCATGATATGCAGCGCGATCTGCCGGTTTGAGATACCGAATCCCGTTGCCAGCGACGTGCCGGAATGGCCAGAGGCATATGTGTAGTCATAGGCGCCATAGCCGATCAGCCGGCCCGACCAAAGCTGCGGTTCGAACTGCGTGACGTCGCGAAATACCGTGTCGAGCGCTTGGGCCTCAGCTTTCCGCCGCGGGTCCTCGATGGCCTCGATATAGGCCGCTGCCACGCTCATTGCCGCCACTCCGGTTTGCGCTTGTCGAGAAATGCCGCAAGGCCCGCCGCCGTCTGTTCGTCGGCCATGTTGGCGACCATCACCTCGCCCGTGTATGCGTAGGCCTCTGAAAGCGGCATTTCGAGTTGTTCGTAGAACGCGCGTTTGCCGATCGCCACAGCAGACCCGAGCTTCGCCGCAATCGTATCGGCCAGGAAATCGACCTCTGCCCGCAGCGCATCCTCGTGTACGACACGGTTGACGAGCCCGATCTCTGCCGCGCGCTGGGCCTCGATAAAGGTACCGGTCGTCAGCATTTCAAAGGCGTGTTTGCGCGGCACCTTGCGGCTGAGCGCCACCATCGGGGTGGAACAGAAAAGCCCGATATTCACGCCATTCACCCCGAAGCGCGCCGTATCCGCCGCCACCGCCAGATCGCAGCTGGCCACCAGCTGGCAGCCCGCCGCCGTGGCCAGCCCACCGACTTCGGCGATCACGGGCTGTGGCAGGCGCGGCAGGGTTTGCATTAGGTCCGCGCAGGCATCGAAGATCGCCTTAAGTGCCACGGCGCCGCGATCGGCCCCGGCGCGCGCCTGCGAAAGCTCTCGCAGATCGTGGCCGGCGCAGAACGCCCGCCCCGCCCCGGCAATTACGATCACCCGGATCGCAGGATCCTCAGCCAGCACATCGAGCGCTTCTTGAAGGGCGCCGAGCATGTCGCCCGAGAGCGCGTTCAGTGCATCGGGCCGGTTCAGCGTGAGCCGAGAAATTGCGCCCCTGTCTTCCCGGATCAGCATCTTGCTCTCCCTGCGATGGCGCGCCAATCCTAGGCGCGGATCATACGGCTGGAAAGAGTGAGGCGGTCAATGGCGCTGAAGATGGACAAGGCAGCGCTTGAAGCGTTTCTCGCAGAAGAGTTTCCCGAGGGTGCCGCCGATTTCTCGGTCGAGGATGTGGGGGAGCATTGGGTCCGCATCCGCAAACATGTTCGGCCCGGCCATCTCCGCCCCGGCGGGACGGTGTCAGGGCCCACGATGTTCGCGTTAGCAGACGTGTCCATCTACCTTGCGCTGCTTGCAGTGATCGGGCCGGCGGCGCTGGCCGTCACAACGAATGCATCCATCGACTTCATGCGCAAACCGGCCGCAGGCACCGACCTCCTTGCCGAAGGACGGCTCTTGAAAGTGGGAAAGGCGTTGGCGGTGGGCGATGTGCTCATCCGGTCCGAAGGGTCTGACGCCCCCGTGGCCCGCGCGAGTGTCACTTACGCAATTCCGCCGCGGTCCTAATCGCCCCCTGTGCCCCCTCTCATTTCCGTGAGTTTTCTGGCGGTTAGGTTGCAGGCGCTCACGGGGGTGTGCGCGGTTGGGCCGGTTCTGAAACAAACCACAGGGGTGCAGGGAAGTCTGTGCACATGCGCACTGAAATTCGCCAATTCTCACGCGTCCGTGCGTTGCGGTGAGGCGCGGTTTGCCCCATCTCTCCCCCATCGGCGCAACACCGCACCG
>JBCCRC010000123.1:0-5091 GCA_039208375.1 Pseudomonadota bacterium | reverse complement strand
GCTGGTATTACGATTTTGATCGCGAGGAGCCGTTCACCCCCGATGATCTGGGGGCCATCGAAGCGAAGATGAAAGAGATCATCAACCGCCGCGATCCGGTGACGACCGAAGTGTGGGAACGAGAGCGCGCGATCAAGTACTACAAGGCCAATAATGAGCCTTACAAGGTGGAGCTTGTGGAGGCGATCCCCGAAGGTGAAGCGCTTCGCATGTATTGGCATGGGCATTGGCAGGATCTCTGCCGCGGCCCCCACCTTCAGCACACCGGGCAGGTGCCGGCGGATGCCTTTAAGCTGATGAAGGTGGCGGGTGCCTATTGGCGGGGGGACAGTAATCGCCCCCAGCTTCAGCGCATCTACGGCGTAGCCTTCAAGAACCGCGACGATCTGAAGAAGTACCTGCATTTCCTCGAAGAAGCCGAGAAGCGCGATCATCGCCGCCTCGGCCGCGAGATGGAACTGTTCCATTTTCAGGAAGAAGCCCCAGGCATGGTGTTTTGGCATCCCGATGGCTGGACGATTTATCGCGAGCTTGAAGACTATATGCGCCGGCGCCTAAGCGCCGCCGATTATCGCGAAATCAAGACCCCGCAGGTGGTGGACCGCAAGCTTTGGGAGGCCAGCGGGCACTGGGACAAATATCGCGAAAACATGTACATCACCGAGATCGATGAAGAGCATGCCAACGAAAAGCGCACCAATGCGCTGAAGCCGATGAACTGCCCATGCCACGTTCAAGTATTCAACCAGGGGATCAAGAGCTACCGCGACCTGCCGCTGAGGCTTTCCGAGTTTGGCTCGTGCCACCGCTATGAGGCCCATGGCGCGCTGCACGGGCTGATGCGCGTGCGCGGGTTCACCCAGGACGATGCGCATATCTTCTGCACTGAGGATCAGATCGAAGAGGAGTGCGCAAAGTTCATCGAGCTCCTGTCCGGAATCTATCGCGACACCGGCTTCACGAGCTTTGATATCAAGCTCTCCACCCGGCCCGAAGTGCGCGTGGGATCGGACGACATTTGGGATAAGGCCGAGTCAGCCCTGGAAAAGGCGATCCTGAGCGTGCGGAACGACTATGAAGTCGATCCCGGCGAAGGCGCCTTTTACGGGCCCAAGCTTGATTTCAAGCTGACCGATGCGATCGGCCGGGAATGGCAATGCGGAACGTTCCAAGCCGATTTCAATCTGCCCGAACGCCTTGACGCCAACTACATTGGTGCCGACGGCGAAAAACACCGCCCGGTTATGCTGCACCGCGCGATCCTTGGTTCGTTCGAGCGCTTCATTGGGATCATGATCGAGAACTACGCCGGCAAGTTGCCATTCTGGCTGGCCCCGCGGCAAGTGGTTGTGGCCTCGATTGTCTCCGATGCCGATGCGTATGTGCACGAGGCCGTGGCAGCACTGAAGGCCGCAGGGCTGCGTGCGGAGGCCGACGTGCGAAATGAAAAGATCAACTACAAGGTGCGCGAGCACTCGCTTGCGAAAGTGCCGATCCTGCTGGCGGTGGGCCAGCGCGAAGTGAGCGAGCGCACGGTTACGGTGCGCCGCCTTGGCGAGAAGGCGACCGAGGTGCAGCCTCTCGACGCGGTCATAGGTGATCTGACCGAAGCGGCTTTGCCGCCCGACCTGGCGGCCTGATCGGGCCGCTACGCAACCGCGCCCGCCGCTGCCCAAACCGCCGCAATTGTTTCATCTCAACACGGCCGCGTTAACCCACGGTCGTGTGATTGGCGCGTTATTGAACACCCGGCGTAATTGGATCTCACGTCGTACATCGCGGCGCACTTGAATTCGGATGAACCAAGAAGGATCCACTCACATGTCGAACACGACCAAGACCCTCGCCGTTGCCGGCGCTGTCGCCGCCGCTCTTGCCGCCCAGGCCACCACGCCGGCCCACGCGCAAGAAAAAGAGAAGTGCTACGGCATCTCCCTGGCAGCTGAAAACGATTGCGCCGCCGGCCCGGGCACGACCTGTGCGGGCACCTCGACGGTAGATTACCAGGGCAACGCCTGGACGTTTGTTGACGCTGGCACCTGCGCCGAGATCGAGTTGCCCGCGATGGCCGATGGCACAGAGCGCATGGGTTCGCTTGAGCCGCTTGAGCGCGACCTGCCGGCATAAGCCGCATCGGCCCCGGCGGTTGGAGCCGGGGCCACCCCACTTTTCCGGAGATTGCTATGCTGGACGCCACTTCAACCCGACGTAACACGCTGCCGGCCGCCACTGGCGTGGGCTACAAGGCGCAGCATTTCGAAGCTATCCTCGCCGATCCCGGGCCTGTGGCATGGCTGGAAATCCATGCAGAGAATTACATGGGCGCTGGGGGGCGCCCGTTGGCGCAGCTCCGCCAACTGGCCGAACGGTTCGAGATTTCCGTACACGGCGTCGGGCTGTCGATCGGCGGTGAAGGCCGCCTCGATGCTGATCACCTCGCGCGCCTCAAGCATCTGGTAGGTTGGCTGAACCCCGCGAGTTTCTCGGAGCATCTTGCGTGGTCGACCCACGATACCGGATATCTGAACGATCTTCTTCCGCTGCCCTATACTGAGGCCACCCTCGCCCGCGTGGCTGATCATATCGACGAGGTGCAAGAGGTGATCGGGCGCCCCATGCTGCTTGAAAACCCATCGACCTATCTGGCGTTCGAAGAAAGCGAGATGCCAGAGGTCGAGTTCCTGCGCGAGATTGCGCGGCGCACAGGCTGCGGGCTTTTGCTCGACGTCAACAACGTCTTCGTCTCAGCCACGAACCAGCAAACCGATGCGCTGTCTTACATCGATGCGTTTCCGCTTGAGGCTGTGGGCGAGTTACACCTTGGCGGCCACGACGAAGACGAAGACGAGGCGGGCGCGCCGCTTCTGATCGATTCCCACGATCGAGAGGTGGTTGATCCCGTCTGGGCGCTCTATCGCCACACCATTGCGCGGGGCGGGGCCAAGCCCACGTTGATCGAATGGGATACGGACGTGCCGGATTGGCCAGAGTTGCGTGCCGAAGCATTCCGCGCTGCCGAAATTCTGGAAGGCGCGCTTGTCTGATGCCGGGACAAACCGCCTTTGCCGACGCGGTTCTCGATTCCCGCGCGCCAGTGCCGCCGGGCCTGACAAACCCCGATGGCGCACCCGCGGCAAAGCGCTTTGACGTCTACCGCAACAACGTGGTGCTAAGCCTGATCGATGCCCTGGGCACCGCGTTCCCAGTTGTGAAACAATTGCTTGGAGAGGCGGGGTTCAACACTCTTGCGCAGGTGTTCGTGCGCGCCCATCCACCCCGCTCACCCATGCTCATGTTTTACGGCGAGGCCCTGCCACGTTTCATCGAAGGTTTTGAGCCGCTTGCTAAGCTTGGCTATCTGCCTGATATCGCGCGGCTCGAACAGGCCCTGCGCGAAAGCTATCATGCAAGCGATGCGGCGCCGATTGACCCTACCGCGCTCGCGTCGCTCGCGCCCGATGCGCTGACGGCCACGCGGGTGACACTGGCGCCTTCGGCACGGCTGATCCGCTCCCCCTGGCCCATTCACGCAATCTGGCGTTTTAACATGGAACCGGGCGCGCCCAAGCCATCGATGGCGGCAGAGGATGTGCTCGTTTTGCGGCCGGAGTTCGATCCGGTGCCCATAAGGCTCAGCCCCGGCGATGCCGCCTTTCTCACTGCAACGCAGGCCGGAAAGCCAATTGGCACCGCTTTTGAGGCAGCTCTCGGTGAACAGGCCGAATTCGATCTTACGGCCCTTCTGGGCGTGCTTCTTGGCCATGGGGCCATTACTGAACTGGAGACTTGAGATGACCTTCCTGGTGCACCTGCATAACGCTGCCTTTTCCCGGGTCGAGGCGGCGGCACCGGTTGTAATGCCTACGCTCGCGCGATTGATCTTCGCGGCAACGCTTTTGTTGTATTACATCAACTCCGGCCTTCTGAAATTCGGCGACGGGCTGGCAGGGCTCTTCTCTCCGTCATTAAGCGCCTATGCTTCGATCTTCCCGAGAGCCTTCGAGGCAGCCGGTTATGATGTGTCGCAAATGGGCACGTTTCACTGGGCCGTGGCGCTTGCAGGCACCTGGGCAGAGATCATCCTGCCGGTGTTGATCGTAATCGGCCTTTTTACCCGCATTGCCGCGCTTGGGATGGTGGTCTTTGTTATCGTTCAAAGCATCGTCGATATCTACGGCCACGGCATCGCGGCGAGCGATATCGGCAGCTGGTTCGATGGCCTTCCCACCGGGCTGATCGTAGACCAGCGCGCGTTCTGGGTGTTCTTGTTGCTGTTCCTTGTGTTCCGCGGCGCTGGCCCACTCTCCGCCGATCGACTGCTTATGGCTCGACGGGCCGAGCCGGTTCCGGCCTAGAGAAGGACGCCCCGCACCTCGGCGCCCCAGCCCAGGTACAAGCTTCCGCCAGCATCAATGACCGGGCGCTTCATAAGCGTCGGATGCCGGGCAAGAAGCGCGGGCGGCGACTCTCCTCGCTCATCGTCACCCAGCCCACGCCACGTTGTGGAGCGGCGGTTCACCAAAGCCTCGCCGAGGGCCGCAAAAAAGCGCTCGATCTGCTCAGGCGCTAGTGGCTCCGAACGAACGTCAACGAATTCAACCGTATGCCCCGCGGCCTCCAACGCGGCGCGAGCGGCTCGGCACGTATCGCAGGCCTTTATTCCGTACAGTTTCATCTCTGCCTCCTTTCGTGGCGGGCAAGCTGAAATTCGCGTGAGTCGCTTGGGAAAGCTTGCTTTTCGCTCAGAATGTCCAATCTTTCTTACAGCGCAACACGGATGCTTTGCGTGACGAACCCGGCCTGGCCGGGCCCCACTGAAGGAGACGACGGAATGCCCACCGGCACCGTGAAGTGGTTTAACACCACGAAAGGTTATGGATTTATCGCGCCGGATGACGGCGGTAAGGATGTTTTTGTTCATATTTCAGCAGTTGAACGCGCAGGTATGACCGGGCTGGCGGATAACCAGAAGGTCAGCTTCGAAATGATCGAGGGCCGCGATGGTCGGCAATCGGCTGGGGAGCTGAAGGCGCTATAGGCGCCCAAATTTCAGACATGCCTCGAATTCCAGGCCTTGCTGCGCTGCAGCGC
>JBCCRC010000122.1:0-5183 GCA_039208375.1 Pseudomonadota bacterium | reverse complement strand
GGCGGGGCCAATGCGGCGGCGATCGGGATCGGCGATGACTGGGAGGTTTTCCAGTTTGCTTCGGCGGAGCTTGTTTCGCCGGGCACCTACGATCTTTCGATGCGATTGCGGGGGCAGGCCGGGACAGAAGCCGTGATGCCGTCAGAGTGGCCGGCTGGTGCCCGTTTCGTTTTTATCGATGGGGCGCTGCAACAGACGGCATTGTTGGCCAATGAACGTGGGCTGCGGCGCCGCTACCGCGTGGGGCCGGGAGCGTTGCCTGTCGATGACGTACGGTACTTGGAAGAAGATCGTGAATTTGCTGGCATTGGGCTTCGCCCGCTCGCACCTGCGCACCTGCGCGCAGATCGCCTTGAGGGTGACATTTTTGTTCGCTGGATCCGGCGGACTCGGATCGATGGCGATAGCTGGCAGGGCTATGACGTGCCGCTTGGCGAAGATCGCGAGGCCTACCTGGTGCGCGTTTCTGCGCTCGGTGTGACGCTTCGGGAGGCGACCGTCACAACGCAATGGTGGCGCTATAGGGCGGAGGAGCAGTTGTTGGATGGCGCACCGAGCGCAGTTGCGTTCGATGTTGCGCAAATCTCGGACCGGTTTGGGCCGGGGCCGTTCAGGAGGCTTGAAGTAGATGGATAACACCGAGCGTTTGGGATTGCCGCTGGTGCAACCGGCACAGGCGCAGAAACATGTGACCGTCAATGAAGCGCTGCTGCGCCTTGATGCGCTGGTCGAACTTCGGTTGAACTCGCGCAGTTTGGCGGTACCGCCGGGCAGTGCCGTGGAAGGTGCTTGTTTTGCCGTGTCTGACGGCGCCAGCGATCCATGGGCCGGGCAAGGCGGCAAGATAGCCGTCTTTGTGAATGGTGGCTGGGATTTTATTGTGCCGGGCATTGGGTGGCGGGCCTGGATTGAGGATGAGGGTGCGACGGCGTTCTTTGACGGGTCCGAATGGAAGCTGGGCGACGGTGCAATTTCGCAGAACGGCGCGGCCCTTACCCATCGGGTGATCGAGATTGACCATTCGGTGGGTGCAGGTGTCACCTCTGAGACGGTGCCAGTTATCCCCTCTCACGGGGTGGTATTTGGTGTTACGGCACGGGTCACAGATGCCTTGAGCGGCGGTGTAGGCAGCTGGAGGTTGGGCGTTGCAGGGGCGGATGACCGCTATGGTACGGGCTACGGGGCTACTTTCGATGCATGGGCGCGAGGGGTCACGTCATCGCCGATCGCCTACTACTCTGATACCCCGCTTCTTGTGACGGCAGAGAATGGAGCATTCTCCGGCGGTACGGTGCGCCTCTCAGTTCACGTTGCGGAAATGTCGCCGCCGCGGACCTAGCTGATGCGACGCGTGACAGTGGGCGACTCTCTGGCAGCCGCCCGCGTGCTGACGGTCGTGCCATTGCGGCATCAGGGCTGGGTTATCCTCCGCCTGTTCTGTGAAGCCGCGCGGGCTGATGCGCACCGTCGCAAGACTGGCAGGTGCCATCCCGTCTGGGGCGATGGGACATTGATGACGGCTGCGTTAAGGCGGCAGCCGCCCCCTGAACCGCCGCTGGAAAACGCCGCGTTCCGCGCGGCATTGATCGCCGTGCTTGGCCACGTGGGTTACCCCCAGGCGGACAACGCGCAGGTTGCGGTCGCGGGATCAAAGCTACGCCAAGCTGCCGAAGTACCTTCTCCGGACACCGGGCAGTAGCCGGATGCGCCGGCATCGGGTCGGGTAATGGCGTAGGCTATCCGCAGGCGCTGCGCCTCTCTGCACTCTTGGGTCGCGCGCGGAACTGCTTGTTGCGGCAGCGCATCCATCCGGCTTCGGCGCCCGACTGATTTCTGGTCAAGCGTGATCGTCTTTTGAGCCTCTCGACTCAGTTGGCACTCGCAATCCTTTGCACTTAGAGCGGCGATCAAGCGCGCGCGGGCCCGATTACCATTCGGTATCGTGATCGCTGGTATATCCGATAGTGGTTCGCATCTTTGGGCGCGTTGGTGTACATGGTCGGATAATTGGAGGTGAGCCCATGGCCGAAACCCAAGCCAAGATCACTGAGATTGATCCGATCTGGAGCCGGATCCGGGACGAAGCGCGCACGGCCGTCGCCGACGAGCCGCTTCTCGGGGGGCTCGTGCATTCAAGCATTCTGCACCATGACTCACTCGAGGATGCCCTAGCTTATCGGATCGCAATGAAGCTCGCGTCGGGCGAGATGTCCTCGCAACTCGTTCGCGAGATTGCAGCCGCCGCACTGTCTGCAGACCCCGAGATTGCAGCAGCGGCGCGCGCCGATATCGTCGCAACGTTTGAGCGTGACCCTGCTGCCTCGCGCATGCTGCAGCCGCTACTTTATTTCAAAGGTTTTCAGGCACTTCAAGCCTACCGCGTGGCCCATTGGCTGTGGCGCAACGGCCGGCGCGACATGGCCTATTTCTTTCAGATGCGGGTGTCGGAGGCCTATGGGGTAGATGTTCATCCGGCTGCGCGGATCGGCAAAGGCATTCTGATCGACCATGCGCACTCGATTGTCATTGGGGAAACGGCGGTTGTGGGTGATAACGTCTCGATGCTTCATTCGGTGACGCTGGGCGGCACCGGGAAGGAAGACGAGGATCGCCACCCTAAGATTGGCTGCGGTGTACTGATCGGTGCGGGCGCTAAGGTTTTGGGCAACATCCGCGTGGGTGATTGCAGCCGCATCGCGGCTGGCTCGGTGGTGCTGACCGATGTGCCGGAGAAGAAAACAGTGGCCGGTGTACCCGCAAAGATCGTCGGCGAGGCGGGATGCTCCCAGCCTTCGATCAACATGGATCAGCTGTTCGGGCAGCCCACGATCGGACTTTAGCCGCTTCTTAGGCGAGCATGGCCACCGGGTTTTCAAGGCCGCTTTTGATAGCATCGAGCAGTTCGGCACCAAGTGCGCCGTCAATAACCCGGTGATCGACGCTCAGCGTGACGCTCATCACGGTTGCCACCGTGATTTCCCCATCTTCACCGACAACCGGCCTTTTGGCACCCGCACCCACTGCAAGGATCGCACCGTGCGGCGGGTTGATAACCGCATCGAAATTGTCGATCCCAAACATGCCGAGGTTGGAGATGGCGAAACTGCCGCCCTGGTATTCATGCGGTGCGAGCTTTCGTTCGCGTGCGCGCGTGGCGAGATCTTTCATCTCAGCCGAAAGCGCGGAGAGCGACTTCATTTCAGCGTCTTTCAGCACCGGGGTGAAGAGCCCCCCTTCGATCGCCACAGCGACGGCGACGTCAGATGGTTTCAGTTGAAGGACGCGGTCACCGGCCCAGACGGCATTCGCCGCGGGCACCTGTTGAAGCGCTAGCGCACAGGCTTTGATGATGAAGTCATTCACACTGAGCTTCACGCCGCGGGCCTCGAGTTGTTTGTTAAGCTGGCTGCGGAACTTCAAAAGCGCATCAAGCTGGATGTCGCGGCGCAAATAGAAATGCGGGATCGTTTGCTTGGCTTCCGTGAGCCGTGCGGCGATCGTTTTGCGCATACCATCAAGCGGGAGTTCTTCGTATTCGCGCCCTTCGTAGATTTTGGTCACAGTGTTTGCATCCATGCCCTGGGGCGTGGCGGCAACTGCGGGTGCCGCCGCCGGTGCTGCCGGGGCCGCGGCAGCTTGCGGCGTCGCTATCTCAACATCAGCTTTCACAATGCGGCCCCGGGGGCCGGAGCCCTTGATTTGCGACAGGTCGAGCCCCTTATCCGCGGCGATCCGGCGGGCGAGAGGTGAGGCAAAGATGCGGTGACCGTCTGCTGCGGCTGGGGCCGCGGGGGCAGGCGATGTATGCGCCACCTCTGTGACTTGCGCCGCTTCTGGGGCGGATGGTTCCGGGGCCGGTTGCACCGGTGCCGTCCCGATATCGCTGGCGCTTTCCCCATCCTCCAATAGCACTGCGATTGGCGTGTTCACCTTCACAGCCTCGGTGCCCTCAGCAATGAGGATCTTGCCCACCGTGCCTTCATCGACTGCCTCGAACTCCATCGTCGCCTTGTCGGTTTCGATTTCGGCCAGAAGATCGCCTGAACTCACCGTATCGCCCTCCTTGACAAGCCATTTGGCAAGCGTGCCTTCCTCCATGGTCGGCGAAAGGGCGGGCATGAGCACTTCTGTGGGCATCTCTTCAGTCCTTTTCCAGAACCACTGTGGCAAAGCGCGCCGGGGCCGGCCGCCCTGCATTCAAGGCTCTGAGGGTTAGTTCAAGATTGTCGGTATTGCGGGCGAGCCAATCATAGGCCGTTTGATGGCCGCGGCCGCCAGTAAGCGGCAGGTTGGCCGAAATCATGCTATCCGGGACGAGGCCCACAATTCGCGTACCCGGCCCGCCGATGGCGATCCGGTAGGCTTCACGTGCGCTATCACGGCCCAGAACTTCCATCCTAGCGGTATGTCACGGCCTTAACGGCATCGATGACTTCCGCAGTCGTTACCAGCGCAAGCTTTTCGAGGTTCGCAGCGTAGGGCATCGGCACGTCTTTCCCGGTGCAGTTGATCACGGGGGCATCGAGGTAATCGAAGGCCTCTTGCATCAGTACGGCCGAGATGTGGTTGCCGATAGAACAGACGGGGAAGCCTTCCTCCACCGTCACACACCGGTTGGTTTTCATGACTGAGCGGATCACTGTGCCAGTATCCATCGGCCGAAGTGTGCGCAGGTCGATCACCTCGGCCGAAATTCCATCTTTCTCAAGGTCTTCTGCGGCCTCAAGCGCATAAGTCATCCCGATACCGAAGCTCACGATCGTGACGTCAGTACCCTCACGCCAGATCCGCGCCTTGCCGAACGGCACCGTATAGTCATCGAGTTTCGGCACATCGAAGGTGCGCCCATAAAGGATCTCGTTTTCCAGAAAGATCACAGGGTTTGGATCGCGGATCGCCGTTTTGAGAAGCCCCTTGGCATCGGCGGCCGAATAGGGCTGGACGACTTTCAGCCCCGGAACATGGCTGTACCACGCCGCGTAATCCTGACTGTGCTGGGCCGCCACACGGGCCGCCGCACCGTTCGGGCCGCGAAAAACAATCGGGCAGCCCATCTGGCCGCCCGACATGTACAGGGTCTTCGCCGCGGAATTGATTATGTGATCAATAGCTTGCATGGCGAAGTTAAATGTCATGAATTCTACGATCGGACGCAGGCCGCCAAAAGCGGCGCCCACGCCGAT
>JBCCRC010000121.1:0-5288 GCA_039208375.1 Pseudomonadota bacterium | reverse complement strand
CCGAAGTTGTGGTCGCTGTCTGGGGCCTGGAAAGCGCCTATGGCACGTTTCGTGGCGATACGCCGGTGATCCCGGCGTTGGCGACCTTGGCTTTCGATGGCCGTCGCGGGCGGTTTTTCGAGGAGCAGTTGATCGCGGCGCTGCAGATCCTCCAATCGGGCGACATAAGCCCCCGGGCCATGACCGGGAGCTGGGCGGGCGCAATGGGCCACACCCAGTTCATCCCCACATCGTATCTTGCCTATGCGCAGGATTTCCGGGGCGACGGGCAGCGCGATATCTGGTCGGACGACCCAACCGATGCGTTGGCGTCGACCGCTGCCTATCTTGCCCGCTTTGGGTGGACGAAGGGGCAGCCCTGGGGCCTTGAAGTACGCCTTCCGCGCGGGTTCGACTATGCGCAATCGGGCGACCGGGTAAAGCGCTCGGTCGCGCAATGGATGCAAGCCGGGGTGCGGGATATGGATGGCGGGCTGATCCCCGATCACGGCCAAGCTTCGATCTTGTTGCCCGCGGGTGCGCAAGGCGCAGCCTTTATGATCTTTGACAATTTCGGCGTGATCGAGCGCTACAATGCCGCCGATGCTTATGTGATCGGCGTGGGTCATCTGTCTGACCGGATTGCGGGTGGCCCGCCGATCCGGTCCAACTGGCCCGAGGGCGATCGTTCGCTTCGCTTCTCCGAACGACAGGAGATGCAGCGCCGGCTCACTCGCGCCGGGTTTGACACCTCTGGGGTGGATGGGATCATCGGGCCGAACACAATCGCCGCGATCCGCGCCTTCCAGAAATCGGTGGGAATGACGCCGGACGGTTATGCCTCTTACGAGATCCTGCGCCGGCTCAGGTAGGGGTGTAGCGCCAGCAGGTTTGGGCGTGGTCGTTCACCACGCCCACCGCCTGCATGTAGGCATATATGATTGTGGAGCCCACGAAGCTCATCCCGCGCGTCTTGAGATCCTTTGAAAGCGCATCGCTGAGCGGTGTTTTGGCGGGCACGTCTTCCGGCGTGGGCCATTCGCCCTTGATCGGCGCGCCATCCACCCAGCCCCAAAGGTAGGTGGAAAAAGAGCCAAACTCGCCTTGAATCGCCTGGTAGACCTGCGCGTTCGTGCGGGTGGAGGCCACTTTCTGGCGGTGCCGGACGATGCGCGCATCCTGAACCGCCACGGCAAGTTCATCGTCGCTCATCCGCGCCACGCGCGCCACATCGAAGCCGTGGAACACGGCACGGTAGCCCTCGCGTTTGCGTAGGACGGTTTCCCAACTGAGCCCGGCATGGGCGCCTTCAAGGATCAGCATTTCGAAAAGCAACCTGTCGTCATGCACCGGTACGCCCCATTCAGTATCGTGGTAATGGGCGTAGAGTTCTGTGTGCGAGCCGAAGCAGCGGGTTTTATCGTCAATCGCCATGGTGCTGCTTAGCGGCTTCGAACGGCACGGTCATCTCCCTCTGCTGACAGGTCGTGTCAGGAGGGTTCACGGGATGGTGTCGGAATAGGCTCTATTTCTGCGTAACCGGGCGTAAGCTTGGCCCTGAGAAACGCCATCGGGTGTTTGCGCAGTGTGAGCCGCATTGCGACGAAATCCTCGATCACCTCTTCGCCTTCTGTCATCGCTGGCAGGTGGGTGGCGGGCTCCACGATGCCTTCGCCATCGAGATCGCCGGCGAAGAGCGGCAGGGGTTTCGCGCCGCCGATAGCCTTTGCGGCCCAAAGCGCCTCGCGCCGCGCCAGGCCGAGCGAAGCGAAGGCATCGGCTTCGGCCAGCCGCCGCAGGGCGCGGGGATCGGTGCCCGCCCGGCGCCACACATCCTCCACCCCCTGGTAGCCATTGCCGCGCGCGGCGGTGATCCAGGTTGCCTCTTCCTCGCGCATCGCCTTGATCTGGCGGAAGCCCAGGCGCAGGGCGAGGCCGCCCTTCCCATCAGGTTCCATCACATTATCCCAGAACGAAGCGTTGATGCAGACGGGGCGGATCTCCACGCCGTGTTCCCGCGCATCGCGCACGATCTGGGCGGGGGCGTAAAAGCCCATAGGCTGCGAATTCAGAAGCGCGCAGGCAAAGATGCCGGGATGGTGCCGCTTCAGCCAGGAGGACGCGTAGACAAGCAGTGCGAAACTGGCCGCATGGCTTTCGGGAAAGCCGTAGGAGCCGAAGCCTTCGATCTGTGAAAAGCAGCGTTCGGCAAAATCGGCCTCATAGCCATTGGCCGCCATGCCCTTCAGAAACCGGCTGCGAAATTCGCTGACATTGCCGTGTTTCTTGAAAGTGGCCAGCGCGCGGCGCAGCCTATCTGCCTCTTCTGGCGTAAAGCCCGCGCCCACGATGGCGATCTGCATCGCCTGTTCCTGAAAGAGTGGCACACCGAGCGTTTTGCTCAGCACCTTGCCCAGTTCATCGGAGGGGAAGCTCACCTCCTCTTCCCCGTTCCGACGCCTCAGATAGGGGTGCACCATATCGCCCTGGATCGGGCCGGGGCGGATGATCGCGACCTCGATCACCAGATCGTAGAAGCAGCGGGGGCGCATCCGGGGCAGGAAGTTCATCTGCGCGCGGCTTTCCACCTGAAACACCCCAAGCGAATCCGCCTTGCAGAGCATATCGTAAACCGCCGGATCTTCCGGCGGCAGGCTGGCCAGCGTGTAATCGATCTGGTGGTGGCGGTTGATCAGATCGAAGGCCTTGCGGATGCAGGTCAGCATCCCCAGCGCCAGCACATCCACCTTCAGAATGCCGAGGCTATCGATATCATCCTTATCCCAGGGGATGACGGTGCGATCTTCCATCGTGGCGTTTTCCACCGGCACCAGTTCATCAAGCCGCCCCTCTGTCATGATAAAACCGCCGACGTGTTGGGAAAGGTGGCGGGGGAAGCCCTGAATTTCGTAGATCAGCTCCATCGTCTGGGCCAGGCGGCGATCTTCGGGATCAAGCCCGATCTCGCGCAGCCGCTCATCCTCTAGCCCGTTGGTGGAGAAAAAGCCCCAGAGTTGCGAGGATATCGCCGAAATAGTGTCTTCCGTCAGCCCCATGGCCTTGCCCACCTCGCGGATCGCGCGCTTGCCGCGATAGTGGATCACGGTGGCGCAGAGCCCCGCGCGGTGGCGCCCGTAGCGTTCATAGATATGCTGGATCACCTCCTCGCGGCGCTCATGTTCGAAATCTACATCGATATCGGGTGGCTCGTCGCGCGCTTCCGAGACGAAGCGCTCGAACACCATGGTGCCGATCTCGGGGGAAACGGAGGTGACGCCGAGGCAGTAGCACACCACCGAATTGGCGGCCGAGCCCCGGCCCTGGCAGAGGATGTTGCGCGATCGGGCGAAGGCGACCACATCGTGAACGGTCAGAAAATAGGGCTCGTAGTTCAGCTTCGCGATGAGCCGCAGCTCATGTTCGAGCATGTTTTTGACGTTTTCGGGCGCCCCGGACGGATAGCGCCACGTGAGCCCGGCATAGGACAGGCGGCGCAGACGATCCTCGGGGCTTTCACCCGCGGCAATTTCCGAAGGGTATTCGTAGCGCAACTCATCGAGCGAGAAGGTGAGGCGCGCGGCCAGATCGCCCGTGCGATCCACCGCCGCGGCATGGGGGCCGAGGATGCGGCGCATCTGATCTTCTGCTCTCAGCCGCTGTTCGCCATTGGCCAGCGCCGCGCGGCCCAGTTCATCCACCCGCAGCCCCTCGCGGATCGCGGTGAGCACATCGGTCAGCTTCCGGCGGCGGCCGTGATGCATCACGGGGGCAGCGGATGCAATCGTGTCTATTCCAAGCCGATCCGCGCAATTTGCCAGCCAATCGAAGCGCTCGGGATCCTGCCCATCGTAGCGCGGGCTTAGCATCAGGTGGCAGGCAGGGCCGAAGGTGCGCACCACGCGATCTACCTCCTTCAGCCAGTCTTGCATCCGCCCGGCTCCGGGAATGAGCAGAAGCTCCATCCCTTCGCCCCATTCCAAGAGATCGGCCATCCGCAACTGGCAAGTGCCTTTTTCCGCGCGCCGGCGCCCGGTTGTGAGCAACCGGCAAAGCCGGCCCCAGGCGGCACGATCGCGGGGCAGGGCGACGGCGGTAAAGCCGGTATCAAGCACCAGGCGCGCGGCGGGGATCAGGCGAGGGGCGTTGAGGATCGCCGCGCTTTCGGGGCGCGGCAGGTGGGCGGGCGCGGGTGGGCCGAGCGGCTCGGCCCCTTTTGCCAGCCGCACCGCGCGCTCGATCTCGCGCGCCTCTGTATGCGCGCGCACGATTCCGGCCACCGAATTTTCATCCGCAATCGCTACAGCCGACAGGCCCAGAAACGCCGCGCGGCGCATGTATTCCTCGGGGTGCGAGCCCCCGGTGAGGAAGGTGAAATTCGATGTGGCGTTCAGCTCGGCAAACATGGGCTGTACTATATTCACGTTTTGTTCTTATGTGGAGTCCCGGCTCCAAGCTGAAGTGTGTTCCGTCCTGCGATGGGGGGTCAGAGCGCTAAGCGGGGTGCATCGCGCGGTTGCCAATGAACTTGCTCGGTGCAGCCCTTCGCGGAAGGTGGGCTCTGCAATATCTGCTATGCGGGACAGAGCTGCCGTTGCTCGTTAAGTGATGAAAGTCGGCTTCGGCCAACGCTTCAGAAAAAAGGTTTGGTGGGGAGTCTAGGATTCGAACCTAGGTGGGTTGCCCCAACGGATTTACAGTCCGCCGCATTTGACCGCTCTGCCAACTCCCCTGAGTTGGTGCCTAGGTAACGGGAAAGAAACCGAGCAATACCATCTCAACGTATTGCGCGGATACCGAAGTTACCAAGCGAAGCGATGGGTCCAGTGGTGTATGTGGAGTATGAAACAATCAACCAGCACCCATCATTCGGGCACTATCGCGCCCGTCAGGTATAGTACGAATACTGATAGTTGTTCTGTTTCATGGCGCGCCGTTAGCATGGCCAAAAAACTAAAGCAACCTTCGAACCGGACTTTAGCTGCATTGCCAAAACATGGAAATTTGGGCTCGGAACAGACGTTCGTCGCTGTTGCAGCGCCTCGGGTGCCGCCTAATACCCGCTGTGCGGGACCTTGCTGCCATTCATCCAAGCACATGATCGCCATTGGGCATGAACGTTCGAACCGGCAGAATCGACGATGGTATTGCCGCGGCACGTCAGATCGACGTGCGTGTGACTGGCACGCCGGACAGAGCCGCATATATGGCGGCTGGGCTGAACGCGGCGGTCTGAGACGTGCGGTTGATCAGGACCGGATTGTTGGGTTTTGCTGTCTTGATGACCAGTATTTCCTTGAGAGAGCATTCGT
>JBCCRC010000120.1:0-5288 GCA_039208375.1 Pseudomonadota bacterium | reverse complement strand
TACGCCGCGATCGCGATCAATGTGCTGGGCATGGCGATCTTTTTCGCGCTCGATATCCCAAAACCGCCGCCGCAGACGGTGGACGCGCCGCGGGGCCGCACGCGGGGGGAACTTCTGCGCGATCCGGTGATCGCAGTGGCAGTGATTTGCGCGATGGTCTCTTACGCGCTGATGAACCTGGTGATGACGTCGACGCCGCTGGCGGTGGTGGGCTGCGGCTTTGCGGTGGCCGATGCCTCGAACGTGGTGTCGCTCCACGTGCTGGCGATGTTCGCACCGTCGTTTTTCACCGGCCATCTGATCGCCCGCTATGGCGCAGAGAAGATCGTGGGCGTGGGGCTTGTGATCCTGGCCCTCGCTGGCGCAGTGGCGCTGCACGGCGTGGCACTGGGGAATTTCTTCATCGCGCTCTTCCTTCTGGGTGTGGGGTGGAACTTCGGGTTCATCGGGGCAACGACGCTTCTCGCCTCGGCCCATTCGCCGCAAGAACGCGGGCGGGTCCAGGGGATGAACGACGCCATCGTCTTCGGCTGCGTGACCTTCGCCTCGCTTGCCTCTGGCGGGCTGATGAATTGCTCCGGCGGCGATGTTGTAGCGGGGTGGAGTGCGGTGAACCTTGCGATGGCCCCATTCCTGATGCTCGCCGGCGGGGCGCTGATCTGGCTGGTGATGCGCGGGCGCGCAGCGGCATAGGGGCATTCAACGCGTGGCGGGAGCTTGGTGGGCGCTGGCCCGTGGGAGAACGCTCTGACGGTCGGTCGGCACGCCCTATCCCGACACGCCTGCTTTACCGTTACCCCGTCGCGCGTGACATTCGCCATATCGCTGCCCCGCCGAGAGGGGCCCGCGCTCACCCGGCGCTGGCGGCGCTCTTTGGGCACGGATCTTGCGCGATCACGCGTGCTACCTTCTCTGCAACAGGTGGCGTAGCGTTGGAAACCGAAGCCTGAGCGGGAGCCTGCGGTGCAGGCACAGCCCAGCTAGAACATCACCCCAACAAGCCACAACGTGATCCCCGGAAACGCCACAAGTATCACCACGCGCACGAGATCGGACAGAACGAAGGGCGCCACCCCCGCATAGGTGCGCGAGATCGGAATATCGCGCGCCACCTGATTGATGATGAACAGATTCATCCCCACCGGCGGCGTGATCAGCCCCACCTCCACCACGATCAGTGCCAGGATGCCGAACCAGATCGCCGTCTGCTCGGGCGTCAGCCCGAAGTCGAGCGCCATCACGATCGGAAAGAAGATCGGGATCGTGAGCAGGATCATCGAGAGCGAATCCATCACGCAGCCAAAGATGAGGTAGGCGATTAACATCACCGTCAGCACCATCAGCGGCGCGAAGCCCTGCCCCGTCACCCATGCTGCCAGTTGTTGTGGCGCCTGGGTGAAGGCCAGAAACGAATTGAAGAGCTGCGCGCCAAAAATAATGAAAAAGATCATCGCGCTGGCGCTGGCCGTAGCGAGGATAGATTCCTTGAAGGCCGGCCAGGTCAGCCCGCCCGTGGCGATCCCGTAGATCCCGGTGGCGACAGCGCCGACTGCGGCACCTTCGGTGGGCGTGAAGAGCGCCTGCACGCCGGGCTGCACCCAGTTCCAATCGGCCGCAATGCCGCCCATTACGAGGGCGAAGATCACCACGACGGGCCAGATGCGGAACAAGGTGCGAAAGCGCTGGCCGTAGGGCTTGCGCTCGGCGGTGGTGGCCGCCCCGGGGCGCATGCGCACGAAGATCGCGACCGTCAGCATATAGCCGAGGGCCGCAAGGATGCCGGGCACGAGGGCGGCGATGAACATCTTCACGATATTCTGCTCGGTCAGGATCGCGTAGATCACCAGGATCACCGAGGGCGGGATCAGGATGCCGAGCGTGCCGCCCGCGGCCAGAACGCCCGTGGACAGGCTATCGGCATAGCCGCGCTTGCGCATCTCGGGCAGCGCGACCTGGCCCATGGTGGAGGCTGTGGCGAGCGATGAGCCGCACACGGCGCCGAAGCCCGCGCAGGCGCCCACGGCCGCCATAGCAACGCCGCCCTTGCGGTGGCCGAGCCAATCGGAGGCCGCTTCGAAGAGCGCGCCGGACATGCCTGATTTGGTCGCGAACTGGCCCATCAGCAGGAAGAGCGGCACGATCGAAAGCGAGTAGCTCGCAAACGTATCGTAGGTGAGCGTTTTCATCTGGCTGAGCGTGGCATTGGGGTGGCCGAGCACAATCCAAGTGCCGAAAAACCCTGTCAGCCCCATCGCAAGCGCGATAGGCACCCGCAAGAAGATTCCCAGAAGCATCACCCCGAAAGCGGCGAGTGCAAGCTCAAGCCCGGTCACGCGCGCGCCTCCTGCCCCTCGATGACCCAGTTCAGGCTGCGCCAGACGGTGTAGGCGGAGACAATGAGGAACACTGTGGCTCCCACAGAGCTGAGAGCGAAGGGGATCCAGACGGGGATCGCAAGCTCGTAGGTCGTCTCGGGGAAGAACGGTTTCGCGCCGAAGCCGACCGCACCGCGCAAACCGTCGGAACCGTAGGGAAACTTTTCGCCCAGCCCCAGCCAGAGGCGCCAGAGGATGACGGCGGCGGCAAGGGTTATGAGCACATCGCCGATCAGGCCGAAGACGGCTTGGGCGCGGGCCGGGAAACGGGCGACGAGCACGTCGACCGTTACATGCCCCCGGCGCAGTTGGCACCAGGGCAGGAAGAAGAAGATCGCGATGGCGCAGCCCACCTCCACAAGCTCAAAATCACCCTTGATCGGGGAGAGGCCCGCGAAGACGAGGGCGCGGCCCGTGATCGAGACCACGGTGATCAGCGCGATGGCCACAAGGATCAGCCCGCCGGCCCAGGCCAGCGCCCGGGCAAGGCCTTCGATGATCCGGCCCGTGCGGGCCTCAGCCGATTTCGCCAGTGCCATGCGCCCTCCCCTTCAGCGCGGCTCGGCGCTGGTGCCGCCCCTTAGCGCGCGGGGGCGATGGGGCGCAATGGGGCGGGGCGGCGCGGGCGTTGGGCAGGTGTGCATGGCGCGTTGGGCACCGGCAAGCGCTGAGGGTTGCGGGCTAATCGGGGCGGCAGGGGCTGCGCCGGAGCGGCCTTGGTTTGCGCGCTCGTCGGGTGGGATGCGCGTGTTTGGCCAGTTCGCCCGCACCCCATGGCGCTTTGGATGGTGGCGGGGTTGCGCCGCCGCAACGGAACCCTGCGGAGGTGGCCACATGAGAGCGCGGCCTTCGATACGTGGCGCAAGGCGGCAGGGCTCTTGCGGGATCGGAGGGCTTAGCCAATGCCCGTGCCGGCGCGATAATTTGGGATTAGTCCAGGCCCAAACTGGGAGGACGCGATCTGCCCTGCACTGATTTGGCACGGATCGACGTGCTCGCCGACAGTCTAACGCACCGAGAGGCCGACCCGGCGCTGCCGGAATGGCCTTGGGTATAACTCGCAGACCCGGCGCGGGGGATGACTGATGCTCGCGGTCATATGACCACATGCACGCGCCGCCACCGCCATGAGTGTTGTCATATGACCACTGTCGTGCCGCACCAAGCGGGTGACCATGGTCATATGACCACTGATTTAGGAGCAAAGGGTAATGAAGTGTCTTTGGCATTGCGGCGCTGCCAGGCACCCTCGCTGTAGCGCCGAAGGGCGTCATCGCGGGAGCACCATCTGGTGCTGCCGCGGGCACACTCGCGGGCGCCGAAACCGGTTTGGGCCCCAGCGCGTACGCGATATACCTCAAGATTATCGTCAGTGCTCCTCGCTTCAGCCGCAAGGCGAGGCGCAGCCGCACGGCCAATCTCGCGGCGGTTGCCGCACCTCTCCGGTGAAGCAAGGGCGGCTCCTGCCGGCAGGGGTTTGGCGAGCGAACCAGCCGCGCTAAACGCACACTAATAGGGACCGGTCGTGAGCACGGGACAAGCCCACCGGTGCCGCTTGCGGCTCCCGCTGGCGGCAATGCCGTAAGTATGGGATCTTCCCCACGGTGCCGCCAACCCGACAGGGGATGATGGCACGCACGATTGTGCACGGCAGTGCGCCTTTGGGTGCGATGCCGCCGCACGCGCAACCGGCCGAACGCCCTACGCCCGTTCATCCGCCCGCGCCACCATCAGGCGAAAGAATCGGCGGGCGCGCATTCAGCGCAGCAACCTCCATCCCGGCGACACGCTTGTAGCTGTCGGCAAAACCCTGGCGTTCGGCCAAGGGCATTACAGCCTCGATGTTGTCAAACCCGTCGGGCGCGCGCTCGGCCACGATATCAAGGATCTGGTCGGGCCCGTCGCCGCGATTGGCGAGAACGACGGCGTTAACCTCATCGCGCCTTGCGGCATCAAAAGCCGACAGCGCGGCGGGTGTGGCACCCTGAGCGCGCAATTCCCGCGTAAGGATGCGCGCATCCAGAATGCCCTGGCTCGCCCCGTTTGACCCGATGGGATACATCGCATGGGCCGCATCGCCAGTTAGCGTGACGCGCCCATGGCTCCACCGCGGCAAGGGATCACGATCCACCATCGGATACTCGTAGATGTGCTCGGCGGCACGGATCGTGGCGGGGATATCAAGCCAGTCAAACGCCCAGCCTTCGAAGGCGGGCAGAAAATCGTCAAGGCGCCCGGCCCGGTTCCAATCCTGCTGCCGCCAATCGTAGTCGGGCGGCATTGTCAGATCGGCAATCCAGTTGATGACAGAACCCCCGTCCTCTTTATCATCAATGGGATATGCGACGAACTTCACGTTCTTTCGCCCGGTCATTGTGACACTGCGCCCGGTCAGAAACCGCGGGCCCCTGGTGACGCCCCGCCACATCATCGTGCCGCCCCAGTGGGCCGGGCCTTCTTCTGGGTAAAGCGCCGCCCGGATTGAGGAGTTGATGCCGTCGGCGCCGACCAGCACGCTGCCGTGTTCAAGGCCAAGGCTTTCGCCAGATCGCCTATCGGCCAGTGCCACGGAAACACCCTCTGCCGTTTCCTGCCACCCGGTGACCGCCGCGCCGGTGCGGATCACATCGCCCGCGCGTTCGACCAGCGTCCGGTAAAGCAGCATCTGCAAACCGCCCCGGTGGATCGAGTATTGCGGCCAGTGATAGCCCGCCGCCATTCCCCGCGGTTCGCGCCAGATCTCTTGCCCCTGTGCGGAAAAATACGCGACCTCTGCGGTGCGCAGGCCAACGCAATCCAGGCCGGCCTCAAGGCCAAGATCGAAGAGTTCGCGCGCAGCATGAGGCTGAAGGTTGATGCCAACGCCAAGCGGCTTGATCTCGCGCACCGCCTCTAGGATGCGAAACGGGATTC
>JBCCRC010000119.1:0-5290 GCA_039208375.1 Pseudomonadota bacterium | reverse complement strand
GCCCGCTTGTGTGGATGATTGCAACCGCCGGCGCGGCCTATGTTCTGGCGTATCTGCCCTTTGCAGTGGCGCATGCAGCTTATGAGGGCCGCCTCAGCGCGTTTTTTGAGCTTCGCCGCGTGCGCAGTGTGGCAGCCGGTGCCGGGTGGCGGGCTGCGTGGCTTGCGCTCCTGTCCATAGCGGCTGCGGTGCCGCTCTCAGGCATGCACGCGCTGCCGGTCTTTGTAGAGGGCATCGTACCGGAGTTTCCCGATATGACCGCAGCAGAACAGACGCAGGTGGGGAATGCGTTCGGCTTCATCACTGCCGCATTTGCGTTCACGGCGCTTTTGTTCCTGCGCCACAGGGCGGCAGTGATCTATGCGCGCGCTGTGCCACGGGCCGCCGCGGGCCGCCACGCTGACCTGTGGGTGGGCCATGCAGGCGCGGCGCAAACGCCCTCGGGCCGCAGCCCATCTCGCACAGGAGCCGTGATCTGGCTTGGGTTGACGATGGTGATCTGGGCCGCACTGCCGCTTCTGATCGTGGCGGCGCAGTTCATGAACTATGATCCGCTGCTCTGGATCACCCACCCCCTCTACCTGCTACCCTGGCCCGGGTAAGACAAAAAAACGGGGCCGCAGTGGCCCCGTTTCGACGCAATGCCCGGATCGGACGGCTTATGCCTCTTCGGCTTCGCCCGCGTCCTCGGTTTCACCTTCTTCACCCTCGTCCGCGCTGGCGGCGTCATCAGCCGATTTGAGTCCGGAGGGGGCGGAGATGTTGGCGATCACGAAGTCACGGTCGATCGTCGGTCGCGCGCCGGAGGGCAGTGTTACGCCCGAAATCGTGGCTGTATCGCCAATCTCCATGCCAGAGATATCCACCTCGATGCTTTCGGGGATATCGCCCGCCGTCACGATCAGTTCCACTTCTGGACGCACCAGGGTAAGCACGCCACCTTTGCGAAGGCCCGGGCAATCGTCTTCGCCGACGATCTCAACGGCGATAAAGAGATTGATCTTCGTGGTGCGCTTGAGACGCATGAAATCCACATGCGTGGGCAAGTCTTTCACGACGTCGCGCTGCACGTTGCGGCAGATCACGCGCACATCGTCTTCCCCGTCTACCTTCATGTTGAAGAGGGTGGATAGGAAGCGGCCCTGCTTGAGGCGCTTGAGAAGAACGTTGAAGGGGATGTCGATCGGAAGCGGATCGGCGCCGCCGCCATATACGATGCCAGGTACGTTCCCATCTCTGCGGGATTGACGAGCGGCCCCCTTGCCTGTCCCCGTCCGCACCGTGGCGTGAAGATCAGGGATCTCACCAGCCATGGGTAACTCCAATATGTAAAGGCAGGCCGCCTCCAAGGGTGTCGGCCCAGCGAAGCCGTCCGCTTACCGGGGATGGACGCAGTTGAAAAGCCCAAAAACCGATCTTTGACGCTTGTACGCGCAAGGGTGCTCTGGCAAGCGCCGCATATGTCGGTTCTCTCAGCCCTTCGCATCTCGATCACGCCCGCCGCTGCCTTTGCGGCGATTGGTGTGTATTGGGGCACGTTTGCAGCCATGGTGCCGGTGACAAAGGCGCGAATCGAGGTTGGGGATGCGGCCTTCGGAACGCTGCTTCTTTGCTCGGCCTTCGGGCTGCTTGCCGCGATGTGGCTGGCCCCGAAGCTGGAACGCGCGGTGGGCCCCCGCGTGATGCAGCTTGCCGCGCTTGTCTTCGCCACGGTGATGGTGTTGCCGGGCGTTGTGACGGGCCCATGGGGATTTGCCCTGACAATGGTCGCGCTCGGGCTGGCGTCGGGTACGCTCGACGTGCTGATGAATGCGCGGGTGAGCGAGCTTGAAAGCCGCGCGGCTCGGCCCCTGATGAACGCCAACCACGGTGTTTTTTCGCTGGCCTATGCAGTCTCGGCGGTCATCACAGGCTGGGCGCGCGAGGCTGACCTTTCGGCGGTGCTGATCTTCGGTGTTGCGGCAGCAACGATCGTAGTGATCTCGACCCGACTTGCGATGCCGGTTCCCGATGTCGACGCGCCTGAAGATGGCCGCGGGCGGGCGCCGTGGATGCCAGTCATCCTATGCGGCGCGATCGTTCTGCTGGCCTTTTCCGGGGAAGCGGCGGTTGAGGCGTGGTCCGCCCTTCACGTGGAACGCACGTTGGGCGGCGGGGCTGCGGAGGGCGCGCTCGGGCCAGCGATGCTGGGGTTGACGATGGCAGTGGGCCGATTTTCGGGCCAGGCCGTATCAGAGCGGATCAGCGAGATTCGGATCATCATGTTCGGTACGATCCTGGCAATGATCGGCGCGGGTCTGGCCGCCATCGCGCCCACTGTTGCAGTTGCCTATCTCGGCTTCGGTATTCTGGGGCTCGGCGTTTCCGTAGTTGGCCCAATCGGGATCGGGATCGCCGGGCGGCTGGTGCCGCCTTGGGCGCGCACCGTCGTTGTTGCGCGTACTGCTGTTCTGGGTTTCATGGCGTTTTTCATCGCCCCGATGATTATGGGGCTCGTGTCGGAGTTCTACGGCCTGCGTGCGGCGTTCCTTGTGATCGGCGGGCTCATGGGGCTGGTGTTCTTCCTGCTGCCAGCGGTGCAACGGTTGGCCATGGCGGGCCGCGCCCCAGCCTGACCAATTTCGCTCTAGTTCTGCGCCCAGCGGCCGGCGAAATCCTCCGGTACGAGAAGGATATCGCGATCCACTTCGCGGATATCCCGGCGGCCGCAGAGTGCCATGGAGGTATCGAGCTCCTTATGGATGACCTCGAGCGCGCGCGTCACCCCCTGTTGGCCCATTGCGCCCAGACCGTAAACGAAAGCGCGCCCGATCATTGTGCCTTTCGCGCCGAGCGCCATGGCCTTCAGCACGTCTTGCCCAGAGCGGATGCCGCTATCGAGATGCACCTCGATCTTGTCTCCAACAGCCTCCACAATCTCGGGCAGAACACGGATTGAAGACAGTGCGCCATCCAGCTGTCGCCCGCCGTGGTTGGAAACAGTGATGGCATCGGCGCCCACCTCCACCGCCTTCCGCGCATCCTCGGCATCGAGGATACCTTTCAGGATTACCGGGCCATCCCACATATCCATTAGTTCTTTGATCCGATCCCAATCAAGGGACGGGTCGAAGGCCTCGGCTGTCCAGGACGATAGCGATGAGGGGTCTTTAACACCTTTTGCATGGCCCACGATGTTGCCGAAGAAACGGCGGTTCGTGCTGAGCATCTCTATGCCCCAGGGCAGCTTGGTGGCCATATTGGCGATCGACGCAGGCGTCAGCTTTGGCGGGGCGGAGAGCCCGTTTTTGATATCCTTGTGTCGCTGACCCATGATCTGAAGGTCGACCGTGATGACAAGGGCAGAACAGCCAGCATCCTTGGCGCGCCCAATCAGGCGGCGCATGAAATCATCGTCTTTCAGCGTGTAGACCTGAAACCAGAAGGGCTTTGACGTGTGCCGCGCGACGTCTTCGATCGAACAGATCGACATTGTGGAGAGCGTGAAGGGAACGCCAAACTTCTCGGCAGCGCGGGCCGCCTTGATCTCCCCATCTGCCGATTGCATGCCGCAAAGGCCCACAGGCGCAAGCGCGACGGGCATTGCCACGTCCTGCCCGATCATCTGAGTGGCGGTGGAGCGGCCAGCCATATCCACTGCGATGCGCTGGCGCAGGCGGATCTTCTCGAAATCAGTGGTGTTCTCGCGAAAGGTTTGCTCCGTCCAACTGCCCGATTCCGCGTAATCGTAGAACATCTTCGGCACACGGCGGCGGTATGCGCGCTTGAGATCGGCGATTTCGGTGATCGTCGGCATCGGCAGCTTTCCCTCCCACTGGCCAAGAATCCGTACCGGTTTGCCGGCGTGCGGGCAATGCGGCGTAGGGGCTTGCATATAATTCGATATCGAACTAAGTAGTACGACATCGTATTATATGGAGATCTTTAGATGAGCCTTTCCAGACGCAAGATGCTCGCCTTCGTGGGGGGCGGTACCATCCTCGCTGCAAGCGCCGGTGCCGCCGGATTCGTGGCCACCCGCACGCCTCGCGATGCGCTCGCGCCATGGGATCTAGCGGGTGGCTATGAAGACCCCCGCAAAAACGCGCTTTCCTTTGCGCTACTGGCGCCCAACCCCCACAACCGCCAACCGTGGCTGGTTGAGCTTGTTGGGGAGGATCGCCTGATCCTGACCCGCGATCCGGCGCGGGATCTGCCGGTGACCGATCCGTTCGGCCGGCAACTGACGATCGGCATGGGCTGTTTCATCGAACTGATGGAACTGGCGGCAGCCGAAGCGGGCTATGGTGTGGAGACCATGCTATTTCCGGAGGGTGAGGCGGACGGTGCACCGGTGGCGGCCTGTCGTTTCGTGGAAGGGGCAGGGGTGCCTGACCCGCTCTTCGCCCATGTGATGAACCGCCGCTCGCACAAGGAAGCCTTTGAACCCCGTGCGGTCAGTGCCGCGGCGGCAGAACCGCTCGCACCCTACGCGGAGGTGGTGGTGGACGGGCCGCGCAATGACCGGTTGCGCACCCTTACCCATGACGCATGGATGACGGAGGCCGCAACGCCCGCCGCTTGGCAGGAAAGCATCGATCTGCTGCGGATCGGCAAGGCGGAAATCAACGCCCAGCCCGACGGCATCGATGCCGGTGGCCCGATGCTGGAAACGCTTGCGCTTTTCGGTCTTTTCACGCGCGAGGCGGCGTCTGACCCCACCAACCCCGGTACCCGCGGCGCCATCGAGGAAACTCAGAACGCCATTCTCGGGGCGCCTGCCTTCACGGTCAGCCGCACCCCCGGCAACGCCCGGCGGGATCAGATTGCAGCAGGGCGTACCTGGCTGCGGCTCAATCTTGCGGCAACGGGCGCCGGGCTTGCCCTGCGGCCCGTGAGCCAGGGTTTGCAGGAATATCCAGAGATGGCCGAGATCTACGCGGCCATTCACGCCGAGTTTGCTGCGGCCGGCGAGACGGTTCAAATGCTCGGGCTTCTGGGCTACGCTCCGCAAACCCCGCGCACCCCGCGCTGGCCGCTCGACGCAAAGCTCGTGAATGCCCGACAGTCCGCTTGAAACCTATTTCACGTTTTTCAACGAGGTCGGGATCATTGGGCAACTGTCCCGCACCCTTCTGGAACGGCATTTGCCAAAGGGATACCTTCTCCCCCATTTTTCGGTGCTTAACCACCTGATCCGGGTGCGAGATGGGCCCACGCCGCTTGCGCTGGCCCGTGCCTTCCAGGTGCCAAAAACCTCGATGACCCATACCTTGGCGGGGTTGGAGCGGGGCGGGCTGATCGAGATGCG
>JBCCRC010000118.1:0-5379 GCA_039208375.1 Pseudomonadota bacterium | reverse complement strand
TGTGCTGTGAACTTGAGGGAATCATCCCCGCGCTGGAGCCCAGCCACGCCCTAGCGCATGTGGTGAAGATCGCGCCGGAGCTTCCCGCAGACCACCTGCTTTGCATGAACATGTGCGGCCGCGGGGATAAGGATATCTTCACGGTTGCGCGCGCGCTGGGCGTCGATATGGGCACGGCAGCCAAGTAAACTTCATACTTTCAAATAGTTGGATGCTACCTCGGCGTCGTCAACTTCCGTTTATACTCGTCATCCAACGGAGTAATCCGCCAGTTTAAACTCTGGCTCGATTTCCCGCTTGCTGTGAGGCGTTCAGATTTGGGCCATCGCAACCAAAGGGCGCCTATCGCTGCCCCGCCATCACAGGACCTGACCCATGACCCTCAAGATCACCATGAAAATTCTCGCTCTGCTCGGCTCCACCATGCTTGCCGAGCCTGCCCTGGCCGACCGCCTGAGCCAAGGTGAACGCAGTGCGATCCGCGATGCTGCGATGGCCGAGCTTCGTTCGCTCGGCTTCAGCCGCAGCGATTTTGAAAGTGTAAAAATCACCGTGGAGAACAACAAAATCGAATTTGACGCCGATGGCGACGATGTCGACGTTGATCTTACATTCGCTCGCAATGGCAACACGCTCGGTGGGCTGATCGAGGGTGATGTCGACAGTGATGACGGACGTGATCGTGTCTTCTCCGGCGGCGGCTGGATCGATGACGATGACGACACCTACGATGACGACGATGATCGCAGCGATCGGGATGATCGCAGCGGCGACGATAATGACGGTGACGACGATAGTGATGATGACGGTGACGACGACGAATGATCGTGCGCCCATCGAAACGAACGTTGGAAATTGGTAACGCTCGGGGGCCCGCCAAGTGCGCGGGCCCCCGTTTTGGAGGAACGCCCATGCTACGCCGCGCATTTCTGGTTGCCCTGATCGCCGCGCTCCCGTTCGCGGCAAGCGCCCAGACAACGCGCGACGCCATCGTTGAGCAGTTGCGCGCCCAAGGGTTTGAGCGAATCGAACTGCGCCGAACGCTCCTGGGCCGCATAAGGATACTTGCCTTCAGCGATACCTTGCGCCGCGAGATCATTTTCAATCCGTCAACGGGCGTGATCCTGCGCGATTTCTGGACCGAGCTGGACGGTCGTGAAGACGGCGATGACGCCGGCCTTCTTGATCCGCCGGGCTCCGAAGAGGGCCGGGGCGGCGATGATGATCCCGACGACGACGACGACGATGATGACGACGACGATGACAATGGCGACGACGACGATGGCGGCGATGACGACTCTGGCGATGATGATAGCGACGATGATGACGACGACGGCGATGATGATTGACTGAGCGGCGGGGGCGCTTGTGAACAGCCAGATCCTGATCGGCTTCGTGCTTATGCTGCAGCTTGTCTGCGGCACATTCATCGTGGCGGATATTGTGGTGAGTGTGCTGGGGCTGCAGTTCGCCCCGATCAGCTGGCAGATCTATGAGCTATTGGAAATCGGGGCGGCTTTGGGCCTCGTCCTGGGCGTTGTCGTTGCGGCCGTCGCGATCCGCCAGGCGAAGGCGCGCACTGCGCGGGCGGAAGAGGCCCTGCGCGCGGCGTCGGGCGCATTTATGGATGTGTTGGAAGAACGCTTCACGCAATGGCAACTGACACCTGCCGAACGCGATGTGGCGCTCTTCGCGATCAAGGGCATGTCGACCGCAGAAATCGCAGGCCTCAGGGAAACGAGTGAAGGCACGGTCAAGGCGCAAACAAACGCCATCTATCGCAAGGCGGGTGTGACGGGCCGCCCGCAGCTTTTGAGCTTGTTTATCGACGAGTTGATGAACGCGGGAGACTAGCTATCGCTGGCTGGATGGGGCGCGGCGTGGGCCTCAAGCACTTCCATCGGTACGATATCGAGGGCGCGCTGATGTGTGGCGGCCAGATATACTTGCGGGGCCGCGCCTTCCTCTGCCGCCTGGCGAAATCGACCAGCACAGAGGCACCAATGATCCCCGGGCTTCAGGCCCGGGAACCGGAACTCGGGCCGCGGCGTCGATAGATCGTTGCCGACATACTTCGAGAACGCCAGAAACTCGGCCGTCATTACGGCGCAGACGGTGTGACTGCCCTGATCCTGCGCACAGGTGTTGCAGGCGCCATCGCGGAAGAACCCAGTCAACGGGTTTATCGAGCAGGGTTCGAGCGGTTCACCCAGCACGTTAATCGGCGCTTCGGGTTCCATGGCCACAGTCCTTCGATTCATCGCTGCGCCACGTCTTAGGCCATGCGACGCAGCGCGCAAGGGACGGACTTAGCGAAACTTGTCCACCAGCCGCTGGAGGGGAGAGCGTCTTTCGCTCTGGAGAGGTTCCTCCGTCCCGTGCTTCAAATTGGGTCGCGTGGCCTCCGTCGGGGCGGATTTTGAGGATCGCGGAGGAGCCGTGCGCAGCGAGACCGCATTCATAAAACGCCCCTTGTCGCCGCCGGCAAGATCGCCCGCCCCGTCGGAAACGCCCCGCAAAAGCTCATCCAGCCAATCCTGATCAGCTTTGGCGAAATCGCGCAGAACGTAGCCTGGCACCGCATCTTTGTGCCCTGGATGCCCAACGCCGATGCGCACGCGCTGGTAGGCCTCTCCGATATGGGCGTGAAGCGAACGCAAGCCGTTGTGCCCAGCATGGCCCCCGCCCTCTTTCACCCGAAGCTTGCCCGGGGCCAGATCGATCTCGTCGTGAAAGACTGTGATCTGCGTGGGGGCGAGTTTGAAGAAGCGCATTGCTTCACCCACGGATTGGCCGGAATTGTTCATGAAGGTTTCGGGTTTGAGGAGCACGACCTTTGCGTCACCCAAACGGCCCTCGCACATCGAACCCTGAAACTTGCCGCGCCATGGTGAAAACCCATGGTCCGTCGCAATCCGGTCCAGCGCCATGAACCCCACGTTGTGGCGGTTTGCGGCGTATTTCGGGCCGGGATTTCCGAGGCCGACAAAGAGGCGCATGGGCTGGTCTCATGTTGCGGTGGGGCTTACATGGCCTGAATGGCAAGTGGATACCAGAGCCGAGGAGATTGGAAATGTATCTCACGATGAACCGCTTCAAAGTGCGCCCCGAGGAAACCGCTGCGTTTGAGGAGGTATGGAAAAGCCGCGACAGCCACTTGCGAGAGGTGCCGGGTTTCAAGGCATTTCACCTGCTCAAGGGGCCCGATCGAGAAGGCTATGTGCTCTACGCTTCTCACACGGCGTGGGAGAACGAAGAGGCGTTTGTCTCCTGGACCAAATCAGAGGCCTTTCGCGAGGCGCACAAGGGCGCTGGCGGCAACAAACACATGTATGAGGGCGCGCCGGAGCTTGAGATCTTCGAGACGGTGCAGGAGCTCTCCTGACATTGGCCCTTCACAGAATGTAAATTGACGTTACATTAGGCGGAAGGGGCGATACAGCGAGGTCCAACACGTGGACAGACGCACCTTCAACCTTGGCCTTGGCGCTACAGCGCTCGGCACAATGCTTCCAAAACCGGTGCAGGCGCAGGGCTATTCGGGCCCGAATGTAATTCTCGTGCGGTTTGGGGGTGGCGTGCGCCGCGCCGAGACGATCGACGAGGCCACTACTTTCGCTTCCTATCTGCGGCATGTTCTGGCCCCACGTGGCACGTTCATCCCCGATATGCGGATCGCGCAGCTTGACGGTGTGGATACAAGTCATGCCGAGGGCACGTTGAACCTGCTCACCGGCCGTTATCTGGCCTATCGCGATGCGGGCTCGAAACTGCTTCAGGATAGGTTGGAGCCGACGGAGCCCACGCTTTTCGAATATCTGCGCGAGGCGTTTGATATTCCCTCGCACCAGGCGCTTTTGATAAATGGCGAGGATCGGCCACAGGAAGAGTTCTTCACCTATGGGGTGAATGAGCATTACGGGATCGCATTCCGCTCAGAGATGCTCAGCCTGCATCGTTTCAAGCTTTACAAGAACGCCGCCATTGTGGCCGAAGGCACGGCACCGGAGGCCGCGCTTGCCACCGCGCAAGAGGAATATGCGGCTCTCATGGCCGCTGATCCACGTGCGATCACGCCGGACCAATCCCCTGAAGTAACAGGGTTTTGGGAACGTTGGCGCGCCCATTACGGCGATGACGGGTTCCGCAATCCGCGCGGCGATCGGTTGCTGACGGCGCTTGCGGTACGCGCGCTGGCCGAGCTTCAGCCACGGCTGATGATGGTAAACTATCAGGATCCCGATTACGTGCATTGGGGCAATCCCAGCCATTACACCCGCGCGATCCAGGTGATCGACGAAGGGCTGCAAAGGCTCGTGGAGGTTGTGGAAGCAGATCCATTTTATCGGGACAATACCGTTGTCGTAGTCAGCCCCGATTGTGGGCGGGATGACAATGCGCTGATGGGCGTACCGTTCCAGCATCACTTCAATTCCCGATCTGCGCATGAAACGTGGGCAGTGCTTTATGGGCCGGGTGTGGCGCGCGGCGCGGTTCTGGATAAACCTGTGGACCAATCCGCGGTCGCGCCCACGGTAGCCGCTCTCATGGGCTTCCGCGCCGGGCGGGCCGAGGGCGATGCGCTTACGGAGGTACTGACGTGAGCGTGGTGACTGCGCGGATCGGTGCGCTGCAGTTGCCCGGGCGGCTTTTGCGCCTGGCCCGCGATGTTTTGGTGGGGACGGTCCTATGCCTAAATCCGGTCACGTCGATCATAGCGCTTGGATGGCTCACACGGATGATGCGCGCGACCGTGGCGGGGCGCTGGGGGGAGAACCCTTCTCGGCCCGGGTGGATTTTCGGCGAACCGGGCCGGGGCCGTGCGGCACGGGCGCTGGGTGGGCTCGCCGAGAACATCCGCGCGGGCGCGGTGACGGCGCTGGGCCTCCTGATCCTGACCGCGCCCTTTACCGTGGCTTGGCTGGGCGCGTGGTGGGCGGGTTGGGAGAACTCGTTCAACAAAGGCTACGAACAGGCCTCCGTGGGCCCGCTTGTGTGGATGATTGCAACCGCCGGCGCGGCCTATGTTCTGGCGTATCTGCCCTTTGCAGTGGCGCATGCAGCTTATGAGGGCCGCCTCAGCGCGTTTTTTGAGCTTCGCCGCTTGCGCAGTGTGGCAGCCGGTGCCGGGTGGCGGGCTGCGTGGCTTGCGCTCCTGTCCATAGCGGCTGCGGTGCCGCTCGCAGGCATGCACGCGCTGCCGGTCTTTGTAGAGGGCATCGTACCGGAGTTTCCCGATATGACCGCAGCAGAACAGACGCAGGTAGGGAATGCGTTCGGCTTCATCACTGCCGCATTTGCGTTCACGGCGCTTTTGTTCCTGCGCCACAGGGCGGCAGTGATCTATGCGCGCGCTGTGCCACGGGCCGCCGCGGGCCG
>JBCCRC010000117.1:0-5772 GCA_039208375.1 Pseudomonadota bacterium | reverse complement strand
CTCAGCGTTTCGGTGATGGTTTTGGCCAGCTTTGTCGGAATATGCTCAAGTACAATCGCAAACGCCCCAGCTTTTTCAATCGCGATTGCCTCCTGCAAAATGCGATCGGCGGCCTCTGGAGGCCGATTGCGCCACGCCCACGGCGCGGGCCGCCGTTTGGATGCGGGCGGATTCAAAGGTCTGCATGAGCTGTTTGAAGCCCTGGCCTTCCGTTTCGCCCAGCAGGTTTTCGCCCTTCACCTCGAAATCATCGAAGTTCAGCGTGTATTCCTTCATGCCTCGATAGCCCAGCACCTCGATCTCACCGCCCGAGATGCCCGGATCCTGCCAGGGCTCCGCATCGGTGCCGGGCGTTTTTTCGGCCAGAAACATGCTGAGGCCGCGATAATCGGTGGTGTCGGGCACCGTGCGGGCCAGAACCGTCATCACATGGGTGCGGGCGGCGTGGGTGATCCACGTCTTGTTGCCATTGATCACCCAATCGCCGGCATCGTTTTGCACCGCGCGGGTGCGCAAACTGCCCAAGTCAGATCCCGTATTGGGCTCGGTGAACACGGCGGTGGGCAGGATTTCCCCGCTTGAAAGCCCTGGAAGCCACTTTTCCTTCTGCGCCTCCGTGCCGCCGGCGATGATCAGCTCCGCCGCGATCTCAGATCGGGTGGCGAGCGAGCCCACGCCGATATAACCGCGCGAAAGCTCTTCGGAGACAACGCACATCGAGGCTTTGGAAAGGCCGAGGCCGCCGAATTCCTCCGGGATCGTCAGCCCGAACACGCCCATTTCGGCCAGTTCCTCGATGATTTCCATCGGGATCAGCTCATCCTTGAGGTGCCATTCCTGCGCATCGGGGATCACCCTGTCCACCGCATAACGGCGGAACTGTTCGCGGATCATTTCAAGTTCATCGTCCAGCCCGGTGGCGCCCACGGTGATTTCGGCCGCGCGTTCCTGCATCAGAGCAACCAGACGCGTGCGTGCGGCCTGTGTGTTGCCCGATTGGGTGAGCGTCATCACGCCGGGCGTCATCAACGCGCGCTGGTCGTCCTGGCTGAGCCCGATGTCTTGCGGCCGCAAAAGCTCGCCCTGGCTCATCGGAATGCCGCCGTAGATCTGCCAGAGGTATTCGCCGAACGCGATCTGGTGGATCAGCTGCTCCGTCTCTCCAAAGCCGCCCTCGCTTTCGAGCCGTTCTGCCCAGCCCTGCATCTGGCGCAGGGCCTCCACATAGGTGGCCAGCCACGCCAGGCCGTGGGCGGCAACCTGATGTTCCTCGATCAGCGAGCCCGATACCTTGCCATCCGCGGTGACTTTCGTGCGGACCGATGCCTTTGCACGCTCGAGCACCATCTCGGCCGCGGGCACCGCATCCCCCGTGAGGGCCAGAAGACCAGGCAGTATAACCGTTTGCCCACCAATATCCTGTCCGTCATGCGCCATACCGAGGCTCCTTTTCTGCACCCGCGAAGGAGGTAGTGCATTTGCAGAAGCGGAGCAACAACATTTCTTTTGAAGGGCTATTCTTGAACAAAAGTATCGCAAGCGTTTCATTGATGCAGCCGTCGCGACCGGTTGATACACCGCGGGCGCATCGGTGTTCGGAGCGTTCATGCCAGAACTGGCACTCGAGATATGGCTGGTTTGTGTAGGCGTGGCGCTGTTTGCAGGCATTGTGAAAGGCGTCGTCGGTTTTGCGATGCCTATGATCATGATTTCCGGGCTAGCTACCGTGCTGCCGCCCGATCTTGCGCTTGCTGCGCTGCTTCTGCCAACGCTTGCCACGAATGTTTGGCAGGCGATGCGCGGCGGGCTTGCCGCTGCGGTTGAGGCCACGCGCGATCATTGGCGCTACCTCGGCGTTTTGTGGATCTTCATCGCACTCAGCGCGCAACTGATTTTCCTTCTGCCGGACTCGGTGATGTTTCTGCTTCTCGGCGTTCCGGTAACCGTTTTTGCGCTTGTGCAACTTATGGGGTTTCGCTTGCGCTTCCCGGCATCGGCGCGGCGGGCTGTGGAGCTTGCGGTGGCGACGTTTTCTGGTTTTCTGGGGGGAATCAGCGGTGTGTGGGGGCCACCGACGGTGCTGTACCTCACTGCCCTCGAAACGCCGAAGGCCGTGCAAGTGCGCCTTCAGGGTGTGATATACGGCAGTGGTGCGCTTGTTCTGACACTAGCGCATGTCAGATCGGGGCTGTTGAATGCAGAGACGGCGCAGTTCTCAGCCCTCTTCCTAGTGCCAGCGCTTATTGGTCTGGCGCTAGGGTTTTTCGTGCAGGATCGGATCGATCAGGCCACATTCCGACGCGCCACACTGCTTGTCCTCGTTGTGGCGGGCCTGAATCTTGTGCGGCGCGGGCTTGCCGGTTAATCAAGGCGGAGGCCGTGCTTGCTGGGTATCTAAGGATCGGTAACAATCACCGACACCCTCAACAGCACGCCGACCCATATGGTGAGGTAACACTACGATGCAGACCGACGCGCCAGAAACCGAAATCGTCAGCGCCTGGCGCGTGTGCTGCGATGGCGGCGAAGGCGCCTTAGGCCACCCTCGGGTTTGGCTTTCAATCCCGCGCGATCGCGGGTGGGTGGAATGCGGCTATTGCGACAAGAAGTACGTGCACGAGAGCTTTGCGGAGGCGCCGCCTAGCTGATCGGGATCACTTCGTCACCGCACATGAGCTGGGGATCCACCTCGCCGGTTTGGTTGCGAAGGAATTGCTTGATGTTGTGGCCAGACCAGATGCGGATGCGCTGAAGATCATTTGTCATGCCCTGGCCGGTCGCTGTGCCCGTGTAGCTATCCTGATATGTGAAGAAGGCGATGCCGGAGGTTCCGTCGTCGCACGTAAAGATCGCTTCACCGAGGCCCATCGCATTTCGTGTCACCCATTCGCCGGTGCAGATCGCGCCGCTTGAGCTTCTGGCGGCAAACGTGCCCTCATCCCAGCCGATGGCGCGGCCGGTAAAATACGTGCCGGAACGCTCAAGACAGCCAACGACGGGCGAGCAGGCTTCGGGTGACCCCATATCAGCCGTGCCGATCGTGCATTCCGGGTCCACGGTTTGAGCCATGGCACCCGCTGCTGCAAAGAGCGCCCCACCAAGCGAGGCAAGGAAAGTTCGCATAGTTGCATGGTGGCATAACGTGCCAACCGATCAAGCGGCGCGGCAGTGCGGACGCGGGAATTTGCCTAGGCGTGGACGGGGGCGGGCCAAAACGCTAACCCTTGGCCGGTACGCAACACGCGGGGGGCGCCATGGCATTCGGCAAGGGCCATCATCTTAGCCTGGTCGATGGATCGGCCTTCATCTTCCGCGCCTATCACGCGCTGCCGCCGTTGACGCGCAAATCCGATGGCCTGCCTGTTGGCGCGGTCTCCGGCTTTGTGAACATGCTGTGGAAGATGATCGAAGATCAGAAGGGGGCGGATGCGCCCACCCATGCGGCGGTGGTGTTCGACAAGGGCAGCCACACCTTCCGCAACGATCTTTACGATCTCTACAAGGCCAATCGCGATGAGATGCCGGAGGATCTGCGCCCGCAGATCCCGCTGACCCGCGAGGCCACGCGCGCCTTCAACATCGCCTGTTTGGAGCAGGAGGGGTTCGAGGCCGATGACATCATCGCCACCCTCGCCTGCAAGGCGCGCGATGCCGGCGGGCGGGTCACGATCGTATCCTCGGACAAGGATCTGATGCAGCTTGTGGGCGGTGGCGTTGAGATGTTCGACGCCATGAAAAACCGCCGGATCGGGGTAGAGGGCGTAGAGGAGAAGTTCGGCGTGGGGCCGGATCGGGTGGTAGATGTGCAGGCGCTGGCGGGCGACAGCGTGGATAACGTGCCCGGCGCGCCCGGCATCGGGGTGAAGACGGCGGCGATGCTAATCAACGAGTTCGGCGATCTCGAAACGCTGCTGGCGCGCGCTGAAGAGATCAAGCAGCCCAAGCGCCGGCAAACGTTGATCGACCATGCCGATCAGATCCGGCTTTCGAAGAGGCTCGTGGAACTCGATTGCGAGATGGCGCTCGACTATTCGCTCGATACGCTTGAGGTGAAGGATCCTGATCCTGCGCCGCTTCTGGATTTTCTGACCCAGATGGAGTTCCGCACCATCACCAAGCGCGTGGCTGACGCGCTCGGCGTTGAAGCGCCTGCGGTTACGGCGCCGCAACCAACTGCCGACGCCGACGCGCCACCGGAGCCCGAAGCCATTCCCTTCAAGCCGGAGGCATATGAAAAGGTGTCAGACGCAGACGCGCTTCAGGCCTGGGTAGCCGAGGCCCATGCGCGCGGTTGGGTGGCGGTGGATACCGAGACGACGAGCCTGAATGAAATGACGGCGGAACTTGTGGGCATTTCGCTTTCCGTCACGCCCGGGTCCGCCTGCTATATCCCGCTGACCCACCGAGCGGCCTCTGGCGACGATCTGTTCGGATCTGACGATCTCGCCGAGGGGCAGATCGGGATGGAAGAGGCGCTGCGCCTTCTCAAGCCGCTTTTGGAGGATCCGGCGGTGATCAAGATCGGGCAGAATATGAAGTATGATGCCAAGATCTTCGCGCGCCATGGCATCACGGTGGCCCCAATTGACGATACGATGCTGATGTCCTACGCCATGAATGCGGGCACGCATGGCCACGGGATGGATCTGCTTTCCGAGCGCTATCTGGGCCACAACCCGATCGAGATCAAATCGCTGCTCGGCACCGGCAAGTCGCAGATCACCTTCGATCGCGTCGCCATCGACGATGCCGTGAAATACGCCGCCGAGGATGCCGATATCACCCTGCGGCTTTGGCAGCAGTTCAAGCCGCAACTGCATCAGCGGCGCGTGGCAACCGTTTATGAAACGCTGGAACGCCCGATGGTTCAGGTGCTCGCGGATATGGAGATTGCGGGCATCAAGGTGGATCGCGATACGCTGAGCCGGATGTCGAACGCATTTGCGCAAAAGATGGCGCAGCTTGAAGATGAGATTCACGAACTGGCGGGCGAGAAGTTCAACGTAGGCTCCCCCGCGCAGGTGGGCGAGATCTTGTTTGAGAAGATGGGCCTTGAGGGGGGCAAGAAGGGTAAGACAGGTAAGTATTCCACGCCCGCCGATGTGCTCGAAGATCTGGCGACCGAGCATGATCTGCCAGCGCGGGTGATTGATTGGCGGCAGCTGTCCAAGCTGAAATCCACTTACACCGATGCGCTGCAGGATCACATCAATGGTGAAACGGGGCGCGTGCACACCTCCTATTCCATCGCCGGGGCCAATACCGGGCGTCTGGCTTCGACCGATCCGAACCTGCAGAACATCCCCGTACGCACCGAAGAGGGCCGCCGTATCCGTGAGGCGTTCGTAGCGGAACCGGGCCGCGTTCTCGTCAGCCTCGATTACAGTCAGATCGAGCTGCGAATCCTTGCAGATATCGCGGGGATCGATGCGCTGAAGGAAGCGTTTCACGAGGGGCAGGATATTCATGCCGCCACGGCCTCGGAAATGTTCAACGTTCCGCTCGAAGAGATGACGCCGGAGATCCGGCGCCAAGCAAAGGCCATCAATTTTGGCGTGATCTACGGCATTTCCGGCTTTGGCCTCGCCCGCAACCTGCGCATTCCGCGCGAGGAGGCGCAGGGCTTCATCGATCGGTATTTCGAGCGATTCCCTGGCATTCGCGCCTACATGGATGACACGATCAAGTTCGCCAAGGAAAACGGCTATGTGCAAACGCGCTTCGGCCGGCGGATCAATACACCCGAGATCAATGCCAAGGGGCCCCATGCCG
>JBCCRC010000116.1:0-5853 GCA_039208375.1 Pseudomonadota bacterium | reverse complement strand
GTGGATGTGCCCGCGGGCAAGCTTGTCTACACCCAAATGCTCAACGCCCGCGGCGGGATTGAGAGCGACCTGACCGTCACGCGGCTGAGCGAAGCAGCCTACCTTCTTGTTGTACCCGCCGCCACGGTGCGGCGCGATCTGGCCTGGTTGCGCCGCCATATCGGCAACGCGTTTGTCGTGATTTCCGATGTGACGGCGCTTGAGGCTGTCTTCTGCGTGATGGGCCCGAACGCGCGCACGCTAATGGAGCGTGTCAGCCCGGAGGACTTCAGCAACGCTGCGCATCCCTTCGGAACAGCGCGCGAGATCGAAATTGGCATGGGCCTGGCCCGCGCGCACCGCGTGAGCTACGTGGGCGAACTTGGGTGGGAAATCTATGTCTCCGCCGACCAGGCGGCGCATATTTTCGAAACGCTTCTGGCAGCCGGGGAAGACTTGGGGCTTGCGCTGTGCGGCCTGCACGCGATGGATAGTTGCCGGATCGAGAAAGCGTTCCGCCACTACGGCCACGACATCACCGATGAAGATCACGTGCTCGAAGCGGGCCTGGGCTTTGCGGTCAAGCCAGACAAGGGCGGCTTCATCGGGCGCGAAGCAATCCTCAGAAAGCGCGAGACTGGGCTGCAGCGCCGCATGATCCAATTGCGTTTGAGCGAACCCGAGGCCTATGTGTTTCACAACGAGGGCCTTGTGCGCGATGGCAAGATCGTCTCGATCGTCACATCGGGCAACTACGGCCACGCGCTTGGCGGCGCGATCGCCATGGGATATGTGCCGTGCGCCGGGGAAGCGGCGGCCGATGTGCTGGCCAGCCGCTACGAGATTGATATCGGGGGAACGCGCGTGCCCGCAGAAGCCAGCCTGAAGCCACTCTATGATCCAACCGGCGCCCGGATGCGGGCATGAGCGGCGCGAAAGTCGCCCTGATTAAGGGCGACGGGATCGGGGTTGACGTGGCCGACGCCACGCTGGCCGTCGTTGAAGCTGCACTCGCCGCCGAAGGCGCGCCACAGCTCAGCTATGATGAGATCGAAGCCGGAGCGGGATACTATTCAGCCACTGGCCACGATATCGAGCCCGACGGCGAAGAGCGGGCTGGCGCGGCGGATGCGATCTTTCTTGGCGCGATCGGTCTGCCAGCAATCCGCCACCCCGACGGCACCGAAATCTCCCCCCACCTGCGGCTGAGAGACAGGTTCGGACTATTCGCAGGCGTGCGCCCTGTCAAAGCCTACCCCAATGCCCCGCAACGGCTTGCCGACCCCCGCGCCAGCGCAATCGATCTGGTGATCCTTCGCGAATCCACCGAAGGGCTCTTTTATTCTGCCGCTGCCCACGGCCGCGCGGAAATCATTGGCGATACGGAAGTGCGTGACACCCTGCGCATCACGCGGGAGACAACCGAAAAGCTTCACCGCTTCGGCTTCGATCTGGCCCGAAAGCGCAAAGCCCGCGGCCGCCCGGGCAAGATCACCTGCGTGGACAAGGCGAACGTCTTCGCGTCAATGGCCTTCTTTCGGAAGATCTTCGATGAGGTTGCGCCCGCGTTTTCCGATATCGAGCACGGCTATGCCTATGTCGATGCCCAGGCGCTCAACCTCATCCGCCAGCCATGGGAATATGACGTGCTGGTGATGGAAAACATGTTCGGTGATATCCTCTCCGATCTCGCCGGTGGGCTGGTGGGCGGGATGGGGCTTGCCGCCTGCGGAGAGATCGGCGCAGATCACGCGCTCTTCCAACCTGCCCATGGCAGCGCACCCGACATTATGGGCGAAGACAAAGCTAATCCTCTTGCCGCTATCCTGAGCGGCGCAATGATGCTGGATTACCTTTCCGATCGGCTGGCCGAGCCGCGCTACGCTGCCGCGGCCATGCGTATCGAACGCGCGGTGGAAGAGGGATTTGCCGCCAACGCCCTTCGCCCGATAGAGTTTGGGGGGGATATGGGCACGGTTGCGGTTAAATACGCCGTAATCACATCAGTTGAGGCCGCCTGACTGATTAGGCGCCGGTTCGGGGGTGCAAATCGGCACTTTCGCGGTTTCCTCATGTTATCATCGCGCGGCCTATGCGATAGGCTCGCGTGGAAGTCGCGATGCCAAACACGCCAAAACTCATTGATACTCCCGAAAGCCGCTTCGTGGTCTGCCCGCAGTGCGATGCGCTTTACAGGGTGCGCGAAATCGGCAAAGGCCGTCTATCGGCCTGCACCCGCTGCCACACTGTATTGGCGGCGCCGCGGCGCAAGGCGGGAATGCTCATCGTCTGCCTAGCGCTCGCAACGCTCGTGCTCATCGTGGCAGCCGTCTTTTTCCCGTTTCTTACGCTCGAGGCGCAAGGATTTCGCGCCAGCGCATCGCTTCTTGATATTGCGCTGAGCTTCTCAACCGGGCGGTTGCAGGCATTGGTAGTGCTAACGCTTCTGCTGGTGCTGGCCATCCCGGCAGCCCGCGCCGCGCTTTTGGTCTACGTGCTTACGCCACTGGTGTTCGACAGGCCGCCGCCATGGCACGCCACCCGCGCATTCCGCGCGGCCGAAGAGCTCAAGCCATGGGCCATGGCGGAAGTCTTCGCCCTTGGCTGCGCCGTCGCCCTCGTCAAAATCACGGATCTCGCCCAGGTCGCGCTCGGGCAGGCGTTTTGGATGTTTGCCGTGCTTGTCGCCCTCATTGTGGTTCAGGACAGATTCTTGTGTAGTTGGTCGGTATGGAACGCGCTCAAGCCCACCAACCGGTCTTAACCGCCCGCAAGGCTGGCCTGATCGGCTGTCGCGTATGCGGCCAGGCGTCACCATTCGGCACAAGCCACTGCGCCCGCTGCGGCGCGCGGCTGGCGTCGCGGGATCAGCGCAGCTTGCAGCGTGTCTGGGCGTGGTGGTTTGCAGGTGTGATCTGCTACATCCCGGCAAACACGCAGCCAATGCTTGTGACCGAAACGCTGCTATCTGAAGAGACATCAACAATTGTCGGCGGCGCGGTGGAGCTGTTTGTACATGGCAGCCCCGGCATCGCACTGATCATTCTCATCGCAAGCGTTGGCATTCCCGTCGGCAAGTTCCTTAGCATCGCCTATCTTGCCCTTGCGATCCGCCGCAGCCCGGTGACGGCACCGGGCAATCTGCAAACCACCTATCATGTGGTTGAGTATATTGGCCGATGGTCAATGATCGACGTCTTCGTTGTAGCCATCCTGGCAACGCTTGTGCAATTCGATGCCGTTGCGCAGGTCACGCCGGGCCCTGCCAGCTTGGCCTTCGCCCTCTCGGTGATTTTCACAATGCTCGCCGCCCAAAGCTTCGATGCGCGGCGGATCTGGGACACGATTGATATGGAAGGCTTGCGGCGATGACGGATCACGCCCCTGATTTGCCTGATACCGGCCCGCCTCGCGCGCTGATAGACCGTGTCTCGATCGTCTGGCTTGTGCCGCTCGCGGCACTGGCGGTCAGCGTATGGGTGGGCTGGCAATCATACGCCCAGCGCGGGCCGCTTATCGACATCATGTTTGACGAGGCAACTGGCATCCGCGCAGGCGAAACCGAATTGCGGTTTCGCGATGTGACGATCGGGCTGGTTGAAGACGTTGGGTTCTCCGAAACGCTTGAGACAGTGCGCATATCAGTGCGCCTGGACCGTGCCATTGCGGACTACGCGGATGACGATGCCGCGTTTTGGGTGGTGCAACCCGAAGTAACCACCCAAGGCGTGACTGGCCTTGATACGGTGCTTTCCGGGGTCTTCATCGAAGCGTCTTGGGACACTACGCCCGATGGCCTGATCGCGGAGCATCGCGGGCTAGCGCGCGCCCCGCTCCTGCGCAGCGGGCAGACGGGCTTGGCCCTCACGCTCGTGGCCGGGCCCGGGGCGCAGCTGATGGGCAACAGCCCGATTTTGCACAAGGGCGTGGAGGTCGGGAGGATCGGCCCGCCGGAACTTGCCGCTGATGGCACCGTTGCGCGATCCGAGGCTGTGATCTTTGCCCCCTACGATCGCCTGGTATCCTCAAACACACGGTTTTGGGATGCATCGGGCTTTGCCTTCTCGCTTGGCGCTGGCGGGGCGGAGCTTGATTTTTCTTCGCTCGCCACCCTTATCGCAGGCGGCGTGGCGTTCGACACCGTCGTCTCCGGCGGCAGCCCCGTGGGCCGCAATGCTGACTTCACTGTTTTCGCTGACCAAGCCGCCGCCCGTGCGAGCCTGTTCGAAGATGACGGCGCGCCCGTTCTGAATCTCACCGCGATTTTCGAAGATAACTTCACTGGCCTCGCCGTGGGGGCACCCGTGCTTCTGGATGGGGTAACCGTGGGCGAAGTCGCCAACCTGAACGGGGTGGTTGATCAGGAGCGCTTTGGCGATACCAATGTGCGCCTCACAACCTCGATGACGATCCGAAGCTCAAAACTCGGCCTTCCTGAGGCAAGCGCCGACGCAGCCCTTGCGTTTTTGGATGAACGTGTTGCTGCGGGCCTGCGCGCGCGGCTGATTACCGGCAGTCTTCTCACCGGCAGGCTGAAGATCGAACTTGTGGATGTGGCCGCTGCACCGCCCGCCGCGCTGGATCGTGAAGGCGATCCTTTCCCGACGATCCCCGTTGCACCTGCCGAAATCTCTGATGTGTCTGCCACCGCCGAAGGCGTTATGGAGCGGATCAACAACCTGCCGATCGAGGAGTTGCTCGCCGCCGCAACCACGTTTCTCACTTCGGCTACGACGCTCGCGAGTAGTGAGGAAATCCGTGCGATCCCGGGCGACGTGCGCGGCCTTGTGGCGGATATGCGCAGCGTGACGGCATCGGATGAGGTTCAGGCGCTTCCCGGCCAGATCGCCGGGGCCGTGGCCGAGCTGCAATCGCTGACCGCCGACCTTGGCGCCATTGCCGAAAGCCTTGAAGCCGCACGCGCGGTGGAGCGTGTCACCCTCGCGCTGGATGCCGCAACAGTTGCGGCGGAAGAGGTTGGCGGCAGCGTTGCCGGTGTGCCGGCGCTTGTCGAGCGGCTGACGGCGGTGGCCGAAGATGTGGAGGCCCTGGAACTGCAAGCCCTGATCGACGAGCTTTCGGACACGGTGGGCGCCGCGGGCGACCTATTTGCGGCCGAGGGCACACAGGCCCTGCCAGAACGGCTTGGCGCAGCGCTGACGGAACTGAGCGCTGCACTCGCCGAGTTGCGGGAGGGTGGCGCGGTTGAAAACCTCAACGCGGCCCTTGCCTCGGCCAATGCCACAGGTGAGGCGATGGAAGAGGCCGCCTCGGGCCTACCCGCCATCGTCGCGCGGCTTGAACGCTTGGCGACTGAGGCCAGCGCAACGCTTGCAGGCTTTAGCGAAGATGCCGAGCTCAACCGCAGCGCCCGCGCCGCTTTGCGCGACGTGCAGGATGCCGCTCGTGCGGTAGAGCAACTGGCGCGCACGCTTGAACGCAGCCCGAACTCGATCATACTCGGACGATAGCCCATGACGCGCTTCCCCTTGCCCTTTGTTTTCCCATTCGCGCTGCTGCTCGCCGCCTGCGCGGACACGGAAGAGCCCGTGCGTTTCATCACGGCGACACCCGACGAGACGGCACGCATCACGATCCCGATGCAGTCGGTTGCCCTACGCGAGGTTTCTCTTCCCGCCTATGCCACGGAAGAAGGCATCGCGATTGCCGATGCCAGCGGCGCGCTCACCTCTGCGCCAGATCGCATCTGGGCCGACGATCCCACCCGGGCCGTTACCCTGCGGCTGACGAACGCGCTGGCTGATCTAACAGGTCGCGTCGTAGCGTCAGACCCGTGGCCCTTCCGCGAAAACCCCGAAGCAACCGTTGAGGTTCGGATCGAAGAGTTCGTGGCCGAGGCCGCGGGGCGTTTCG
>JBCCRC010000115.1:0-5945 GCA_039208375.1 Pseudomonadota bacterium | reverse complement strand
TGGGGCGTAACGCAGCCGCTCGCAAAGATCGCCGTGAGCGAGGGCTACCGGCCGTTGGGGCTGATTTTCTGGCAGCTTGCCATCGGCGCGGTGGTGCTTGGCGCCGTTTCCTTGGCCCGGGGCAAGGGCCTGCCGTTTGGGCGCGCGCAACTAACCATGTGCGCGGTGATCGCGCTTATCGGAACGGTGATCCCCAATTCGGCCAGCTATGAGGCGGTGCGCCACCTGCCAGCGGGGCTGATCTCGATCCTGCTGTCGCTTGTGCCAATGATGGCGTTCCCGATCGCGCTGGCGCTCAGAACCGACAGGTTTTCCGGCCTGCGCCTTCTGGGGCTCGCGTGCGGGCTTGGCGGCGTGCTGCTGATCGTGGCGCCAGAGGCGAGCCTGCCGGAGCGCGCGATGGTGGCCTTCATCCCGCTCGCGCTGATCGCGCCCGCTTTCTACGCGCTCGAAGGCAATGTGGTGGCCAGATGGGGCACCGCGGGGCTGGATCCGATCCAGCTTCTGTTCGGCGCCTCAGTGGTGGGGGCCTGCCTGGCCTTCCCGCTCGCCACCGCCACGGGCCAGTGGATCGATCCGCGCCCGCCCTATGGCCCCCCGGATTTGGCGCTGCTGCTATCGGCTTTGGTGCATGCGGTCGTCTATTCCGTCTATGTGTGGCTTGTGGGTCGAGCGGGAGCCGTGTTTGCCGCGCAGGTGAGCTATCTGGTGACGGGCTTTGGCGTGCTCTGGGCGATGGCGCTTCTGGGTGAAAGCTATTCCGGCTGGATCTGGGCGGCGCTGGCGCTGATGTTCACCGGGCTCTTCCTCGTGCAGCCGCGGCGCAGCACGCCGCTTGCCCCGCCGCGCGCCAGCGGCGAAGATGCGGCTTGAGACGAAACGGGCTGAACCCGAAAGGCTGACCTTTCCCGCGGAGCTTGGATGGAGCTGATTGCACTGGGGCCCATGGCGGGGGCGGTTGCAACGCTAGGCGTTGTGGCGGTGATGTTCGCGTTCTTCGTGCGCGAACGCTACCCTGCGGAGGTCATCGCCATCGGCGGCGTGGCCGCGATGCTGATACTCGGCACGCTGCCCTATGAGGCCGCGCTGGGCGTGCTGTCAAACCCCGCGCCATGGACGATTGCGGCGATGTTCATCGTGATGGGCGCGCTGGTGCGCACCGGCGCGCTGGATTGGTTCACCGGGCGGGCCGAGGCGCGCGCCGCCACGAACCCGGTTCTGGCCATCGCCGCACTCATGGGCTTTGTGATCCTTGCCTCCGCCATCGTCTCAAACACCCCTGTGGTGGTGGTGATGATCCCGGTGTTCGTGCAGCTTGCGCGGCGGCTCGGGCGACCGGCCTCGAAACTACTGATCCCGCTCTCCTACGCCGCGATACTCGGGGGCACGCTCACGCTCATCGGAACCTCGACCAACCTATTGGTGGATGGCGTGGCGCGGGCCAACGGTCTGACCCCGTTTACGATCTTCGAGGTAACGCCCCTGGCCGTGGTGCTGGTGGCTTGGGGAATGCTGTATCTGTGGCTGATCGGCCCGCGGCTCTTGCCGGAGCGGGACAGTATGGCGGACCTCCTCTCAAACCGCGCGTCGATGAAGTTTTTCACCGAGGTCGCAATCCCCGAAGAGAGCCCGCTGATTGGCAGTAAGGTGTTGGAGGTTGATCTTTTCAAGCGCGATGGTGTGCGGATGATCGACGTGCTGCGCGGCGATGCCTCGTTACGCCGCAACCTGCCGGAAGTGATCCTGAAGGCGGGCGACCGTGTGGTGCTGCGAACGGCGATGGCGGAGCTGCTGGGGCTACAGCAGAATAGGGCGCTGCGGACGGTTGAGACGCTTTCGTCGGTGGAAACGACAACCGTGGAGGTGCTGATCACCCCCGGCGCGCGGATGGTGGGGCGCTCGCTCGGCGAGTTGCGGCTCCGGCGGCGCTATGGGGTGTATCCGCTCGCCGTACACCGTCGGAACCAGAATATCGGGCGGCAGCTGGATGATCTGGTGGTGCGCGTGGGCGATACGCTCCTCTTGGAAGGCGCGCCGGGCGATATCCAGCGGCTGGCGGCGGATATGGAACTGCTCGATGTGGCTCAGCCCTCGGTCCGCGCCTACCGCCGGAGCCACGCGCCCATAGCGATCGGTGCGCTGCTGGCGATCGTGGCGCTTGCGGCGGTGAATGTGGCGCCGATCTTCCTTCTGGCAGTGCTTGCAGTGGCGGTAGTTCTGATCACCCGCTGCATCGATGCTGATGAGGCGTTCGGCTTCGTCGATGGGCGGCTTCTGGCGCTGATTTTCGCGATGCTCGCCATAGGCGCGGCGCTGGAGGACAGCGGGGCTGTGGCGCTGATCGTCAATGCGCTCGCACCCGCGCTTCAGGTTCTGCCGCCCTTCCTGATCATCTGGGCAGTCTACTTGCTGACATCGGTGTTGACCGAGCTTGTCTCAAACAATGCCGTGGCCGTGGTGGTGACCCCGATTGCCATCGGGCTCGCCGCGGCGCTGGGGATCGATCCGCGACCCCTTGTGGTGGCGGTGATGGTGGCGGCCTCTGCGAGCTTTGCCACGCCCATCGGGTATCAGACGAACATGCTGGTCTATGGGCCCGGCGGCTACAGGTTCACCGATTTCATGAAGGTCGGCATCCCGCTGAACCTCAGCGTGGGGCTTCTGGCCTCCGCACTTATCCCGGTGATCTGGCCGCTTTAGGGGCGGGCGCGAGGCGCGAAGCCGCGCCATGGCCGGGCCCAGGCGCGGCGATCCGAGGTTTGTTCTGCTTGATTTATCTTTGGCACCCCGCACTGCGCTGGCTCTGCGCCCGAACCTCACCCAATCGCCGGGCCGCGGGTGGGCCCGGCGATGGCGCGGCGGCCTTCGGCCTTGTTCCGCGCCTTGCTTAGGGGTGATGGAACTGGAGGGCAGGGTGGGGCGGCTCCGGGGCACGGGACTTGCCCGGAACCGCCCATGCTTGGCGCCTCAGGCGGCGAGGTCGAGCGGGTCTTCCTCATCCTCATCCACCGGCGCGTCCGCCTCTTCCATCGAGCCTGTGGGCGGGATCAGATCGCTCAGAAGCGTTTCCACTTCATCGAGCGTATCGGCGATTTCCTCCTGGCTCGGACGGTTCTCTTCCTCCTCATCGAGGCCGAAGATGGAGAGCAGGATCGAGAGGATCTTGGTGAAGATCTGCGCGGGATCTTCCTCTTCCTCGGGATCTTCCCCTGCGGTCTCGTCTGGCGCGTCCTCTTCTTCGGGTTCTTCTTCAGAGGTTTCTTCCTGTTCGGAGGTTTCTTCCGAAGCTTCTTCCCCCTCAGTGGTTTCTTCCTCGGCGGTTTCTTCCTCAGAAGGCTCTTCCTGCGACGTTTCCTCCTCCGAGACGTCTTCTTCTGAGGTCTCCTCTTCGGAAGTTTCTTCCTCGCCGGTTTCCTCTTCGGATGTCTCCTCCTCCGAGCTTTCCTCTTCGGCGGTCTCCTCTTCAGCCGTCTCCTCTTCTGCGGTCTCTTCTTCCACCGTCTCTTCCTCAACCGGCGCATCCTCTGCCGGGTTCGCCGGATCAAGCCCGTAGAGCGGGTTCAGCGCGTCGATGTCACCGCCTGCGGAGGACAGGAAGGTCAGCTCCACCTCCTCAAGCGGTCGGTCGAGGATGAGCAGGTTCGAAATCTCGCCATCGAAGTGCCACTGAAGGTTGTCGTCATCCCCCTGTCGCACCCGGGTGGAGGCGCCCAGCACGAGATCTTCCTCGTTGCCCGACATGCCCTCGGCATAGCCCGTATCGCTATCGACAAGCTCACCATCGAGGTAGAGGGCGATCTCATCCGCATCGAAGGTGAAGGCGAGGTGGTATTCCTGATCCTCCTCGATCTTCACCTGGTTATCGAAGAGGTATTTCTCGCCATCCTCGGACTGGAAGCGCACCTTCAGCACCCCGTTGCCGGTGATGAAGGCCGTGAGATGGCCGCCATCCTTGAAGCCCGAGTGATCCTTGGAAAACAGCGCCTGGTTCTGATCGTTGCCTGGATTGTAGGCGGTGAAGGCAAAGGCAACCGTGCCCTCATGGGTGAGCTGCGCGTCATCATGGGGGATCTCGATGGGATCATCGGCCCCGCCGATGCTGCCGCCTGCGTGCGAGAGCAGAACATTGGGCGCTTCCAGATCATCGGGCAGCGAACTGTCGAAATCGACCAATCCCTGTTCCAGCCACGGGTTGGCCGAGAAGCTCTGCGGATCGGCCTGGATCGGATCGCCCGCCACATCGCGGCTGTCATTGCCCAGAAGCGGTTCATCGCTGCCCACATCGTTCCATTTCGTCTCGCCTGTGGGGGCGACGGCTTCCTGGATCTCATCAATGGTATCGACAATGCCGTAATGCGCGCCCGCATCGGTGGTGATATCGCTTTCCTCCACCCGATCGCCATGCACGACGATGTAGCCCAGCGCATCTTCATCATGCGCCCCGCCGTTGCCCTGCTGGGAATAGACGCGGATGACGGAGACCGTATCATCCTCCACCCCATCGCCATCGGTATCGACGGTCTCGTAGGAAACCTCGACTTGCGTGGTGTGGCCGATGACGGAGATTGTATCGCCCTCGGATTTGTCGAAATCCGCGATCACGTCGATCCCGATGGCATCCACCCAGTGATCGTGCAGGCGGTCGTTCTCGCCCGCAACACCGTGCCAATGGATCATCCGGTTATCCATCACGTGATCGACGAGGATGTCCTTCTTGCCGTTGATCAGGGTTTCGAACTTGAAGTGATCGGCGCCCGCGCCGCCGACAAGCACATCGTCGGCCTCAAGTTCCTGATCCACCCAATCCACGAGTTTGAGATATTCGTTATCCACCGAAGGGTCGGGGAACTCGCGGGAGGGATCATCGATCACAAGCTGGCCGATGCGCTGCTCGCCCGCATCCGAGCGGCTGTAAAGCGTATCGTCGCCGTCGCCGCCTTCGAGATAGTCGTTGCCGCGGCCGCCATCGAGCGTGTCGTTTCCGGCGCCGCCCTTCAGGTGGTCGTCGCCGTAACCGCCGAGGAGCGTATCGGCGCCATCGCCGCCATCGAGCATGTCATCGCCCGCGCCGCCATCGATCTCATCATCCCCGCCAAGGCCCTCCATCATATCATCGGCAGCCACCATGGGCTGGGCGCCTGAGGGGTTGGTGAGCGCGGCACCGGGGCCGTTTTCGTAGAGATCGCTCACCTCCCCGGCATCCAGCGCATCGTCCGGGGTAAAGCCACCCCAAACGCCGAATTCGGCAATCGAGCCTTCGAAGGCATTTCGCAGATCTTCGTCATCCAGCGCGAAAGCCTGGGCGGTTTCGTTCAGATCGGTCTTGTGCTGATCGGCGCCGAACACCCACGGCTCTTCATTTTGCAGAAGATAGGCTTCGGTGTATTCGCCGGGCGTGTTCACATCGCCCACCTTGGCCGACCACGCGTTGTTCGGGATCGCGTTGCCGTCGAGGTAGACGGTGACGCCGCCGGAAGTGAATGAAATGGCCACGTGGGACCATTCGCCTTCCGTCAGAAGCGGCCCGGTTTCCCATGAATGGTTCGATCCGCCATCGCCTTCGGCCATGCGTAGGAAGAGCCCGCCGTCATCGGTATGCCCCAGCCGGAAATGGCCGCCATCCTTGGCGTTGATGTGATCTTTGGAGACGAAGATCGAGAAATCATCAAGATCCTCGGGCTTCACCCACATCGCGATCGTGCCCTGCGTCACGTTCATCGCCGGATCGTGGCCGAGATAGGCGAATTGATCCTCACCATTGAAGCTGAGCGCTTCTGAGCCGGGGCGGGGGCCTTCGACGGTGCCGTCGGTGCGCAGCATCGCGGCGTTTTCGTCAAGCGTGTAGGCCTTGATCGCCTCGCCTTCGCCCCGGTCATCGCCATAGGCGCCGTCTGCGCCGCCATTGAAGCTCCAGAACCCCAGCGCGCCAGGCAGGCCGGGCTCGA
>JBCCRC010000114.1:0-5972 GCA_039208375.1 Pseudomonadota bacterium | reverse complement strand
GCGCAGGTGACGTTCCAGAACTACTTCCGCCTCTACGACAAGCTTGCGGGGATGACGGGCACGGCGGCCACCGAGGCAGACGAATTCATGCAGATCTACGGGCTCGGCGTGGTGGAGGTGCCCACTAACCTTCCGGTGGCGCGAGAGGATGAGCACGATCAGGTGTATCGAACGGCACGCGAAAAGTTCGAAGCCATCGTGCGCGAGATCAAGAAAGCCAACGAAAAAGGCCAGCCTGTACTGGTCGGCACCACGTCGATCGAGAAATCCGAAGCCCTCGCAAAAATGCTCGAACAGGAGAGCATCGCCCACAACGTTTTGAACGCCCGCCAGCATGAGCAGGAAGCGCAGATCGTGGCCGATGCCGGTAAGCTCGGCGCCGTGACGATCGCCACAAACATGGCGGGCCGGGGGACGGACATCAAACTTGGCGGCAATGTCGAATTCAAGGTGATGGAGGCCATCGCGGCCAACCCTGAAGCGAACCCCGATGAGGTGCGCGCCAAAATCGAGGCCGAACATGCCTCTGACGAAGATGCGGTGAAGGTTGCGGGCGGCCTTTTCGTCCTGGCCACCGAACGCCACGAAAGCCGCCGGATCGATAACCAGTTGCGCGGCCGTTCCGGCCGGCAGGGGGACCCGGGGCGTTCCGTCTTCTTCCTGTCATTGGAAGACGATCTTATGCGCATCTTCGGCTCCGAACGGCTGGATAAGGTTCTCTCAAGCCTTGGCATGAAGGACGGCGAGGCGATCGTGCACCCCTGGGTGAACAAGTCGCTCGAAAAGGCACAGGCCAAAGTTGAAGGCCGCAACTTCGACATCCGCAAACAGCTTCTGAAGTTCGACGATGTGATGAACGAACAGCGGAAGGTGATCTTCTCGCAGCGGCGGGAGATCATGGAGGCCGAAGATGTGGCCGAGATCGCGGAAGACATGCGCCACCAGGTGATCGACGATCTGGTGGACACGTACATGCCGCCGAAAACATATGCCGATCAGTGGGAGACGGAGGCGCTGAAAGCCGATCTCACGGAAAAGCTCGGCCTCGACGTGCCCGTAGTGGAATGGGCCGACGAGGAAGGTGTCGACGATGCCGATGTGCGCGAGCGGCTCTACAAGGCTTCAAACGAGTTCATGGCCGCAAAGGCCGCGCAATTCGGGCCCGAGACAATGCGCAACATCGAAAAGCAAATGCTGCTCAACACGATTGACAGCAAATGGCGCGAACATCTGCTGACGCTCGAGCACCTGCGATCTGTCATCGGCTTTCGCGGCTACGCCCAGCGCGACCCGCTCAACGAATACAAATCCGAAGCCTTCCAGCTCTTCGAAGGGCTCCTTGATGGTCTGCGTGAAGAGGTAAGCGAACGCCTCTCCAAGATACGCCCGATGACAGCAGAGGAAGAAGCTGCCATGCGCCAGCAGATCGAGGCGCAGCAAGCGGCGATCCGGCAGGCTGCCGCAGCCGCTGGTGCTGGCGCGGCGGCAAGCGCATCGGCAGGCGCGGCTGGGGCCGCAACCGGAACCATCGCGCGGGGCCAGCCAGGGCCAGCGATCGAAGGGTTCGACGAAAACGATCAATCGACCTGGGGCAATCCTGGGCGGAACGATCCCTGCCCCTGCGGATCCGGCAAGAAGTTCAAGCACTGTCACGGGCGACTCGCCTAAGCCCGCACGGGGCCAGGATCATGGCGAATTGGCGGCGCTGGCTTGCGGCGCCCTCTAGCCGCACCGCTATATCTTGGGATCTTGGCAAAATACGGCCGGCCACTGGCCGCCGATTTGGAAAGAGTTTGGTAACCTTTCCGCCAAAACAGTGACGAAATCTCCCGCCAGAGTGGTAATCCACTTGGGACGGGATGTACGATGAAACCTCAACGGAAACGGCAGGCGATCTATGCCGCGCTGTGTTGCGCCGCCGCTGTTGGCATCGGCCATGTGGCACAGTTTGGTTCAGACAGCGAAGTTGCGGCACCACCACCGCAACCATTGCTGACCGCAGAGACTGGGATGATTGAGGCGCAATCGCTTCTCGAAGCCGTTCGCCGCACCATCGAACCCGAGGAACAAGAAGCTCTCTCGGCCATGCCCGCCGCCGTCACGACAAATAGCGCGGCAAACGCGACAGACCCTTGCGGGCGTGCGCTCAACACTGAGCTGCGCCCCGGCGCGCTGGTCGAACTGGCGCTAGCCGCAAGCTGCGATGCCGGGCACGTTGTTACGATCTCGCATGGCGGACTGACGTTCGAAGACGTGATCGGGCCCGACGGAATGCTCAGCGTGTCCGTGCCGGCGATCAAACCTGCGGCTGAATTCACGGTCACCTTCGAGGATAGCGCGTCGCTCACAGCCTTCGTCATGGTGCCCGATGCCGCCCATTTCGATCGTGTCGCCCTTCAGATGGAAGAAGCCGCCGCACTTTCGGTACACGCCCTTGAGTTCGGCGCACGCCCGGGAACATCGGGCCATGTCTCCCCACAAGATCCCAAAGCCCCGATGCGGGCCGTGCGGGCATTCGGCGGGTTTCTGACCCAGCTTGGCTCGCCGGAGGCGCAGCGCGCAGAGGTGTATTCCTTCCCCTCACGCACGACCCGCCGAGATGGCGTTGTGCGGCTGCACGTCGAAGCTCAGGTGACACAGGCCAATTGCGGCCGCAGCCTGAATGCCGAAGCGCTGCAAACCCGCAAGGGCGGCGGCCTGCGTCGGATCGAGGTTGTGGTGGATATGCCCGGCTGCGAGGCTGTCGGGGATACGCTGGTATTGAAAAACATCCTGCAAGACCTGAAGATCGCCGCAAACTAGGCACCAGGCGAACCCGTTCATGCGCAGGCTTTTGGTGGCGCTCTGCACCACCGCAAGTGTTGTAATCACAAGCTCTCCGATCAAGGCGGAGCCGGCCACGCTGACGTCCCAAACGGGCGGGCTAGTGCTCGAGGGCGAAATTCTGGGCTTCGACGGCGAAATCTACCGGATCGACACCGTTTACGGTGTGCTGACGGTGGATGGCGCTGGCGTGGCATGCGCGGGCGAAGGCTGCCCGGAGCCCGAAGACTATGTCTCGGATTTCATGATCTCCGGTGCGGCCGAATCCGGCGCGTTGCTGATGCCCGCGCTTCTAGAGGCATTTGCCGAGAAACAAGGCTACCGCATCACCCGGCGAGAGGAAGACGCCACGCATTTCACCTATCTTCTGGACGGTGCTGACGGGCGTCCGGCAGCGCAAGTACGCTTCCGCGTTACCAGTTCCGACGAAGGATTTGCAGATCTTCTGGCCGAGCAAGCCGATATCGCGCTGTCTTTCCGCGAAATCACGGCGCGGGAACAGACGATGGCGCGGGAGGCGGGGCTTGGGGATCTTGCACGCCCCGAGCGCAGCGGCATCGTGGCGCTTGATGCGCTCGTCCCAATTGTCGCGCTCGAAAACCCGTTAACCTCGATCTCGATAGAAGAGCTTGCGGCGCTTTTTTCGGGTGAAACCGGCGACTGGGCCGCTCTTGGCGCGCCACTTGGGCCGGTGACCGTGCATGCGCGTACGCCGTCGGCAGGGCTCAGCGAAACCTTTGCGCGCCGGGTGCTGACCCCGCGAGAAATGGCAATGTCGCCGGATGCCATACTGCATGACAGCCCTGCGGATCTGGCCGATGCGGTTGCCACAGATCCCTTCGCGATCGGGATCACTACCTTTTCAGAACGCGGCAATGCCCGCGCGCTGCCCATTCGCGGGCGTTGCGGGCATCAGGCCTGGGCCAGTCGCAACACGCTGAAAACCGAAGACTATCCGCTCACGGCCCCGCATTTCGTCTACACGCCCGCGCGCCGCCTTCCGCCTGTGGCGCGCGCATTTCTCGCCTATCTCAAAACCGATGACGCCCAGCGCGCGATCCGTGACGCTGGATTTGTTGAACAGCTTCTGGCGGAAATCCCGCTTTCGTTTCAGGGCGACAGATTGGCCAAAGCCGTTCTCAACACCGGGGCGGAGGTGGGCGCCCGCGATCTGCGTCGGCTCGTCAGCGCGCTGGAAGGCGGGCGCCGCTCCACCCTCACGTTTCGCTTCGCGGAGGGCGGCGTAGAGCTTGACGCCCAATCCCGCGCCAATGTGGCACTTCTGGCCGGCGCCATGGCGGATGGTGCGTTCGACGGGCGCACAGTTCTGTTCGCCGGGTTTAGCGACGGGCAAGGCGATGCCACAAGCAACCGACGCCTCTCCCTCCGCCGTGCCGAAGCTGTACGCGATGCAGTGATAGATGCTGCAGACCCGGCCGTATTGGACGTGGTCACCATCGCAGCCGAGGGCTTCGGCGAGGCAATGCCCATGGCCTGCGACGAAGACGCCTGGGGCCGATTTGTGAATCGCCGGGTGGAGATCTGGCTCAGGCCCGACGCGCCTTAGAGATACCCCTCCGCCCGCAGCGATAGAGCGTCGGAGCGCCCGATAATCAGGTGGTCGTGAAGGGCGATGGAAAGCGCCTCTGCCCCCGTCTCGATTTGCCGCGTCACCGCGATATCGGCCTGCGATGGGGTGGTATCGCCCGACGGGTGGTTGTGCACGAGGATCAGCGCACCCGCATTCAACTCCAGCGCCCGTTTCAAAACCTCCCGGGGATACACCGGCACGTGATTGACTGTGCCGCTGCCCTGTTCCTCATCCGCGATCACGGCATTTTTCACGTCGAGATAGAGGACCCGAAACTGCTCGGTCTCACGATGCGCCATGGCCGTCCGGCAGTAGGTTACAAGCGCATCCCAGCTTGAAACAACTGGCCGCCCCAGAACCCGCGATTGCGCCAACCGATGTGACGCCGCTTCCACGATCTTCAGCTCCGCCGCTACCGCAGGGCCAACACCCTCGATATCGGCCAACCGGTCCACCGGTGCCGAAAGCACGGCTGCGAAGTTCCCAAACGCGTCAATCAAGCGGCGCGCGACAGGCTTCACGTCCCGCCGCGGGATGGCGCGAAAAAGCACAAGCTCCAACATCTCATAATCCGGCACCGCGGCAGCGCCACCCTTCAAGAAACGTTCGCGCAACCGCTTGCGGTGCTCGCGCAGGTAAGAGGGCTGAGCGCTCTTGGAAGCCGGCACATCGAACAGGGTTGGGGTGGCATCTGACATCGCGCGCAGCGTGGCGCGCGATGGTTAATGAAGGGCTAACGCATCAGCCTTTCATCGAATCCCAGAAGTGCTTCACCGCCGAAAAGAAGCTGGAGCTTTCGGGGTTCGTGTCTTTCTGGCTGAGTTCTTCGAACTCGCGCAGCAGTTCCTTCTGCCGCGCCGTCAGGTTCACCGGCGTTTCTACCGCAAGCTCGATATACATATCCCCCGGCGCGCCACCGCGCAGCATCGGCATGCCCTTGCCGCGCAAACGCATCTGCTTGCCCGCCTGGCTGCCCGCGGGCACCTTCACGCGGCTCCGCCCGCCCTCGATCGTGGGCACTTCGATATCGCCGCCCAGCGCGGCCGTCGCCACACTCACCGGCACACGGCAATAAAGGTGATGCCCGTCGCGCTGAAAGAGCGGGTGCTCTTCCACCTCGATGAAGATGTAAAGATCGCCCGTTGGCCCGCCGCGTAAGCCAGCTTCGCCCTCACCAGCCAGCCGGATGCGCGTACCCGTTTCAACGCCCGCAGGGATGTTCACAGAAAGCGAGCGATCCTTCTCCACGCGCCCCGCGCCACCGCAGGTTTTGCACGGATCCTTGATGATCTGGCCCATGCCCGAGCAGGTAGGGCAGGTCCGTTCCACCGTGAAAAAGCCCTGCTGCGCACGCACCTTGCCCCTGCCGCCACAGGTGGGGCAGGTCGTAGGTTCCGCGCCGGCTTCCGAACCCGTTCCGGAACATGTGTCGCAGGTAGACAACGTTGGCACGCGAATGGTTTTCGTCAGGCCCTGGAACGCTTCTTCCAACGTCACGCGCAGGTTGTAGCGCAGGTCGGAGCCCCGCGCGGCGCGTTGCCGCCCGCCGCCGCGGCCG
>JBCCRC010000113.1:0-6019 GCA_039208375.1 Pseudomonadota bacterium | reverse complement strand
GGGCGTGCCCGAAATCAACGGGTGCCAATCATAAAGCGGCTTGCCCTCGTGCAGCAGGCGGTAGGCGCAGGTTGTGGGCATGAAATAGGCGACATCGGCGAGGGTTTCGGGCGTCAACATCACGCATTCGGGCACAAGTCTCTTGCGGATATCGTATTGCCCACAGCGGCAGGTCTCATCGTCCAGCAACCGGCAAGCCACGCGGGTGAACTCGACCTCGCCAGTCTCCTCATCCTCAAGCTTGTTGAGGCAGCATTTACCGCAGCCATCGCAGAGCGCCTCCCACTCCCGCGCGGTGAGGTTCTTGAGCGGCACGCGCTCCCAAAACCTGTCGCGCAGGCCGTCGCGGTGGATGGGGTCACGGTTCATCGGGCGGACAGTAGCGGTTTGCAGGGCAAGGGGAAGGGCCGGGCTACCACCGATCACGGTCGGCCAGCGCTAGGGCCACCTCGGCGGATAGCCAGTCTTCCACGGAAGTATAGGCGCGCACCTCAGCCTCAAAGTCCGTCTCCGGGCTCACACAGATGCGCGGGCCGGCCTCTATGGAATGGTAGAGCCTCGTGGATTCTTCGGCGGTGGCGTATGCATCGCCTACACCAACGATCAGGGCCGCATGCGGCCACGATGCGGGGCGCTCGTAGATGTTGGGCAGATTAATACTCCAGGGCGTGTTCGTGGCGCTTTCAAGATCGGATCGATCGACTCCAGCATCTCGAACACCGTAGACGCCAAACTTGGTGGCCCCGATGAATATGCCGTTGCAGGCTTCGTAAAGCGTTCGCACCAGATCCGGATTTGCGCCATCGGCAAACGCCACAAGCGCTTCAAGCGTGTCCGGGCGCGGCGGCGCGTTCACAACCACCTCATAGGCCAGGGGCGCGATATCGGTTTGGCGTATGGCCACGTAGCCGCCCGGCGTTCGGGCGAAATCGGGCATATCGCGCATGCCCAGAAAATCAGCAGTATCAAGCGATTGCGCCATGGGCGTTACTCGGCCAACGCGGCGCGGGCGGCGTTGCTGTCACGATCCATCTGCGCGATCAGGGCATCCACGGTCTCAAACCGCTCTTCCGGCCGCAGGAACGCCACGAGCGCCACCGACAATGTCTTGCCGTAGAGATCGCCTTCGAAATCGAACAGAAAGGTTTCAAGGTTCGGCACGTTTTCCCCGAACATCGGGCGCACGCCCAGGGAGGCGACGCCATCGAAGGTTTGCGGGGCGGCGCCGCCCAGAACATCCACGCGCACGGCATAGACGCCGAATTTCGGAAGGTGCAGCCCTTCGAGGCCCATGTTCGCGGTGGGGTAGCCAAGTTCGCGCCCGCGTTGATCGCCGCGGATCACCTCGCCCTCGATCCGGTGCAGGTGGCCCAGCATCTGCGCGGCGTCCTCCGGACGGCCCGCGCTTAGCGCTTCGCGGATACGCGTAGAGGACACTTCAACGCCGCCGGCGGCCAGCAGCGGCGCGATGGTAACGCCAAATCCAAGTTCTTTGCCAAACTCGGTGAGCGCCTCCGCGGTGCCCTCCCGCCCCTTGCCGAAACGAAAGTCCTGGCCCACGACAACGTGCCGCAGCCCAAGGCCCTCTGAGAGCACGTGGAGGGCGAATTCCTGTGCCGAAAGCCCGGCAAGCGCGGCGTTGAAGCTGATCTCGAAAAGCCGCGAAACCCCGAGCTTTTTCAGCCGGTTGGCCCGGGCGGCCGCGTTCATCAGGCGAAAGGCCGGGGCCTCGGGCGCAAAGTGTTGGCGCGGATGCGGCTCAAACGTCACGATGCCGTTCGGGGCGCCGAGCGAACGGGCCATCTTCGCCGTGAGCGAAATCACCGCTTGGTGGCCCAGATGCACGCCATCGAAGTTGCCGATGGCCGCGGTCGCCCCGCGATCGGCTTCGGGCGTAAATTGGTGGTCCCGGATGATCCGCATGGCGCCCCCGATAGCCCTGCGGCCTCAGGGGTGCAAGCGTCAGTCGAACTTGGCTGTGGGGGCCAGAACCGTGGCCTCGCCCTTAAGCACAACCGTGCCCTCCACCTCACAGCGGGTGTCGAGCGTGACGCGGCGCTTGGCGTGATCGATCGCCAACACGGTAACGATCGCGCGCACCATATCACCGGGGCGCACAGGCGCCATGAATTTCAACGATTGGCCCAGGTAAACGGTGCCGTGGCCCGGGAGCTGTTCGCCGATCACCGCCGAGATGAGGCCGGCGGTCAGCATCCCGTGGGCGATCCGGCCCGCAAAGATCGTGTCCTGTGCGTAGGCATCATCAAGATGCACCGGGTTTCTGTCGGTCGAAACCTCCGCGAAGAGCTCGATGTCCCGATCCGTCACTTCCTTGAGAAGCTCGCGGGACATACCGATTTCAAGCTCTTCGATAACGATTGTGCCGCGTGGCATGTTGTCGAGCATCCCGCACCCCTTCGCAATAATTGCACATCCTACCTCCGATGCACGCAACTTAATTACTCTGCGGGTGCGAGATGTCCAGAAAATTAAGGGTCAGCGCAGCTGCCCTATTGCGAAGGTGGGCTCGATCATTTCCTTTTGAATATAGCCGTTTAGCGCATCGGGATCGGGATCTTGCGACGTTTTCGTCTCCGTTGCGGCCAAACCACCCGTTACGAGAAGGGAATCAATGTCTTCTCCAAGCGCCCCTTTGATATCGGTTTGGATACCATCGCCGATCGCCAGGATGCGCCCGTCGGGCACATCGCGCCCTAGCGCGGCCAGTCGGCGGCGCGAAAGATCATAGACGGGCGGGTGCGGCTTGCCAAAGTAAAGGCTTTCCCCGCCCATCTCGGTATACAGTGCGGCGAGAGCGCCCGCGCACCATTCCCGGCTTTCCCCGCGATCCACCACAATATCGGGGTTGGCGCAGAGCAGCTTCAGCCCCTTCTGCTTGGCAAAAAGAAAATCGGGGCGGTAAACCGCAGGGTCTGCATGGGGATCGGCAGGGCCTGTGCACACGATGCCGTCGGCCTCGGCCAGCGCCACGCGGTGAATCTGCGGGCAGTTTTCAAGCAGATGGATCGGCTCGAAGAACGGCAGATCCATCTCTTGTCCGATGAAATAGACGCGGTGGCCCACGGTGCCGCGGAACATCGCCAAGCGCGCGCTGTCGCCAGAAGTGGCGATCGTATCCCAGCAATCAGCTGGCACGCCCATACCAGTTAGCTGCTTTTCCACCTCCGCGCGCGCCCGCGGAGCGTTCGTCAGCAGCACGACACGCCCCCCCTGCGCCCGGAAGGCCTGCAGGGCCGACACCGCCGCGGGAAAGGGCGCGATCCCGTTGTGCAGGCAACCCCAGAGATCGCAGAACACCGCATCGTAATTGGCAGAGATTTCCGCGAGCGAAGTGATGATGCGCGTCATTTAGGGCCTCCCGCGCGCGAACCGGTGGGCGCGTCGGTCAAACGGCAAGGTTCGGGATTATCTGTTTCTTGCGGCTCACAATGCCCGGCAGCACGACCGTATCGCCCGCAACGGCTGTGGAGAAGCTCTTCTCCGCCACCGATTTCACTAGATCGTTCGGCACGAGAAGCGTGGCCTCTTCATTGAGGATGTCTACGACGAAGAGCAGCACCTGATCGGCCCCATCTTCTTCCGCAACGGGCCCCATCGCGGCCATTAGCGCGGTCTTCCGTGACAGAACACTGCCCGGTGCGGTGGTTTCCAGAACCGAGACGCGGAATTTCTTGCCGCTGACCTCGTATTCCTTGCTGTCCATCCGAAGAAGCTCTGCCTCGGAGAAGGCGGAGACATCGGATTTTGCAGCGAACATCTCAGCTGCATAATCCGGTATGGAGATCCCGAGATCCTTCGCGAGCGCCTCCGCTACTGCGCGATCATGGGCTGTGGTGGTGGGCGAGCGAAATTCGAGCGTGTCAGAAAGGATGCAGGTTAGCATCGCGCCCCGTACTGGCTCCGGCATCCGCGCGGCATCGGCGCCCATCAGATCGTGCAAGATCGTGGCGGTGCAGGCGACGGGGCGGATCGTGATATCGATCGGCCCCTTGGTTTCCAATCCGCCCACAAGCTTATGGTGATCGATGATGCCCTGAATATCAGCGCCATTCACGCCCTCGGGAAGTTCGGCGGGGTTGTTGGTATCGACGATCACCACCGGGGTGCCCTCGGCCAGATCGCCGAGCATCGCAGGTTTGTCGAGGTTCCAGCGCTCCAGCATGAACGCAGCCTCGGTGTTGGGTTCGCCCAGAAGCCGGGGTTCGGCGGCCACACCCTTCACCTCGCTCAGATACCAGGCCCAGATGAGGGCTGAGCCGGTGGAATCGGTGTCGGGGGATTTATGGCCAAAAACCAGTGTGGTCATTGAGTGAGTTCCGTATCGGATGGGTGTGTCGTGGTAAGATTTTCGGTGGCTTATAGGGGCGGCGCGCGGTGATGTCACGGCGCGGCGGGGGGCAAATTGGCGCGCTCAGATCCGGCTTAGATCTGGCCGTTCCGCCCCGGCATTGCGCACCCAATCGTAAACGGCGGCGACCTTCCGGGCCTTTGCCGCCCACGTGTAATGAGCGGCCACTTCGGTGCGGGCGTTCAAGGCGAGCGCCGGAAGGGAATCACGGTCATCCGCTAGGTGCTCGAGCGCGGTGCGGAAAGCGGCCACAAGCTCTGCGCGCGGGGCGACGGGTATCTTCAGTCCGGTCTCCGGCGCCACAAGCTCGCCCGGCCCGGCGTAATCCACAATCAGAGGCACAACGCCCAGCGCCATCGCCTCCAGCACGACGCCGCCGCCAAACTCCCGGATCGAGGGGAAGGTGAGCAGGTGGGCGTCTACCAGAATATCCTGCACCCGCGCGTGGTCGACTCTGCCATGAAGCGTGACCGCCCCCTCAATTCCACCCGCGCGGATTGCCTCCTGCAACGGCTTCGCCAGGGGCCCTTCGCCCACGATGTCAAGCGTTAGCGTGCCTGCCTGTAAGAGTGGCATAGCGGCCTCGATCAGCATGTCGGGGCCCTTGTAGGGGACAAGCCGCCCAACGAACGCCCCCCTAAGCGGGCTCTCAGGCGATTGCGCGGCAACCCGGTTGAAGCGCGCCGGATCAATGGCGTTCTCGGGCAAGTGGAACACCTTGCCCGCGGCGTCGGGCGGCAGCTCACCCGCAGTGTGTTGTGAACCGGCGAAGATGGCAGCTGCCGCTCGCGCCGTGGCCACACGCCCGCGCGACATTTTGTAAGCGCCGCGGATATAGGAAAGCCACTCCCGCTCCTGCCGCCGTTCGGCCCCGTAGCCCGGCGGCCAGGGCACCCCGCCATTCAGCGGCCCCAAGACGAAAGGCACCCCAGCCGCGCGGCACTTCGCGGCGATGCGGCTTGGCGCGGTTGGCGTCAGCGGCGTGATCCGGTGCACGATATCGAACTCGCCCGCGCGGATGGCTGCGCCAAATCGGCGCCAGACGAGACGCTCGAAATAAGGGTACGAGAGGGATTTTAGCGCCGTAACCACCGTCCACCCCTTGCCGCCGCCCATTCGAAGCGCCTGGCTCAGCCGCCAGACCGGCCGGTCGAGGGCCTCGCTATTGATGAACGTTACATCTTTCCCCTCCGAATACCCCGCCCGCAGGATCGCATCCCGGTTGCGGATGTGGGTGACAAGGTGCACGTCGGCCACCTCACGCAGTGCATGGGCGAGCGACCAGCCCACCAGCGGCACCGAAACCCATTCGGGGTTTGCCGCTTCTGCAATGGCAAGAACGCGTGGTCGTTTAGGCGTATTGGGCATGGCGCAGCCATAGCCGGGGCGGGCGGGATTTGCGACGGAAGATTTCTTCGGCTCGTGAAGACCGAACGGTGTTGACAGCCCCAAGGCAGATACCTAAATCGGCGCTGTTAGCACTCACACCATGCGAGTGCTGATTGGGAGAAACCTGAACCTGAGGAGCGTTCAAGATGGCATTCACTCCGCTTCATGACCGCGTTCTCGTCGAGCGCGTGGAAAGCGACGAAAAGACCGCCGGCGGTCTGATCATCCCCGACAGCGCGAAAGAGAAGCCCGCCGAGGGCC
>JBCCRC010000112.1:0-6249 GCA_039208375.1 Pseudomonadota bacterium | reverse complement strand
CTCAACCAAAGCCTTCACCTGCCAGCTCACCGTTCTGGCGCTGCTGGCGCTGGAAGCCGCGCGCGCGCGGGGCCTAAAATCGGAGGTTGAGATTGCCTCTGCCCTGGGCGAACTGCGCATGATCCCGGGGCTTGTGGCGCAAGCGCTTGGCACCGAGGGCGCGATCCGCGCGATCTCGACCGAACTGGCAGAGGCGGAAGATATCCTGTTCCTCGGCCGCGGCGCAATGTTCCCCCTTGCGCTCGAGGGCGCGCTAAAATTGAAGGAAATCAGCTATATACACGCCGAAGGTTATGCTAGCGGCGAGCTGAAACACGGCCCAATCGCATTGATCGATCCCACCGTGCCGGTGATCGTCATGGCGCCACATGACAGCCTGTTTGAAAAGACTGTCTCAAACATGCAGGAGGTTATGGCGCGGGGTGGCAAAGTAGTGCTGGTGACCGACAGCGCCGGTGCGGCGGAGGCAGGCGACGGCACTTGGCATACGATCGTGATGCCTTCTGTGCCCGAAACCTTCGCACCAATCCTTTACGCGATCCCGGCGCAGCTACTGGCCTACCATACCGCCGTGGCCAAGGGCACGGATGTGGACCAGCCCCGAAATCTTGCGAAATCCGTGACCGTGGAGTGAGCCTTTCCGGCAAGGCGGCACTGGCAGAGCTTGCCACTGCAACCCAGCCTGGCCGGGCGGAGGAGATGGCCGCATATCACAAGGTGCCGCGCCGCTACCTGGGCGTGGCCAACCCCGATATCGATGCCTTCACAAAGCGCTGGCGGGCCGAGCTTTCGCTAGATGACCGCCTCGCGCTCGCCGCCGAGCTCTGGGAAAGCGACGTTCATGAAGCGCGGATCGCGGCGGCCAAACTGCTCACCCAGGCGCGGATCCGACCCGATGACGAGGCCGCTTGGAAGCTCATTGCAGGCTGGGTGCCGAGCTTTGATGCCTGGGCGGTGGCCGACCACGCAACAATCGCCGGCCAGAAGCGCGTGATTTGGAAGCCTGAGCGCCTTGACGAGGTGGAGCAATGGACGGCGTCTGACCATCTCTGGACCCGGCGCGCCGCGCTTGTCATCACTCTGCCCTGGACGAAGCAGCGCCACCCCAAGCGCGATGTGCTGGCCGCACGCGAGCGCATCCTCGGCTGGGCCGCGGGATATGTGGATGATCCCGAGTGGTTCATCCAGAAAGCCATCGCGTGGTGGCTGCGCGAGCTTTCCAAACGTGACCCCGACCGTGTGCGCGCGTTTCTGACCGCACATGGGGCACACATGAAGCCTTTCGCGCGGCGAGAGGCTGCTCGAGAGCTTTAACGTTTTCTCAAGAAATCGCCTCGCCATGTAACCCCGCCGCGCTACGTCGCCGCAGGAGAGCGCGCGGGGTGAAACATGCTGAAAGCCATTCTCTTCGGTTCGATCGGAACCATCGTCGAAACGTCGGACCTACAACGCGACGCGTTTAACGCGGCGTTTGCAGAGGCGGGTGTGCCGATACGTTGGTCGGCCGAACAATACGCCGATTTGCTTCTCACCTCAGGCGGGCGCAAACGGATCGAGGCAGAGGCCCAGGCGCGCGGGCTTGTTGTAGATGCCACTGCCCTTCACTCTCGGAAATCGCAGCTGTTCCAGGAGCGGCTCGCGCAAGGCGGACTGGCGCTTCGCCCAGGTGTGGGTGAGGTAATAAGTGAAGCGCGGGCCCGGGGGTTGGCGCTTGGCTTCGTTACAACCACATCGCGCGCCAACGTCGATGCGATCCTGACGGCTGTATCAAGCAGGATTAGTGCGCAGACCTTTGATTTTATTGGCGATGAAACCATGGTTGAGGCGCGAAAACCGGCGCCTGACATCTTCCTGCGCGCATTACATGATCTGGGCATCGGGCCGGACAGCGCAGTTGCAATCGAGGATTCTCCCGAAAGCGTGGCCGCGGCGGTGGCCGCAGGGGTGCCGACGATTGCCCTGCCCGGCGCGGCGCACCACGATCACTATTTTGATGCGATGATCCCCGTGACGGATCGGCTCACGCCGGCCCTTTTGGGTCTCGCGCGCGCGGCGGCTTAATCGTCCCGCAGGGCCCGGCGCAGAACCTTCCCCGTCGCCGTCATCGGAAGCTGCTTCACGAAGCTGATGCGTCGCGGGGCCACGTGCGGGCTGATGCGTTCGGCCACTCGCGCCACAAGCCGTTCCTCCACCCCCTCCATCGCCGTCCCTTCGCGAAGCACGATGAACGCGGCCACAATTTCAGTTCGCACCGGATCGGGTAGGCCCACGGCGGCGGCCATGACCACGTCTTCATCGCCGAGCAGGCAGTTTTCGATCTCCGAAGGCCCGATCCGGTAGCCAGCGGACGTGATTACATCATCGTCGCGCGAGATATACGCGAAGTATCCCTCGGTATCGCAGGTTCCGAGATCGCCCGTACGGAGCCAGTCGCCACGAAACTTCTCTGCTGTCTTCTCCGGTTGGTTCCAGTAGCCGAGGAACATCACCGGATCGGGCGCGCGCACACAGATCTCGCCCACGTCGCCGGGCGCCGCCGGGCGACCCTCTCCATCAAAAATGGCCACCTCGTGGCCGGGCACCGCGCGGCCCATCGTGCCGGGCCGGATCTTCATCGCGCCGTGGCAGGTAGAGACGACGAGGTTACACTCAGTCTGCCCGTAAATCTCGTTGATCGGCGCGCCGAGCGCTGCGTGGCCCCAATCGAGCAGATCGGCGCCGAGGCTTTCGCCGCCTGAACCGACAGAGCGGACGTTCACGTCGCGCGGAATAGACGCCTGCCGCATGAGCTTCAGTGCCGTGGGCGGCAAAAACAGAGTGCGCACAAGGTGTGAGGCGATTAGCCGATAGGCCGCTTCGGGATCGAACTTGCGCATGCGATGCGACACCAGAGGCACACCGTGATAGAGGCACGGCAAAGCGAGATCCATCAACCCACCGATCCAGGCCCAATCCGCCGGGGTCCAACCCACATCGCCGGGTTGCGGGAAAAACTCATGCTGCAGCTCGACCGATGGCAAATGTCCAATGAGAAACCTATGCGCATGGAGCGCGCCCTTCGGCGCTCCGGTCGTACCTGAGGTATAGATCAACACGGCGGGATCATCTGCCACGGTTTCGGCACACAAACCCGTTGCCTGGCTGGCCTCAATCTCGGCCCAAAGGCTGCGCGAGCCTGCCGGCGCCAACGCGCCGGGCGACCCGGCAAGAAAGACTTCGCGCAGATCCGGAAGCGAATCTCGCACGCCCGCAAGCTTCTCGAACCCTTGCATATCCGTCACAACTGCCGCCGCGCCACTATCGGAAAGCCGGAAGGCCAGCGCGTCTGGGCCGAACAGCGAAAAGAGTGGCAGGGAGATCGCCCCGACCCGCCAAATTGCAAAATGCGCGATCATCACGTCGGGGCATTGCGGCAGAAGGATTGCAACCCGGTCGCCCCGCCCCACCCCGCGAGCGATCAGCGCATTGGCGAGCCGTGCCGCAGCATCGTTTAGCGCGTGGTAAGTCCACGGCGTGACCGCCCCAGCATTATCGACGTGGACGAGCGCTGTTCGGCGGGGCTCGGCAGCGGCCCAAGCAGAACAGCAGGCAACCGAAAGGTTGAAGCAGGCGGGCACCTGCCAGCGAAAGCCGGCGCGGAGATCATCCCACGGGGCCGGTGCAGCGATGGCGCGGGGGTTCATAACGAGCCTTGTGATCTGCAAGGCAACAGGCGTCAATCAGTGGTCTTGCGGCGCCGGGGCCGCGCCACTAGGCTCGGCGCGCTATGGAAGCCCCATTGATCGATCCCTTCCAGCGGACCATCCGCTACCTGCGCGTCTCGGTGACGGACCGGTGCGATTTCCGCTGCGTCTACTGCATGTCGGAACAGATGACGTTCCTTCCGAAAGCGGAGCTGCTCACGCTCGAAGAGCTGGATCGCATGTGTTCGACCTTCATCCGCATGGGGGTGGAAAAACTGCGCATCACCGGGGGCGAGCCATTGGTGCGCCGCGGGATCATGACGTTTTTCAACGCCATGGGGCGGCATTTGGAAAGCGGTGCGCTGAAGGAGCTCACTGTTACCACAAATGGCAGCCAGCTTGCCCGCTTTGCCGATAATCTGGCCGCCGCGGGCGTGCGGCGCATCAACGTTTCGCTCGATACGCTCGATGAAGAGAAATTCGCGGCCATCACGCGGTGGGGCCGCCTGCCGCAAGTGCTTTCCGGCATCGACGCGGCGCAGAAAGCGGGTTTGCGCGTGAAGATCAATGCCGTCGCGCTCAAGGGCTTCAACGAAGATGAGTTGTTCCGGCTTGTCGAATGGTGCGCGGAACGCGACATGGATCTTACCTTCATCGAGGTGATGCCGATGGGCGATATCGGCAACGAAAACAGGCTTGGCCAGTACTGGGCGCTGTCGGATCTGCGTGCGCGCCTCGCCGAGAACTATAGCCTGATGGATCTGGCCGAACGCACCGGTGGGCCCGCGCGCTACGTGCGGCTGGAAGAGACGGGCCAGAAGATCGGGTTTATCACGCCACTCACCCATAATTTCTGCGAAAGCTGTAATCGCGTGCGTCTCACCTGTACCGGCGAGCTTTTCATGTGCCTCGGTCAGGAGGATAACGCCGATCTGCGCGCGCCGCTCCGCGCACATCCGGAAACGGACTCACCGCTTGAGGAGACGATCCGCGCCGCGATTGCGCGCAAGCCCAAGGGGCACGATTTCGATTACACCCGGCAGGAACTCGGCGGGCAGATGAGCCGGCACATGAGCCACACGGGCGGTTGATGGCAGCGCCAGACCCGGGCGTTTTGTATCACATCTACGCAGGGCTGACGGCGTTGGCCGCCCCTGCCCTGCGCGCCCTTGTCACCAGCCGGATGCGCGGCGCGGGCGTTGCCGATGTGCGGATTGCCGAGCGTTTTGGCATGGCAACCGAGGCGCGTCCGGAGGGCCCGCTAATCTGGTTTCATGCCGTCAGCGTGGGAGAGGCGCTCTCGATCCTGGGGCTTGTTGGTGAGATAGCGGAACGCCGGCCCGACGCACAATTCCTCATTACATCGGTCTCCCACACCTCCAGCAAACTTGTGGCCGAGCGACTGCCGCCTCGCACCCGACATCAATTTGCCCCTCTTGACACGCCCGGTGCCGTTTTAGCCTTCCTCGGCCATTGGCGCCCCGCCTTGGCCTGTTTCGTTGAGAGCGAGCTCTGGCCACGCCTGATCGTAGAATGCGAACAGCGGGGCATTCCCCTGGCCCTCGTCAACGCCCGGCTGTCGGCGCGAAGTCAGCGCCGATGGCGGCGCTTCCCGGGAACCGCCACGGCGCTAATCAGCCGATTCAGTGTGATCGCGGCTCAAACGCAGGCAGGCGCCAACGCGCTTGAAGCCCTCGGCGCAGATGCCGCGCATGTCTTTGTGAGCGGCGATCTGAAGGCTGCTTCGCCCCGGTTGCCCATAAACAAGAGTACCGTGGCCGACTTTGCCCGCATGGTTGAGGGCCGGCGGGCCTGGGCCGCGACATCTACTCACCCCGGCGAAGAGGCGCAGGTTACAGAAGCCCACAGCCCTGAGCGTCTTTTGATCCTCGCACCGCGCCACCCCGAGCGGGGGGATGAGGTGGCCGTTGCGCTGCGCGGTTCGGGCTGGCGCGTGGCACAGCGCTCCAAGGGAGAAACCCTTGAAGGCGAAACCGAGATCTACCTCGCCGATACGCTGGGCGAATTGGGCCTTTGGTATGCCGTCTGCCCCGTTGTATTTCTTGGCGGCTCTTTGGAACCCATTGGCGGTCACAACCCCTTTGAGCCCGCCCAATTCGGTTGCGCCGTCCTGCACGGGCCCCATGTAACCAACTTCCGCGAAACCTACGCGCAGATGGCCGCCGCAGGCGCATCGCGCGAAGTGCCTGACGCACGGGCCCTGCGCGCAGCCCTTGAGGCGCTGGACGCCGCCCAGCCCCGTAAAGAGATGCGCGCGGCGGCGCTTCGGTTTTCCGAAGCCCGCGAAACGATCCCGAAAGCGGTCGCGCATCGCCTTCTGCCGCTTCTGCCTGCCTGAGCCGCCATGCCCCACCCCGCCGCGGAAATCGAGGTGATCGCTCCTAACCTCAAGCGCCGTCTTTCGGGCGTGACGGCCACCGTGTTCGGCTTGGTGCCGATCCAGGCGCGCGAGATCGCAATTGCCGCAACGGGGCCTGAAATACCGCCCGAGATCCCGCAGATTCGGCTGAGTGCCCTTCTCACCATGCCGCGCGCCGGGCCATCG
>JBCCRC010000111.1:0-6380 GCA_039208375.1 Pseudomonadota bacterium | reverse complement strand
GCGCCCGCCCGAACCGGGGCGGGATGGCGTGCGGTTTCTTGGCGATCTGGCGCTGGCGCGCGCGCGGGTGCACGAATTCTGCGGCCCCGCCCGGCGCACGTTGGCGCTTCAGGTGGCGCGCGCACTCACCGGGCCGGTGTTCTGGATTTCGCCAGAGTGGCACCCCGACAAGCTCAATGGCGCAACTTTGCCAGAGTGGGTGGCACCGGGGCGGCTGATCTTTGTGACCCCGCGGCGGGCGGAAGATCTGCTCTGGTCGATGGAGGAATGCCTGCGCAGCGGTGGCGCACCGATAGTGGTGGCCGATATCCCCGCGCCGCCGGGGCTGACGCCTGTACGGCGGCTGCATCTGGCGGCTGAGACGGGCGCGGCGGAGGGGATCGCACCCCTGGGCCTGATCCTCACCCCCGGCGCGGGCGGTGCGGGCGGCGTGGAAAGCCGCTGGCACCTGGCGGGCCGCCATACCGGGCCGGCAGAGCCAGGGTGGGAGTTGCGGCGCCTGCGCGCTCGCACCGCACCCGAAGCCCGCTGGCAGGTGGCCCCGGCCGCGCGCGGGGGGCTGGCGCTGCGCGATCCGTTGGGGGTCTAGCGGGCCGCGCGCGCTCGAGCGGGCACGACTCTAAGCTCAAGCGGCACACAATGATCCAAGAAAAGGCCTGCGCCCAACGCGCCCTGCCTGCTGAGCCACACCGCACCCGATCCTCGCGTGACCTCACCAAATCGCCGCGCCCTGGGCAGGGGTTCGTCGGGTTTCCACGCTGCACCACCATCCTCGACGCTGCTGCGCGCCCAATACCTCGCACGCACCCGCTCCCCATACGACAGGCCCATCGCCTATGGGCCCCACGGCAACAATTGCGTGAGCGCTGCCGCGACTTCTCGACATGCGCGCCCCAACGCGTTAGCCCGATCTGAAGCACGTGAAGAGACCGTCAAAAACAAGGAATATCGGGCAGTTGTTCGTCTTTCACCGGCTCACGAAGCTATTCGCCGTTCTCGCCCTTATGGGCGTAGCGGCCTGCTCATCCCCCCACCCAGGGGGTAGCCCGCCGCCCGGCACCACACAAGACGTTGCGGGATTGGAGCAAGCGTTCCTCGCCCTGGGCCCCGAGGTGGATGCCGAGGAGGCCGCCCGCGCGGCGCGGATCGTCTACGAGCACACGCATCGGCTGGCGATCGAGTACCAGATCACCGACCCGCCGCTTGTTCACAACACCAAGGTAAACATGGGGCTGAAACCACGGGGGCTATGCTGGCACTGGGCTGAGGATATCGAGAACCGGCTGGCGCAGGAAAACTTTCAAACCCTAGATCTGCACCGCGCCATCGCCAACCACGACAAGCCCCTGCGCATCGAGCATTCAACGACGATCGTTAGCCGTGCAGGCGACGGGATGTTTGACGGCATTGTCGTCGATCCCTGGCGGCTGGGCGGGGTGCTGTTCTGGTCGCCCACCCGCGAGGATGCGGAGTACGACTGGACGCCGCGCGCGGAAGTCTTTGCCTATAAAAGGCGCAAGGCAGAACGGGTGAGCCGGCGCGAGGCGCGAGAGAACTTCTAGGGCCCTACCAGCGACCTGTGGCCGCGACCCAGAGCAGCCCGGCCCGCTTTCGAGCCTCCGCCAGCGCCAAAGTGCCTTCCGCGACCCGGGCCGGGGTGGCCGCGGCCTGGCGGAGAAGGCCTGCGCCCTGCCAGCCCGCGTAGAGCGCTGGGCGCGCCGTTGCCCCGATACCATGGCGTGAGCGTCGGGCCCGTTTGATCCGGTGCAACCCGTCGCGCGCGAGGGCCTGCACCGCCCCCGGACGGCCATCGACAAGCGGTCTGCGTCCCCGCGCCTCAAGTTCGGGGATCGCCTGCAGCCAAGCGGCCAGCCCCGCGCCCCAGGCGTAATCCCGCACAACAGGCTCGGTGTCAGGCGCCGCGCCGAGCGCGCGAGCGGCGGCCCACATCAAGTGGCCCGCCGTGGCATCGAGATGCGCAGAAAACGCATCGGCATCTTCAAACGGATCTTTGTGCACATCCCAAAGGCGCGCGGCCACAGCCTTGTCGAGTATCCGTGCCGTTTCGGCATCAAGCACTTCGGCCAATGGATCGGTCACTTCGTGGCGCCGCACCGGGCCACCGCCCGCAATCTCCGCTAGCGCGTCGCGCCACCATTGCAGCCGCATTTCGGCAATCAAAGGCTCTTCTGTCACCCAGGGCGCGCGGGCGATTTCAACGTTGAAGGCATAGAGCGGGAACAGTACGCGACGCGCGGCCACTGGCGCGGCCATGGCAGCAGCAAATCGATCGGGATCGCCGCGGGCCACAAGATCGGCACAGGCCTGAAGGCTCACTCCTCTTCCTCATCGAGCTGGAAGATGTCGTGGACGCTTACGCCGAGCACGTCGGACAGCCGCAACGCCAGCACAGTCGACGGTACGAAAACGCGGTTTTCAATCGTATTGATGGTTTTGCGAGAGACGCCAGTGGCGGCCGCGAGCTCTGCTTGCGTGAGTCCGCGTTCCGCCCGAAGCGCTTTGAGATCGTTCAGAAGTTCGCTCACGCAGCGCCGCGCAGGTTCAGGATCGCAAAGCTGAGAAGGAACGCGGCCCCCGTCAGCGTGCCCATTGCCGCGAAGGCCACCGGGTAGCTTACCCACCCAGAGCCAAGTGCAACACCAAAGGCCGGGTAAAGTGCAACGGCGATCCAGTAGCCGATCCGCTGCGCGCGGTGGCTTTCGGCGAAGTAAAGCTCATCGGTTGCAATTTCGGCGGCATCATCGCCCGCGGCGAAGGCCGTGAGCGCGATCGTTGCTGCCGCGAAAACACCAATGCCAAGGGGTATCCACGGGCTGAAAGGATCGGGCCGTCCGAGCGCGAGCGCAAAGAGCGCGTAGGCCAAACAAACAAGTCCTGTCGCAGAGAGAGCGATCAGGCGTATGGTCGCGATGGTGTCAGACGTAATTCTGGGCATGGGAACCTCGTGTATCTCCCTCGAAAAATGTAACCTTGAGGTGATATGTGCGTCTCGCAAGGTAACGTCAAGGTTACATTTTGCATTTTTCCGCCGTCACCATGAGATAGCCGGTTTCCGCCTGTACCGCACGCCAGCGTGACGCCTCATCAAGTGCGGCATCGAGGGCGCTGGCCATCGCTTGTGTCGCATCGGGTCGGAGCGCGGCCACACGCGACTCCATGGGGCCGTAGTACGCCTCCCAAGCTGCATCGGGCAGTTTGAATGCCCTGAGAACCCGGAAGCCTGCCGCCTCGCACGCACCGCGGATGTCGGCCTCGATGCTAATTGCGGCGCCCTCACCTTCCCAAAATGCGCGCGCTTGGGGCGATGGCGCTTCGGAGAAGTAAGCCGGTTCGGAAAAGGCAAGGGCGCCGTCGGAATTCAGCGCGCTTGCGGCCCAGGCGAGCCCGGCTTCAAGGCCAAGGAAGTATAGCGCGCCGGCGCACCAGATCAGATCGTAGGGGCCCGCACAGTCAAGCATACTGCGCGCCTCAGCGGTAATGCGGGCATCGCCAGCATGCGCCACACGCGCCCGCTCGATGAAGGGTGCATGGGGGTCAACGGCGGTTATGTGGCCCTTCGGCGCGTGGGCCAGAAGCCCCGGAATATCAGCCCCCACACCGCAACCCGCATCAAGGATCCGCGCATCTGCGGCCAGATCCAGCGGCGCAAGCGCGGCATCAAGGCTAGCGCAATCCCCCGGGCCCTGGCGCGGGAGGCTTTCTTGGAGGGCGAAGAAGGCTTCCATTTCGGTCATGCCGGCACCGCCTTGTCGCGCGCGAGTTTCCACGTGATTGAATCGAGCAGCGCCTCAAAGCTGGCATCCACTATGTTTGCCGAAACGCCCACGGTGGCCCAGCGGCGGCCCTCACCATCCTCGCTATCGATCACAACCCGGGTGACGGCCTCGGTGCCGCCCTGCGTTATACGCACCTTGAAATCGACAAGCCTCAGATCATCGATATACCTCTGGTAGGGCCCGAGATCCTTGGCCAACGCCTTGGCGAGTGCGTTGACGGGGCCCCGATCCGATCCCGTTTCATCCATCGATTCGCTGACCGAGAGCATTTTTTGATCGCCGATTTTCACGACGACTACCGCCTCGGAGAGGCTCACCATCTGATCGCGCTTGTTCTTCCGGCGTTCGACGGTGACTTTGTAGCGTTTGATTTCGAAGAACTTCGGCAACTGACCCAGCTCCTCCCGCGCCAGCAGCTCGAACGAGGCTTGCGCGGTATCGTAGCTGTAGCCTTGGGCCTCTCGCCGTTTCACTCGGTCGAGAATACGGGCAAGCGCGGGATCGCCCTTCTCTGCAGTCAGGCCCATTTCGGCGAGGCGGCGGATCAGATTCGATTGCCCGGCTTGGTTCGACATTGGAACAATGCGCGCATTTCCAACCGCTTGCGGCTCGATATGTTCATAGGTCGTGGGATCTTTCACGATCGCGCTGGCGTGCAGCCCGGCCTTATGCGCGAAGGCAGAGGCCCCCACATACGGCGCGCTGCGCAGCGGTACCCGGTTCAGAATATCGTCCAGTTGGCGAGAGGCGCGCGTGAGTGTTTGCAGCGCTTCCGCCGTGACCCCGATCTCAAACCGGCTCGCATAGGGCTCTTTCAGCAGAATCGTTGGGATCAGCGAAGTGAGGTTTGCATTCCCGCAGCGTTCGCCCAGCCCGTTGATCGTGCCCTGGATCTGCCGCGCACCCGCATCGACGGCGGCAAGGCTCGCGGCAACCGCATTCCCGGTATCATCGTGCGTGTGGATGCCGAGGTGATCGCCGGGGACACCGGCCGCGATCACCTCGGCAGTGATGCGGCCCACCTCTGCCGGCAGGGTCCCGCCATTGGTATCGCACAGCACGATCCAGCGCGCACCCGCCTCGTGCGCGGCGAGGAGGCACTGAAGCGCATAATCGGGGTTCGCCTTGTAGCCATCGAAGAAATGCTCGGCATCGAAGAGCGGCTCGCGCCCGTTTTCGGCCAGATGCGCGATCGAGGCGCCGATGTTTTCGAGATTGTCCTCAAGGGATGCCCCAAGCGCCTTGGTGACGTGAAAATCGTGCGTTTTGCCCACGAGGCAGACGGCCTTCGTGCCCGCGTTCAAAACACCGGCAAGCGTTTCGTCATTGGCGGCTGACCGCCCCGCGCGCTTCGTCATCCCGAACGCCGTGAAGGTCGCGCGGGTTTTCGGCGCGTCGGCGAAAAAGGCATCATCGGTGGGGTTCGCGCCAGGCCAGCCGCCTTCGATATAGTCGATGCCAAGCCCGTCGAGCATCGCCGCAATGGCATGCTTTTCCTCGCTGGAGAACTGAACGCCCTGGGTTTGCTGCCCGTCGCGCAGGGTGGTGTCGAAAAGGGAGAGGCGGGTTTTTGTCATAGTCTTAGCGCCTTGGGCCTTGGGCAGGAATGGGCTGGGAAGCATGCCGTTGCTGCGGCATGAAGAGGGCAGCGCCAGCTCGCGGAGTGTTGTGAAGCGCCGCCCCGTGGGGGCGGACCGGCGCTGCCCGATGGGTCCCATCGGGCGGAGTGGGGCTGCCGTGTGCGGGAGGGCATTATCGGATCGCCTCCAGCTTCGTGGGATCAAACCTACCAGTCAAAGCCCAACCCGGCTCGGATCCATCACGAATCTCGATACCAGCCTCGAGAAGTTGGTCGCGCAACTCATCGGCACGCTGCCAGTTCTTTGAAGCGCGCGCGCTGGCTCGTTCTCCAAGAAGCTGCTCAATCCAAAAAGCAGTGTCTTGGGGTATCTCGTCATCCTGCGCCCAGTCACGAGCTTCATCAGTAAGTAGGCCTAATAGACGCGCGCTGGCCTTCAGAGTTGGCACACGTCGCCGGGCACTACGACAGCCTGATCCGACGGATCGGCCGCGTCTATGCGGAGCGCCGTAGCGTGATCGAAGAGGCGCTGGCGCGACATGGCCTTGGCGTGCAGGGCCGCGGGGAGTTCGGCGGCTCGTCGATTTGGATGCGGGCGCCTGAACATGTCGACACGACGCATCTGGCTGCAGAGCTGCAGGGCAAAGGTGTACTGATTGAGCCTGGCGCACCCTTCTTTGGGCTTCAGAATCCACCGCTTCATTTCTATAGGCTCGCCTATTCGTCGATTTCGTCAGAGGACATACCTGCCGGGGTCGCGCTGTTGGCACAGGCGTTGAGCGACTATTCCGGCAAGTGATGCTCTGCGCGGATCACAAAAGCCGGGATCAGAGGACGGCTGGTTTCTAACCCATGAGAACATGGATCAACCTCGTCGGACGGGGCTTTATGTCCGAAAATGAGACGTAACGTCTCATTTAACTTTCAAACTGGCTATAGGATGGTTGGAAACTGGCCCTAGTTGAGAGGGCGTTAAAATGTAATTTAGCAGCAAGCCGATCCGT
>JBCCRC010000110.1:0-6887 GCA_039208375.1 Pseudomonadota bacterium | reverse complement strand
GTGTACGATCAGATGCCTGAGCCGCGCTACGTGATCTCCATGGGGTCCTGCGCAAATGGCGGCGGCTATTATCACTACAGCTACAGCGTGGTGCGCGGGTGTGATCGAATAGTGCCAGTGGATATCTATGTGCCGGGCTGCCCGCCCACGGCAGAGGCGTTGCTTTATTGGATCCTCCAACTGCAGCGTAAGATCCGGCGGACCGGGACGATAGTGCGGTAGGGCGCGGCCCATGGTGGAAAGCTCAAGAGGCACCCAAGTCAAGTTAGCCTCGCGCGGTGCGACTATGGCGAGGCGCGCGTTTTCGCCGCCGAACACGTTATGCGCGGGACTGCGCAGCCATCCAACCGTGGCGATATGCGGGTTCATCGCCAATCCGATCCTGGCCCTGAAGGTGGTTGACCATGACTGAGGCACTTACAGAACTCGGCCAGCATATCGAGGCCAAGCGCCCCGATTGCGTTATCCGGTGGGAGATCTCCCACGGTGAGCTTACCATGCAAATCACACCTTCGTCCTTCGTGGGGTTTGTGGATTTTCTTAAGGCAGATCGCAGCTGCCAGTTCACTTCGCTTGTGGACATCACTGCGGTGGATCATCCCGATCGCGAGCCCCGATATGACGTGGTGTACCACTTCCTGTCGATGCGTCAGAACCTGCGGATCCGCCTGAAGATTGCGGTGCGTGATGACGATATGGTGACGTCAATCACCGATGTGCATCCCTCGGCCAACTGGTTTGAGCGGGAAGTGTTCGATATGTTCGGGATCCTCTTTTCGGGTCATCCTGATCTTCGGCGCATCCTTACCGATTACGGGTTTCGGGGGCATCCGTTGCGGAAGGACTTCCCAACGACAGGATATACTGAAGTGCGGTATGACGAGGGGCAGAAGCGGGTGGTTTATGAACCCGTGAGCCTGGTGCAGGAATACCGGCAGTTCGATTTCATGAGCCCCTGGGAAGGTGCCGATTACATCCTGCCGGGGGATGAGAAGACGGAGGGATCGTGATGGGCGGCGGCGGCCTTTTGGGCTTGATCCTTACCGGCCTTCTTGTGGCTGTACCGTTCTGGCGGCTTCTGCCGAAATTCGGCCTGCCGAACTGGCTGGCACTTTTTGCCATCGTGCCCATCTTCGCGCTCGTGCTTCTTTGGATCATGGCTTTCCGGGATCGGGTGCAATAACCGCCATGGCCGACCCGCGCATTTTCCTTTGCATTGGCGCCACCAAGGCTGGCACGAGCTGGCTCTACAGCGCGCTTTCGGGGCACCCGGAGGTGCATCTGCGCGGGATCAAGGAACTGCACTATTTCGACACGATCGATGCGGGGAAAACGGCGCGGCGGATTGACGAGGTTACATCGGCCCGCGACAGGCTCTTGCGCAAGGCCGATGGCGCGGGGTTCTTCGCGCGCCGCCGCCTAAAGGCGCGGATTGCCGATCACGATGCATATCTGGCGGTGCTGAGCGCCGGGGGCGGCGCGGACGCACCGTATTTGAACTACTTGCGCGAAGGCGCGGGGCGGCGGGCCGTGGTCGGCGATGTCACGCCGGCCTATGCACTATTGTCACGCGAGCGGCTCGCACAAATGGCAGCGATGGCTCCCGATGTGCGCTTTGTCTACCTGCTGCGCGATCCAGTGGACCGGCTTTGGAGCCATGTGCGCATGATGGCCGTGCGCCGGGCGCCTGACCGGGTTCTGACCCGCGCGCGTGCTGATACCATCTTCCGGCGGACGCTGGCGGGGAAGGAGGATCAAATCGAGATCCGGTGCGACTACCGGCGCGCGCTAGATGCCCTCTTTGCCGCAGTGGCCCCGTCCCGTCGGCACCTAAGTTATTATGAGGATTTGTTCGAAGGCCCCGGGCTTTCGCAAATCTGTACGTTTCTCGGGATTGCGCCGATCCCTGCGCCGCAAGAGGTGGTGCATGGGGGCCAAACCCTTGAAATGCGGCCCGAGCAGCGCGCGGAGGCGCGCGTCTGGCTCGATGCTCAATACGAACATGTCGGCCGGGTGATGGGCCAACTCCATCCCCGCTGGCAGCCAACGCTAGCGAAGGTGTGAGATTATGGACGGCTCGAATTTCGAAGACGCGCTCACCGGCGAGCAGAAAATCCGAAACTTCAACATCAACTTCGGCCCGCAACATCCTGCAGCCCATGGTGTTCTACGGCTAGTGCTTGAGCTGGATGGGGAGATTGTGGAACGCTGCGATCCCCATATCGGGCTGCTCCACCGCGGCACCGAAAAGCTGATGGAAAGCCGCACCTACCTGCAGAACCTGCCCTATTTCGACCGACTCGATTACGTTGCGCCGATGAACCAGGAACATGCCTGGTGCCTGGCTATCGAAAAGCTCACGGGCGTGCAGGTACCGCGCCGTGCTTCCCTGATCCGGGTGCTTTATTCCGAGATCGGGCGCATCCTGAACCACCTTCTCAACGTCACCACTCAGGCAATGGATGTGGGTGCGCTCACGCCCCCGCTCTGGGGTTTTGAAGAGCGTGAGAAGCTTATGGTGTTCTATGAGCGCGCCTGCGGTGCCCGGCTGCACGCGGCCTATTTTCGCCCCGGCGGCGTGCATCAGGATCTGCCGCCTGACCTGATCGATGATATCGATACCTGGGCGGACGAGTTTCCAAAGGTTCTCGAAGATATCGACGGGCTGCTGACGGAGAACCGCATCTTCAAGCAGCGCAACGCAGATATTGGGGTGGTGACCGAGCAAGAGATCCTGGAATGGGGTTTTTCGGGCGTGATGGTGCGCGGCTCGGGCCTCGCCTGGGATCTACGCCGCGCCCAGCCCTATGAATGCTACGATGAGTTCGATTTCCTGATCCCTGTCGGCAAGAACGGCGATTGCTACGATCGCTACCTCGTGCGGATGCAGGAGATGCGCGAAAGCCTCAAGATCATCAAACAGGCCTGTGAGAAGCTGCGCGCGCCGGAGGGGCAGGGCGATGTGCTGGCCCGCGGCAAGATCACCCCGCCGCCGCGGGGCGAGATGAAGACCTCGATGGAGGCGCTGATCCACCACTTCAAGCTCTACACCGAAGGCTTCCACGTGCCCGAGGGCGAGGTCTACGCCGCCGTCGAGGCGCCGAAGGGCGAGTTCGGCGTTTATCTCGTGGCCGATGGCACGAACCGCCCCTACCGGGCCAAACTCCGCGCGCCGGGCTTCCTGCACCTCCAGGCGATGGATCACGTCGCCAAGGGGCACCAGCTCGCTGACGTGGCCGCCATCATCGGCACGATGGATGTTGTCTTTGGGGAGATTGATAGATGAAGAAGCTCGCATTGACTGTGGTGCTTGCAGCTGTGATGGGGTGCCAGCCGAGCGTATTTGACGATCCGCAAGGCGCGGCCCCTTCGAACCGTTTCCTGGATGGTACGCCAGGGGTCACGCGCATTTCGCTTGAGAGCCAGGGTTGGGAGTATGTGGGCGCCGCGTTTGTCCGCCAACCACCAATGTGTGAACCGCAGACGCTTGGCATGGCTGGAGCCGCGTCATTTGCGATGCTGCGCAATCCAACAACAGGCGAGAAGGCCTTATGTTGCACCTATGCGGCGTCGCTCACAACGCAGAAGACGTCCTCTTGCAAGATGGTCGATGCCGATTTTTCGATTGGGCCAGATGTCTTCAACGGAGAAATGCTGGAGTGATCCGCGCCTGCCGTCGACCGCGGCGTGATGTAACGACTCTAACCGAGACCGAGTAATGCTGAGACGCCTGCACCCCGAACAACCCGAAAGCTTCGCCTTCACGCCCGCCAATCAGGCCTGGGCGGAGGCGCAGATCACCAAATATCCCGAAGGCCGTCAGGCCAGCGCGATCATCCCGCTTCTGTGGCGCGCGCAGGAGCAGGAGGGCTGGCTCACCCGCCCGGCGATCGAGGCAGTGGCCGAAATGCTGGGGCTCGCCTATATCCGCGCCCTCGAAGTGGCCTCATTCTACTTCATGTTCCAACTACAACCCGTTGGCAGTGTTGCGCATATTCAGGTCTGCGGCACGACCTCCTGCATGATCTGCGGGGCGGAAGATCTTGTGGACGTGTGCCGTGAAAAGATCGCGCCACGGGCCCATGAGGTGAGTGCCGATGGCCGGTTTTCGTGGGAAGAGGTAGAATGCCTCGGTGCTTGCGCCAACGCGCCGATGGCCCAGATCGGGAAAGACTATTATGAAGACCTAACGGCGGATCGGCTGGGCGAGATCATCGATGCGCTCGGATCAGGCACAGTGCCCACACCTGGCCCCCAGAATGGCCGCTATGCGGCCGAGCCGGCCTCCGGTCTCACATCGCTCGCCGGTTATGCCGAGGGCCGCCCGGCCCACAATGCATCAGCCGCGTTGGCAGAAGCGATCGGCGATACGGTTAAGCGAATAGATGGCACCGAGGTGCCGCTGGTTGCACCGTGGGCGGGGGGACCGGGCGCCAAGCAGCCGTCCTCCGCGCCCCAATCAGCCACGCAGGTTGTGGAGGCGCCCATTCCGGCGGTCGCCGAGGCGCCCGCCCCTCAAAGCCCCGGAACGCGGCCGGCAGCGCTTGAGGCTGCGCGGGACGGCGAAGCAGACGATCTCAAGCTCATAAAGGGCGTTGGCCCTAAGCTTGAAGCGCTCCTCAACGAACTTGGCTTCTTCCATTTTGACCAGATTGCGGCCTGGTCCGCCGAGGAGGTTGCCTGGGTTGACCAAAACCTTGAGGGCTTTAAGGGGCGCGTCAGCCGCGATGTCTGGGTAGAACAAGCAAAAATCCTTGCAACAGGGGGAGAGACACCGTTCTCAAAGCGCGCTAAAAGCTAGCGTGTGGTGTCACTCAAAACCGCTGAAGACAGGGAGAGAGAAAACGATGTCCAGGCAAACGCAGAATTCAATGCTGCTTGTGTTCGCCATTTCCGGCGGGATCGGATTAACCGCGTTCGTCGCATTGATGGTGCTCGGCGGCTACACGTTTTCACCCGCGCTATTCCTTTCGGCGCTTGTCACCCTGGCCGTGGCGATCTTCCTTTTCCGCGCCTTCCATCGCGGGCCCGACGTGCCCGAAACAGCGACGGCGGCAGCACCTGTTTCTGCCCCCGCGCCTGAGCCGGCGGCTGAACCAGAGCCCGCGCCCGAACCGGCGCCCGTCGCCGCAGCGCCGGCGCCTGCCCCGGAAGTGGCCCCTGCGCCAGCGCCCGAACCGGCACCAGAGCCCGCACCCATTGCCACGCACGAACCTGAGCATCATGCGGCACCGACCGGTGACGCGCAGCGCCCTGCCGCGCTTGAGGGCGCGCGCGAAGGTGGCCCCGATGACTTGAAGAAGATCAAGGGCGTCGGCCCGAAACTCGAAGCGATGCTGCACCGCATGGGTTTTTACCACTATGATCAAATCGCGGCCTGGTCGGCGTCGGAAGTGGCTTGGGTTGACGACAACCTCGAAGGTTTCAAGGGCCGTGTGAGCCGCGACAACTGGGTGGAACAGGCCAGCCTGCTGGCCTCGGGTGGTGAAACTGAGTTTTCACAGAAGGTTGATAAGGGCGAAGTCTACTGACCAAGAGCCCGGCGGCGCATGAGCCACGCGCTGCCGAAGGGGCTCTGCAAGGGAACTAAGGAAAAGGGTCGCAGGGCCTCTCCTAATGCGATCCGCTAATGTGTGGAGACGGCTGAATTGGGCTGTCCAGCGAACGCGGCGCACGCCATGCGCGGCACAGGTGCAGGGCATGACACTGAACAATAACGAAGACGACAGGGCGTTGGCCCGGCAAGCGCGTCTGGTGGCCCTCGTAATCGCCACCACCATGATCCTTTGGATGGCCGCCCAATGGCTTGGGGGCCAGATGGGTTGGGAAACCCGCTATGTGTTCCTCTTCGACATGGCCGCCCTCGCAGCTTTCGGCTGGAGCCTCGCGGTGAGCTGGCAGATTTGGAAAAAGCGCCGCGACTGACCGTTGAACGCAACGCGGCTGCCGAGGATTGAGCAGACATGCTGAAAGACGAAGATCGCATCTTCACTAATATCTACGGGATGGATGAGCGCACGCTCGCTGGCGCCAAGGCGCGCGGCCATTGGGATGGTACCGCCGGCCTGATCGCGAAGGGTCGTGACTGGATCGTCGATCAGATGAAGGCGAGCGGCCTCCGCGGCCGCGGCGGGGCAGGATTCCCGACGGGCCTAAAGTGGTCCTTCATGCCGAAGGAAAGTGATGGCCGGCCCGCCTATCTGGTCGTCAACGCTGATGAATCGGAGCCGGGCACCTGCAAGGACCGCGAGATCATGCGCCACGATCCGCACACCCTGATCGAAGGCTGCCTGATCGCGAGCTTCGCGATGGGCGCGCACGCCTGCTACATCTACATCCGCGGCGAGTACATCCGTGAAAAAGAGGCGCTTCAGGCCGCGATCGATGAAGCCTACGATGCCGGGCTCGTGGGTCGGAATGCGGCCGGATCTGGCTGGGATTTTGAGATCTATCTGCACCACGGCGCGGGCGCGTACATCTGCGGTGAGGAAACCCGCTCCTCGAAAGCCTTGAGGGCAAAAAAGGCATGCCACGGATGAAGCCGCCGTTTCCGGCGGGCGCGGGCCTCTATGGGTGCCCGACGACGGTCAATAACGTTGAATCTATAGCGGTGGTGCCAACGATCCTCCGGCGCGGGCCGGAATGGTTTTCGTCCTTCGGGCGCCCTAACAATGCCGGCACCAAGCTCTTCGCCATCTCGGGCCATGTGAACAACCCCTGCGTGGTGGAAGAGGCGATGTCGATTACCTTCGAGGAACTGATCGACCGCCATTGCGGCGGCATTCGCGGCGGATGGGATAACCTCAAGGCGGTGATCCCCGGCGGATCCTCAGTGCCCTGCATCCGCGGCGAGCATATGCGCGAGGCGATCATGGATTTCGATTATT
>JBCCRC010000109.1:0-7628 GCA_039208375.1 Pseudomonadota bacterium | reverse complement strand
GGCCAATCCGATCATTGCGTCTTATCAACGGGGCCGGATCAAGAAGATGAAGGAACAGTTCGAAGCCAAGCGCCGCGCCGCCGAGGCCGCAAAGGCCCAAAAGGCAGAGGCGCAAGAGACCGAACGCGTTCCCCCAGCGAAAGGCCAGGAACAATGACCTCAAGCCATTTGCGCCTCGGCGTGAATATCGATCATGTGGCAACAGTGCGGAATGCGCGCGGTGGCGCCTATCCCGACCCGCTGCGCGCGGCCAAGCTGGCCGAAGAGGCGGGTGCGGACGGGATCACCGCGCACCTGCGCGAGGATCGGCGCCACATCTCGGATGCCGATATCGAAGGGCTGATGGAAGTGCTTTCGGTGCCGCTCAACTTCGAGATGGCCGCGACGGAAGAGATGCAGGCGATCGCCCTTCGCCACAAACCCCACGCGGTGTGCCTGGTGCCCGAGCGGCGCGAGGAACGGACTACCGAGGGCGGGCTTGAGGTGGCGCGGGAAGAGAACCGGCTGGCCCATTTCATCGCGCCGCTGCGCGATGTGGGGTGCCGCGTTTCGATCTTCATCGCGGCAGAGCCGGCGCAGGTGGAGGCAGCCAACCGGATCGGGGCACAGGTGATTGAACTGCATACCGGCGCCTATTGCGATGCCCATGCCGAGGGGCGCTTTTCCGATCGGGATGCTGAGTTGGGGCGCTTGCGCGAAATGGCGGCGTTCGCCCATTCGCTGGGCCTTGAGGTGCACGCGGGCCACGGGCTGACATATGAGACTACAGGGCCCATCGCGGCGTTTCCGGAAGTGCGCGAGTTAAATATCGGCCATTTCCTGATCGGCGAATCGATCTTCCGGGGCCTGAAGCCCGCGATCGAGGAAATGCGCCGGGTGATGGATGAGGCGCGCCTGCAGCAAGGCGCGGCTTAAGGCGCGCTAGGCACGATCCGCGATAGGGCGTCTTTTGTGATGCGTTGAGATTCGGGGATGCAGCCCGCGCCGATTGCGTGGGCTTAACGAACCGGCGCCTCTGGGTCTCGGCTTCCTTGGAACCGGCAGGGCCTCAGGCCATGCGCCGCAAGCGGCCTGCAGCCTCACGCGGCAAAAACGGTGCGGCCTAGCCTTTCGGCCCGCCGCCAGGCGTGTAGCCATCGGGCGGCACGCCGGGCCGTGTTGTGGGGCCGCAGGGCCCGATCAAATCCACCCGTTCCGGAGTGTCGAACCCATAGCCCGGCACCCGTGGGGCGAATTCCGAACGGCAGCCTTCCGTCTCCGTCCACCGCACATCGGTGGCGAGACCATGCTGGAAGGTGATGATCACGAAATCCCGGTCAGATCCGTTGAGCCGGCGATAGACAAACTCCGTCTGCGCGCCCTCGAATATCTTCTGAAACGGGTTGCCCCAGCGCGCCTCAACCGCCCGTTCGGTGGTTTTGCCGATCTCGATTGAGTTGACGATAGCAAGGCGCGCGGCGGGGGTATCCGCGACTTTTGTATCCCAGCTGAGCCCGATACATCCGGCCATGAACCAGAAGGCCATGAGATAGGGCAGGGGCGATGGCGCGGCACGTCGCATGCCTGGCCGATACCGCAACAAGCTGAACACCGGATTAACCCTGCCCTTGCAACCCGCGCCCGTTCGGGCCCAAATCAGCGGGGGGCGAACGGCGAGGCAGGCGTGATCATCGGCATCGGCACGGATCTGTGCAACATCGAGCGCATCGCGCGCACGCTCGAACGGTTCGGGGACCGGTTTCGCACCCGCGTGTTCACCGAGATTGAGCGCGCCAAAGCCGAACGCCGGCACGATACCGCGGGCACTTACGCCAAGCGCTGGGCGGCGAAAGAGGCGTGCTCCAAAGCGCTCGGCACGGGCCTACGCATGGGGATCGCTTGGAAAGACATGGCGGTGGCAAATTTGGAGACCGGCCAGCCTGTGATGCATGTAACCGGCTGGGCCGCAGAACGGCTGCGCGAGATGACGCCCGAAGGCTATGAGGCGATCATCCACGTGACCCTCACAGACGATCATCCCTGGGCTCAGGCCTTCGTGGTGATCGAGGCCCGGCCCGAGGAAGCCGCGCGCTTGACACCGGACCCCCACACACTCATGTAGCGGCCCATTGGCTGGAATTAGGGCAGGCGCATGGCAACCGATGTCGACGCGAAGAATGGCATCGTCGAAACGATAAAGACCATCGTTTACGCGCTGTTGATCGCCGGCGTCTTCCGTACGCTGTTCTTCCAGCCGTTCTGGATTCCGTCGGGTTCGATGAAGGATACGTTGCTTATCGGCGATTTCCTCTTCGTCAACAAAATGGCCTACGGGTATTCGCGTTACTCCTGCCCCTTTGCCGTTTGCCCGATCAACGGCCGCATCCTTGGGGCAGAGCCCGAGCGCGGCGACGTGGTCGTCTTCCGCCACCCTGTTCAGGGCAGCGATTTCATCAAGCGCGTGGTGGGCCTGCCGGGCGACCGGGTGCAAATGATCGGCGGGATCCTTCATATCAATGGGGAGGCTGCGCCGCAGGAGCCCGACGGCATCTTCGAAGAGGTGTTCGAACGGCAGGGCCCGGTGGGCAACCTGCCCGTTTGCGCCAATGCCGGCATCGGCCTGGGCGCGATCTGCGAAAAACCGCGCTTCACCGAAACGCTCCCGGGCGGCACGCAGCACAGTGTGCTCGACGTACGGCCCGCACGGCTGGATGACACGCCCGTCTACACCGTGCCTGAGGGGCATTACTTTTTCATGGGTGACAACCGCGACAACTCCACCGACAGCCGCGTGATGCCGCCCAATGGCGTGGGCTTCGTGCCTTTCGAGTTCCTCATCGGGCGGGCCGACCGTGTGATGTTCTCTGCCGCCGGACGTTCGCTTTTCTTCTTCTGGACGTGGCGGGGGGATCGTTTTTTCAAGGCGGTTCAGTAGTGCGGCTTTCCGCCGACCTTGCCGCTTTTTCGGAACGCCTTGGCCATCGCTTTTCGCGACACGAGCTTCTGATCGAAGCCCTGACCCATCCCTCGCTTTCCTCGCCCACGCGTCAGACCAACCAGAGGCTCGAGTTTCTGGGCGATCGGGTACTGAACCTTATCATCGCCGAAGCCGTTTTGGGCGCTGATGCCGACGCGGCTGAAGGCACGCTTGCGCCCCGCTACAACCTGCTCGTCAAGAAAGAAACCTGTGCCGAAGTGGCGCGCGAACTGGGGCTGGGCGACGTGTTGCGGCTGGGGAAATCCGAGATGATTTCGGGCGGCCGCAAGCTGGACGCGGCGCTGGGCGATGCCATGGAGGCGGTGATCGCGGCGCTTTACCTCGATGCCGGGCTTGAGGCTACGCGCGCGATTGTGCTGCGCCTCTGGGCCAGCCGGATCGAAACGCTTGAGGCCGATGCCAAGGATCCCAAATCCGCCCTGCAGGAATGGGCCCAATCCCGCGGCCAACCGGCGCCGACCTATACAGAGATCGCCCGCGCCGGCCCCCCCCACGCGCCGGTCTTCACGATCGAGGCGCGGCTCGCCGATGGCCGCGCGGTTACCGCCGAGGGCCGTGCCAAGCGGGAGGCGGAGAAGGACGCCGCGCGGGTGTTGTTGGAGCAGGTGGGGCGGAGCGGGTGACCCATCCCTTTGTTTTGGCAGTCCCCAGCGATAAACACGATATGGTGGCTGTTGAGCGCGCTCGCACCATTGGATTTCCGATACTCAATCCGGCGATTCCGGACTTGCTTGTGTGGGTGCAGGATATCAACTGGCCGGTTGCAGAACCGGTCGCAGATTTGTTGGCGACGGCTGATAAGGCTATCGAGCCGCATTTGCGCGACGTTTTGCGCTCAGGCGATGGCGACTGGGTGGCGTTCACCCTCAGCTACGTTTGTCTACAATTGGCGCCGAGCGTGGTTGAAGGTCTTCGACCCGATATTGAGAGAATTGCGGACGACCCGACCGAAGCGGAAGTCGATTCGGGCTGCGATGAAGCGGCAAGGGACGTTCTCCTGGCCCTGGAGTACGCTGGACGCTGAAGTCAGCTGACCCGATGCGAACTTCTGTGCCCGAAATCAAGCCGAAGGCGCGCGCCCGGCTTCCGTCTGGCCAAGGGTTTCCTTTTCGGCTACCCCCGCCCCGCCATACTGCGAAAGCCTCCAATGACCACACGCGCGGGATTTGTTGCCCTGATCGGTGAGCCCAATGCGGGCAAATCCACGCTGCTCAACCGGATGGTGGGCGCGAAGGTTTCGATCGTCACCCACAAGGTTCAGACAACGCGGGCGCGCATTCGCGGCGTGGCGATGGAGGGCGAAGCGCAGCTTGTCTTCGTGGATACGCCGGGCCTTTTTCGCCCCCGCCGGCGGCTGGACCGCGCGATGGTGGCGGCGGCCTGGGGCGGCGCGGCGGATGCCGATATCGTGGTGCTGCTCATCGAGGCCCATCGCGGGGTGACGGCGGGGGTGGAAGAGATCATCGAAAGCCTGGGTGCGCGGGCGGAGGGGCGCACCGTTGCGCTCGCCATCAACAAGATCGATCGGGTGGAGGCGCCTGCTCTGCTGGCCCTGACCGAGGATCTCAACGCGCGGTTTCCCTTTGCGGAAACCTTCATGATCTCCGCCGAGAAGGGCTATGGCGTGGAGGATCTGCGCCGGTGGCTGGCGGGGGCGCTGCCCGAGGGTCCCTGGCTTTACCCCGAAGATCAGATCGCCGATCTGCCCATCCGCATGATCGCCGCGGAGATGACGCGCGAGAAGCTCACGCTCAGGCTGCACCAGGAACTGCCCTATCAGCTGACAGTCGAAACCGAGGGGTGGGAGGATCGCAAGGATGGCGCCACCCGGATCGATCAGGTGATCTATGTGGCCCGCGATGGGCACAAGGGCATTGTGCTCGGCAAGAAGGGCGAAACGATCAAGGCGGTGAGCCAGGCGGCGCGGGCGGAGATCGGCGAGTTTCTCGGCCGCACGGTGCATCTGTTTTTGCAGGTGAAGGTGCGGCCCGGCTGGCTGGAGGAGGCGGAGCGCTATTCGGAGATGGGCCTCGATTTCCGCGACGGGGCGGAATGACCCGGCTCGCCACGCATATCTGGGTGGCGGGCTATCTCAAACGCCTGCACCTGGCCGATATCCCGGCGTTTGTCACCGCGAAGGGCGATCCCACCGCGGGCACCGTTCTGGTGAAGCTCAACACGCTCGATGGCCAGGCGCGGGCGTTCCAGCGCTCCTTCGATCTGATGACGGGCGCGCGCGCCTGGGTCACCCTGGCCGAGGGCGATGAGGCGGAGGTGGATGCCTCGCTCACCAAACAGCGGGGGTTCGATCGCGATCTTTGGGTGATCGAGGTGGAGGATCGCGCGGGGCGCCATCTTCTGGATGAACCCGGGCTGGCGGATTAGCGGTGGAGTGGCGCGAGGAAGGCACGCTTCTGGCCGTGCGCCGCCATGGGGAAAGCGCTGCGATCATCGATGTGCTGACGGAAGGCCATGGGCGGCATGCGGGCATCGTGCGCGGCGGCACCTCGCGCAAGATCGCGCCCGTGCTGCAACCCGGCGCGCAGCTTGATCTGACCTGGCGCGCGCGGCTCGATGCCCATCTGGGCACCTTTGCGGTGGAGCCGATCAAGAGCCGCGCAGCCGATCTGATGGCCGACATGCTCACGCTTGCGGCGCTGAACGCCGTCACCGCGCTTTTGCTCTTCGCGCTGCCCGAACGAGAGCCCCATGCCCAGCTTTACCGCCGCACGGTGGCGCTCCTCGATCTGATCGGGGCGAACCCGGCCTGGCCGCTGGCGTATCTGCGGTGGGAACTGGCGCTGCTCGATGACATGGGCTTTGCGCTCGATCTCAGCCGCTGCGCGGTGACGGGGGCGCTGGAGGATCTGGCCTATGTTTCCCCGCGCACGGGCCGGGCGGTGAGCGCCGAGGGCGCGGGGGCCTGGGCGGAGAAGCTCCTCCCCCTGCCGCCCGCGCTTTTGGGCGAGGGGCGGGGCGAGATGGGCGAGATTGCCGATGGCCTGCGCACCACGGGGCATTTTCTCGCGAACCAACTCGCCGCGAGCCTCGGCGACAAGCCCCTGCCGGAGGCGCGCGCGCGCCTCGTGGATCTTGTGCGCCGCGCGGTGTGAGCGGGCCTAGTGTGCGGCGATTGCCGCGGCGGCGCGCTCTGTCGCCTTTTCCCACGGTGTGAAGGTAATGCCCAGATCGCGGGTCGTGGCGCTTGTGTCGAATTTCGGTGTGATGCCAAGGCCGGGGAGGACTGTTTTGATCGTGCTATCGAAAAGCGCAAGCACCCGCAGCATCAGCTTCGGGGCGACGCGGGTGGGGATTTTCCGATCCGGATAGGCGGCTTTGAGGTGGCGCGCCATTTCGACCATCGAGACCGACGCGGCGGATGCGATATAGCGGTTGCCCGCCGTTTCCGGCCGCTCCAGCGCGGCGACATGCATGGCGGACACATCAGACACATCAACAACCCCGAAGCCGATATCGGGCACCATCGGATCGCTTCCGTTGAACACCCGTTCGACGAGTTGCAGCGATGTGCCGTACTGCGCATCCATGGGCGTGCCCAGAACCAGCGCGGGGTTGACGGTGGTCAACTGCATCTGCGGGTGATCGGCCACGAAATCCCAAGCCGCACGCTCCGCCAACGTTTTGGATTTGTAGTAGGCGGAGGACTTGGGGTGCGCCGGATCGCTCCAATCCGCGGGCGTGTAGGGGCGCCCGCCCACCTCCACCGCCTCGATGGCCACGACAGAGGAGGTGAGCACCACCCGCGTGACGCCCGCGGCGTCAGCGGCGCGGAGCGCGCGCAGGGTGCCATCCACCGCCGGGCGGATCAGATCGTTTTCATCTTTCGGCTGGGTCATCGGGAAGGGGGAGGCCGTGTGCATCAACGCATCCACCCCGTCGAGCGCGGCGTCCCAGCCTTCATCGCGCATCAGATCGAGCTCCACGAAGCTGAGCCGCTCCAGCGCGGCGGGATCGGTGAGATGCGGGCGAACGGCATCGCGCACCTCATCGGCCCGTTTGGCGGACCTGAGCGATCCGCGCACCGTGTGGCCGGCATTAAGAAGATCAAGCGCGATGCGCTTGGCGATAAAGCCGGTGACGCCAGTGAGGAGAACGGTTTGCGGCATAGCGAAGCTCCCAAGTTAGAGCCTCTAACTTAAGAGCGATTTCCATCGTCGCAAGAGCCCGCGCCAAACGGCCGGTGGAATTTTGCGCGCGAACACCTGCCACCGGATCTCTGCGTGCCGCCGAGAGCAGTGTCCACTGGACACTGCCTGATAGCGGCTAGCCGAGGAGCCTGCGCGCGATGACCTGCGCCTGAATCTCGGCGGCACCCTCGAAGATGTTGAGGATCCGCGCATCGCACAGCACCCGGCTGATCGCATATTCAAGCGCGAAGCCGTTGCCGCCGTGGATCTGAAGCCCGTTATCGGCCGCCGCCCAGGCCACGCGGGCGCCGAGCAGCTTGGCCATGCCAGCCTCAAGATCGCAGCGCCGCTCTTCATCCTTCTCGCGGGCCGAGAAATAGGTGAGCTGGCGCGCCACCATAATCTCGACCGCCATCATGGCGAGCTTGCCGGAGACGCGGGGGAATTCGATCAGCGATTTGCCGAACTGCTTGCGATCCTGCGCATATTGCATCGAGATATCG
>JBCCRC010000108.1:0-7702 GCA_039208375.1 Pseudomonadota bacterium | reverse complement strand
TGAGCGATAAGCGCGTCGCACAAAGCCTCTGACAAGCCTCCACCAACAAAAATGGCGTCGGGCGTTTCAAGGCCCTCCAGCACGTCTGGGGCTTCGCCCTCAACCACCTGTAGCCTGTCCACGCCAAGGGCCTCGGCGTTGGCCCGGATGCGCGCTGCACGATCCGACCGCAGCTCGATGCTCACTGCCATATTCGCGCGATGCGCAAGGAGCCATTCGATGGCGATGGAGCCGGAGCCGCCGCCGATATCCCAAAGCAGTTCACCGGGGATAGGTGCCAGGGCCGACAGAGCCAGGGCCCGCAAGGGTCGCTTGGTGATTTGACCATCGGTTTCAAAGAAACTGTCCGCAATCCCGCTGGCGCTGGGAAGCGCCGAACCGCTTCCCGAAACCTCTATCGCCACGGCGACGGGGTGTTCAAACGCGGTATCGGGAACACATTCGGCCACTGCCTCGGTGATGCGTTCGCGGGGGCCCCCAAGCGCCTCCAACACAGTGACACGGCTTGGCCCGAACCCTAGATCAGCGAGATATTGGGCGAAGGTCGGCACGCTTGGCCCGTCGCGTAGAAGAACAATCATGCGAGCGCCGGGGGCAAGGTGCGGGCGCAAACGGCCGAGGGGCGCGGCATGGAGGCCGAAGCACATGGTGCCCTCCAACGGCCAGCCCATCCGAGAAGCCGCCAACGAAAACGCCGATGGCCCTGGCAAGGCGACCCATTCCGACCGATCCAATCGGCGCGAAATCGCAACGCCTGCACCGAACCAAAACGGATCGCCCGAGACCAGAACAACCACGTTGCTGCCGCGCCAAGCTTCAAGCATCGGCAGGCCATCGGCAAACGGCACCGGCCAAGCGACGGTTTCTGCCTTGATCTCGGGCAAGAGCGAAAGGTGCCGGGGCGGCCCCATCACCACATCTGCGGCGTCCAGCGCACGACGGCTTGCAGGGGAAAGCCCGTCCGGGCCATCCTCGCCAATGCCCACGATCGTGAGCCACGCGGTATTTGACGGAGCCTCAGCCATGGCGCCCAACCTGTTGATCCTCGCGGGTACAACCGAGGCGACTGCTTTCGCGCGGGCCGTAGCCGAGCGTGGGATTGCGGGCCAAGTATCGTTCGCGGGCCGTGTGGAACGCCCCCTGCGCCAGCCGCTCCCGCAGCGCGCGGGCGGCTTTGGCGGCGCAGACGGGCTGGCGCGATATCTGCGAGAAACCGGAGTTACCCATGTGGTTGACGCCACGCATCCGTTCGCCGTTCAGATGAGCCGCAACGCGGTGGCTGGCTGTGCCCGGGCGGGCGTGCCGCTGATCGCGCTGACCCGGCCCGAATGGCACGCGGATCCGGGAGATCGGTGGGAGCGCGCGGCGGATATCCCCGCTGCAGTCGCCGCGCTCAAACGCCAACGGGCGCATGTGATGCTCGCGGTGGGGCGGATGCAGCTTGACGCTTTCGCGCCCAATCCCCAGCACCGCTATCTCTTGCGCCTTGTCGATCCCCCCAAGGGCCCGCTGCCCTTCCCTGAGGCCGAAGTGATCGTTGATCGCGGGCCGTTCGATGCGGAAGGCGACCAGGCGCTGATGAAGCGGTATGGCATAGAACTCGTTGTTTCGAAAAATTCGGGCGGCACAGGGGCTTATGCCAAGATTGCTGCGGCCCGGGCGCTCGGCCTGCCGGTTCTGATGATCGACCGCCCAGCACAGCCGCCGCGCCTGGAAGTTCACGAAACCGAGGCAGTCTTCGACTGGATCGCTCATTCCGGAACCGCCCTTGGGGTGTAGACAATGGGCACGTCATCTCGCTCGATGATGCGCGTCGAGGATGAGCCAATCAGCACAACGGTACGCATATCCGCCATCTCCGGCGCCGCTTCGGAGAGCCGCACGACTCTTAGATCTTCTTCCGACGTCGAGACGGCGCGCGCGAAGATCAACACCCGATCGCGTTCACAGATCTTCCCCAGCAGATCAAGCGCCCGCGCAAAGCCTTCTGGGCGGCTTTTCGAGCGCGGGTTGTAGAGCGCGATGGCGAAATCGGCCTCCACCGCTAGGCGCAAGCGCCGTTCGATCAACGCCCAGGGCTTGAGGTTATCGCTGAGATTGATGGCGCAGAAGTCATGGCCAAGCGGCGCCCCGGCGCGGGCCGCTGCGGCAAGCATCGCAGTGATCCCGGGAAGCACGCGGATCTCGAGCGCGCGCCACGCGGCGGGCCCGGCCTCCACAACTTCGAACACCGCGGCCGCCATAGCGAACACGCCTGGGTCGCCGGAGCTGACGATCACCACGCGTCGCCCGGCCAAGGCCATGTCCAGCGCATGGCGCGCACGAGCCAGCTCTTCGCGATTGTCCGTCTCATGGCGCGTCAGGCCTGCACGCTCGGGTACCCGGCGCACATAAGGAACGTAACCCACCACATCGGTGGCCTCCGCAAGCGCCAGGCTCACTTCAGGCGTCAGAAGCATGTCGCTGCCAGGGCCCAGCCCCGCAATCGCGAGCCAACCGCTCACGGCCGCCGCCCCTGGCCGTGGACGATGACGATCGAAAAGTAAGGGGCCGCGCGATCACCCGCCTCAGCCAGCGGCACTGCGCGTTCTTCAGCCATGCTGGCGCATTCGACAAGCCATGCGCGGCCCAGCTTTCCCGCGGCTTGCAGGGCGCCGCGCACCTTCGCCAAGTTGCGCCCGACTTTCATCACCACAATGGCATCGCTATCGCGCATACGGCGGGTGAGTTCAGCCTCCGGCATCGTGCCCATGAGCACGGTCAGCACATCGTCCCCCCACGTCATCGGAATGCCCGTCGCCGTCCACGCTGCCGACATGCCGGTGATCGCGGGCACAACGCGCACCGGCACATCTACATGCAGGCGCGTGTAGAGGTGCATGAAACTGCCGTAGAAAAACGGGTCACCTTCGCAGAGAACAACAACATCTTCTCCATCGCGCGCCAGGTCGCGCAAGCGGGCGGTCACCTCTGCGTAGAAGGCTGACAAGCATTCGCCATAACGCGGATCATCGAAGGGGATTTCCGTGGTCACCGGGTATTCCATTGGAATGTCCCGCGCATCCGGATGTAACAAACCCTGGACGATGGTGCGCGCGCGCCCGGGCCGCCCGGCTTTGCGAAAGAAGGCAACGTGACGCGCAGCGCGCACCAGCCGATCCGCCCGAACGCTCATCAGATCGGGGTCACCCGGGCCGAGGCCGACGCCCCAGATCGTGCCCAGCCCAACGCTCATTCGGCACGGCTCGCAAGTGCGTTCACCGCCGCGACTGTAATTGCGCTGCCGCCCAAGCGGCCCTCCACGATGAGGCTGGGCGCTGGCTGCGCGTCCCACAAGGCCGCTTTAGATTCCGCCGCGCCGACGAAGCCCACGGGGCAGCCGATGATCGCCGCGGGGCGCGGCGTTTCGGGATCCTCCAACATTTCAAGCAAGTGAAACAGCGCCGTGGGCGCGTTGCCGATCGCCACGACGCTGCCCGCAAGCCGGGTTCGCCACAGCTCCAACGCTGCAGCGGAGCGCGTGGTACCTAGTTTTGCCGCGAGGGCCGGCACCGCTGCATCCTGCAATGTACAGATCACCGGGTTTTCCGCAGGCAGACGTTTGCGCGTGATCCCTTCGCTGACCATCCGCGCATCGCAGAGTATCGGCGCGCCAGCCTCAAGCGCGGCGCGCGCTGCCGAAACCATATTGGGCGAAAACCGCACATGCGTTTCGAGGCCCACAAGCCCCGCGGCATGGATCATTCGCACGGCGACCTGTTCTTCTTCCGGCGCGAACCGATCCAGATCCGCCTCTGCTCGGATCGTGGCGAAGCTTTCGGCATAGATCGCTGCGCCATCGGTTTCGTAGCTGTAGGGCATCGGTCAGCCGTTGATGAAATCCGCCACCTGCCGCGGGTGGATCCCACGGCGGATCGCGTCATCCCACGGCGCGCCATTCCTGACAAGGTCGAAGCCGCCATCACGGCCAACAAGCGTAAGATCTGCTCGCCGCGGATGCGCGCAGCCTTTGGCGCAGCCAGAGACATGCAGCGTGGCATCTGCGGGCAAACGGGTGGCAAGCGAGCGCGCCAAGTCGCGGGTCTCAACGCTTGCCTGGGGGCAGCCCGGTGCGCCGGTACATGCATCGACCCGCAAAAGCGGATCTGCCGGCGCTGTGATCAGCGCCCCGGCCAGATGCGACAACGATGCCTCGTCAACGCCGGGGAGAAAAATCATCCGCCACGGCGTGATCCTAAATACCCGTGCCCCAACCCCGGAAAGCGTGCGCAAATCACTTGCGGTAAGCTGGCCAAACGGAACGCCGACAAGCGCACCATCGGGGTACACGCCCGGGTCGGGAGGGGGCGCCGCAGGAAGCGGTTCACAATCTCCGGCGAGTGTATCGGGAATTTCCGCGCCCGCGGCGAGGTGCCTTGCCATCCGGCCGCGCCCGTCTGCACCAATGCCACCCGAAGCGATGAACCAGCGCGCCATCTCTTGCGCAAGCGCTACGGCGCTCCCAACCCTCACCACCGCGCGACCCAAAGAACACCCCTCCGCGCGTACAATCAGACCGCCCTCGCCCGCTTCGATCCGAATGTCGGAACTCACATGCGCCAATCGCCGCCTTGGCCCGGTTTCAACGGAAAAGCCAAACTTTGAAGGCAGGGCGGCGAAATCCGGTGACGCTAGCGCCTGGGCCAATAGCTTGGCGATCTGCGCGTCAACCGAGCCCTCGGTGCGAAATGGGTTGAGAACGATCGCGTGCCGTACCTCGGCCACCGGCCCCAGCAAACCCAACGCGCCCAATGCCTCAAGCAGCGGACCATGCCCATCGGGGCGAACCCCACGGATCTGCAGGTTGCCGCGATTTGTCAGGTCAACAAGCCCATTGCCGAAACGCTCGGCGAGATCGGCAAGGCCCGCCGACTGCCTTGATGTGATCTCACCCAGCGGTGGCGGCACACGTACGACCAGCCCATCGCCCGATAGCATGGGCCTGTAGGCACTCGGGCACCAACCGCGGATCTGGGGCACGCTCACGCCCCGGTCTCCAAGGCCGGCGCGTCGAGTGTGGCAAGGATCGCATTGCGGCGCGACTGCCAGAGCCCCGCGGCATGCAACTCTGCAAACCGCTGGCGCATGGCCGTAAGCGCCTCGGGGTTCGCTTCCCGCATAAAGTCCACCACCCCCTCATCGCCGAGCGTGGCCTGCCAGAACGCGTCAAAGAGATGGGGGCCAACGACGCCTGCAAGATGCGCAAACGCGGCCAAGTGTTCGAGCGTTGAGGCAATCTCGGCCGCGCCACGAAAGCCGTGCCGACGCATGCCTGCGATCCACGCCGGGTTGGCTGCACGGGCCTGCACCACCCGGGCGATCTCTTCGCTCAGGGCCCGGGCGCGTGGCCGCGCAGGATTAGTATTGTCAAAATGGTACAAGCGGGCGTCACCGCCGGCGACGGCTTGGGCCGCCGCAAACCCGGCCTCGTGGCTTGCATAATCCTCCGCCAAAAGCAGATCGGTTTCCGGCAGATCTTGCAGATGTACGAACGCATCAGCGCCTGCGACGCGTGCTTTCAAGCCCTCAAGATCCTTGCGCTGTTGCTCGCCATCAAGTGCCCAACTTGAGGCTGCCAGCCAAGCTTCGCCCGCCGCCCGGCGCCCCTCTTCTGAGTAATCGCCAAGGGACGGGCCCATGCCTAGCCCGAAACTGCCCGGTGCGGGCCCATACACCCGTGGGGCTTCGGAACCCGCGTACGGGTTCCAATCCGGGGCCTCATCACGTGCCGCAAGCGCCCGCACCGCCTGTTGAAACAGCGCCGAAAGCGTTGGGAATACGTCGCGGAAGAGGCCGGAAACGCGCAGGGTCACGTCAATCCGCGGGCGATCAAGCTCTGCAATCGGGATGACTTCGATGCCAGACACCCGCTCCGACCCCTCATCCCATCGCGGCCTGACGCCCAGAAGCGCGAGCGCCATTGCGAATTCCTCACCCGCCGTGCGCATTGTGGCCGAGCCCCAGAGATCCACGATGAGACCCTTCGGCCAATCGCCTTCCTCCTGCAAATGCCGGCGGATCAGCTCGTCGGCGAGGGCGACCCCCTGCCGAAACGCCGCGCGAGTTGGAACACTGCGAGGGTCGGTCGTGTAGAGGTTGCGGCCCGTCGGCAAAACATCGGTGCGCCCGCGATAGGGGGAGCCGGAGGGGCCCGCCTCGATGCGCCGGCCAGCAATGGCATCGAGAAGTGCGCCACGCTCGGCCTTTGCCGTGGTGGACGTATCAAACGGGCCCTCCGACGCTGTCGCACGGCCCCAAACGTGAAGGCCATCGCCGAACTGGCTTTCCTTCACATCGCAGACAAAACGGTCAATCCGGGTGATTGCCTCAGCTGGGCAAAGCGCCGCATTGATTCCCAGATCGCTCTCCACCCCGAGCGCTTGTGCTTCATCACGGATATCCCCCATCAGGCGATCGCGGCGGCGGGGGTCAAGCCCGTCGGCGTTGGAGAACTCATCGAGCAGTGCCTCGAGCCGGGTAAGGCGTTCCGGGACACCCGAAGCTTGCAAGGGCGGCGGGATATGGCCCAGCGTCACGGCGCCGATCCGCCGCTTGGCTTGGGCCGCTTCCCCGGGATCGTTTACGATGAACGGGTAGATCACCGGCAAATCGCCGATCAGCGCCTCGGGCCAGCACACGCCAGAAAGCGCAACGGATTTGCCCGGCAGCCATTCCAGCGTGCCATGGGCACCGATATGGATGAGCGCATCGGCCTCTGCGCGGAGCCAAAGATAGAAGGCCACATACGCGTGGCGCGGCACGCGAGATAGATCGTGGTATTCATCCTCCCGCGACATCGGATTGCCGCGTTCGGGTTGCAGCGCCACAAGGGCCGCGCCTCGGCGAGTTGCGGCAAAGGCAAAGCCGCCCGGGCCCGCATCCGCATCGGCCTCGGGTGCCCCCCAGGCCGCCTGCAGATCATCGCGCAAGGCCTGCGGCAGGCGGGCCAGAGCAGCGCGATAGGCTTTCATCGGCCAGTGTATGCGCTCGATTGCAAGCGCGCTGTGAAGCACGGCACCACTCATTATGCGGTGGCCTGCGGATGACAGATCGTCAAGGACCGCCTCTGCAGAGGCCAGGGCATCGAGCCCCACAGCGTGGGCCATGTTCCAGCCCCGCCCGGGATAGGTAGACAAAACGAGCGCTACTCTGCGCGTCGCCGCCGGGGTGGCGCCAAGCCGATGCCAGGCAGCTACACGATCTGCAATCGCCGCGATGCGATGGGTGTCGGGCGAATGGGCATAACGCGCAAATTCTAAATGGTTATCCCGATTGCCCGGCTCTTTGAATGAAGCTACGCCTGCAAAGAGACGCCCATCAACCTCGGGCAACACGACATGCATCGCCAGATCGGCCGGCGACAGGCCGCGCTCCGCTTCTTTCCAGACATCGCGAGTCGAGGTGGCAAGTGCCACCTGAAAGACGGGCGCGCCCGACGCATCAAGCGGGGAGCTGCCCTCATCGCCCCGTCCTGAGAACGACGTTGCGTTTACGATCGCCGCTGGCGCCAGTTGGCGAACCTGGCGCGCAAGCCAGGCACGCGCGCCTGGTGCCTTCAACGATGGCGCAAAGAGACCCAGCGCGCGAAATCCACGCTGGCGCAATGCCGCAAAGAGCGCCTCGATCGGCGCAAGGTCTGCCGCAACGAGGTAGGATCGGTAGA
>JBCCRC010000107.1:0-8029 GCA_039208375.1 Pseudomonadota bacterium | reverse complement strand
CCTGGGTTTCTACAAGTCTGTCATACACCTCGGCCCCCGCCTGACCGGCCAGTTTCCGGCGCGCGGGGTGAGGGATTTCGGGCGCCTCGCCCCGGATCACTTCGAGAAAGGTCGCGCCATAGCGCTCCAGCTTCTTGGCGCCCACTCCGCCGACGCGCGCCATGGCGTCGAGCGTTTCGGGCCGGGCCTCGGCCATCTCGATCAACGTGCGATCCGGGAAGATAACGTAAGCGGGCACCCGCTGCGCCTCCGCCAGCGCGCGCCGACGCGCCTTCAGCGCGGCCAGAAGCGGCGCGTCTTCATCGGAGACAAGCGCCTTTGCCGCGGGGCGCGCGGCCCGCGTGATCACATCGCGCCGCAGCCGGATATCCGCCTCGCCGCGTAGGATCGGGCGCGCGGCCCCCGTCATCCGAAGCGCGCCGTGGCGTTCGGGATCGGGGCGCACCAGATCATGGCCCATCATCTGGCGGAACACGCCCTGCCAGGCGCGCTTGTCGAGATCCTTGCCGACCCCGAAGGTGGGCAGCTGATCATGGCCGCGCGCGCGGACCTTGTCGGTGACATTGCCCACGAGAATATCAATCAAGTGGCCTGCGCCGAAGCTTTCGCCCGTGCGCAAGATTGCCGAAAGCGCCTTCTGAACGGCGACGGATCCATCATAGGTTTCGGGCGGCCGGGCGCAGAGATCGCAGTTGCCGCAAGGGGCGGCCGCCTCGCCGAAATAGCCCAGAAGCGCCACACGGCGGCACGCCTGCGCCTCGGCCAAGCCCAGGAGCGCGTTCAGCCGCCCGTGATCGGCGCCCTTGCGTTCAGGCGGCGCAAGCCCCTCATCGATCTGAGTGCGGCGGTAACGGATATCATCGGCGCCATAAAGCGTGAGCGTCTCGGCAGGCGCGCCATCACGGCCCGCGCGCCCGATCTCCTGATAGTAGGCCTCGATGGATTTCGGCAGATCGGCATGGGCCACCCAGCGGATATCGGGCTTATCGATTCCCATCCCGAAGGCGACGGTGGCCACCACGATCAGCCCGTCCTCGCGCTGAAACCGCTCTTCCACCGCCCGGCGCGCGTCTGGCTCCATTCCTGCATGATAATGGCAGGCGGGATGCCCAGCGGCGCCCAGCGCAGCGGCCAGGCTTTCCGTCTTCGCCCGGGTGCCGCAATAGACGATCCCCGATTGCCCCTTCCGCGCGGCGGCGAAGGCCATGATCTGATCGCGCGGCTTGTTCTTGGGCTCGAAGGCCAAGTGGATATTGGGGCGATCAAATCCGCGCAAAAAAGTGACGGGTGCTTCACCCGCGAAAAGGCGGGTGACGATCTCAGCGCGTGTTTCCTCATCCGCCGTGGCGGTGAAGGCGGCCAGCGGCACATCGAGGCTCGCTCGCAAGGCGCCGATCCGGAGGTAGTCGGGGCGAAAATCATGGCCCCATTGGCTCACGCAATGGGCCTCATCCACCGCGATGAGCGAAACACCCGCCCGGCGCAAAAGCCGCTCCGTGCCGCCGGAGGCCAGCCGTTCGGGCGCCATGTAGAGAAGCTTCAGTGTGCCGGCATCGAGCGCGGCAAAGACCGCCTCGGTCTCGGCGTCGGTATTGCCGGATGTGATCGCACCGGCCGCCACGCCCGCCTCGCGAAGCGCGCGAACCTGATCGCGCATCAGCGCAATCAGCGGCGAAATCACAACCGTCACCCCCTCACGGCACAGCGCGGGAAGCTGGTAGCACAGGGATTTGCCGCCGCCCGTGGGCATGATCGCAAGGGTGTTCTGCCCGGCGGTGACGGCGGCGACGACCTCTTCCTGCCCGGGCCGGAAATCGTCAAAGCCAAAGACAGAGGCGAGAAGCGCGCGCGGCTCGTCCATCAGACCTGTTCATTTTGGTTCAAACTGCTCGTTGATGTGAACCATTCCACATGAACAGGCGGTGAACAAGCGCCGTTAGATCAGCGCTCGATAGAGATCCGGTAGAATGAAATCGCGCACGGCAATAAGGATCAGAAACGCCACAAGCGGGGCCAGATCCAGCCCCCCGGTATTGGGAAGCATCCGGCGGATCGGCGCATAGATCGGCTCAAGAAGACGGTTCAGCCCATCCCAGATTTGCGCCACGAGCGGCTGATAGAGGTTTAGCACCTGAAACGCGATCAGCCAGCTGACGATGATGTGCACGATCATGATAAAGAACGCCACATCAAGCAGCATGTCGAGGATACCGAATATCGCGTTCATGGGCGGGCCTTCTCTTCGCGTCTGGGCGCACACCTAAGCGCGCGGGCGCGGGGTGACAAGGCGCAGGCAATTTGCATTGCACGGAAGCCACCCGGCTGTTTCAGTGCGCCCAAGCGCAGCGCGGAGGCCCGCCATGGCAGCCCCTACCCAACGGCAACGCATCTGGGGATGGTTCTTCTTCGATTGGGCGAGCCAGCCCTACAACACGCTGCTGCTGACCTTCATCTTCGGCCCCTACATAAACGAGCTTCTCGGCGATGGTTCCGCGGCACAGGCCGCATGGGGCTTCGGCATCGGCACGGCGGGGCTGATCATTGCGTTTCTCGCCCCGATCCTCGGCGCCATTGCAGATACCTCGGGCACGCGGATGCGCTGGATCTGGATCTTCTCGGCACTTTACGTGATTGGCGCGGCAGGACTTTGGCTCGCCACGCCCGCCGATTTCAACCTGATCCTGGTGCTGGCGTTCTTCGCGCTCGGGCTGATGGGGATGGAGTTTGCGACGATCTTCACCAACTCCATGCTTCCCGATCTTGGCACGCGCGATGAGATCGGGCGCATCTCCGGCAACGGCTGGGCCTTCGGCTATCTGGGCGGGTTGGCCGCGCTTATCATCATGCTCTTTTTCTTTGCCGAAAGTGCCGAGACGGGGCGCACCTTCCTGGGCCTCGCCCCGCCCTTCGGGCTCGATGCTGAAGCGCGCGAAGGCACTCGCTTCGTGGGGCCGCTGACGGCGCTGTGGTTCATCGTTTTCATGGTGCCGTTCTTTTTGTTCGTTCGAGATCCGCGCCCGGCGGGGTATATGAAAGGCGCCGTGCGGCCTGCCCTCGCCGCACTTGGCCAAACCCTGCGCCGTCTGCCGCAGCGCCCAAGCCTTTTCGCCTACCTCGCCTCATCCATGTTCTATCGCGATGCGCTCAACGGCATCTATGCGTTTGGCGGGATCTACGCGGCAGGGGTGTTGGGGTGGAGCGTTGTTGATGTGGGCGTCTTCGGCATCCTGGCCATCATCACTGGGGCGCTTTTCTGCTGGATCGGCGGGCGCGCGGATGGGCGCTACGGGCCGAAGCCGGTGATCACCGTTGCGATCCTCGCGCTGACGGTGGTAGCCGCTGCAATCATCTTCGTCTCGCCCACGTCTGTGTTCGGCGTCCCGGTGGCCGAGGGCTCGGCCCTGCCGAACATCACCTTTTACATCGTTGGAGCCGTGATCGGCGCGGCGGGCGGGGCGCTCCAATCCTCCAGCCGTTCGATGATGGTGCGACAGGCCGATCCCGCGCGGATCACGGAAGCCTTCGGGCTCTATGCGCTGGCGGGCAAGGCGACGTCGTTCGTCGCGCCGCTCTCAATCGGCATCGTCACCGCCGCAACGGGCAGCCAGCAATTGGGTGTGATCCCACTATTGGTGCTTTTCGCAATCGGGCTTCTCTTGCTAGGCTGGGTGAAACCCGACGGAGATCGAGCAGAGCCATGATGAAACGCATAGCGGCGGCGTTGGCCGTTCTTATCCTCGCGCAACCGGCGGTGGCCGAGCCTACGGCGAAAGAGCTGTTTGCCGCCAAACCCACGCCAACCTCGCACCGATCCACCGTAATCGGTGGGCATTCGAACGGCTGCCTTGCCGGTGGGGTAGAACTGGCCGAAACCGGGCCCACCTGGCAGGCAATGCGGCTGTCGCGCAACCGCAACTGGGGCCACCCCGAGGTGATCAATTTCATCAAGCGGCTGTCGGAGACTGCCGCCGCGCAACCAGGCTGGGAAGGGCTCTATGTGGGCGATCTTTCGCAGCCCAGGGGCGGACCGGTTTCAGGCCATCGATCCCACCAATCGGGGCTCGACGTTGATATCTGGATGCGCCCAGCCACCGATCTGGGGCTGAGCCGGCAGGCGCGGGAAAACATCTCGTCAATCTCCACGCGCCGGGCCGAGGGCGCCTTTGTAAACGAAAACTGGAGCCGCGCGCATTACGAGATCCTCAAGGCCGCCGCGCAGGACCGCGCGGTGACGCGGATCTTCGTGTTTCCGGGCGCGAAAGTGCAGATGTGCAACGAGGCCCGCGGCAATCGCGCGTGGCTGCGCAAAATCCGTCCGTGGTGGGGGCATCACTACCACTTCCATGTGCGGCTCGCGTGCCCGCGCGGGGCGCGAAGTTGTGTGGAACAGGTCGCACCACCCCCGGGGGATGGATGCGCGGAAGCCCAGGAATGGGTCGACAATATCCTAAACCCGCCGCCACCAGACCCGAACGTGCCAGCGCCCACGCCGCGGCGCGAGCTTGTGATGGCCGATCTGCCTGAGCAATGCCGCGCCGTTCTCGCCTCGCGCTAAGCCTTGCCCTGATTGTCTACGCCCTTCCTGCCTTTGCAGAGGCAGAGCTTGTGGGCGTTTACACGTGGCAAGAAGACAGCTCCGATTTCGGTGGGTTGAGCGCAATTGATCTCGACGCGACAGGCACTGCGTTTCACGCGATTGGCGATCGGGGTCTCTTGATCACCGGAAGCTTAGTGCGGCACGCAGGCCAAATCCGTCGCGTGACGATCGACCATTCGGGCCCGCTTCGCGGCACCGAGCCCACGGGCGATGGGCGCAATATGACCGATGCAGAAGGGCTGGCCTGGCCCGGGCAAGGGCCGTTCTTTGTGAGTTTCGAAAGCGCTCACCGAGTGGCGCTATACCGCTCTGCCAAGGCCGCCCCAGAGCGCCTGCCGCCCCCGCTGATCGTGCGCCGGGGGCATCGCAACCGGGGGCTTGAGGCGCTGGCTGCCGACGCCGGTGGTCGGCTCTTCGCCTTGCCCGAACAAGGCGGCGGGCGGGATGAGCCGCATCCGGTACTCACCTACAACGCGGGTGGATGGCGCATCTTCGCGTCGATCCCCCGCATTGGCCGCTTCAGCCCCGTCGGCGCCGATATCGGGCCCGATGGGCGGCTTTATGTGCTGGAGCGCTGGTTTCGGGGGCTCTTGGGCTTTCAAACCCGGATTCGACGGTTCGACATTGGCAATGACAGCCTTTCAGGCGGCGAAACCGTGCTCGAAACACCGGCGCGGCGGCATCAGAATCTCGAAGGCCTTGCCGTGTGGCGTGATACTGAGGGCAGAACCCGCCTCACGATGATTTCCGACGACAACTTCGCGTTCTTCCTCAAAACGGAGATCGTGGAATATCGGTTGACCGACTGAGGCGCAAAAGCTATCCCGCGCCGTCCCGCGATGCGGGCCAAGTCTCCGCAACCTTGTAAAAACGGAAAAAACCTCATGACCCGCCTTTTGCCCGGCATTCTTGCCATGGCTGCCGTTGTGGTGGCCTCGAATATCCTCGTGCAATTTCTCTTCGGCCAGTGGCTGACATGGGGAGCCTTCACCTACCCGCTTGCCTTTCTGGTGACCGATGTGATGAACCGGGTTTATGGCAGCGCCACAGCGCGCAAAGTGGTCTTCGCCGGGTTTCTCACGGGCGTGGCCTGCTCGCTGATCGGAACACAAATCGTAGGCGAATTCGGGCCACTTGTGACGCTACGCATCGCCATCGGCTCTGGCATCGCGTTCCTGACCGCGCAGCTTGTTGATATCGCAATCTTCAATCGGCTGCGGGACGGAAGCTGGTGGCGGGCGCCGCTGGCCTCAACCCTCGTGGGTTCAACGATCGACACCGCACTGTTCTTCACCATCGCCTTCAGCGCCGCGCTGATCTGGATCGAACCGGCCAACGATGTGAGCTGGGCCAATGAGGCGCTGCCGCTTCTGGGCGCGGGGCCCGTGGCGCCGTTGTGGGTGTCGCTCGCAATTGCGGACTGGGGGGTAAAGATTGCCCTCGCTTTGATCGCATTGTTCCCGTTTCGCCTTATTGTGCGGCGCCTTGGCGCAGGGGTTGCGTGAAAGGTTTTGACAAACACAAAATCTGTGCCACCTTCAGCGTATCGGTCAACAACTGAAAGGAGGTGGTCCAGTGTCGAGAGTGATATTGGAGAGAGGTGTCGGAACAGTCGGAGGGACCGTCGCCTAAGGGCAATCCCGAGGGCAGAACACTTCCGATTGGGCCCCAAAGTCCCTAACTGGCCCATCTCTGAGATACTCGAACGGCCGCCGGCATCCGGCGGCCGTTTTCCATTAGTCGCGCCGACGCCCAGCCGCTATTCCAGCCCCATGCGCATCACCGATGAAATCAAGATCGAGGATTGGGAGCTCACCGAGCAATTCACGCGCGCTTCCGGTCCGGGCGGCCAAAACGTCAACAAGGTGGATACCGCTGTGCAGCTGCGGTTCGAGGCCGCGCGCTCACCAAACTTGCCGGGCCCCGTAAAGGCACGGCTGAAACGGCTTGCGGGGCGGCGATGGACGAAAGAGGGCGCGGTCGTGATCGAGGCGCGCGAGGCCCGCAGCCAAGCGCGCAACCGCGACATCGCGCGCGCGCGGCTGGCCGATCTGATCCGCAAGGCCACCGTCGCGCCGAAGAAACGCCGGCCGACGCGGCCCACCAAGGGATCGGTCGAACGGCGGATCAAGGCAAAGAAGGTGCGGGGCGAGGTGAAGGCGCTGCGCGGCCGCGTCGACGAGTAGGCCCTCAGAACCGGCGTTCAACCCCGACGCGCAATTCGGTTTCGCGGAAGCTATAGGCATCAACGCCGGATACCGTGCGCTGCGCCTCGATCTCCGCATAAGGCGTAAAGCCCTCGAACAGGAACAGATCCGACTTTTCGATCCGCAGCGATGCGCCCAGCGTGCGCTCATCTGGATCTTCGGTGAAAAGCGGGCTGGGCGTTTCGAAATGCTTCCGCTCCACGAAAACGGCCGGCTCGAACACGAAGCCATTCGCAGTTTGCCGTGTTCCGAATACACGCAGCCGCGTCGTCACTGCGTTGTCGAGATCCAGTGGCACGGATTTGTCGGTGATCGTTATCGAGGCACCGATGCTACTTTGCCCGCCGATCGAGCGGCTGAGCCCTGCGAAGATCTGCGTTTGATGCCCGCTCAGATCATCGCGGTTGTCGTTCTCGATATCCGTATAGGTGAGTGATCCGAACACAAATAGCCCGCGTTGAAAACGCCGCTCATGGCTCAGCGTCACGCCCGCGGAGGCCTCAAACTTGTCGCCGCCCAGGTAGCGCTGGGTGTAAAATGGGGCGAGGCTCGATGTGGCGCGCCCGGTGACGAACCGCAGGCCAGCCCGCGCGCCAACGGTGGCATCGTCGAGTTCCGAGCCGGATGCGTCGATCGACGTCAACTCGAACCGCGCAAATGCCGAGGGCACGCCCAGCGCTCCAAACCCCAGCTCAAGCGGCCGGCGCAGTTCCACCGAGGTTTGAAGGCGGAGCGCCGTCTCGGTTCGCGTGTTGCGATCGATGGTGGAGGGCAGCGGCAGGCCCCCAAAATCAAGCAGAACATCATCGGTATCGAAATTGCGCCCATCACCGGCGCGAGCCAGCGAAAGATCGATATCCCAATCCACGCTGCGCCGCGCGTCGATGGCACGAATAAAATCCAGAACGCGCAGGCGTACTGGTTCAGGCACGTCGCCCGAGAGCACGATAAAGAATTGCTCGCGCGCGCGCTCCCACTGCTCTGCCGCGAAATAGGCGCGCGCCAGCTCCAGCCGCACGCGCACAAGGCTTGGGTCGTCAGCCAGGATCGCGAGGAACCGCGGGATCGCCTCGCGCGGCCGCCCGGCGTTGAGAAGGCCAAGCCCGGTGAGGAATTGCTGCTCAATCGCAAGCTCGCGCGGCGCCGGTGTTTGCGCCTGGGCCGGAACGGCCATGCACGCCGCCGTAACAATCAGCGCGAGCGGGCGAAGAACGCGAGCCAAAAT
>JBCCRC010000106.1:0-8055 GCA_039208375.1 Pseudomonadota bacterium | reverse complement strand
TCAATGAGCGGGTAGAGCATATCGACGATCAGCACGCTGAGCGCTGTCATCAGAATGATGATGTAACTCACCCCTTGGATCACCGCGAAATCCTGATCGAGGATCGCGTCATAGAGCAGCTTGCCCATCCCGTTATAGGAAAAGATGCGCTCCACCAGGATCTGGCCGGATACGAGCAGGCCCACCTTGAGCGCGAAGGCCGTCACCTGTGGCAGGATCGCGTTGCGCACCATGTATTTGTAAAGGATGTAACGCGGCTTCAGGCCTTTTGCCTTGGCCAGGTTCACGTAATCCTCGCCCTGAACGGAAATCATCAGGCCGCGCATCCCCAGGGTCCAGAACCCAAACGTCACCACCACGATGGAAAGCGCGGGCAGCGTACCATGGGTGATGACGGAGGCGATGAAGTCCCAGTTCCACCCGGGCGTGACCGTCAGGCCGTAGGAGCCGGTGAGCGGCAGCCAGCGCAGCTTCACGCTGAAGACGTACATCAGCAGAAGGCCCGAAAGGATCGGCGGGATCGAGGTGAAGATCATCAGCGAGGGGATCACCACCTTCCAGGGCCGCGGCGTGCGTTCCCACACCATGAAGGCGCCAAGCGCGTTGCCGATGATGAAGGTGATGATAAGCGACAGGATCATCAGCCCCAGCGTCCAAGGCAGCGCCTGGGCGATGAGGGACCAGACGGGGGTGGGAAAACTTGCCACCGATATCCCGAAATCGAACGTGATGATCGACCACATGTATTTGCCATATTGCACATACCAGGCATCGTTCAGGCCGAAGCGTTCCTGCAGTTGGGCGAGGATTTCCTCGCTGCCTTCCACGAACGCGCCGCCCGCGGCCATCCGGCCCAGCATCACCTCGGCGGGATCCACCGGGCTCAGCCGCGGGATGATCCAGATCAGCGTTGCCGCGATGAAGACGGTAAGAAGAAACGTGACGAGGCGGTTGATCAGATACGAGCTTGGGATGCCAAACATCGCAGGCGCCCTCCCTGAAAAAGCATGGTGCGCGGGGGCGTTCTAATATGCGCCCTCTTCCGGCGAAGCCGGGGCGTTCGCCGCCCCGGCAAGAGTTACTTTAGCACTGTTCTGGCCTTAATTGGCCTTCTCCAGATTGTGGATGATCTGGTGCGCGCTGCCCCACCAGAAGGCGGGGTGGTTGTAGTTGTTCTCGGCCGTCGGCCAGCCTTCCCAATAGGTCGTGTTCATCGGGATCAGCTTGGCCGCCTGTACCAGCGGCACGAAGGGCTTTTCGGCATCGAGATACTGGTAAGCTTCCACCACCATATCGCCGATTGCGGGATCGCCTACGGCCATCGTGCCCATCTCGTTAACGATGCTCGAATAGGCCGCGGCCCCTTCGCTATCCCAGCGCGAGGTGTTGTTGAAGCCGGGCGAGCGTTCGCCCACCGGCACCACGCTATCGGTCGTGTACCGGCCCATGGAGGCCCAGGGTTCGTTAACCGATCCGCAGGAGAGCCAGGAATAGGTCATCTCGTAGTTGCCGAGCGGCAGAACCTCACCCCAGAACACCGAATTCTCAACGGGGATGGATTTGGCACGGATGCCGGCGCGGTTCAGCTGTTCCACCACCACATCGATGGTGCGGGTGTATTCGGCGCTGGCGGAATTGACGTGGATGTTCGCCTCAAGCTCCACCCCATCTTTCTCGAAGATGCCATCGCCGTTCTTGGCCCAGCCTTCCGCCTCAATCATCGCCGTCGCGGCCTCCACATCGCCCTCGGCCGCAATGCCGTAGCCCGCGCCTTCGATGGCCGAAATGAAGGGCTCCATCCCGCCGTACTGCACGAACATCGAACGCGAGGCCGAGGTCGTGCCCTCATAGGCCACGTTCACGATCTGATTGCGGTCGATCAGCGTGCTGATCGCCTTGCGCATGTTCGCATTGTCCCACGGCGCAGTGGTGGTGTTGAACTCCATCTGGCGAGAGCAGGGATCGGGCCAAGCATAGGGCAGATCCGCTTCCCAGGCGATGATCTCGGGGTTCTGGAAGCGCATCGCCTCGAACGTACCAAGGCTCACCGAATGGGCGATATCCATCTGGTTGGAGGCCATGAGCTGCGCCCGGTTCTCTTCCCCGCCCGATTCAAGGAAGATCACGCGCTGGGGCGCGGGCAGGTCCATGAACCCGGTCTTAGCGCCCCACCAATCATCATTGCGATCCCAGATCGACCGGTTCGTGGCGATCGAGTTCAGCGTGTAGGGCCCGGTGCCAATCGGCGGGTTGAACGCAAAGGTTGCCGGCGGCTCGCCCGCCCAGACATGTTCTGGCATCACGAGAAATGAACTGAAGATCTTGTTGGAAAAGACATCCAGCACGAAGCGCGGGTTGGGCGAGTTGAGCGTGATATTCAGCTCCAGATCGCCGGTCTTTTCGACGCTGGCCACTTGGCCGCGGATTTGCGCGGCCTCGCGCTCCGTCAGATCCTCGTTGTCGAGCACCATCTGGATCGTGAACACTACATCGTCGGCATCGAACGCCTCCCCATCGGACCACTCCACGCCCTCGCGCAGCGAAATCGTCCATTCGCTGTTGTCGTCCGACGCGGTGAAGCCCGTGGCAAGCCAAGGATCGATCTCACCGGTTTCGTAGTTGAGGATGAACAGCGGCTCCCACATCACCTGATGCGCGCCGTGCTGGCGCTTCACGCCGGGGGTGAACCAGTTGAAGTTGCCGGGGTCGCGGATCGTCCGGTCAATATCGAAGATAACGGTATCCTCGCGGGGCACATCCTGTGCCGTGGCGGGGCCCATAGCGGTTGCCAGGGCCAGGGCCGAGGCAAGCGCCACTCGTGTTGCAATTCGCATGTTCGTCTTCCTCCCAATTCTGCGGCCGTCAGTGCGGCCCTTCATTGAAGACAGGGGCAAGCTACCTTAGGTAATCCATGACGAGAACCCTTGTCTTATCAGTCAGTTGATCTAATCCCACCTCCGCGCGCGGCCCGAAGGCGAAATCCACTTGTTCGTCCTTGAAATGGGCTAGAAACGCCTCGATCCACATCGTGTTACGGGGCCGATAGGCGAGCGTGCGGAAGTGCATCGGAATCACCAGTTTGGGCCGCGTACGATGGATCATCGCCATCAGATCCGGCAGTTCAATGGTCAGGTATCCGCCCGCCAGCGCGAAAAGCACATCCACGCCCTCATAGAAAGCGATCTGATCGTCGGTGAGCGGGTTGCCGACATCACCCATATGGGCAATCTGCATCCCATCCATCTCAAACCGGTACATGCCGTTTTGGCCGGGCACGGCATGCTCGGGATGGTGATCCCACTCGGCGGCCTCGATGGCGCGGATCTCTCGCCCCTCATGGCTGGCCACGCCGCCTGATTGCGCGACCTTCAGCGCGTTGCACACTTCGGGCGCACCTGGGATCAGATCGGCACGGCAGTGAGCGCTGTCATCGTCCGAGGAGATCACGACAAGATCGGCGGTCTCCGAGATCGGCGCATAACCCACCCCTTCAGGCGTATAGGGATCAGTGATGAGACTGAAGCCCGACGCATCGGTCAGCTTGAACGCCGCGTGGCCGAACCACGTGATCTTCATGTTCCTCCCCTGCCCGGCCGGTTTCCGGGCGCGCCGCGGCTTGAGCCACTTTTTGCATACCTATGCATAATCATTAACCGGCGCGATGAACCCGCGCAACGAAAATCGCCCGTCAGTTTCCGCCAAGGTTCCGCGGGCTGTTTTCGGCGCTGACGTCATCACCCTCGGGCCGCGGGTGGTGGCGCCAGGTTCCGCTTGGATCTTCGCCCCGGCAAAGAATCGCCTCGATGCCCCGAGCCCAGGTTTCATCGGTGATGCGCACCTCCGGCGGGCAGTAGCGGATCGTCAGGCCGCAACGGCGCCGGTCGCTCGCATTCGCGGCAGAGCCATGGGCGAGCATATCGGCATGAAGGGAAAGTTGGCCCGCGCGCAGAGTGTTGACGACGGGCGCGCCCATCTCCTCCCAGCCAACAATCTCACGGTCAAGCACATGACCCGCGGCATCGGGTTTCTCCCACGCAAGCGCGCCCTTGTCATGGGTGCGCGGGATGAATTGCATCGCGGCGTTTCCGGCATCGGCATCGTCGATGGCCAGCCAGACAGTCACCGTGCGTGCAGGTGCGAGGCTCCAAAAGGCCGCATCCTGGTGCCAAGGCACAGCCTTAGGGTCGCCCGGCATCTTGCAGAAGAAATGCGAGGCCCAGCAGATCACGTTCGGCCCGATCAGATCCTCCACGTAATCGAGAATCCTGGGATGCGTACAAAGATCCCAAATACCAGCCGCCCGCGCCTGGTAGCAGTTCAGCGCATAGCCGTCTCCCTCGCGCGCCTTGAGCAAGCGGTCGAAATAGGCGCGCGCTTCGGCCGTCTCTGCCGGCGTGAAGGCATCGAGCGGCGTGAGATATCCCTCACTATTGTAATGATCGATCTGAGCAGGGCTGAGCGTTCGAGGGGCCGGGTTGGTGACCGGCCGAAACGTAAGATCTTCAAAGCTGTCGAGCATGGTAAACACCTCCTTGCCTTTAGATTACTAGCTCCGCTTTGCTGTTTCCTCTCGAAATTTGGGATTTCTCTGCTCTATTTTGATGGCATGCCGATTCCCGTCTTCCAGCACGCCACGTATCTGCCGGGTTGCGATCAGTTCCACTTCGCGCGCCTGAAAGTGCCGACTGACCGCCCCCGTCGCCTTCATAGGCAAGACTATCACGAACTGTTCTGGATTCAGAACGGCAGCGCCCGCCACCTTCTCTTGGGCGGTGAGCAGCGGCTCCGCGAAGGCGATCTCGTCTTCATCCGACCCGACGATGCCCATGGGCTGCAAGGGCTGCGGCCCGAGACTTGGCTTGTGAACATCCTGCCTCACCCGAAGATCGTGGCAGACATCGCGCGCCGCCACCCCGAGGCTGCCGCGCGCAGCTTCCACCACCACGGAAACGCGCCGGTGATCTTCCCCCGCACGATCCGCCAGCTTGCCGACCTTTCCCAAGCCGCGATCCGGCTCGAGGCGGGCGCGCGCAGCGCGCTTCGGATCGAGGCTTTTTTAACCGGGCTTCTGTCCGATCTCACCGATGCAGGCCCCGATCTGCCCGCCGGCGCGCCCGGGTGGCTGGCTGAAGCACTTCGCGCCGCCGAGGAAAAAGAGGTGTTTCGGGAAGGCGCTGCGGGCTTTGTGCGGGTGGCCGGGCGGCAACACGCCCATGTTTCCCGCGTCTGCCGCGAAGTGCTGGGGCAAACGCCCACCGAGATCGTGAACGCGATCCGGATGGATCACGCCGCCCGTCGGCTGACTGGCAGCCCCGACAGCATGGCGGAGATCGCCTTTGATTGCGGGTTCGAGACACTCAGCCACTTTCATAAGCTGTTTAAGGCGCGCCACGGGATGACGCCCCGCACCTGGCGGGCGCGGTATCAGAAAAATGTCATCCGCCCGGTTTGACCATACCGCCTCATCCCCTCAGGACTGCTGATCGCCAGCTTGCCATCACCGACCCCGCGTGACACCTTTCAATAGTGATACCCTCCGCCAAACGCCCGTTCACAGGCCGGCCATGACAGCCCTCGACACACCCGTAACCGCCACAAAACCTGCCCAGCTTCCGCAGCTTCACACCCCGCGCAACCCTGGCATGGCGCTTGATCTCGATTGGGTGCGGGGCGCGCAAGCCAACACCTCCGCCATCGAACGGCGCGCGGCCACGATCGGCACGCGGCGCTCAGTGAAGAAAGATCATCAAGCCGCCTGGCTGGCCCGTGCGATCACGGTGATCGATCTGACCACCCTTGCTGGCGACGACACCGAGGGCCGCGTGAGACGGCTCTGCGCCAAGGCGGCAAATCCGGTGCGGGCCGATTTGCTGGCCGCGCTCGGGCTTGAGGGGCTCACCACGGGTGCCGTCTGTGTTTACCACGATATGGTGGAAACGGCTGTCGATGCGCTGAGCGGCACCGGCATTCCCGTGGCCGCCGTATCCACGGGTTTTCCCGCGGGACTATCGCCCTTCCACCTGCGCGTGGCCGAGATCGGCGAAAGCGTGGCTGCGGGGGCGCAAGAGATCGATATCGTGATCTCGCGCCGCCATGTGCTGACCGGCGACTGGGCCGCGCTTTATGACGAGATGAAAACGTTTCGCGAGGCCTGCGGCGATGCGCATGTAAAGGCGATCCTGGCCACGGGCGAGCTTGGCACGCTGCGCAACGTGGCGCGCGCGAGCCTTGTCTGCATGATGGCGGGGGCGGACTTCATCAAAACTTCCACGGGCAAGGAACCGGTGAACGCCACCCTGCCCGTGAGCCTCGTGATGATGCGGGCAATCCGCGATTATCACGACCGCACGGGGATCCGCGTGGGATACAAGCCCGCCGGCGGCATCTCGAAAGCGAAAGACGCGTTGACCTATCTTGCGCTGGTGAAGGACGAGTTGGGCGACCGGTGGCTCAGGCCCGATCTCTTCCGCTTCGGCGCCTCCTCGCTTCTGGGCGATATCGAGCGGCAGCTCGAGCATCACGTCACCGGCCACTACTCCGCCGCGCATCGCCATGCAGTGGGGTGAGGCCTGCGAGGTGAACATTGGAGATTTAAGTATTTTCACCAAGAGGAAGAGGCGGGCCAGAACATGAACGTGCGCGATATCTTCGAGAGCATGGAGTATGGCGCTGCGCCCGAGGCGGCGGGCGAGGCGCACCGCTGGATCGAAGGGCACGGGGGCCGCTTCGGCCAATTCATCGGCGGCGCCTTCACGAAGGCCGGCCGCGGCTTTGAGAGCCGCAACCCTGCCACGGGCGCCGTTCTGGCCCGCGTCAGCCAGGCAACGGGGAACGATATCGATGCCGCCGTGGCGGCCGCGCGGAAGGCGCAGAGAGGCTGGGCCGGGCAATCGGGCCATGCCAGAGCGCGGGTGCTCTATGCGCTGGCGCGGCTGATCCAGAAGCAATCGCGGCTTTTCGCGGTTCTGGAGACGCTTGACAACGGCAAGCCGATCCGCGAGGCGCGCGATATCGATATCCCGCTCGCCGCGCGGCATTTCTACTATCACGCCGGGATGGCCCAGCTGCAGGACGCCGAACTGGCTGACCGGGAAGCGCTTGGCGTTTGTGGCCAGATCATCCCATGGAACTTTCCGCTTCTGATGCTCGCGTGGAAGATCGCGCCCGCCATCGCCATGGGCAATACGGTTGTCTTGAAACCCGCCGAGTACACCTCGCTCACAGCCCTGCTCTTCGCCGATCTCTTCCGCGAGGCGGGCGTGCCAAAGGGCGTGATCAACATCGTGACGGGCGATGGCCGTGTGGGCGAGCGGATCGTGGGGCATCCGGAGATCGACAAGATCGCCTTCACAGGATCTACGGATGTGGGTCGCGCGATCCGGCGCGCCACCGCGGGCAGCGGCAAGGCTCTCACGCTCGAGCTCGGCGGCAAATCCCCCTACATCGTGTTCGATGATGCCGATCTCGACAGCGCAATCGAAGGGCTCGTCGATGCGATCTGGTTCAACCAGGGCCAGGTTTGCTGCGCGGGCTCACGGCTTCTGGTGCAGGAAGGGATCGCGGAGAGCTTCTATGCCAAACTGCGCGCGCGGATGGGCAAGCTCAGGGTCGGCGATCCGCTCGACAAATCGATCGATGTGGGCGCCGTGGTTGATCCCGTGCAGCGGGACGGGATCGCGGCCAAGGTGGCCGGCAGCGCAGGCACCGTGTTTCAGCCTGAGATCCCGATGCCCGAGACGGGTTGCTTTTACCCGCCCACGCTGATCACCGGGCTCGCCCCCTCCGATCCGCTGATGCAGGAGGAAATCTTCGGCCCCGTGCTTGTGGGCACCACCTTCCGCACGCCCGGTGAGGCGGTGGCGCTGGCCAACAACACCCGCTACGGGCTGGCGGCCACGGTGTGGAGCGAGAATGTGAACCTCGCGCTCGATATCGCGCCGAAGCTGGCCGCGGGCGTGGTGTGGGTCAACGCCACGAACCTTTTCGATGCGGCGGCGGGCTTCGGCGGGGTGCGCGAAAGCGGGTTCGGGCGCGAAGGCGGCTGGGAAGGGCTTT
>JBCCRC010000105.1:0-8115 GCA_039208375.1 Pseudomonadota bacterium | reverse complement strand
CTATACGCGCCCACGATCCGCCATGGCCCCCCCCATGAGTTTCGCGATCTGGTGGACGCGGCGCATCAGGCGGGCCTCGGCGTGATCCTCGATTGGGTGCCTGGCCATTTTCCCACGGATGCGCATGGGCTCGGGCATTTCGATGGCACGGCGCTCTACGAACACGCCGATCCCAAGGAGGGCTTTCACCAGGACTGGAATACCCTGATCTACAACTACGGCCGTGCCGAAGTTGCAAACTACCTTGTCTCGAACGCGCTTTATTGGCTTGAGGAATATCACGTTGACGGGCTGCGCGTGGATGCCGTCGCTTCAATGCTCTACCGCGACTATTCGCGGAAGGATGGTGAGTGGATTCCAAACCAACACGGCGGGCGCGAGAATCTTGAAGCCATTGCGTTACTGCAGCGTATGAACACCACGGTTTACGGTGCGCTCGATGGTGTGATGACCGTGGCAGAAGAAAGCACGGCGTATCCAGGCGTGTCCTCCCCTGTACACGCAGGGGGCCTTGGCTTTGGCTACAAGTGGAACATGGGCTGGATGAACGACACGCTCAGTTACATCGAGCGCGACCCAGTTCATCGCAAGTTCCACCATTCGGAGATGACCTTCGGGTTGCATTATGCGTTTTCGGAGAACTTCATTCTTCCGATCAGTCATGATGAGGTCGTGCATGGGAAAGGCACGCTTCTTTCCCGCATGCCCGGCAATCGGTGGCAGAAGTTTGCAAACCTGAGGGCCTATCTGGGCTTCATGTGGGGCCATCCCGGTAAAAAGCTTTTGTTCATGGGGCAGGAGTTTGCGCAGGCCCATGAATGGAACCACGATGCACAGCTTGATTGGGATGCGCTACAAGACCCCGCACACCGAGGCATTCAGCGGCTTGTCCGAGATCTCAACACCCTCTACCGGGCCGAACCTGCGCTCAATGTGCGCGATTGCGATCCTGCCGGGTTTCAGTGGATCGACGGCGGCGCGGCCGAGCAATCAATCTTTGCATGGCTGCGCTATGGGGAGGACGCCGACGCGGACGTAGCGGTGATTTGCAACATGACGCCCACCGAGCACAGTGGCTGGACCTGCGGCTTTTCGCGCCCGGGGCGCTGGGAGGAAGTGCTAAATACCGATGCCGGCATCTACGGAGGCGAAAGCCGGGGGAACCTGGGAGGTGTAACGGCCGTTGGCGAGGGGTGGCATGGGCAACCGGCCTCCGCCCCCGTCACGCTGCCGCCACTCTCAACAATCATACTGCGCCACACCGGCGCATGAGAGGCCATCCAGGGGAGGGATGAAATGACACAACCACTCACACGCCTTTCAAGCCGCGCCATGGCGTTTGTTCTGGCGGGCGGGCGCGGATCCCGCCTGAAAGAGCTAACCGACCGGCGCGCGAAACCCGCGGTTTATTTCGGCGGCAAAACACGCATCGTGGATTTCGCACTGTCCAACGCCCTGAACTCCGGTATTCGAAAGATGGCGATTGCGACGCAGTATAAGGCCCATAGCCTGATCCGGCATTGCCAGCGCGGATGGTCGTTTTTTCGGGCCGAGCGGAACGAGTACCTTGATATCCTGCCTGCCTCGCAACGGGTGAGCGAAACGATGTGGTACCGCGGCACCGCCGATGCTGTAACGCAAAACATCGATATTCTGGACAGCTACCAAGCCGATTTTGTCGTGATCCTGGCGGGCGACCATATCTACAAGATGGATTACGAGATCATGCTGCGCGAGCATGTCGAAAGCGGTGCGGATGTCACCGTGGGCTGCCTAACAGTCCGCCGTGAAGAGGCAACGGCTTTCGGCGTCATGGATGTGGACGCCCGTGGCCAGATTACGAAGTTTCTTGAAAAGCCTGCCGCCCCCCCGGGCATGCCGGATGCGCCCGACAAGGCATTGGCTTCAATGGGCATCTACGTGTTCGATTGGGTGTTCCTACGCGATATCCTCGTCGCAGACGCAGCCGATGAAAATTCAAGCCACGATTTCGGGAAAGACATCATTCCCAATATCGTCAAACACGGTAAGGCAATGGCCCATCGCTTTGATGTTAGCTGCGTGCGGGCGGATGAGGATACGGCGGCGTACTGGCGCGACGTGGGCACCGTCGACGCATTCTGGCAGGCCAATATCGATCTCACGGACTTTACGCCCGAATTGGATTTGTGGGATCGCAGTTGGCCGATCTGGACGTATTCGGAAGGCGTGCCGCCTGCCAAATTTATCCACGATGAAGAGGATCGCCGCGGCAGTGCCGTCTCCTCGATGGTAGCGGGCGGCTGCATCATTTCGGGTACTGAAGTGCGCAATTCACTCTTGTTTACACAAGTGCACACCAACAGCTACGCCGTGCTCGATCACGCGGTTCTTCTGCCGTATGTGAACGTGGCGCGCTCTGCGCGATTGACCAAAACAGTGGTTGATCGCGGTGTGCAGATCCCCGAAGGCCTCGTGGTCGGGGAAGATCCCGACGAGGATCGCAAGTGGTTCCGCGTGACCGAGGCCGGCACAACGCTCATCACCCAGGATATGATTGATCGGCGGGCTGCCGCATTATGAGGCATGTGCTTTCCGTCACCTCGGAATGTGTGCCGCTCGTCAAGACCGGAGGTCTTGCTGATGTGGCCGGCGCGCTCCCCGGCGCGCTTATGGCCGAGGGATGGGAGATGCGCACTGTGCTTCCGGGCTATCCTGTGGTGATGGACGCGCTTGGCAAAACCAAATCGGTTCTGACGTTCGACACGCTATTTGGCGGTCCGGCCAAGGTTTTGCAGGCGCGTGCCACTGGTTTGAAACTCTATGTATTGGACGCACCACACCTCTTTAAACGCGATGGCGGCCCCTACAATGATGCCGCCGGGCGCGACTGGCCGGATAACCCTCAACGGTTTGCGGCGCTTTGCCTGGCTGGCGCCCGGATCGCGGCGGAGGGGGCCGGGGCGTGGACGCCGGAAGTGGTGCACGCGCATGATTGGCAGGCGGGGCTTACACCCTACTACCTGCATCGGGACGGAACGGGCGTTGCGTCAGTTATGACGATCCACAACATAGCGTTTCATGGGTTGGCCCCGGCGGCGCTGATGGATCAACTGGGCCTTGACCGCGCGGACTACACCGAGGCCGGGTTCGAATACTGGGATGGGATCAGCGCTTTGAAGGCGGGGCTGAACTTCGCCACGAAGCTGACCACCGTAAGCCCGTCTTACGCGCGGGAATTGATGACCCCGGAATTTGGCATGGGGCTGGACGGCGTGCTGCGCCAACGCGCGGATGACCTATCGGGCATCCTGAATGGCATCGATACCGAGGTGTGGAACCCGGCAAGCGATCCCAATGTTCCGGCCTACAAAAGCCCGCCCGGGAAGCGGCGCGCCAAGGCAGCGCTGCGTAAAGCCTTTGGCCTTGGCGAGGCCGATGGCCCGCTTTGCGTTGTTGTTTCTCGCCTGTCGGATCAAAAGGGGCTGGACTTGCTGCTTGATGCGCTTCCGGCACTTGTTGATCGCGGTGGCCAGCTTGCGCTTCTTGGGTCCGGCGATCCAACGCTTGAAGGCCGGTTTCGGGCGGCGGACCATGGCCACCCCTCCGTCGCCGTGCGGATTGGGTATGACGAAGCATTGTCTCACCTGATGATCGCCGGTGCAGATGCGATTGTCGTGCCGTCGCGGTTTGAGCCGTGCGGGCTCACCCAACTCTACGGCTTGCGTTATGGTACAGTGCCGATCGTCGCTTATACCGGCGGGCTCATCGATACGGTGATCGACGCCACGCCCATGGCCCTTCGCACCGGGGTGGCCACAGGATTTCATGTGCATCCAGCCACGTCGGACGCGCTGGCACGCGCTTTGATGCGGGCGACCGATTTCTACAAGCAAGGCGACATTTGGCGCATGCTTCAGCGCAACGGAATGAAAATGCCGGTGGGGTGGGAACGCTCAGCCGCGGATTATGCCGCGCTTTACGACGAAATCGCACCCCCGCCATGACAACGCGCGCCGCAGTCACAGCAGGCCGGCCCACGCCGCTTGGCGCAACGCCCGATGAGGGCGGCGTAAACTTTGCGGTGTTTTCGACGCATGCCACCCGCATGACGTTGTGCCTTTTCGATTCCGACGGTTTCGAAACGCGGATCGACTTGCCTGAACGGGAGGGTGACGTCTGGCATGGCCATGTGGCGGGTATCAAGCCGGGCCAACGTTATGGTTACCGGGCCTATGGCCCCTATCGACCGGACCACGGGCACCGGTTTAACCCCAACAAGCTTCTTCTTGATCCCTATGCCCGTCGCATCACCAGTCACCCGGTATGGGACGATGCGCTTATGGGCTATACCGTAGGGGCCGCAGCCGCCGACCTTTCCTTCGATCCGCGCGACAGTGCACCGATGATGCCGCGTTGTATCGTCGAGGCCCCGTTGACATTTCCCGAACCGCGCCGGCCATCGATACCGTTGAAGGATACGATCGTCTACGAGGCGCACGTGCGTGGTATGACGATGCAGCACCCTGCCGTCACAGCGCCGGGAAGCTATGCAGCCCTTGCGACCGATCCCATTCTTGATCATCTGACGAAACTCGGGATCACGGCGATTGAGTTGCTACCCGTTCATGCTTTCCTGAACGATCGCTTCCTCATCGAGAAGAAGCTGACGAACTATTGGGGTTATCAGTCGCTTGGGTTCTTCGCGCCCGAGCCACGCTACATGTCAGGCGTGGATATCGGTGAGTTTCGGCGGATGGTGGACAGGTTTCATGGCGCCGGGATCGAGGTGATCCTCGATGTTGTGTATAACCATACCGGCGAAGGGAACGAGACAGGCCCCACCCTTGCATTTCGCGGGCTCGATAACCTCAGCTATTACCGTCTTGAGAGGGATCCGCGGTACTACGTAAACGATACCGGTACGGGCAATACGTTGCGCACCGAGCATCCGATGGTGATGCGCCTCATCCTTGATTCATTAAGGTACTGGGTCGAGGTGATGGGTGTGGACGGGTTCCGCTTCGATTTGGCCGTTTCCCTTGGCCGCACACCGAATGGCTTTGATCGGGATGCCGCGGTGTTTCAGGCCATCCGGCAAGATCCCGTACTTTCCGCCGTGAAGCTTATTGCCGAACCCTGGGATATCGGGCCGGGCGGCTACCAGCTGGGGGCGTTTTCCCCGCCGTTTTGCAGCTGGAACGATAAGTTTCGCGATGGGGTGCGCCGCTTTTGGCGCGGAGATCCCGGGCGCGGCCCGGATTTGGCAAGCCGGATTACCGGTTCAGCGCTCCAGTTCGATCATTCCGGCCGCCCGGCCACGTCGTCGCTAAACATGCTGACCGCCCATGACGGATTTACCTTGGAAGATGTAGTCTCCTATGCCACCCGCCACAACGAGGCCAATGGCGAGGGCGGGCGCGATGGCCATGGGGAAAACTTCTCCGATAATCTCGGCGTTGAAGGCCCGACCGAAGATGACGCCATCATTGCGGCGCGCGCCAGGCGAAAGCGCAATATGCTCGCCACGCTGCTTCTAAGCCAGGGCACGCCGATGATCCTTGGCGGGGATGAACTTGGCAACTCGCAGATGGGCAACAACAACGCGTATTGCCAGGATAATCCGATTGGATGGATCGACTGGGGCAACGCGGATCCCGCATTTGAGCGGTTCACCCGAAAGATGATCAGCTTCCGGAAAGCGCACCCTATCCTGCGCCAGAAGCTTTTCCTGCACTCCCGCGAGCGGGCGATCGACGGGGTGGAGGATTTGTTTTGGCGCCGCGACGATGGCACGCCGATGGAAAATGCGGATTGGCTCAACCCCGATCTTAGGCGTGTTTGTGTGGAGCTGCGCACGGCGTCTGGCACGCCGCATTACGCGGCAATGGAGATTGCGATTTTCGCCGTTTTCAACGCAGGCGGCGCTGCAAAAATCACTGTGCCTGAGGCGCCACCGGGCCGGGCCTGGACATGGGCGATTGACACCGCAACCCCGGACTCCGCGCCGCAACGGCTTGGCAACGGCACCATTGACATCGAGGCGAACTCAGTGGCGGTGCTTGTGCTCGACCCCGCAGCCTAACCACATCAAACGCCGGACGAACCGGAAAGGACGACCCATGGAATGCCTCACCATCGCAACCCAGCCAATCGAAGGGCAAAAGCCCGGCACTTCGGGTTTGCGGAAGAAAACAAAGGTATTCGTGGGGCCGCACTACCTGGAGAATTTCGTTCAAAGCATCTGGAACGCCATAGGCGGCGTTGAGGGAAAAACGCTCGTTCTTGGCGGCGATGGCCGCTACTTCAATGACCGCGCTGCTCAGGTGATTTTGCGCATGGCCGCGGCGTCGGGCGCGCATAAGGTGATCGTCGGGCAGGGCGCTTTGCTCTCTACCCCCGCCGCGTCGAACCTGATCCGAAAGAACCAGACGGATGGCGGCATCATTCTCTCGGCCAGCCACAACCCCGGCGGACCGGATGAGGACTTTGGCGTGAAGTTCAACACGCCCAATGGGGGGCCAGCCGCCGAGGATGTGACGGCGCGGATTTTCGAGGCAACCAAAACGATCACCGAGTATCGGATCTTAGAAGCCCAAGATCCCGATCTCAGCCGGATCGGCACGGTGCAACTGGGCGATATGAAGATCGAGGTTGTCGATCCGGTCGCCGACTACGCCGCCCTGATGGAACAGCTTTTCGATTTCGATGCCATCCGCGCGCTTCTCGCATCGGGTTTCCGGATCGCCTTTGATGCCATGCATGCGGTGACCGGGCCCTATGCTACGGAGATCCTCGAAAACCGGCTTGGTGCAGCTAGTGGCAGCGTTTTGAACGGCACACCGAGCGCCGATTTCGGTGGCGGCCATCCCGACCCTAATCCTATCTGGGCAAAGCCGCTGGTTGATCTGGTGTTGAGCGACGATGCCCCTGATTTTGCAGCCGCATCCGACGGCGATGGGGATCGCAACATGATCTTAGGGCGCGGCCAGTATGTGACACCGTCAGATAGTCTTGCGGTTCTCGCGGCGAATGCGCATCGCGCGCCGGGATATCGCGACGGGCTTGCCGGGGTTGCGCGGTCAATGCCCACGTCTCAGGCACTTGACCGTGTGGCAAAGGCGCGGGGGCTAGATGTTTACGAAACGCCCACCGGTTGGAAGTTCTTCGGAAACCTTCTCGATGCAGGGCGCATCACTCTCTGCGGAGAGGAAAGTGCGGGCACAGGATCAAGCCACGTTCGCGAGAAAGACGGGCTTTGGGCAGTTTTGCTTTGGCTTAATATCTTGGCCGAGACGCGGCTCTCGGTGCGCGACATCATGGGCCGCCACTGGCAGGAGTTCGGGCGCAACTACTACTCGCGCCATGACTATGAAGCTGTTGATGCCGCTGCGGCTGAGGCGATGATGGGTCGGTTGCGGCAAAGGCTTACCGTTCTGCCCGGCAAGCAGGCGGGCCCGCTTACGGTGACCGCGGCGGACGAGTTTTCCTACCACGATCCCGTGGATGGATCGCACTCGGAAGGCCAGGGTCTGCGCGTAACGTTCGAGGGTGGCGCGCGGGCTGTCTTTCGCCTGTCGGGTACCGGAACTGTAGGTGCCACGCTGCGCGTCTACCTCGAAGCGGTTGAGGAAGACGCCGACAAGCTTAGTGGCGACCCTCAGGTGGCCCTCGCGCCGGTGGCCGCGGCCGCCGAAGCGCTGGCTGGGATCAAGGAGCATACCGGCCGGGATTTGCCCGATGTGACGACCTAGAACGCCCCGACCCGCTCAAAAAACCAGTAAACCCCCACGATCGCGATCGCGATAGATCCCACAAGGGACACGGCGCGGTAGATCACTGGAAAATCGCGCACCACAGCTTCTTCATCTTCCAGCCGTGCGACGTCTGACGCCAGCCGGGCCAGAACGAGCAACAGAAACGCGGCGACAATTACGGCAAGCTGCCCGACCTCCACACCGATATTGAAGGCCAGAAGCGCGGAGAGGAACTGCCCTTGCGGCAGCCCAAAATCCCCCAGAACGCTGGCAAAACCGAAGCCATGAAGCAACCCGAACCCAAAAACCACGATGGGTCGTGCCCAGCCCATCGTTGGTCGCAGAAGGTTCTCGATTGCAACATACGCAATCGAGAGTG
>JBCCRC010000104.1:0-8244 GCA_039208375.1 Pseudomonadota bacterium | reverse complement strand
TCCGCCTTGGCGCGGAAATCGGCCAGATCGATATCGCCGTTCGGGGCGGAGCCGACGACAACCACCTCCATCCCCGCCATTTGCGCGCTTGCGGGGTTCGTGCCATGCGCCGACACCGGGATGAGGCAGATATTGCGATGGGCCTCGCCCCGCGCCCGGTGGTATGCGGCGATCGTCAAAAGCCCCGCGTATTCGCCCTGCGCGCCCGAGTTCGGCTGCATCGACATTGCATCGTAGCCGGTGATCTCGCAAAGCTTCGCCTCCAGATCCGCAATCATCTCGTGATAGCCCGCCACCTGATCGGCGGGTGCAAAGGGGTGCAGGTTCGAGAAATCGGGCCAGGTGATCGGCATCATTTCAGCTGCGGAGTTAAGCTTCATCGTGCAACTCCCAAGCGGGATCATTGCGCGATCAAGTGCCAGATCGCGATCGGCCAGCCGCCGCATGTAGCGCATCATCTCTGTCTCAGCGCGGTTATGGTGGAAGGTCGGGTGAGTGAGGTAATCGCTCCGCCGCACCAGGGCTTCCGGCACCCGGTGGTAATCCGCGGCGAAGTCGTCGCGGCTGTGATTGAGCCCGAAGGCCCGCCACACGCCTTCCAGCACGGCGGGGCGGATCGTCTCATCCACCGTGATCCCGATCTTCGTCTCGCCCACCTTGCGGAAGTTGATGCGCTCGCGTCGCCCGGCTTCAAGGATCACACCCTGAAGCGCGCCAACCTCAACCGTGAACGTGTCGAAGAAATGTTCAGGTTCAACCGTATAGCCACCCGCCTCCAGTCCTCGGGCCAGTCGATCCGTCTTACGATGGATCCGCTGCGCAATCGCCTTAAGCCCCTTCGGTCCGTGAAACACCGCATAGAACGAGGCCATAACCGCCAGAAGCGCCTGCGCGGTACAGACATTCGAGGTCGCCTTCTCGCGCCGGATATGCTGTTCGCGGGTCTGCAGCGAAAGCCGATAGGCCTTGTTACCGCGCGCATCGACTGACACGCCCACAAGGCGCCCCGGCAACGCGCGCTTATAGGCGTCGCGGCACGCCATATAGGCCGCATGTGGCCCGCCAAAGCCCATGGGCACGCCAAAGCGCTGGGTTGAGCCCACCGCGATATCGGCCCCCATCGCGCCTGGCTCTTTCAGAAGCGTCAGCATTAGCGGATCGGCAATGACGATCCCGATCGCCTTGGCGGCATGAAGCGCATCCATCTCGGCGGTGAAATCGCGCAGATGCCCGTAGGTGCCGGGATACTGAAAGATCGCGCCGAACACGGCATCGGGCTCTAGATCCTCCGGCGCCCCCACGATCACTTCGATCCCAAGCGGCAAGGCTCGGGTCTTCATCACCTCGATATTCTGCGGATGACAATTCTCATCCACGAAGAACGCCCGCGCCTTCGACTTCGCGACCCGCCGCGCCATCGTCATGGCTTCCGCAGCCGCCGTAGCTTCATCGAGAAGCGACGCATTGGCCACTTCCAGCCCCGTAAGGTCGCTCACCATCGTTTGGTAATTTAAAAGCGCTTCCAGTCGCCCCTGGCTGATCTCCGGCTGATATGGGGTGTAGGCGGTGTACCAAGCGGGATTTTCCAGGATATTGCGCTGGATCGCGGGTGGCGTGACCGTGCCGTAATAGCCCTGCCCGATCATCGTGGTGAAGATCGTGTTCTTCAGCGCCACCTGGCGCATGCGCCACAAAAGCTCCCGCTCCGACAGCGGCTTGCCGAAATCAAGCGGGGTCGTCTGCCGGATATCCGCAGGCACAGTCTGATCGATCAGCGCCTCGAGGCTCTCCACCCCCAAAACCCCGAACATCTCCGCCATCTCTTCCGGTGACGGCCCGATATGGCGGCGGTTGGCGAAATCGTAAGGCAGGTAGTCTGTGGGCTCAAAGGCCATGGCGCGCTGTCTCCCGCATCTTCATCTTGGCAAAAATACTACCGCCGGAGGCGTCCGCCCGAGCGGTAAGGCTCAGGCGATGAAATCCTTGTAGCCGTCCTCGTCCATCATCGACTCCATCTCGGAGGTGTCTTCCACCTTCATCTTGAAAAACCACGCCTCCCCCAGCGGATCCTCGTTCACGAGCGCAGGGCTTTCGGCTAGCGCGGCGTTCACCTCCACGATCTCGCCATCAAGCGGCGCAAGGATGTCGGATGCCGCCTTGACGCTCTCGATCACCACGATCTCGTCCCCCTTTGCCACCTGGGTTTCAACTTCCGGCAGCTCAACGAACACCACATCACCTAATTGCTCTGACGCGTGTTCGGTGATCCCTACAACAACAAGATCGTCATCGATCCGCAGCCATTCGTGGTCTTCTGTATACTTCATTATGAAAGGTCCCCCGACGTCATCTTTTGAAGTTCGCCGGCGTGAAGGGCAGCGGGCAGATCCGAGCCGGCAGGCGTTTGCCTCGAACCTCACCGTACAAAACCGTGCCGATCGCAGAATGCGGCGCGGTGACATAGGCCATGGAAATCGGCGCATCCAACGTTGGGCCAAACGCACCGGAGGTCACGTAACCGACCTCGGTTTCTGAGGTTTCGCAGAAAATTCGCGTTCCAGCCCGCATCGGCGCGCGGGTCTCAGGGCGGAGTCCCACGCGGGCGCGGGGCGCGCCGGTGGCGATCTCGCCCAGAATGCGTGTGGCGCCCGGAAACCCGCCGGTGCTGGGGCCGCCGGCGCGCCGTGCTTTGCCGATGGCCCAGGTGAGCCCGGCCTCTACCGGGCTTGTCGTCTCATCGAGATCGGCGCCATAAAGGCAAAGGCCCGCCTCCAGGCGCAGCGAATCCCGCGCGCCCAGACCCACCGGCGCCACATCGGTATGCGCCAGAAGCCGGCGCACGAACGCCTCCGCCCGCGCCGCCGGCAGCGAGATCTCGAACCCATCTTCGCCCGTGTAGCCCGAACGCGAGATCCACAGATCCCGCGCAACCGCCACATCCATGAATCTCAGGCCCGCTACCTCCGGCACCTGCGGCGCAAGCGCGGCCTCCGCGGTCGGGCCCTGCAGCGCGATGAGCGCGCGGTCGGTGATTTCCTCCACCACGCAGGTCTCGGCGAGATGCGCCGCAAGATGCGCCAGATCCGCCGCCTTCCGCGCGGCATTGACCACAAGGAACAGGTGATCGCCCCGGTTGGCGATCATAAGATCGTCTTCGATCCCCCCGGCCTCATTGGTAAAAACGCCGTAGCGCTGCCGCCCCGGCGCGAGGCCCAGAAGATCGGCGGGCACCAGTACTTCAAGCGCGCGCGCGGCCTCGGCCAGATCGCCCGAACGCGGACGCAGGATAATCTGCCCCATATGGCTGACGTCGAATAGCCCAGCGCCGACACGGGTGTGCAGGTGTTCCTTCATCACACCGAGGGTGTACTGCACTGGCATCTCATAGCCCGCGAAAGGCACGAATTTCGCGCCGAGTTCAGCGTGAAGTTCGTATAGCCCGGTTCGCTTCAGATCGCCCATCGGCTCTCCCGTAGCCCGGCCGGGATCGCCCGGCACCGCATCGGGCGCGCGCCATGCGTGCCCGTCGATGCCCCCTCTGTCCGCTTCGCCTGAGATCGTTATCCCTTCGGCGCCCCTGCTGGGGTCTCTCCAGAGTGTCGACGTCGGCGGCGGTCCCTGAGCCTGAGAGTTTACCGGGGCGGTTGCTCCTTCGGCACCGGGCGGCGCGGGCGCGCTGACCGGATTCTCCCGTCGCTGACGGGTTTAGCGATAGCGCCTCTCGCCCCATCGGGCAAGGGGTGGCAACAAGGCGTTGTATCTTGGCCAAGAGCAGGCCACAGATATAGGATATGCGAGACCCGTTTTTCTTCGGCTACGGCAGCCTCGTGAACCGTCGGACGCACAGCCACGATGCTGCGCACCCCGCTCGGGTGCGGGGCTGGACGCGCGAGTGGCGGCATACGGAGCTCCGCCCGGTGGCTTTCCTGACGGTGGTGCCGGATGACGAAGCCGAGATCGAAGGGCTCATCGCTGCCGTACCAGACGCGAACTGGGCGGCACTCGATGACCGCGAGCGCGCCTATGATCGTGTGGGGGCAGAAGCCCACGGCCACCCTCTGCGCCAGGCGCCCGAGGTGCATCTTTACACGATCCCCGACGGTAAGCATGGCCGCCCCAACGTGCGCCACCCCGTGCTGCTGAGCTATGTCGATACTGTCGTGCAGGGCTACCTCAACGAGTTTGGCGAAGACGGTGTGGCCCGGTTCTTTGCGACAACCAAGGGATGGGACGCACCGATTGCACATGACCGCAACGCCCCGCGCTACTCGCGGCACCAAACGCTGAACCGCGCAGAGCGCGCGCTTGTCGACCGGCATCTTGACGATGTGGGCGCGCGGGTCGGCTAGCGCCCCGCCCTTACCGCCGGTGGTGCAGCATTTGGAAAAGCCGTGCCTGCCGGGCAAACGGCTCTGCCTCCGCCGGTACAGACTGTTGGCCGATCACGCGCAGCGCCAGCCAGGCCGACAGAAGCCCAAAGACGACCCCGCCCACCGCCTGCCCGATCAGAACGCCCGGCGCCCCGAACAGCGCGCCGAACACGATCACCGTGGGTATCGTGCCCAGCGTGTGCCGCCCCCAATTGAGCCAGGTTGAATAGAAAGGGTGGCCGAGATTGTTGAAGGCCGCATTTGAGACGAAGAGCATCCCATTGAAGAAAAATGCCAGCGCCAGCGGCCCACAGAAGAGAAACACAAGCTCCAGGGCCAGCCCAGTGGCCCCAAAGAGCGCCGCAATCTGGCTGCGCAACAGAAACAGGATCATCGTCACCAGAAGCACGACAAGGCCGGTGAAAATGAGCGCATCGCGGAACGCGCCCCGCACCCGGTCATGCCGCCCTGCCCCGAAATTCTGCCCGATGATCGGGCCCACCGCGCCAGACAGCGCAAAGATCACGCCGAAGGCCACGGGCGTCGTGCGCGCCACGATCGCCATGCCCGCCACCGCCTCCTCTCCATAGGCGGCCATGGAACGCGTGACATAGGCCTGCCCGATGGGCGTCGCGAGCTGGGTAAGGATCGCGGGCACCGCGATGGTAAGCACGGGCGGCAGATCGGCGGCGAGGCCCGCGGCTGTCGGCGGCGGAAAGCCGCCGTAGTGGCGCTGGATCGGCACCAGCGCAGCCACGGCAATCGCCACCCGCGCGGCAACGCTTGCAAGGGCAGCGCCGGTGAGCTCCAGATCAAACCCGAAAATCAGGATGGGGTCGAGTACTGCATTCACAACGCCCGCCCAGATCGTGGCCATCATCGCCCGCCGCGCATCGCCATGGGCGCGCAAGATTGCTCCGCCCACGATGCCGATCATCAAAAGCGGCAGCGACGGCACGATGATCGAAAGATAGCCCACGGCAAGATCGAGCGTCTCGCCGCTCGCGCCCATCAGTCGGGCAAGCGGCGTGAGGTTTGCCCAGACAAGCGCGGCGAAAAGCGCGCCGAACACGACGCCGTAGATCATCGCATTGGTGGCGCGCTGGCGGGCAAGTTCTTCCTTGCCTTCGCCCAGCGCCCGCGCGACGAGAGCGCCCGCTGCGATTGCCATGCCGATCCCGAAGGACGTCGTGAAAAAAAGGATTGCGCCCGCATAGCCCACCGCGGCGGCAAGCTCTGCCTTGCCAAGCATCGAGATGAAGATCATGTCGATGAAATCGACAGCGAAGACGGCCATGAGCCCAAGGCTGGCCGTCAGCGACATCACCGAGATGTGGCGGAACAGATTACCGGTGAGGAATTTCGCTTGTTCCGCCATCGCCGCATCTAGAGGCGCTTTTGAGCGCCTGCGCAATCACCTTTCGGCTTGGCCCATGGCCTCGCGGTAGAGGGAAAGTGCCGTGTCATCCGGCACCTCAACGTCGGCAAACGTCACTACGCCACCATGGGGCACATCGCGGGTAAGCCGCACGTGGTGCGCAAGGCCAATGGGCAGCGCATCCTTCGTGCGCGCCGTACTGGCGGGCATCAGGCGGCCCCAGACGGTATAGCCGCCCTCGCCATCGAGTATCTCGCCCGTCTTCAGCGGCCGCTTGGCCACCGCCGCTACGCTGCCCCGAAACGCGCCACAACTCCCCGTCGCCTCGCCTCTGAGCGCGGCCGAAAGTACAGAAATCGAAAGCTCAAGCCCGATCATGTGGAAGGGCTTGTACATCGCGGCAAAGCGCCCGGTGCTATCGGTCGGCAACCCGTACTGGCCAAAACAGGCCGCGGCGTAATCGTTCGGCGCCTCCAGCACGACATAGACACCCCACCTGAGATCGCGAAACACCGGGCGGCCATCGCGTTCGAGGCTTGAGACGACTTCCACTATCCCCGCGCCGTCAAGTTGCCCGCCAACTGCACGGGGGCGCAACACGTGGGCCAGATCATCTACCCCGCAGGGCGGGAAGGCGAGCCCGGCCTCCGGCACATCCATCCCGCAGGCATTGGCGATGGCCGCCATCTCAATGGCGCTCTTCGTACCGTCGAGGAAAGAGTTGAACATCTGCGGGTTCATGCCCGCCTTTGACGCGGCCTCCGGCGTCAGCCCGTAATGGCCCCAAACATCGTCGGGGGTGACCGCGTGAAAGGCCGGCAGGTATTTCGTGCCCTTCCCCGCCGCTGTCACGCGAAAGCCCGCGGCGCGCGCCCAATCCACCATCTCGGCCACAAGGGCGGGCTGATCGCCATAGGCCATGGAATAGACGGTGCCCGCGGCAGCCGCCCGCCGCGCCAAGGCGGGCCCAGCCAGCACGTCAGCTTCCACATTCACCATCACGATATGCTTGCCCGCCGCGATGGCTGCCAGCGCATGGGCGATGCCCGCACGCGGATCACCCGTGGCCTCGATGACCACATCGACATCGTCGCGGGTTGCGAGCGCCGCGCCGTTGTCCAGAAACGCGGTGGCGGCATTGGCCTCATCGCCCCAACCCACGGCGCGACAGGCCGCGCGCGCCCGATCGGGATCGAGATCGGCGATGGCCGTCACCTTGAGCCCGTAGATCGTGGGCACTTGCGAAAGGAACATTGAGCCAAACTTGCCCGCACCGATCAGCCCGGCCCGCACGGGCCGGCCCTCCGCCGCCCGTTCGGCCGCCAGTCTTGCAAGGTTCATCCGCCCCTCCCCTATGCCTCCACCACCAGCCTAGGGAACCGTGCGGGCCTCGGCCAGCCGCTTTCGGAGAAATGCGGGCGGTGGCCTCAGCCCGCCAGCGGCTTTTGCAAAAGCGGCATCACGTAGGCCATCTCTGGCCCCCGCGCGCGGCCCGTCACCGCCAAGCGCAAAGGCATGAAGAGCCCTCGGCCTTTGCGCCCCGTCGCCTCTTTCACGCGCGCCGTCCACTCCCCCCAGCTTTCCGGCCCGTAGGGATGCGGCGGCAGAAGTGCGAAGGCATCGGCGACGAATTCGCGGTCCTCCTCGGCAATCTCAGGCGCTGCGCCATCGCGGAAGAGCGCCCACCATTCGGCCATCTCGGCCCGGGCGGCGATGTTCTCGCGAACGACGTCCCAAAACTGGCCCGCGATCCCGTCCGGCACGCCAAGCGCCGCAATCTCGCCCGCCACCGCGTCAAACGGCAGCGCGGCCACGACGCGCGCGGTGAGCGGGCCCAGATCCTCGGCATCGAACTTGGTGGGCGCGGCACCGAAGCGGGTGATATCGAACCCCTCGATTAGCTCCGACAGATCGCCCCGAAGCTCCACGGGATCGGAGGATCCCAGGCGCGCGAGAAGGCTGAGGATCGCCATCGGCTCCACCCCACCCGCGCGCAGATCACGCAAGGCCAGCGTGCCCAAGCGTTTGGACAGCGCCTCGCCCTGTGGCCCGGTGAGCAGTGAATGGTGCGCAAAGCGCGGCGCGGTGCCGCCAAGCGCAGCGATAATCTGGATCTGGGTGGCGGTGTTTGTCACATGATCCGCCCCGCGCACCACATCGGTGACCCCCATGTCGGTGTCATCGACAACCGAGGCCATGGTGTAGAGCATCTGCCCATCGCCACGGATCAGAACCGGATCGGACACGCTTGCGGCGTCCATCGAGGTATCACCCAATATCCCATCGGCCCATTCGATGCGTTCGTGATCCAGCTTGAAGCGCCAGTGCCCGCCCCGTTCGGCGCGCAGACGATCCTTATCTTCTTCGCTGAGCGCCAAGGCAGCACGGTCATATACAGGCGGGCGCCCCATGTTGAGTTGCTTCTTGCGCTTGAGATCAAGCTCGGTGGGCGTCTCGAACGCCTCGTAAAGCCGCCCATCGGCGCGCAGGCGATCC
>JBCCRC010000103.1:0-8378 GCA_039208375.1 Pseudomonadota bacterium | reverse complement strand
GCCTAAGAGCGATTGATCCCGCAGGGCCAGGTGCGCTTGCGCGGATCTTCGAAGCGCTCTTCGTGCCTGCGCTCGGACCACTTGGCGGCGGGCGCGCCTATGCCCGGATTTTCGCAGGGCTGATCGCGGGAAATGCGCGCGACCAAGCGCTGGTGAAAGAGTTTTATGATCCAACGGCGCGCGAATTTCTGCGCGCCATTGGTGCCGCGCTGCCGGGCGTAACCGCGGCAGATGCGGCGCGGATCTACCAGTTTGCGCTTGGCGTTCTGGCCTCGGTCATCGCACGCGACGGGCGCACCGAACGGCTCGCGGGCGCAGACGACGCGGTGATTGACGATGTGGGCCTTATAGAGGCCCTGACGGCGTTCGCGGAGGGCGGCGCTGAAGCCATTGCAGGGAAGACGAAAAATTCAAGGGAGGACTGAATGAATACAACCGTAAAAGCGGCAGCCCTGTCGCTTGCCCTCGCGCTGCCGGGAGTGGCGCAGGCACAAGATTTCACCGCAACCGTGGCCGCCGGCCACCCAGGCGTGTTTCGCTGGGTGAAGATGGTGGACGAAGCCTTTGCGCCCGCCATCGCAACGGCGCTCGAAGGCACCGGGTTCAGCGTTACGCTCGATGGCCAGTACGGCGGCGCAATAGCCAAGGTGGGTGATGAGCTTGAAACGGTCGAGGCCGGGCTCGCGGAAATCGGCATCTGCCAGAGCCTGTTCGATCCCGCGAAACTGTCGGTGCAGAACGTTACCTACTACACGCCGTTTGTGAGCGACGATCCGCGGCTCGTCTCCGACCTCCTGCACCGCCTACATGTGGAAGATGAGCGCATGACGGCGGCTTACGCGGAAAACGGCGTTGTTTATCTGGGCGCGCCCGTCAGCATCGATGACTATCTCTTGATGACCACTTTCCCGGTGGAAAGTCTGGCCGATCTTGAGGGCCGCAAGATCGCTGCACCGGGGCCCGCGATCAACTGGCTGTCAGGCACGGGCGCCGTTGGCGTCGCCGGCAATCTAACCACTTATTACAACGAGATACAGTCAGGCGTATATGAGGGTGTGATCGTTTTCGCTTCGGCGGCCTTGCCCGGCAAGCTTTACGAGGTGGCGCCCTACGTCACGCGTGCGGGGCTTGGCGCCCAATTCGCGGGTGCGCTTTGCGCCAATCAGGACTGGTATGCCGGGCTGCCCGAAGAGGTGCGTGCCGCGCTTCACACGGGCGCCGACGCGGCAGAGGAGTGGTATGTTTCGGCGCTCGAAGCTGCGGTGGAAAACTCATTCACCGTGATGGGCGAAAACGGCGCGACGATCACGGACGCCAGTGACGAGATGCGCGCGGCCTGGGCGGCCGGCATGGACAATGCCGCGAAAACCTGGGCGGAAGAGCTTGATGCGCGCGGCGTGCCCGGATCAGACGTTCTCTCGCTCTACATGGATGCGATGCGCGATGCAGGCGCGACTCCGCTGCGCGACTGGGATCGCGAGTGAGCTTGCCTGAGCGCCCGGTGCCACGCGCGCCGGGCGTCGCCCTGAGGGCCCTGGACGCGCTGACGGCAGGGGCCAATGTAGCCGGATCGGCGCTGATCCTCGCGCTTGTTGCCCTGATCGCGGCGGATGTGGCCGGGCGTAACTTATTTGGCGCGCCGGTCTCCGGCGTGCCGGAGATGGTTTCGCTGTCGATCGTGGCGATCGTGTTCTTGCAGGCGCCGCAGGCCCTGCGGGCCGGGCGTTTCACCCGCAGCGATGGCGTGATCGATGCCCTTCATGCGCGTGCGCCGGGTGTGGCGCGGGCGCTGGAGACAGTGTTCGACCTCATCGGCATCGGTGTTGTCTCTGCGATCCTATACACCCATTGGCCGATTTTCGTCCGGTCTTGGGAGCGAGGTGATTTCGTGGGCGCCGTGGGCGACTTCACCGCGCCCACTTGGCCCGTCAAGGCGATGCTGGCGCTGGGCGCGGCGCTTCTGGCGCTCCAGTTTCTCGCGCGGATCATCCGCCGCTATTGGGGCCGCGATGACGCCGTTTGACATCGGATTGATGGCGTTGGCTGCGATGGGGCTTTTGGTACTTCTCGGCCTCTACGTGCCGATTGCGCTGATCGCCTGCTCCTTCGTGGGGGTCTGGGCGATCAAGGGATCGCCACTGCTGGCCTCGAAGATGCTGGGGCTTGCCGCGAACGATGCGATTTCCTCCTACTTCTTCGGCGTGGTGCCGCTTTTCGTGCTGATGGGCTTCGTTGTCAGCGAAAGCGGGATGGGGCGCGATGCGTTCGACGTGGCCAACGCCATGTTCCGCCGGATCAAGGGCGGGCTGGGCGTGGGCACCATCGCGGCCAACACGATCTTTGCGGCGATCACCGGCATCTCGATCGCCTCCGCTGCAGTGTTCACCAAGATCGCGGTGCCGGAACTGCGCCGCCATGGCTACGGCGCCCGCTTCTCGGTGGGCGTTGTGGCCGGGTCTTCCGTGTTGGGGATGCTGATCCCGCCCTCGCTTCTGCTGATCCTCTTCGGGCTTCTCACCGAGCAAAGCATCGGCGATCTCTTCCTCGCCGGGATCGGGCCGGGGCTTTTGCTCGCAGCGCTCTTCGGCATCGGCACTATCGCGATGGCGCATCTGGCGCCGGGCTTCGTGGGCACGCGGCTGGGGCAGGGCGGGGAGGCGCTTTCCCGCCGCGCGCTTCTGGCCAAAGGCCTGCCGATCAGCGGGTTGATCGCGCTGGTGCTGGGCGGCATCTATGCGGGCTTTTTCACGCCGGTTGAGGCTGGCGCGGTGGGCACAGTGGCCGCCCTTCTGATCGGGTTCGCCAAGGGCACGCTGACGCTTAAAAGCTTTTGGCGGATCCTTGTGGAAACGGGGCTCGTCACCGCCTCTGTCTGCTTCCTGATCATTGCGGCGCAGATGTATTCGCGCATGCTGGCCTTCTCGGGCCTGCCCGACAGCTTCGGAGAGATCGTGACCGCCATCGATCTTGGGCTGATCGGGCTCATCTGCATCTATGTGCTGGTGGTGATACTCTTCGGGATGATCCTCGATAGCTCCTCCATCATGTTGATCCTCGTGCCGCTGATGCTGCCCATTGTGCAGCCTATGGGTGTGGATCTGATCTGGTTTGGGATCGTGACCGTGATCGCGGTGGAAATCGGGCTGCTCACACCACCCTTCGGCATCTCCGTCTACGTGATCAAATCCACCCTCGATGATGCGCAGATAAGGCTCGCCGATATCTTTCTGGGTGCCGCGCCCTTTGCGCTGATGATGCTCATCTGCCTGGCTGCGGTGATCGCCTTCCCCGTGATCGCCACCGGGCTTGTTGGCCGATAGGAGGCGCCCCCGTGCCGCGACGTTTCGTTGATCTTTCCGTAGCGCTTGAGGCTGATATCGCCTCGGACCCGCCGATCATGCTGCCCGAGATCGAATATCTCAGCCACGCCGATACCGCCGGGCAGGTGATGGGGTTTTTCCCCGGCCTCGCGCGAGAGGATCTGCCGCAGGGCGAGGGCTGGGCGGTGGAGAGGCTGAACGTTTACACCCATAACGGCACCCATCTCGATGCGCCTTATCACCACCATTCCACGATGGATGGCGGCAAGCGCGCGATCACCATCGATGAGGTGCCGCTGGAATGGTGCTTCAACCCCGGCGTGAAGCTCGATTTCCGCCATTTCGAGGATGGCTATCTCGTCACGCCCAATGACATCGATACCGAGCTTGCGCGGATCGGCCATGTGCTTTCGCCACTCGACATTGTGCTCGTTAATACCTCCGCCGCGGCCCATTACGGCAAGCCCGACTATGTGGCCAAGGGCTGCGGCATGGGGCGAGCGGCTACGCTGCATCTGTTAGAGCAGGGCGTGCGGCTGACGGGCACGGATGCGTGGAGCTGGGATGCGCCGTTCTCGATAACGGCCGCGCGCTACGCCGAAACCGGGGATGCTGGGCTCATCTGGGAAGGCCACCGTGCCAGCATGGAGATCGGCTATTGCCACCTTGAAAAGATCACCAATCTCGATCAGCTGCCCGGCAGCGGATTTCTGGTGTCCTGCTTCCCCTACAAGATCAAAGGCGCCTCTGCCGGGTTCACCCGGGCCGTGGCCATATTCGAGGAGTAGCCGGATGGCCAAAACGATCATTACCTGCGCGATCACCGGGGCAGTGCATACGCCAACGATGTCAGATCACCTGCCGGTGCATCCCGATACGATTGCCGAACAGGCCATCGCGGCAGCACAGGCAGGAGCGGCGATCATCCATTTGCATGCCCGCAACCCAGAGAACGGCGCACCCTCGGTGGACCCGGCGCATTTCGAACCCTTTCTGGGGCGGATCAAGCAAGCTTCCGATGCCGTGATCAACATCTCAACCGGCGGCAACCCAGTGATGACGGTGGCCGAGCGCCTGCCGCCGGCGCTGACCTTCAGCCCCGAGATGTGCAGCCTTAATATGGGATCGATGAACTTCGCCCTGCACCCGTTGGCGGATCGCTACGACAGCTGGAAGGAGGGATGGGAGGAAGGCTATATCCGCGGCTCGGAGGGCAACATTTTCCGCAACACCTTCACCGATATCCGCATGATCGCCGAGCAGCTTGGCGGTGGGGAGCACCGAGTGAAGTTCGAACATGAATGCTACGATGTGGGGCATCTCTATAACCTCAAGTTCTGCCTGGATCGCGGGCTTTTCCAGGCGCCGATCTTCCTGCAATTCGTCATGGGCATCCTTGGGGGGATCTCGGCCGAGCTCGACAACCTGATGTTCATGAAGCAGACGGCGGACAAGCTATTTGGTGACAGCTACCAGTGGTCGGTCATCGGGGCTGGGGCGCAGCAGATGAAGCTGGCCTCGGTAGGTGCGTTGATGGGTGGGCATGTGCGCGTCGGGCTTGAGGATTCACTCTATATCGCGCGGGGCGAGCTTGCGACCTCCAACGCCCAGCAGGTGGCCAAGATCCGGCGCATCCTCGAAGAGCAGGGCAACCAAGTGGCCACGCCAGACGAGGCGCGTGCCATGCTGGGGCTGAAGGGCGCCGATCAGGTGGCGTTCTAATGGCCGTGGATCAACCAAAGGAACCGCTCACGGTAACCTTCGTCTGCAAGGGGCAGGCGGTGGGCAAGATGCGCAATGAGCTTGACGTGACGATGACCGAACCGATGGTAGAGCGGTTTACTCTGGCCAGCGATGAGGGCCCGTTTCATGGCGGCGATGCCACCGCGCCGCCACCGCTTGCGCTGTTCGTGGGCGGGCTCACAGGTTGTATCATGACCCAGCTGCGCGCCTTTGCGAAACGGATGGATGTGGAGATCACCGATCTGCGGGTGGAGACGACTGTGCGCTGGGGGTGGGAGCCGAAAGGGCGGATCTATGAGACCCACCCTAAGTCTTTCGACATCGATGTGTTTCTGGAAAGCCCCTCAGCGCTGGAGGATCAGATCGGCCTGATCCAGGCGGCGCGGAAAGGGTGTTTCGTGGAGCAAACTCTGGGGCGGGCCAACACGATCTCACATAGGATCCGCACGCCCTCGGGCTTCGCGCGCGTAGAATAGGGCGCTAGCGCCTTAGGCCGCCGAGCCAGTTGCCAATCACCGCGTCGGGTGCCTTGAATTCCGCGCCCAGTGGTGTGACCCAGCCAAGGTCGGCGACGTGTTCGTAAATCGCGGGATAGTTGATTTCGCCATGATCCGGCGCGCCCCTGTCTGGCACAGCGGCGATCTGGATATGGCCGATGATTGAAAAAAGACCGGTCAGCCGGGTGATGATGTCGCCCTCGGTGCGGCCCACATGGTAGCAATCGAACATAAGCCGCAGGTTCGGCAGCGCGAGATCCTCGATGATCGCTCGCGCCTGATCGGTGGTTTGCAAAAAGTAACCTGGCGCATCGTGGCGGTTCAGCGGCTCGATCAGGATCATACGATCCGTCTGACCGCAGGCATAGCCGAGGTTTTCCTGGAAAGCCCGGCGCGCATCGGGCCCCTCGGCAAAGCCGGCCATCACGTGGATCGCGCGGGCATCGGTTGCATCGGCATACCGGATCGCCTGGTCTATCGCCCTACGCGACTCGGCCTGCCGCCCTGGAAGCGCGGCGAGGCCATTTTCACCCGGAGCGCCGCGCAAGGTGTTCAGGCCCAATAGGGGCAGGCCCGTGGTTGCCAGGGCTGCGCGCACCTCGTCAACGGGGACGTCATAGGGCCAGTGGAACTCAACGGCGTCGAAGCCTACCTGATGTGCCTTGTGAATAGCATCTGGCAATGCGCTGCTATTGAATAGAAAACCAAGATTGGCGGAGAATTGCATCACACGTCCCACTCCACATCAAACTTGGTGACGACGCGGGAAATCTGATCGGCGGTCAACGCCGTCGCATTGCTGCCGCGCAGGAGCAGCGCCAGTTTCGCCGTCGCCTCAAGCTCTTCAATCGCGTTGCAGGCCGCCTCGACCGTTTTTCCCGCCACGACGGGCCCGTGGTTGGCCAACATCACCGCCGCGCGCTTGCCTGCGAGCCCGCGCACCGCCGCGCCCATCGCTGGATCTCCCGGCACAAAGAAGGGCAGAAGCTTCACGCGGCCCAAGAGCATCACCGCATAAGGGGTTAGTGTTGGGAGAAAACTGTCCTCATCTTGGTCGGGCAGGAGCGAGAGCGCCACGGAATGGCAGGAATGCAGATGCACCACCGCGGCCGCAGTGCTGCGCGTGTCGTAAAACGCGGTGTGCAGCGGCATCTCCTTGGTGGGCGGATCGCCAGCGATGTGGCGGCCTTCCGCGTCAAACCGACTGAGCCGCGCGGGATCCAGCCGCCCGAAGCTGGTGCCGGTGGGCGAGACGAGTAGCCCGCCATCTTCCGTACGGGCTGAGATATTGCCTGTGGAGCCATGGGTAAGGCCCCGGTCGAAGAGCGATTTCGACAGAATGCAGATGTCCTCGCGCAGCTTGCTTTCGCTCATTGCCCCAGCACCCCTGCCGCCTTTTCAAAGAAGTCCTCGCCGCCGAAATTGCCCGATTTGAGCGCCGCGACAAGCCGGGGGCTGGCCCGCAGGGCCGGAACGCCGGGATCAATCTCGGGCCCGATTGATAGCTCGACAAGATCAAGCGCTTCGATCACGGCGCCAGAGGTTTCGCCGCCGGCCGTGATGATGCGTTCCACCCCAGCGGAAACCGCCTGCCGCGCGAGAGTGGCGAAGAAGCTTTCGATGGCCGCTGCCGCTTGTTCGCGCCCAAAACGCTCTTGCACGGCAGCAACAACCTTCGGTTCAGCGGACGTGTAGACCAGCGGCAGATCGCCGGCCGCTCGCGCCCACGCCAGAAGTTGGTCGGGGGTGACGCGCTCGTCGATGATCTCTTCCGCCGAAACCTCGCGCGCCGGGTGCCGTGCGCTATGGTAGCGCACCTGCGCACGCGTGGCGGTGGAGCAAGAGCCTGAAAGCGCGAGCACCGGGCCCGGTTGCCCACGCCAATCGGGATTGCCGGGGGTGCATCCGAAGTTTTCTGGCAGGCCGAGCGCTACGCCGGAGCCGCCGGTGACAAGGCGTAGATCCTTCGCGGCGCGCCCGATTTCCATCAGATCGGCATCGCGCAGAGCATCTACCACGATGTGCAGCTTGCCTGCCGCATGCTGGGCTCTAAGCGCTTCTGAAATGTGCACCGCGCCTCCGAAAACGGTCTCGGCTTCGACGTGGCCCACGGCATGGCGGGTTTGCGGGGCCAGCCACCGGCGAATATCGGGATCGGTCATGGGGGTCAGCGGGTGGTTCTGCATGCCGCTTTCGCTCAGAAGCCGGTCATTGACGAAGAGATGGCCCTGGTAGACGGAGCGGCCGGTTCCCGGAAAGGCCGGGCAAATGATCACGCGATCGGCTGTGAGGGCGTGGGCTAGGGCATCGGCGACTGGCCCGATATTGCCGGATGGGGTGGAATCGAAGGTAGAACAGTATTTGAAGAAGAATTGCGTGCAGCCCTGGGCTTGCAGCCATTCGAGCGCTTCGAGTGATTGCCGTACAGCATCTTCCGGCGCAATCGAACGGGTTTTCAGCGCTACGACCCCCGCGTCCACCCGCGCGGCGGCAGGCGTGGTGGGGATGCCCGAATACTGCACGACGCGCATGCCCTGCTTGGCGAGCGTGTTGGCCAAATCGCTCGACCCGGTGAAGTCGTCGCCGATGCACCCGAGCTTCATATCTCTTCCCCTGGAAGGGTGATCCCGGCCTCTCGGGCGTATACTTTTGCGACAGAAGCATCGTCTTCGTGCCCAAGCCCCATCTCTACCGCACGCGTGTAGCGGGCCAAGGCGGCATTGACGATTGGGGCGTTAAATCCTGCTTCCTTTGCAGCCTCAAGAACGATGCCCAAGTCTTTCGGCCAGATTCTTGTCTGGCTGAGCGGCGTATAGTC
>JBCCRC010000102.1:0-9019 GCA_039208375.1 Pseudomonadota bacterium | reverse complement strand
GGAAAGTCGGTCGGGCCGCGCATCGACAACGCTTGTAACCTCCACGGTATCCTTCATGAGCTTGAGCCCCGCCCAGACACCCGCGTAGCGCGACATGGCATAGCCGTAGAGGCCGAGATCATGAAGGATACCGTGGAGGTGACAAGCGTTGTCGATGCGCGGCCCGACCGACTTTCCTTCGTGCAACCTGCCTTTGAGATGCCTAAGGGCGGTCTCAACATCCGGCTGAACGATCACTGGATCGAGCAGGAAGCGCGGATGATCGATTACAAGCGTTTCGCTGCCGAAGCCTTCGCCCACTCCAACGGGATCGACAAGCGCGTGTGGGGCAAGCCGGGTGCCAAGATCGGCTTTGTGGCCGCTGGCAAGAACTGGCTCGATCTTGTGCACGCGATGAGCCTTCTCGGCATAGACAGCGCGGAGGCCGAGCGCCTTGGCCTCACCACCTATAAGGTGGCGCAGACCTTCCCGCTGGATATGACCGGCTTCAACGATTGGGCCGAAGGCCTCGATCTGATCGTCGTGGTAGAAGAAAAGCGCAAGCTCATCGAAGTGCAGATCAAAGAGGCGATCTTCGACGATCGTCGTGGCCGCCGAGTGTATGGCTGGTACAAGGGCGGGGCGGGCGCGATGCACCGCGATGAGTTGTTCCCAACCCGCATGGCGCTTGATCCGGTAATGATCGCCGAAAAGATCGGCGAAATCCTGATCGAAGAGGGCCGAGGCACCGAGCGGGTGAAACACGGGTTGACGGTGATTGCCGAGGCCAAGAAGGCCGACAATGCCGAAGATATCGCGGCGCGCGTGCCCTACTTCTGTTCGGGCTGCCCCCACAACACTTCAACCAAGCTGCCCGAGGGCAGCCGCGCCTTTGGCGGCATCGGTTGCCATATCATGGCGCTTTGGATGGATCGGGGGGTTTCGGGCTACACCCATATGGGGGCGGAGGGCGCGAACTGGATCGGCGAGGCGCCGTTTTCCACCACTGATCACGTGTTTCAGCAGCTGGGCGACGGCACCTATAACCACTCCGGCATCCTGGCCATCCGCGCCGCCATCGCCGCGGGCACCAACATCACCTACAAGATCCTGTTCAATGATGCCGTCGCGATGACAGGCGGGCAGGACAATGAGGGCGAGCTTACGCCTGATCGCATCGCGCGGGAGCTTGCTGCGATGGGCGTTCAGCATATCGCGCTCGTCTATGACCCGAAGGAAGAACCCGCGCGCGCAGGTTTTCCGGCGAATGTGGAGTGGCACGAACGCGATGCTCTGCCGCAAGTGCAAGCGAAATATCGAACGATCAAAGGGGTTTCCGCGATCATCTTCGTGCAAACCTGTGCGGCCGAAAAACGCCGCCGCCGTAAGCGCGGCACCTTTCCAGACCCCGATAAGCGCGTCTTCATCAATACCGATATCTGCGAAGGCTGCGGCGATTGCGGGGTGCAATCGAACTGCGTGTCGATCGTGCCGGTGGAAACCGAGCTTGGCCGCAAGCGCGCGATCGATCAATCAAGCTGCAACAAGGATTTTTCCTGCGTGAAGGGCTTCTGCCCGTCGTTCGTGACGGTTGAGGGCGGCACCATCCGCAAAGACGCCACCGCAGCGCTCGACATCGGCGATTTGCCTTCGCCGGAACTGCCTGTGATCGACGGCACGCATAACGTGGTGATCACCGGGGTGGGCGGGACAGGCGTTGTTACCATCGGTGCCGTGCTTGCCATGGCTGCGCATCTCGATGGCAAGGGCGCGGGGATGATGGAGATGGCGGGCCTCGCGCAGAAGGGCGGGGCGGTGCACATCCATTGCCGGATCGGCAACACGCCCGGCGATATCAGCGCGATCCGGGTGGCCACGGGGGAATGCGATGCGTTGATCGGGGGCGATCTGGTGGTGAGTGCTGGCGCGAAAACGTTGGGGCTGACTGCGCCGGGGCGCACGGGTGCAGTGGTGAACAGCCACGAAATTATCACCGGTGATTTCACGCGTGATACGGAATTTCGCATCCCTTCTGAACACTTAAGCCTATCCCTTGAAGCGAAACTGCGCGAGAGGCTTTTCCTTTTTGATGCCTCTGAGCTCGCGCGGGCGCTTCTGGGTGACGCGATCTTTTCTAACATGATCGTCTTTGGCGCGGCCTGGCAGAACGGCCTCATCCCGGTTTCCGAAGATGCGATGACGCAGGCGATTACACTGAATGGCGCGGCGGTTAAGGCGAACCTACGGGCCTTTGAGATCGGGCGTTGGGCGGCGCTCAATCCGGCCGAGGCCACGCGGCTCTCCACCCCGAACGTCACGTCCCTGCCGAAGACTTTGGAAGACAAGATTGCCTTCCGCGCCGATCACCTTCGGGCTTATCAGGGCGCGCGTCTGGCGAAATCCTATCGTAAGTCTGTGGATGGCGTCCGCGACGAACGCCTGAAGGAAGCGGTCGCCAAGGGCTATCACAAGCTTCTCGCCTACAAAGATGAATACGAGGTCGCGCGCCTTCTCACCGAAACGCGCGCCAAGGCGGAGGCAGCCTTTGCCGGTGATCTCAAGCTCACATACCACCTCGCGCCCCCTATGATCTCGCGCAAGGGCCCCGACGGGCGGCCCAAAAAGCGCCAGTTCGGCCCATGGATGGAACGCGCGGCGCCGCTGTTGGCGCGGCTGAGATTTCTGCGTGGCACGCCCTTTGACCCCTTTGGCTACACTGCCGAACGACGGATGGAGCGGCGGCTGATCCGCCAGTACCGCAAAGATCTCAAGGAAGTGCTTGAAAAGGCTGCAGACAACCCCGATGCCGCGCTAGCGCTTGCCGAATTGCCCTTGCAGATCCGCGGCTTCGGCCCCGTGAAAGAGGCCAACGCCGAAGCGGCGGCCAAGCGGCGGGAAGAGCTTCTTGCAGCGCTTCGACGCGGGCAGGCGGCCTTCAAGGAAGCCGCTGAATAGGCGCTGCAACAGCAACCTAAGAAAACAGGCTGATTTTCAGAATCTTGGCGCCCCGACCTTGCCGCGAGGGCCTGCGGCGGGTGCGCAACACCGAAACGTCGCACCACTGTCTTGATATCTAGATAGAATCGCGGCCTTGCGTTAGGCGGGGTCAGGTTGGAAGGAGGCACGGTTACGTGGGCGCGCAGAAACACGTGGCGCGGGATATCAGCTATGCAAGCTCGGCCGAGACCAAGGGCGGCCGTGCGCTGATCCGGGTTCTAGAGAACGTCACGGGCCGCATCCGGCTGATCCGCCGTGCCGATGGCTATGATCGCGAAGTGGCTTTGGGCCGGGATTTCTGGCAGGTCATGGTCGATCGCTACGGCCTGAGCCTCAAGGTGTCCGGCGGCGCTTTCGGCAACATCCCCAGCGAAGGGCCGCTCATCGTGGTGGCCAATCACCCCTACGGCATCCTCGACGGTCTGATGATGGGGCACATCTTGAGCGAGGTGCGCGGCGGCGAGTTTCGCATTCTCGCGCACCGGGTGTTCCGGAAGGCCGAAGATCTCGACCGCATCATCTTGCCGATCTCGTTCGACGATACGAAGAAAGCGCAGCAGCTCAATATCGACACCCGTAAGAAATCCCTCCGCTACCTTTCCGATGGCGGCGCGATCGGGGTGTTTCCGGGTGGCACCGTATCCACCGCGCCGAAACCCTTCGGGCAGGCAATGGATCCCGGCTGGCGCGCCTTCACTGCGCGGATGATCGCCAAAAGCGGGGCAACCGTGGTTCCGATCTTCTTCGAAGGCACGAATTCGCGGCTCTTCCAGGTGGCCAGCCACCTGCACGCCACGCTGCGCACCGCACTTTTCATCAAGGAATTCAAGCGCCGGGTGGATGAACCCGTGCGTGTAGTGATCGGTGAGCCGATCCCGCAGGAGGAGCTCGACAAGCATCGCTCAGACGCGCGTGGGATGATGGACTTTCTGCGCCGATCCACCTATGCCCTGTCGCCAACACCGCTCAGATCCCTCGATTACGGATTTGAGTTTGAGGAGCGATACAAGATCTAAGCCAATGGCAGTTGGTATTTTCGATAGCGGCCTCGGCGGGCTGACGGTTCTTGATGCTGTGTCAAAACGCCTGCCAGACGTGCCCTTCGCCTATCTTGGTGACAGCGCACACGCGCCCTACGGCGTGCGCGATGCCGATGATGTGTACGATCTCACAACGAAGGCCGTCGAACGGTTGTGGGCCGAAGGCTGCGATCTGGTGATCCTCGCTTGCAATACCGCAAGCGCCGCCGCGCTGCGGCGGATGCAGGAGCGTTGGGTGCCCTCTGACAAGCGGGTTCTGGGCGTGTTCGTGCCGCTCATCGAGGCGCTGACGGAGCGGCAGTGGGGCGATAACTCCCCGCCCCGCGAAGTAGCGGTGAAACACGTGGCGCTCTTTGCAACGCCCGCCACGGTAGCCAGCCGTGCCTTTCAGCGCGAACTGGCCTTCCGTGCGATCGGGGTTGATGTGGAAGCGCAATCCTGCGGTGGTGTGGTCGATGCAATTGAAGAGGGCGACGAGATCCTGGCCGAAGCGCTCGTACGGTCTCACGTCGATGCGCTGAAGCGAAAGATGCCGAAGCCGGATGCCGCGGTTCTGGGCTGCACCCACTATCCGCTGATGGCGCATATTTTTCAGGATGCGCTGGGTGAGGGCGTGACGGTCTATTCACAGGCCAGTATCGTGGCCGAAAGCCTGGCCGATTATCTGGAGCGGCGGCCTGAGATGCGTGGGGCGGGCGATACTGCGGCGTTTCTCACCACGGGCGACCCCGCGCGCGTCTCCTCCAAGGCGACGCAGTTCCTGCGACGAAAGATCGAATTCCAAGCCGCCTGATTGCGCGGCCACCGATCTTTCTCTACATCACACGTGAACGCAGGAAGGGCCTGAAATGTCCCACAAAATCGCAATTCTTGGCGCGAGCGGATACACCGGCGCCGAACTGGTGCGGCTGATTGCGACGCATCCAACTATGGAAATCGCCGCCCTTGCGGCGGACCGGAAGGCAGGGCTCGATATGGACGAGGTTTTCCCCCATTTCCGCCACCTCGCACTTCCGAAACTGGTCAAGATCGACGAGATTGATTTCAACGCCATCGATCTGGTGTTCTGCGCGCTGCCCCACGCGACCAGCCAGTCGGTGATATCCGAGCTTCCCAAGAGCCTCAAGATCGTCGATCTGTCTGCTGATTTCCGGCTGCGCGATCCCGCGGCCTATGAAAAGTGGTATGGCCAGCCCCACTCCGCGCCAGAGTTGCAGAAAGAAGCCATCTACGGCCTAACAGAGTTTTACCGCGAGGAAATCGAAGCGGCGCGCTTTGTCGCCGGTACAGGGTGCAACGCGGCCACCGGCCTCTATGCCCTGCTGCCGCTTGTGTCAGCCGGCGTGATTGATCTTGACGATATCATCATCGATCTCAAAACCGGCGTCTCGGGGGCTGGCCGCGCGCTGAAAGAGCACCTGCTTCATGCAGAGATTTCCGAGGGCACCCAAGCCTATGGGCTTGGCGGCACCCATCGGCATCTGGGCGAGTTTGATCAGGAACTCAGCCGTGCCGCTGGCCGCTCCGTTGAAATCCAATTCACGCCTCATCTGCTGCCCGCCAACCGCGGCATCCTCGCCACGCTTTATGTGAAGGGCGAGGCAGAAGAGATCCACCGCGCATTGTCACGCGCCTATGCCGATGAGCCGTTCATCGTTACGTTACCGATACAATACGCCCCCTCGACGCGCCACATAAGGGGCTCTAATTTCGTACATATCGGTGTTCAACCGGACCGGCGCGCGGGCCGCACGATTGTGGTCGCCGCCCTCGACAACCTCACCAAGGGGTCGTCGGGCCAAGCGGTTCAGAATGCCAACCTTATGTTGGGCGAGGAGGAGACAGCGGGCCTAACCATGGCGCCGGTCTTCCCGTAAGGCCTTGTGAGAGGAGCACGATGGCGGGTTTGAAAGGGCTCAAGAAGCAGCGCCGTATCCAGGTTGTGGCGCTGGCTGCGGTGGCACTCACGCTCTCGGCCGCGCTGATCGGCTATGCGATGCGCGACGGCATCAACTTTTTCCGCACGCCCACCGATGTTGCCGGAAGCGCGCCGCCCGCGGGTGAAACCTTCCGCATCGGCGGCCTTGTCGAGCAAGGCACGCTCGTGCGCGGGCGGGGCGAAACTATCACCTTCAACGTCACCGACGGCGGCGCTTCGGTGCCCGTGGCCTATACGGGCGTGCTGCCCGATCTGTTCGGTGAGGGCGAGGGCATGGTGGGCACCGGCCAGATGGTGAATGGGGTGTTCGAGGCGACCGAAATCCTCGCTCGCCATGATGAGACTTACATGCCCACCGAGGTGATCGACGCGCTTAAAGAACAGGGCGTTTATGTTGATCCCGACGGGCAAGCGAACGGTACGATACAAACGAATTAACCATTTCCCCGAACCCTGCGCGGCATCCAGAGGCGTGATGCGGGGCGCGTGGGGAAATGGTGAGTATTACCGAGATTGCCGATGAAATCGTCGCCCGTGAAGGCGGCTATGTGAACGATCCCGACGATCCCGGTGGGCCAACCAAATGGGGCGTCACACTGGGAACGTTGAAGCGCCTGAAGCGGGATCTTACCGGTGATGGGCGTGTGGATATCGCAGATGTGCAACGGCTGAGCCGCCGCAGCGCCCGCGATATCTTTCTGGCCGAATACTACTATGCGCCGGGCATTGATGCGCTACCGGATATGCTCCGGGCGAGCGTGTTTGACATGCAGGTGAACGCGGGCGCCAATGCCGTGCGCATCCTGCAGCGACTGCTGAACCGGATGGGCGAGGCGATTGCCGTCGATGGCGCGATCGGCCCGCAAACCACTGCCGCTGCCCGCCGCGCCGCCCGGCGGGCACCCGCCCATATCGCTGATGCCTACGCGATTGCGCGGCGCAACTACTATTACGCGCTGGCCGACAGGCGGCCCGCCTCGCGCAAATATGCCCGCCGCCGCGATGGCAGGAAGGGCGGCTGGATCCTGCGCGCCGAGAGCTTTCTGTCCGAAAAGTATCACCTGACCGCCGCCCAGCACCGGGCGCGTGTCGCGGGTTGGGGGTAGGGCGTTGAGCATGATCGAACGGCTTCTGAACCTCGTATTTGGCGGCGGTAACGTGATCCGGGAGACGGCGGAAGTCTTCCGCGAAAACGCAGAGGGCCGCGCACGGCGCGAGGCCGATCTCGCCGGTGCCTCGCTCGCCCAGTTTGCCGCCGAATTCGCCGTGCCCCGCCGCGGGGTGTTCGACCGGCTGATGGACGGGATCAACCGCCTGCCGCGTCCCGCGCTGGCTTTGGGTACGCTGGCGCTCTTTGTCTCCGCCATGGTTGATCCGCTTTGGTTTGCCGCCCGCATGGAAGGGATTGGGCTCGTACCAGAACCGCTTTGGTGGCTTCTCGGCGCGATCGTGTCATTCTACTTCGGCGCCCGCCACCAGGCGAAAGGCCACGAGTATCAGAAGGCGCTAATGGCCTCGCTCGCCCAAACACGCCAGGCGGCGCGCACGATGCAGGGGGCCGCGCACCCGGCGGGCGTCTCGCCGCCAGTGGGCCCGTCGCCTGATGTCCCGTCGCCCGATTTCGAAGATAACGCCGCCTTGGCCGATTGGGAGCGGGGCCGTGAGTGACGTTGTCTTCCGAACGCTGTCGGAACACGGGCCTTGGGTGATCCTCGTCTTCTTCCTGCTCTACCGGGACATCGAGAAAGACAAAGCCACCCGCGCGCTGATCGACAAGAACACGGCGATCCTGATCGAGCTGACCACGATCATCCGCGAACGCCTGCCGCTTGCGGGGGGCTAACATGCGCGGCGTGGCCGATCGGATCGCGGGCTGGTGTGCGAGGTGGGCTCTTGGGGCCCGCTTGCGCAGGGCGCTTCGGCGCAATCATGATGCGGCCTCCCGTCTGGACGCCGCGGTGCGAGAGGTACTTCGAAAATGAAACAGGCGCTGGCACTGCTTATGGCCATCGGGGCGGCCTTCTTCGCTCTGAATGGCACCATTGGATACGAAAAAACCTATGCCATCGCCTATGGGATGATCACGGTGATGGCGGTGGTGATTTCGGGCACGTTCTTCTGGCTTTGGCGGCGAAGGGCAACGCCGCTGGCTCTGGGCATGTCCTTCAGCTGGGCGGGCGCGGCGAGCGTTCTGGGCTGGTGGTGGCTCTACCAAGTTCTGCACCAGCCCGCATTTATGGTGAAACATGCAGGCCTCTTTACATTCCTCGCAATCTACAGCGCAGGTGCGGTGATGCATGTGATCGTGATGCACCGGTCCATGGGCCTGAATGTATGGCTTGTCATCCTGCCGGGTGCGCTTGGCTTTGCCGGGGTGCTGGCGGTTGCGCGCGCCATGTAGCGGCCGCGTTTCACGAGCGCGCGACGAAGGCGCGCAGCCCTTGGCGTGGGGCCCGCGACGGGCTAATTTCTGTGCATGATCGTAGAGCTAGGCCATTTCGCCCTGATCCTTGCCTTCGCCATCGCTTGCGTGCAGATGGTCGTGCCCCTTGTCGGGGCGCATCGCGGCTGGCGGGGCTGGATGGCGATGGGGGAACCGGCGGCAACCACGCAGTTTTTGCTGCTGGCCTTCTCTTTCGCCGCACTAACCTACGCCTTCGTTACCTCCGATTTCTCGCTGCGTCTCGTGGTGCTCAACTCGCACACGTTGAAGCCGATGATCTACAAGATCACCGGCGTCTGGGGGAACCACGAGGGCTCGATGCTCCTATGGGTGCTGATCCTAGCGCTCTTCGGGGCGATGGTCGCCTGGTTCGGCGCCAATCTGCCGCCGAAACTGCGTGCCCGTGTGATCGCCGTGCAAGGCGCGATCGGGGTGGCCTTCCTCGCCTTCCTGATCTTCACGTCGAACCCGTTCCTGCGCCTCGAAATCCCGCCCTTTGACGGGCAGGATCTGAACCCGCTCCTGCAAGACCCCGGCCTCGCCTTCCACCCGCCGTTTCTCTACATCGGCTATGTGGGGCTTTCGATCTCGTTCAGCTTCGCCGTCGCCGCGCTGATCGAG
>JBCCRC010000101.1:0-9448 GCA_039208375.1 Pseudomonadota bacterium | reverse complement strand
GCCCCTCCTCTACCCTGACGTTGAAAATGGGCATTGAGAACCTGCTGCGCCATTATATCCCCGAAGTGGTTGAGGTGCGCCCGGTTGCGGCCTGACCCAACGGTTCTTGCCTTTGATACATCGGCCGCGCATTGCGCGGTCGCTTTACGTTTGGGCGGTGAAATCGTGGCGCGGCGGTTTGAGCCCATGGCGCGCGGCCAGGCCGAACAGCTGATGCCGATGATCGGGGCGGTGCTGTCCGATCACGGCGCGGTCTTCGAGGAACTCGATGCAATCGGCGTTGGCATCGGGCCCGGCAACTTCACCGGGCTGCGCATTTCGGTCTCCGCCGCCCGCGGCCTGGCACTAAGCCTCGGGATACCGGCGGTTGGCGTGTCGGGTTTCGATCTGATGCTTGGGGCGCGCGCGGCAGAAGATCCGCGCCTCCGCCTCGTTTCCATCCCTGTTCCGCGGGAGGAACACGCGGCCTATGTGCGGCTCTACCAAGGGTTCGACCCGCAGGGCGAGGCCACGAAACTTCAGGTTCTTCTCGCGGATGGAGAAACGCCAACGGGCGCAATCGGGCTGGAAGAGCTTCCCGAAACCGCCAGTGTTCTGGGCGTTCAGGCCCCCGCTATTGGCTGGATCACCGGAAAGAACGGGGCTTACAGATGCTATGAAGACTGCGATCTGCCCGAAGATCCGGCACCGGATATTGCGGCCATCGCGGAGGCCAAGCTGCGCGTCTCCGGCAGCGATATCCCCCGGCCCGCGCCACTTTATATCCGCAGCGCCGACGCCGCCCCGCCGCGGGACAGGGCGCCGCGCATTCTCAATTGAGCCCCGAGGAACTTGCCGCCTTTCACGCCCGCGCGTTCCCGATGGGTGCGCGGGGCTGGAGCAAGGTGGAGTTCGCGGGTCTACTAGAGCGCCCCGGCGCCCTGCTCGTCGCCACGCCCGAGGCATTTGCGCTGGGCCAGGTTGCCGCTTGGGAAGCTGAGCTCTTTTTGATCGCCACCGATCCAGAAGCCCGCCGCGCGGGCCACGGCGCGGCGTGCCTTGCGGAGTTTGAGGCCAAGGCGCGCGCCGCGGGGGCAAAAGCCGTAGTCCTCGAAGTTGGCGCGGAAAATGCTGCGGCCCGCGGGCTTTACGCCGCGGCGGGCTATGCGGAGGTGGGCAAACGGCCCGGCTACTACCGGCGCCTAGAGGGCAGGCCGGAAGACGCGCTCGTGATGCGCAAAGCGATCCCGGCCCTGCCGGTCGCCACGTAATGCGCAATCTGCGGGCATTTGCCCGCATCGCAGCGTCAAGGGGAGAAAAGCCGCTTGACGCTTTCCGGCCCCTGCGGCCTTATTCACGATGATCTATACGATCTGTGACAGTTGCAGACCCGCGCGCTGCGTCGGGCGCTGCATGTGTATAAAAAACAGGGAGCTACCAATGACCCTTATGAAATCCCTCCTCGGCGCTGCTGCCGGGCTGGCGATTACCGTCGGCGCGGCCCAGGCCGAGCCCGCGATCATCTTCGATCTCGGCGGCAAGTTCGACAAATCGTTCAACGAAGCCGCCTTCAACGGCGCCTCGCGCTGGGCCGAGGAAACCGGCGCGACATTCCGCGAGATCGAGATGCAGTCGGAGGCCCAGCGCGAACAGGCCCTGCGCCGGTTCGCGGAAGCAGGCGCCAACCCCGTTGTGATGACCGGCTTCGCCTTCGGCAACGTGTTGGGCGAAGTAGCACCGGATTACCCCGATACGCAATTCGCGATCATCGATATGGTTGTGGATCAGCCCAACGTGCGCTCCGTCGTCTTCTCCGAACACGAAGGCTCATTCCTCGTGGGCATGATGGCCGCCAAAGCCTCGGAATCCGGGACGGTTGGCTTTGTGGGCGGGATGGATATCCCGCTGATCCGCAAGTTTGCCTGCGGCTACGCCCAGGGCGTGAAGCACGTGAACCCCGATGCCGAGATCATCGCTAACATGACGGGCACGACACCCGCAGCCTGGAATGATCCGGTGAAGGGTGGCGAGTTGACGAAGGCGCAGATCAGCCAGGGCGCCGATGTGGTTTATGCCGCAGCCGGTGGCACCGGCGTGGGCGTTCTGCAGGCCGCCGCGGATGAGGGCATTCTCTCGATCGGCGTAGATTCCAATCAGAACTACCTGCACCCCGGCTCGGTACTCACGTCGATGATGAAGCGGGTGGATAACGCCGTCTACGAAGCCTTCAAGATGGGCGAAGAGGGCAACTTTGAAACCGGCGTCGTTGTGATGGATCTCGCGGCCGAGGGCGTGGGCTATGCCGTCGACGAGTTCAATGCAGAGCTTGTGTCGGACGAGATGCAATCAGCCGTGGAAGAAGCCAAGGCTGCCATCATCGCCGGTGATCTGCCGGTGCATGACTATATGTCGGATGACAGCTGCCCGGCGCTGAACTTCTGATCACCCGCAGGTGACAGGTTTGAGGGGCCGTGCGAGAGTGCTCGCGCGGCCCCTTTTCAGAATATCGGAAGGCTGAAGCACTTATGGCAGAAACGGCACCCGCGATTGAACTCAAAGGCATTTCGAAAGCCTTCGGCCCGGTGCAAGCCAACAAAGATATCTCGATCCGGGTGATGCCGGGCACCATACATGGGATCATCGGTGAAAACGGGGCGGGGAAATCCACGCTCATGTCAATTCTCTACGGCTTCTACAAAGCCGACGCTGGCGAGATCTTCATCAACGGCACCGAAACCGAGATCCCGGATAGCCAGGCGGCCATCCGCGCTGGGATTGGCATGGTGTTCCAGCATTTCAAACTTGTCGAAAACTTCTCGGTTCTTGAAAACGTTGTGCTTGGCGCGGAGGAAGGCAGCCTGCTGCGACCCTCTCTTGCCAAGGCGCGCACCCTTCTGACGCAGCTTTCTGAGGAGTATGAGCTGAGCGTGGACCCCGACGCGTTGATCGAAGATATCGGTGTGGGGATGCAACAGCGCGTTGAGATCCTGAAGGCGCTCTACCGCCACGCCGAAATCCTGATCCTCGATGAGCCCACGGGCGTTCTCACCCCGGCAGAAGCAGATCACCTCTTCCGCATCCTGCGCGGGCTGCGCGACGAGGGGAAGACGATCATCCTGATCACCCACAAGCTACGGGAGATCATGGAGGTAACCGACACCGTCAGCGTGATGCGGCGGGGGGAGATGACGGCAACCGTGCGCACCTCCGATACGAGCCCCGAACAGCTGGCGGAGCTGATGGTGGGCCGCAAGGTGCTGCTCCGTGTCGACAAAAAGCCCGCAACGCCCAGCAAAACGGTGCTGGAGGTCGAAAACCTCCGAATCTCTGACGATAAGGGCGTGGAGCGCCTGAAGGGCGTTTCCCTCAACGTGCGGGCCGGCGAGATCCTTGGGATCGCTGGCGTTGCCGGGAACGGCCAATCGGAACTTCTCGAAATTCTCGGCGGCTACGCGAAGGGCACGGGCACGATCCGCGTGAACGGGGAGGAGATCGACCTTACCGGCGCGCATTCCGATGGCCAGTCGCGCCGCGCGCGCGGCATCGCCCATGTGCCTGAAGATCGCCAGCGCGAGGGGCTGATCATGGATTTCATGGCATGGGAGAACATGGTGTTCGGCTACCATCACGACCCAGGCTACCAGAAGAGCGCCTATGTGATGGATAATCCCGCAATCTATCGCGAAACCGAGGGCAAGATGGAGCGCTTCGATGTGCGCCCCCCGAACCCCAAGCTAACGGCAAAGAGCTTTTCGGGCGGGAACCAGCAGAAGATCGTTCTGGCCCGCGAGATCGAGCGAAATCCCGACCTGCTGCTCATCGGCCAGCCCACACGCGGTGTGGACATCGGCGCGATCGAATTCATCCATCAGCGAATTGTCGAATTGCGCGATCAGGGCAAGGCGATCCTTCTCGTTTCCGTCGAACTTGATGAGATCATGTCGCTCTCTGACAGGATCGCCGTCATGTTCGATGGCCAGATCATGGGAGAACGCGATCCAGCGCAAACCGACCAGAAGGAACTGGGCCTTCTGATGGCTGGGATTACCGATACCGCGGCACCGATGGCTGCAGCAGCAGGGGGGCACTGAGCCATGCAAAAGATGCCGCAATGGGCAGATGTGTTCCTCATTCCGCTGATCAGCCTTCTGATTGCATTTTTTATTTCGGGCCTTGTGATCCTGGCCATCGGCGAAAGCCCGATCGAGGCGGTGCAGATCATGGTGACGGGCGCGCTCGGCTCCACCTACGGCTGGGGCTACACGCTTTACTATACCACGAATTTCATCTTCACCGGGCTTGCTGTCGCGGTGGCGTTCCACGCCCGGCTCTTCAATATCGGCGGTGAGGGCCAGGCGATGCTCGGCGGGTTGGGCGTGGCGCTCGTGTGCCTGTCCATCAACTGGCCGCACTGGCTTCTCGCCCTGCCGATTGCAATCGTGGGCGGCGCGCTCTTCGGTGCGGCTTGGGCGGCGATTCCGGCCTATCTGCAGGCCAAACGCGGCAGCCATATCGTGATCACCACGATCATGTTCAACTTCATCGCCGCCGCACTTTTGAACTACATGCTGGTGAACGTGATGCGCCCGCAAGGCGCGATGGATCCCGCCAGCGCGCGCTTCCCCGAAGGCGCGAGCCTGCCCACCTTCCAGGATCTCTTCGCCACCGCCGAAAACCCCCTCTTCCGCGGCGCCCCGATCAACGTCACGTTCTTTGTGGCCATCGCGGCCTGTTTCCTCGTCTGGTGGCTGATCTGGCGCACCCGGCTGGGTTACCAGATCCGCGCCTTTGGCCATTCGGAAACTGCGGCGGTCTATGCCGGTATCTCGCCCGTCAAGATCACGATCGTCGCAATGTTGATCTCCGGCGGATTGGCGGGCTGCATGGCGATCAACAATGTGATGGGTGAGGCCGAGCGGCTCGTTCTGAACTCCGTCGAAGGGGCAGGCTTCATCGGGATTGCCGTGGCGCTCATGGGCCGCTCGCATCCGTTCGGCGTGTTCCTCGCGGCCCTGCTGTTCGGCTTTCTCTACCAGGGCGGTGCGGAGCTGAGCCTCTGGTCCAACATCCCGCGCGAGCTGATTGTGGTGATCCAGGCACTGGTGATTCTGTTCACCGGCGCACTTGATAACATGGTGCGCATGCCGCTCGAACGCATGTTCCTCGCCATGCGGCGCAATCCCGGCGAGCCGGGCGAGCGCAAGCCGGAGGCGGCGGAATGATGGAATATCTGCCCGGCTTCATCGCCGCCTATGCGATCCTCCTCATCGGCGCATCTTCCCCCGGCCCCGCCGTGGCCATGCTGCTTGGCCTTGCTTCCAGTTCGGGCCGAAGCGCGGCGCTGGTTGCCAGCCTCGGGATCGCGTTCGGCAGCGTGGTGCTGAACCTCGGCACGATGGCGGGCGTGGGGCTCCTGCTCACCCAGGCTGCCTGGGCGATGACGATCCTGAAATTCGTGGGCGCCGCCTATCTTGCCTGGCTGGCCTACGGCGCCTTCCGCAAGGCCGCAAAGCCGCCCGAGGTGACCAAAATCGCCATGCCGAAGCGCAGCCTCGCAAAAGCCTTCTCCTATGGCTTCCTGATTCAGGCCACCAACCCCAAGGCGCTCTTCTTCTGGCTCGCCATCGCGGCGGTCGGCGCCACGCAGGGCGGCGGGCCGCTCCTGGTCGCCGCCTTCGTGATCGGCGCCTTTGTGATATCGTTCGGCTGCCACGCGGCCTGGGCGCTCCTCCTGTCCTCCGCCCCGGCCCGGCGGGTCTATGCCACGGGGCGGCGGTGGATCGAGGCGGGGCTCGGCGCACTCTTCGCCACCTTCGCGATCCGCCTCGCGATGGAAAGGATCTGAACCTATGGATTTCGCAACCGCCCTTCAGATCCTCGATTCCACTATTCGCCTGGCCACACCGCTGCTGCTGGCGTGCCTTGCGGGCCTATTTTCGGAACGCGCGGGGATCTTCGACATCGGGCTGGAAGGCAAGATGCTCGCCGCCGCCTTCTTCTCCGCCGCCTTCGCCGCGATCAGCGGATCGGTCTGGGTCGGGCTTCTGGCCGGAATCGCGGCCTCAATGGTCCTGTCTGGCATCCACGGCCTTGCCTCGATCACATTCCGCGGCAATCAGCTCATCTCTGGCGTCGCAATCAACTTCCTCGCTGCTGGCCTGACGGTGCTCGTAGCCCAGGCGTGGTTCAATCAAGGGGGGCGCACGCCCTCGCTTGCGGGCCCCGAGCGATTCAATCCCATCGAGTGGCCGCTCGCGGGTGTGATGGAGAACATCCCCCTGTTGGGCCCGGTTTATGCAGAGCTCGTCTCCGGCCACACCTTCCTCGTCTACATCGGGATTCTCGCGGTGCCCGCGAGTTGGTACGTGCTATTCCGCACCCGTTTCGGCCTGCGCCTGCGCGCCGTGGGGGAAAACCCTGGCGCGGTGGATACCGCGGGGATCTCGGTCATGCGCCTGCGCTACACGGCGGTGGCGATCTGTGGGCTCCTCTGCGGGCTGGCCGGCGCTTACCTCGCCACCGGCCTTGCGGCGGGTTTTGTTAAGGACATGAGCGCCGGGCGCGGTTTCATCGCCCTGGCCGCGTTGATCTTCGCGAAGTGGCGGCCCTGGTACGCGCTTTCGGCCTGCTTGCTCTTCGGGCTGCTGGAAGCCATCGGCAACCGCTACCAGAACATCGAACTGATCGGGGTCACGCTGCCGGTGCAGTTCATGCAGGCCCTGCCCTACATCCTGACGGTGGTGATCCTTGCCGGCTTTGTCGGCAAAGCGATCCCCCCACGCGCCGGGGGCGAACCCTACGTCAAAGAACGATAGGTGTCACAAACCGGCCATCGTTCCGATTTGTCGCAAGACTGGCCCTACCCGTAACGTAGGGCATTCGTTAATGGATTTGCATTGACGTAAGGCCACCCATGCAAATCTACCTTCCCATCGCCGAGGTTTCGGTAAATGCCTTCCTGCTTCTGGGGTTGGGCGGGATGGTGGGCGTGCTCTCGGGCATGTTCGGTGTGGGCGGCGGCTTTCTGATGACCCCGCTGTTGTTCTTCATCGGCATCCCACCCGCCGTTGCCGTGGCGACCGAAGCCAACCAGATCGTCGCCTCGTCCTTCTCCGGCGTTCTAGCCCATCTCCGGCGCAAAACCGTTGATTTACGAATGGGCACAGTGCTCCTTGTCGGCGGCCTGATCGGCGCGGCGCTCGGCGTCCAGATCTTCAATGCGCTCAGAGCCGTGGGGCAGGTCGATCTTCTGGTACGGCTGAGTTACGTCGTGTTCCTGGGCATCATCGGGTCGCTTATGTTTGTGGAAAGCCTCAACGCGATCCGCAAAACGAGGGCAGGCGCCCTGCCCACCCGCCGCAAACATACCTGGGTGCATAACCTGCCCTTCAAGATGAAATTTCGCACCTCGGGGCTCTACATTTCTGTCATTCCGCCCGTAATCGTCGGCATTTGCGTGGGCATCCTCGCCGCAATCATGGGCGTGGGCGGCGGGTTCATTATGGTGCCTGCGATGATCTACCTGCTGGGCATGCCCACCAAGGTGGTGGTGGGCACTTCACTCTTTCAGATCATTTTCGTTACAGCCTTTACCACGCTACTACACGCCACCACCAACTTCACCGTCGACATGATCCTCGCGGTTCTTCTGCTAATCGGTGGTGTCATCGGTGCGCAGGTGGGCACACAGATTGGCACCCGCCTAAAGGCCGAACAGTTGCGTATTCTACTGGCCCTGATGGTGCTTGCCGTCTGCGGCAAACTTGCGCTCGATCTTTTGTTGATGCCCGAAGAGATCTACTCGCTCGGAAACGGGGGGCACGGATGATCCGGCTCGCACTCCTTCTCTGGGTCACCCTGTTCGGAATGGCGCAGGCCGAAGAGGTTGTTGCCGGCCTGTCCCAAAACCGGATTTCGATCACAACGAACTTTGATGGTTCCGAGATCCTGATCTTCGGCGCCATCAAACGGGAAGATGCAATCCCCGATGACAGCCCGCTCGGCGTGATCGTCACGGTTTCCGGGCCGTCGGAACCCGTGGTTGTGCGCAAAAAAGAGCGGCGCTTCGGCATCTGGGTAAACACACACGCCGTTGAAGTGGACAGCGCGCCCTCTTTCTATGCTGTCGCCACTTCAGGCGAATGGTTCAATGTGATCCGAGACGTTGAGGATTTGCGCCACAAGCTTTCGGTAGCCCGGGCCATCCGTTCAGTCGGCGCGCCTGCCGGCGTTGAGAACGCCGCCGATTTTACAAGCGCTCTGATCCGGATCCGGCAAGAGGCGGATCTCTATCAAACCAACATCGGCGCTGTGGAGGTAAGCGAAGATACGCTCTTCAACACCTCGATCGCACTGCCGGCAAACCTCACCGAGGGGGACTACCGCACCCGCTTCGTGATCACGCGCGGCGGGCGCGTCGTCGATATCCACGAAACCGCGCTTTTCGTTCAGAAGGTGGGATTGGAACGTTTTCTTTATAACCTCGCCCACGAGCAGCCGCTGGTCTACGGGCTTCTGTCGCTCTTCATTGCGATAACAGCCGGGTGGGGCGCTTCCGCGATGTTCCGGTACATCCGCGGCTAGCCACGGCCGATATAGGCCATTTTGGTGGCCATCACGGTCATAAACTGAACGTTTGTCTCGGCAGGGCAGCTGGCCATGTGCAGCACCGCTTTCGCCGCATCGGCGACATCCATCGTGGGCACTTCCGGTTTGCCATCGGCTGCGGCCCGTTCCGCAATCGCCTCGACAATCGGCGTGCGCGCATTTCCGATATCGATCTGCCCGCAAGCAATATCGAAGGCGCGGCCATCGAGTGAAAGCGATTTGGTGAGCCCGGTGATCGCGTGCTTGGTGGTCGTGTAGCAGATAGAGCCCTCTCGCGGGCTGTGGGCAGAGATAGAACCGTTGTTGATGATCCGCCCGCCCTCGGGGTTTTGGGCCCGCATCTGGGCAAAGGCCACCCGTGCCGCGTTGAACATGCCCGTGAGATTAACAGCAAGGGATTGCTCCCAATCCCGATAGTCAATTTCGTCGATAGTTCCCGGGGGCTGGAAGATACCGGCATTGTTAAAAAGCACATCAAGGCGGCCCCACGTGGTGGCGATCTCTGCCACGGCGGCTTCGACATCGGCCATCCGCGTTACGTCCCCAGGCAGTACAAGAGCATCGCCCCTCTCTGCCACCGCTTCAAGCGGCCCGCTACGCCGGGCGAACAGGCCCACGCGCCATCCTGCGGCCAGGGCGGCTTCTGCCGTTGCCCGCCCGATGCCAGAGCTTGCACCGGTGATCAGCAGCGTTCCGGTCACGTCCCCTCCTCCTCAGGTTTCAAGGCCATCTTGGGGGCCGGCACCGGCAAGTCTTCCGTACCGAGCGCTGCGTGTGGCCGCGCCAAACGATTTCGCACGACCCAATGCAGCCGGGTTTGCGCCCGTGTGATCGCAACATAGGCCAAACGCTTCCAAAGCGG
>JBCCRC010000100.1:0-9680 GCA_039208375.1 Pseudomonadota bacterium | reverse complement strand
CCCCATCGCCGCCGAGCGCGTGGCAGTCTCAAACGTATCGGCATTCATTAGGCCCATGCCGGAGCGCTGCTCGATATGAGCATGCACATCGACGCCGCCGGGCAGGATCAGCCGCCCGCCGGCATCGACGATCTCGCGCGCGCCGCCCGAAATGTCGCCAATCGCAACGATGCGGCCATCGCGCACGGCGATATCGCCCGCAATCGGGCCATCGGGGCCATGGGGCGCGCCGCCCCGGAGGATGAGGTCATAGGCCATGCGCCCATCTTGGGCGCGGTGGCTGCTAGGTGCAATCGGGGGATGGTGGCCGCCCCCTGACGCGCGGCGCGATTCAACCCCGGAGTATTTGAGCGAGATAGAGCGGCGCCGCTTGCCGAGCGGAGCGGGAAAGGGCCTCAAGCCGGGACAGTGGCGCAGGCCCCTTTAAAGCAGGTGCCAAGCACGTGATCCCACCCGGTCGTGTAGCTTGCGCACATGGTTTCTGCTTCTGCCCCGAGAGCGGCGAAGCCCGAATGGGTAAGGTCGATACGTGTGCCGGCTTCGGTGGCGGTGAAGGAGACGTCGACCTCTGTTGCTTCATCTTCCGGGCGGCCCACATACCAGCGCATTGCGAAGCGGGTGCCCGGCTGCCACGTCGTAACCGTGGCCCAGGCCGCCTCGCTTCCATCGGGCAGGGTTTCAATGACCTGGCCGCCTTCGCGCGGCTCGACCCGCACGCGCGCCTTGTCGCCTTCGCCGTCGGCGGCGGCCAGCGAGTGACTGTCTTTCGGCCACCAGCGATCCATCTCTTCGGTGAAAAGCGTGAAGGCACGCGCAGGCTCCAGCGGCACAGTGATGGATTTACGGATGGGATCGGTGGTCATGAACTGTCCTTCCAGTCAGAGGCAGAGGCGCGGTGAGCTTCGGCGGCGAAGGCTGCCAGCGCATCATCCCAGAGCGTATCGAGATAGTCACGCAGCGGGGCGAGGCCCTTGGGCGCGAGGCGGTAGATGCGGCGCGCGCCCCGGGGTTCGGAGATCACAAGCCCGGCGGCGCCGAGCACCTTGAGATGCTGCGACACGGCCGGGCGGCTCACGGGCAGCCCCGCGGCCAGCACGCCCACCGGGGCGGGCGCGGCTGATAGGCGTTCGACGATGGCGCGGCGCGTTGGATCGGCCAGCGCCTCGAGCGCGGTTGCGTAGGGATGGGCTGTTCCAGTGTGGTCGGAATTACCGTAAGCCATGACTTACCGTAAGTGAGGGCTTACATTTCTGTCAAGCCTGCCCTAGATTACCCCGGCGGCTGCCCTTGCGGCCCCCCCGCACCAGAACTAAGACTCGCGTAACTGTTACGCGCTAGAACGCACACCTTAATCGCAGGCACCCCATGCAAGATCCCGTCGACACCTACATGAACCTCGTTCCCATGGTTGTGGAACAAACCAGCCGGGGCGAGCGCGCCTATGATATCTTCTCCCGGCTTCTCAAGGAGCGCATCGTGTTCCTGAACGGCCCCGTGCATGACGGGATGAGCCAGCTTGTGGTAGCCCAGCTTCTGCACCTGGAGGCCGACAACCCGAAGAAAGAAATCTCGATGTATATCAACAGCCCCGGGGGTGTGGTGACATCGGGGCTGTCGATCTACGACACGATGCAGTACATCCGCCCCAAGGTTTCGACCCTCGTGGTGGGGCAAGCGGCCTCGATGGGCTCGCTTTTGCTCGCCGCCGGCGCCGATGGCATGCGCTTCTCGCTTCCCAACAGCCGCGTTATGGTGCACCAGCCGTCGGGTGGCTACCAGGGCCAGGCGTCAGACATCATGATCCATGCGCGCGAAACCCAGAAGCTGAAGGATCGGCTGAATGAGATTTACGTGAAACATTGCGGGCGGAAGCTGGAAGAGGTGGAACAGGCGCTGGATCGCGACAACTTCATGTCGCCGGAAGAGGCGAAAGATTGGGGGCTGATCGACGAGATTGTCGAAAACCGCTCCAAGGGCGATGACACAGAGGCGTGACAAAGCCGCCCAAAATTCGACATTGTGCCCTGATTGCCTCTGACTTAGGCTTTCGTCGTGGCTCTGGGCTGCGGGCATGGGTAAGGAATACGGGCAGGCGGACCTGGGGTTAGGTACATGGCATCATCTTCCGGCAACGACAGTAAGAACACGCTCTATTGCTCCTTCTGCGGCAAGAGCCAGCATGAGGTGCGCAAACTTATTGCCGGGCCCACGGTTTTCATCTGTGACGAATGCGTCGAACTGTGCATGGATATTATCCGAGAGGAGACGAAATCCTCCGGCCTGAAATCCGCCGACGGCGTGCCGACGCCGAAAGAGATTTGCGAAGTTCTCGACGACTACGTGATCGGTCAGGCCCATGCCAAGCGTGTGCTTTCGGTGGCAGTGCACAACCATTACAAGCGCCTGAATCACGCCCAGAAATCGGGCGATATCGAGCTTGCGAAATCGAACATCCTGCTGATCGGCCCCACGGGCTGCGGCAAAACGCTGCTGGCCCAGACCTTGGCGCGCATCCTCGATGTGCCCTTCACGATGGCCGATGCCACGACGCTCACGGAAGCGGGCTATGTGGGCGAGGATGTCGAAAACATCATCCTGAAACTCCTCCAAGCCAGCGAATACAACGTGGAACGCGCCCAGCGCGGGATCGTGTATATCGACGAGGTCGATAAGATCACGCGGAAATCCGATAACCCTTCGATCACCCGCGATGTCTCGGGCGAGGGTGTGCAGCAGGCGCTTTTGAAGATCATGGAGGGCACCGTGGCCTCCGTGCCGCCCCAGGGCGGGCGCAAGCATCCGCAGCAGGAATTCCTGCAGGTGGACACAACGAATATTCTCTTCATTTGTGGCGGGGCCTTCGCGGGCCTTGAAAAGATCATCGCCCAGCGCGGAAAAGGCAGTGCGATGGGTTTCGGCGCCGATGTGCGCGACAATGACGATCGCGGGGTTGGCGAGTTGTTCACCGATCTCGAACCCGAAGACCTGCTGAAATTCGGGCTGATCCCGGAATTCGTGGGTCGCCTGCCGGTGATCGCCACGCTGCAGGATCTTGATGAAGATGCTCTGGTGACGATCCTCACCGCGCCGAAGAACGCGCTGGTGAAGCAGTATCAGCGCCTCTTCGAGCTGGAAGATACCAAGCTGACCTTCACCGAGGATGCGCTTTCCGCCATCGCCAAGCGCGCGATCGAGCGGAAGACCGGCGCGCGCGGCCTGCGCTCGATCATGGAAGACATCCTGCTGGAGACGATGTTTGATCTGCCGGGGATGGAGAGCGTCGAGGAAGTCGTTGTCAACGAAGAGGCCGTGTCTTCCGATGCCGCGCCTCTGATGATCCATTCGGATGCGAAGAAAGAGCCGGCGACGGCGGGATAGCCGGCGCGCATATCGAGTTTTGAACGGGGCGCTTCGGCGCCCTGTTTTTGTTTCCCACTCTGGCTGTGCCTGTGCCCGGCACGGCCAATTTTGGGCCGCCGGTGATGGTTTGCGCGTGGGTGACGGCCCCGGCTTCGATCTTGCGGTGTGGCCATGCCGCCGGGGTTGCGCCCGACGTGCGCGTGCCCCCTTGGCGAGGACGTTGCGCCCATCCCCTTTTCGCGCGGGACAAGCCGCAGGCGCCGGGCGCGCGCTGGCTCGTTCCCACGGTGCCGCGCTTTGGCCCATGTCGCGCCGGGGCTGAATGTCAGGCGGTGTAGTTCCCACAAAGCACATCGATCCACTTGCGCAACGCTGCCCCGCGGGCCAGCGCCCATCAGGCTCCCGTCGCGCTTCATGTTCGAAGCACTCCTCCGGGCGTCGTCGCGCGCCCCCCGCGCGAAACGCCCTTGCCCGCCACCGCGTCAGGCACTACCCCGCCCCCATGCGCCAACTCATTTCCACCGGATCGCCGTTTGAAGCCGAGGTCGGGTATTCCCGCGCCGTTGTCTGCGAGGGCTGGGTTTTCGTGGCTGGAACCACGGGGTACGACTACGCCACGATGCAGATGCCTGACGCTGTGGCCGATCAGTGCCACAACGCGCTCGGCACCATCGAGCGCGCTCTGGGCGAGGCCGGTGCGTCGCTCGCGGATGTGGTTCGCGTGCGCTACATCCTCCCTGATGCGCGCGACTGGCCCGCCTGCTGGCCGGTCACCCGCGCGGCGTTCGGCGCAAGCCCGCCCGCCGCCACGATGATCGTGGCAGGTCTGCAGGAGCCGGAGATGAAGATCGAGATCGAGGCTACAGCGCGCTTGCCAGCCGTCGAGATTAGCTGATCCGGATCTGCCGCTCACGGCGCAGCACCCAGAGGATAGCCGCCACCCCGGCGAGGCCCGAGAGCAGCATGATCCAGATGAGAGGCGCGGCCCCTGAGCCGGGGGTAAGAAAGAGCCCCGCCATTGCTGAAAGCGCCGCCCCGCCGCCGATCATCATCGCGCCGCCCAGCCCGCTGGCCGAGCCGGCGAGATGTGGGCGCACGGACAGCAGCCCTGCGTTGGCGTTTGGTAGAACCAGGCCGTTGCCGAGGCCCACGAACACCATAAAGCCAAAGAAGCTCCACGGTGTTTTCAACCCGGCATAGTTCAGGATCAGCGAAGCCAGCAGGCCGCCGGCCGAGAGGAGCGCGCCCCAAAGGATCATCGTGTTGATCCCGAAGCGGACAGAGAACTTTCCCGAGATGCCGTTGCCGATGATGTAGCCGACGGCGGGGGCGCCGAAAAAGAAGCCCAATGTCGCCGGATCCATGCCAAACACTACGCTGCCTATATACGGCGCCCCGCCCAGGTACGCGAAGAAGGCGCCGCTTGCGAAGGCTGCCGCCAACGCGTAGCCCCAGAAGCGCTGCGAGGTGAGAAGTTCGGGATACTGCCGCGCCTGCTCGCGAAAGCTGGCGGAGCGGGTGATGTTCGTCTCGCCAAGATCACGCCAGCAGAGCCACCAGAGCGCGAGGCCCAAGATGATCAGCATCCAGAAGTTCGCGCGCCAGCCGAGCGCCTCATCGAGCAACCCGCCGATGGCCGGGCCCACCATTGGCACGATTGCCATGCCCATGGTGACATAGCCGATCATCGAAGCCGCCTGATCCTGCGGCACCATATCCCGCACCACGGCACGCGAGAGCACCATGCCGGTCACGATCACCGCCTGTGCCATGCGGAAGGCGAGAAACATCGCCGCATTGGTGGAAAGGATGCAGCCGAGAGTAGCGATCAGGAACAACACGCAGGACCAAAGGATCACGGGGCGGCGACCATATCGATCCGAGATTGGGCCGATGGCGAGCTGCAGGACTGCGTTCACCGCCAGGTAGATGGCAACCGAAAGCTGCAAAAGCCGGTAATCTGCCCCGAAATCCTCAGCCATCCCCGGCAGCGAGGGAAGAAACACGTTTAGGCTGAGCGCGGAGAGACCGGCCAGCAGGATCAGCGTTGAAATGTGAGGCGGCGTTGTTCGATCGAGAAATCGAACATCGGGGTGCGACGACATAATGCTTGGAGGTAGGGGTAGGGCGCGAGGTTGTCTATACCCGCAGGCTGCGGCTCGATTGTGCGAAAATCGCACACAGCTCGGGCCCTGCCGGGGCGTCGTTAGCGTAAACAGCTTTCTGCGGCGCGGCAGATTCGCTACGAGGCAGGGAAAGACCGTACGGTGGAGGGGACATGAGCGATATTCTGAGCGAGCTTGAAGCGCGGCGCGCGGGCGCACGGGCCGGTGGCGGCGAACGCCGCGTGGCGGCCCAGCACAAGAAGGGCAAGCTGACGGCGCGAGAACGCATCGAGGTTCTGCTCGATGAAGGCTCATTCGAGGAATACGACATGTTCGTCACCCACCGAACCACCGATTTCGGCATGGCCGAGCAGCGGCATCCGGGCGACGGGGTCGTCACGGGTTGGGGCACGATAAACGGCCGTATGGTGTATGTCTTCAGTCAGGACTTTACCGTGCTGGGCGGCTCGGTCAGCGAAACGCACGCCGCGAAGATCTGCAAAATCATGGATATGGCGATCCAGAACGGGGCCCCCGTCATCGGGCTCAACGATTCCGGTGGGGCGCGAATTCAGGAAGGCGTGGGCAGCCTTGCCGCCTATGGCGAAGTGTTTCAGCGCAATATCGAGGGCTCAGGTGTCGTGCCCCAAATCAGCGTGATCATGGGCCCCTGCGCGGGCGGCGCGGTTTATTCCCCTGCGATGACCGATTTTATCTTCATGGTGAAAGACAGCTCCTACATGTTTGTCACGGGGCCCGATGTGGTGAAGACCGTGACGAATGAACAGGTCACAGCTGAAGAGTTGGGTGGGGCAACGACCCACACGCGCAAGTCCTCGGTCGCTGACATGGCGTTCGAAAACGATATCGAGGCGTTGACCGAGGTGCGGCGTCTGGTTGACTTCCTCCCTCTGTCGAACCGAGAGAAGCCCCCGGTGCGCCCGTTTTACGATGAACCGGGCCGGGTGGAGGCGAGCCTCGATACGCTGGTGCCGGCGAACCCGAACCTGCCCTATGATATGAAGGAATTGATCTTGAAAGTCGCCGATGAGGACGATTTTTTCGAGATTCAGGAGGAGTTTGCGGGCAACATCATCACTGGTTTCATCCGACTTGAAGGATCAACTGTCGGCGTCGTGGCGAACCAGCCGATGGTTCTGGCGGGGGTTCTGGATATCGATAGCGCGCGGAAGGCGGCGCGCTTCGTGCGGTTCTGCGATGCGTTCGAGATTCCACTTCTGACTTTTGTGGATGTGCCCGGGTTTTTGCCCGGCACCAGCCAGGAATATGGCGGTGTGATCAAGCACGGCGCGAAGCTTCTTTTTGCTTATGGCGAGGCGACGGTGCCGAAGGTGACAGTGATCACCCGCAAGGCCTATGGCGGGGCCTATGTGGTGATGGCGTCGAAGCATTTGCGCGCAGATATCAATTATGCCTGGCCCACTAGCGAAATTGCGGTGATGGGGGCGAAGGGAGCTACCGAAATTCTCTACCGCGATGAGCTTGGCGATGTCGAGAAAATTGCTGCGCGAACAAAGGAATACGAAGACAACTTCGCGAATCCGTTCAAAGCGGCTGAGCGTGGTTTTATTGACGAGGTCATCCTTCCCCGGTCAACCCGCCGCCGCGTTTCGCGCGCTTTCGCGGCACTGCGACGCAAGGAACGGCGGATGCCTTGGAAAAAACACGACAATATTCCGCTGTGATTCCAACGCCTTCGCAGATGGCTCAGCAATCTATTGCCAGTGATGCAAGGTGGCCACAATCCGCCGATCCGCGTCAGTTTGGATATCTTTCCCGATTCCAGTGCGTTACGCTTATCCTTGAGCTTCCACGAGGAGCTCTAATCTCGGACGAGGGGCGATGCGCTTGTCGGTGCACCGCCCATTTGACAATCAGGAGTCTTAGATGTCGAAGAGCATCAAAGCTATCCTTGCAGTCAGCCTGCTCACTGTCGTGGCGGCCTGCGCTCAGCAAGAAGAAGAAGTTATCATGGTCGAGCCCGAGCCCATTGAGGCCGAGCCGGTTATGTCGAAGATGTAACTTCGGGGCCGGACAGCGTTTTGCGACTGTCCGGCCACCGACCCAAGAATTTTCAGACCGACCTCTCGGGCAGGTGCGGTCATGTTAAAACACCGCGGCTTCCCCGGCCGCCTGCCCGGAACGGATTTCCAATTCACTCTAAGACGCGCGAATCCCAAGGGGGCCACCCGGCTTTCCGCGCGCGAGCGCTTTGCGGATCGGCGGCCGGCAGACAGGGCGGCGGATGAAGCCTTTATGGCTGCGTTGTGGGAGGCGTTTGGCGACGCGCCGTTCGAGAGGGGCAATCTGGATGCGGGCCGACTGTCATGGCTGTTCCAGCGCGAAGTGGTTCCTGCAGAAGATCCTTTTGATTCAGAGAGTTATGACGCGCTGCTTCAAATCGACGTGGCGCGCGCACGGGCTAGTTTCCCCAACGTTTTCGGGGCATTGTGATCGGCATGTTTCCGCTCATCATATTGAATTTCCGGCAGAAAACAGCGCAGCGCTCTAACGGGGTGCAGTGCCTATTTCATTCCGTAACAAACGCACCAATATGCATCTCACGGGCCGAGGTTCCCAGCAAGACTGACAGCCCGCTTAGTACAAACCGTTACCCTTCCCCTTCGCCGCGGGTCAGCTTTCCCAGAGTTGGTCCGCGGCGATCCTCATTTCGGGACCAAGGTGTTTGGCCGCGCGGGCTTGGGCGGGGTTCTGCCCTTTCCAACAGTTGGGCGCACAAGGTTATTGCCTATCAGTGCCCTACCGGCGCTTATCCTGAAGTCATAACGAGGCATCCACAGGATAAGATCCAATGCAAAAGATCACCCTTGCAGCAGGCTTTGCCGCCATCATCGCGCTTTCGGGCTGCGGCGACACCGATATCGAACGTGGCGTTACAGGTGCGGCCATCGGCGCGGGCGCGAGCCTTGCGGTTGATGGCGACCTTCTTACCGGCGCGCTCATCGGCGGAACCGCCGGCGTTCTCTGCGACGACCTTACAAACGCCTGCTAACCGCCCCCGGGCGGCTATACCCGGCATAGCGTTCGGCCCGCCACCCAAGGTGCGCGGGCCGTCACGGTTTGCTATTTCCAACACATCAACAACAAGATCGGCCCGCCGCGTGCGGTGCCGGCCATGGAGACGTGGGACATGTTCAAGAAAATCCTGATCGCTAACCGCGGCGAGATCGCCTGCCGCGTGATCAAGACGGCGCGCAAGATGGGGATCGCCACGGTGGCTGTCTATTCCGATGCCGATGCCAACGCGCTGCATGTTTCCATGGCCGATGAGGCGATCCATATCGGTCCGCCGCCCGCCAACCAATCCTACATCGTGATTGATAAGATCATGGAAGCGATCAAGGAAAGCGGGGCCGAGGCGGTGCATCCGGGCTATGGCTTTCTTTCGGAAAACCCCAAATTCGCCGAGGCGCTGGAGGCCGCGGGCGTGGCGTTCATCGGCCCGCCCAAGGGCGCGATCGAGGCGATGGGGGACAAGATCACCTCGAAGAAAATCGCGCAGGAGGCCGGGGTTTCCACGGTGCCCGGCTATATGGGCCTGATCGAGGATGCCGAGGAGGCGATCCGCATTTCCGGCGAAATCGGCTACCCGGTGATGATCAAGGCCAGCGCGGGGGGCGGCGGCAAGGGCATGCGCATCGCCTGGAACGAAGGGGAGGTTGCCGAGGGCTTCCAATCCTCAAAAAACGAAGCCGCAAGTTCCTTCGGGGATGACCGGATCTTCATCGAGAAATTTGTCACCCAGCCCCGGCACATCGAGATCCAGGTTCTGTGCGATAGCCATGGCAACGGCATCTACCTAAACGAACGCGAGTGTTCGATCCAGCGGCGCAATCAGAAGGTGGTGGAAGAGGCGCCGTCGCCCTTCCTCGATGAGGCCACGCGCCGGGCGATGGGCGAGCAATCGCTCGCGCTCGCCCATGCGGTGGGCTACGCGAGCGCCGGTACGGTGGAATTCATCGTGGATGGCGAGAAGAACTTCTACTTTCTGGAGATGAACACCCGCCTCCAGGTGGAACATCCGGTGACCGAGCTGATCACCGGCGTCGATCTGGTGGAACAGATGATCCGCGTGGCGGCGGGCGAAAAACTCGCGTTGAAACAAGCGGATGTGGGCATCAACGGCTGGGCCATCGAAAACCGGCTTTATGCCGAAGATCCCTATCGCAACTT
>JBCCRC010000099.1:0-9781 GCA_039208375.1 Pseudomonadota bacterium | reverse complement strand
CGCAAGACCCATGTACTTTACGATCTGAAAAACCTGCTCGCCGTGGGCGAAAGTGATCTGCGGTTGTGACCGGCTTTGCACAGCGTCTGGCGCCCCACATGCGCTGTTCCGGGCTCGGCGCCGCCGCATGCGGCCACGATATCGCCGGGCCCCGGCGGCAGGGTGACGGCAATGCCTGACGAAGCGCGTCGTCAGGGCGCAGAGCGCACTTTGGCAGCGTCGGTCATCATCCCCGTCTTCCGCGATACCGAGCGCTTGCGCAAATGCCTGCGGTGCCTCGAGCAGCAGACACTGCCTGCCGACCGTTTTGAAATCATCGTGGTGAACAATGACCCCGAGGAACAACTGCGATTGGCGTCTGCCACACATCGGCTTGTTCTTCTCGATGAGCCAACGCCCGGCAGCTACGCAGCCCGCAATCGCGGGTTGCGGGAGGCCCGTGGCGAAGTGCTCGCATTCACCGATTCTGATTGCCTACCCGAGCCCGATTGGCTGGAACAAGGGCTCGGCGCACTTGATGCGCAGGGGGTGGATCGGGTGGCGGGGCGTGTATGTGTATTTGCTTTAAGCGATCCGCCCAATGCCGTTGAATGCTATGAAACTTTTTTTGCATTTGATCAGCGGTCGAATGTTGCGTCGGGTGTCGCCATTACAGCGAACCTGCTTGCGCGTGCTTCTCTCTTCGACAAGCTCGGCGCTTTTGATGATGCGCTCCTCTCCGGGGGAGACATTGAATGGAACCGGCGTGCAACCGAAGCTGGCGCGAGCCTTGTATTCTCGGATGCCTGCCGGGTGTTACATCCCGCTCGAAGCAACTGGGCGGAGATCTCAAAAAAGGTTAGGCGCGTTGTAGGTGGAAAGGTCGCAATCGAACCGGGTTACTCGATTAGTTTGATCCGATCTCTCTTGCCGCCCGTCGAGGCGGGCCAACGGATTTTTGGTACGCCGGGACGCCCAATCCGGGACAAGATGCTCGCGCTTGCGATTGCATACAGGCTCAAGCTGTACCGGTATCTGATACAACGGCGTGTCCGTTCCAGATCAGTCTGCGCCGAGCGATGATGCTTTGAAGAACAGAGTCTAAGATGCTGATCTCCATTCTTCTTCCGGATCTGCGGGCTGGCGGGGTTGAAAACGTGCGGCTTGTTCTTGCGCGCGAGTTCGAGCGCGTGGGGCACGAAGTTGAGTTTGTTCTGACACAAGCGAGCGGCGAACTCCTGGGTCGGGCACGACAGACATATTCGGTTGTAGATTTGGCGGCCCCACGTGCGCGGCATATGGCGGGGCCGTTGGCGGCATACCTGGATCGCAGACAGCCCGATGCGGTTCTTGCAGCAATGTGGCCGCTCACGGTCATTGCGCCGTTTGCACGTCGATTGGCACGCCATCACTGTCCCATCGTTGCAAGTGAGCACAACTCGCTATCAATCCAATACAGTGGCCGCAGCGCTCTGCACCGCCACGCTTTGCGCAAAAGCATGGCAATCGGATATCGGGCCAACACAGCCGTCGTGGCCGTTTCGCACGGCGTCGCCGCCGACCTGAGCGCCCTTTCTGGCCTTGCGATGGAAGACATTGATGTGATCCACAATCCCGTACCCGAACCTCCAACGACGGCGAACAGCGCGGACGTAGAAGCACTTTGGGGCACGCCGAGTGGTTCTCGAATCCTTTCAGTTGGCACGCTGAAGTCTCAGAAAAACCACGCGCTTTTGATCGATGCCTTCGCACGTCTACCGATGTCTCACGCACGCCTGATGCTTGTGGGTACGGGCAAGCGCGAAGACGCTCTGCGGGCTAGGGCGCAAGAATTGGGGGTTTCGGAGCGCGTCATATTCGCTGGCTTCCATGCGGACCCAAGGCCGTTTTACACCAGCGCCGACGTCTTCGTGCTATCTTCAGATTACGAAGGGTTTGGGAATGTGATAATCGAGGCGTTAGCCGCAGGAACCCCGGTTGTTTCAACCGACTGCCCATCAGGCCCCGCGGAAATTCTTGAAAACGGGCGCTATGGTCGCCTTGTGCCGGTTGGCGATGCAATTGCTTTGTCCGCCGGAATTGCCGACGCGCTTAATGATACAAAGCGACCCGAAGTTCTGCGCGCCCGTGCCGCTGCATTCGCGCCAGATGTCGCTGCTGCCCGTTACCTAGAGTGTTTCGCGCGATGACCGGCGCGTTGTATCTCACCCGCACCGGCCTTCTAGAGCCGCTGGGGCAAAGCCAGGTCATGGCCTATCTGCGCGGGTTAAGTGCGGATTATGAGATTACGCTTGTCAGTTTCGAGAAGCCTTCTGATTTGGAAGACACCGCGGCGGTCGCCGCCGCGCGGGCGGATTGTGCGGCCCACGGCATTCGTTGGGTGCCGTTGCGGTTTCGCCGTGGCCCTAAGCTTCTTGCGCCGCTTTTTGGCATGGCGCAGATGTTGTGGATCGCGCGGCGCGAGGTGCGGGCCGGGCGCGCGCACCTGATCCATGCGCGATCCTACGTGCCCGCCGGCGTGGCGCTTCTGGCCCACTGGATCACGGGTGTGCCCTTTATCTTTGACATGCGCGCTCTCTGGCCCGAGGAACTGATCACTGCGGGCCGCCTGCGGCGGGGCGGGTTGGTGCACCGCGCGCTGAAACGGCTGGAACGCGCGTGCCTTTCCCACGCTGCGGCGACTGTTTCACTCACCCGGGCCGCGGTGCCGCATCTCTGCGCTCTGTCGCCCGGCTTTGATCCGGCGCGCGTGCACGTCATCCCCACCTGCGCGGATCTTGATCGTTTTGTGCCCACCCCGCGGCCCGCGGGCGATCCGCCGGTCTTTGGATGCGCCGGAACCGTGCTGAGCGGCTGGTTTCGCGCTGATCTTCTTGATCAGATCTTCGGTGCGCTGGCCCGGCGTGATCCCGCGGCGCGCTTCGAAGTCCTCACCCGCGATGATCCCGAAGCGGTGCGGGCCGCGCTTCCCTCACTTGCGGGTGAGCCGGATCGTTTGACGGTATTCGCCCGGCGGCCGGAGGATATGCCCGAAGCGTTGGGCCGTCACGCGGCCTCGGTCATTGTATATGCCGGAGGCGCGGTCTCAGAACTGGGGCGCTCGCCAACGCGGCTTGCGGAACTCCTTGGATGCGGTGTGCCTGTCATTGCCAACGCTGGTGTTGGTGACGTGGCCGAGGTCATCGAGCGCCACCGCGTGGGCGTGGTGTTGCGCGGCGAGGGGCGGGACGAGATCGCCGCAGCCGTGGATGCCTTGCGCGCGGGTCTCACCGAACCGGAGCTGCCGGCCCGGTGCCGCGCGGCGGCAGAGGCGGAGTTTTCGCTGGACGCCGGCACCGCGGCCTATGCCGCGATCTACGAACGCGTTTTGGGCCGTTCAGAGGCGCCGGCCGACACCGGGATCGCGGCACAATGACGGGCGATGCCCCCGAGATTCTGGCGCTGACACGCCATGGCCGGATGGGGGCATCGAGCCGTGTTCGGATCATGCAATTCGCGCCGTACTTCGAGGCGGCTGGGCTGCGGTTAACGATCGCGCCCTTCGTCGACGATGCGTATCTTGCGCAGACCTACGCGGGCCGCCGCCCGATCGGCGCAACGCTTGGCGCCTATCTGCGCCGGGCGCGCACCATGGCCCGGGCCCGGCCAGCGGCGTTTTGGTTGGAAAAGGAAGCGCTGCCATGGGTTCCTGGTTGGGTAGAGCAGAGCCTTAAAGCACGCGAAGTGCCAATCCTTTCGGACTACGACGATGCGGTGTTTCATACCTATGATGAGCATCGATTGCCACTGGTACGCCGTGCACTTGGCACCAAGATTGATCGTGTCATGTCGTCTTCGGATGTTGTTCTTGCGGGCAACGCATATCTCGCAGCGCGCGCCAAGGCCGCTGGCGCGCTCGATGTGCGGATTGTGCCGACTGCTGTGGACATGTCGGACTATCGCCCCAGGGACGAGCCAAAGAACGGCTCTCTAACGGTGGGTTGGATCGGTTCGCCATCGACCTGGAAGTACCACTTGCTACCACGATTGCAGAGCTTGGAGGAGGCGCTGAGGCCGCTTGGTGCCGAGATTCTGGTTGTCGGATCTGGCGAGCGCGGCCATGAAAGCGACGTTACTCGGTTTCTCGATTGGTCCGAGGCTGGGGAAATTGCAGCGATCCAGCAAATGGACATTGGTATAATGCCATTACCAGACGATGCGTGGAGCCGTGGCAAATGCGGCTACAAGCTGATTCAGTATATGGCATGTGCATTGCCGGTTGTGGCTTCGCCTGTTGGTGTGAACAAATGCATTGTGGAGCATGGAAGAAACGGGCTTCTCGCCGAGCGTGATGATGAATGGCAAGCAGCTTTGAAGCTTCTGATCGCCGAAGCAGGGCTCCGGAAAGATATGGGTCGTGAAGGGCGCAAGAAGATCGCAGCATCATTTTCAACTCAAGTGTGGGGTCCGCGCATTGCGGAGGTTTTTAAAACGATGTGCGAAATGCGGGGTATCACATCCAGATGTGTCAAAGACACAAACGATGGGCCGCAGGCGGGCTCAAAGAAATGTGCGGGATAGCTGGTCTGTCGCAACTGCCCGATGCCCCGACCGATCGGTTGCGGCGGCTTGGCAGGGTAATGGCAGGCGCTCTTCATCATCGTGGGCCGAACGGTTCCGGCGTTTGGCAAGAGGCGGAAAATGGGCTAGCCCTTTGCCACAGTCGGCTTTCCATACTTGATCTTTCGAACGCAGGCGCGCAGCCGATGGCCTCTGCATCGAGCAGATACCGCATAGTTTTTAATGGCGAGATCTACAATCACCTCGAATTAAGAGCAAAGATCGCGTGCGAGCCAGGTTTTGTGGGATGGCGTGGACACTCGGACACCGAGACTCTGTTGGCCGCGATAGAGGTTTGGGGCCTTACACAAGCGTTGAAAAACGCAGAAGGGATGTTTGCGATCGCCGTTTGGGATCGTAGGCTTCGGCGGCTTTCGCTGGCACGCGATCGTCTTGGTGAGAAACCTCTTTATTACGGCCAGGTCGGGGATGGTCTGGCATTTGCGTCAGAGCTAAAGGCGCTTCGCACGCTCCCTTCCGCGCCCGTCGTTCTAGACCCAGAAGCGATAAAGGCTTTCGCGCATTTCGGCTATGTGCCGGAGCCCTTTTCAATCTACAGCGGTGTCAGAAAGGTGCCCCCTGGCACAATTGTAAGCTTCACTGGCGCCAACGCTGCCCCCGAAAGCAAGCCGTTCTGGGAGTTTGCGGAGGTAGCGCGGGCAGGAGTTACGTCGAAACACAGCGAGCATGAGTTTGCGCTTGCGATGAAGACCATCGAACACAAAATTAAAGAAGTGGTTCAGTCGCAGATGCTCAGCGATGTTCCGGTAGGAAGCTTCCTTTCGGGCGGAATCGATTCTACCCTTGTTACTGCGCTCATGCGTGAGGGCAGTGAACACAAGGTGCGTAGTTTCTCCATTGGCTTTGATGCTGCGGAGTACGATGAGACCACTCACGCCGCCGTAGTGGCGGGATACCTCGGGACAGCCCATACTGGATTTAGGGTAACCGAACGGGACGGGCTTGAAATCGTGCCCGAACTTGCGAAGATCTACGACGAGCCCTTTGCTGACAGTTCTCAAATTCCAACCTTGGTTCTCTGCCGCCTTGCGCGCGAAGGCATATCTGTCGCTCTCACCGGCGATGGCGGTGACGAAGTCTTTGGCGGGTATAATCGCTACCTGTTCGCGCCCAAGGCCTGGGCACGGGTTTCACGTCTTCCAACCAGCATAAGGCGTCATCTGCCCATGCTCGCACGAATCCTCCATAGGCTGGGGGGCACGGATAACTCCGTCCTTCGGTGGGCCACCGAGCGCGCAGGCTTACCAGCAAGCACCCTGCACAAGATCGCGACCTTAGGTGAGAGACTCGGAGACGCCGAGTCACTTGCCGAGCTTTATTTGGGGCTAACACAGGCCGGCCCTGGAAATGGATTGCTGCATAGAGAGTTACGCGGATCCAGAAAGCCAAGCCTTCCTCTACATGACCATATGTCGTGCCTCACAGACGCAGAGTGGATGATGGCCATGGACAGCCTCGGATACCTCCCTGGCGACATCTTGGTGAAAGTCGATCGAGCGGCGATGAGTTCATCTTTGGAGACGCGAGCGCCCTTGATCGATCGGCGGGTCGTTGAAGCGGCGTGGCGACTCCCGCGGCAACTGCGCGTTAGCGGCCATATCGGTAAAATAGCCCTCCGCCATCTAATTGACGCCTATGTTCCGAGGTCTGTCATGGAGCGTCCAAAGCAGGGTTTTGCGATTCCGCTCGATCAATGGCTTCGGGGTGCGTTGAGGGAGTGGGGTGAAGCGCTTTTGGCGCCGGACCAGCTTGCTCGTTCGGAGATTTTTGATCCGCAACGGGTACGTAACCTGTGGTTGTCCCACCAATCAGGGCACCGAAATGCCGGTTCTGCGCTCTGGTCAATTTTGATGTTTTTGGCCTGGCAAGAGCATGCCTTGGCACCTCGAGGTAGAGTTGAGGCCGCATAGGCGATGGCAACCTACTATGCCACTTACGTCGGGTTGATCATCGCGCAGGTTCTCGGCGCGGGCCGGCGGCGCCGTTCGATGGGCCTGCTCTACTGGAGCCTTCTCGCCGCGCTCTTTCTCTTTTCCGGTTACCGGTATGAGGTGGGCTGCGACTGGTTTGGCTATGTGCATCACTGGGTGCTGCAACTACCCGAGGGCTTCGACACGGCGATTGAAAGCCGCGAACCAGGGCACTGGGCGCTGATCGAGGTGCTGCAACGGGCCGGCCTGCCTTACTATTCGCTGAACGTGGCGACCTCGGCGATTTTCTTTGCCGGTCTTCATGTGATTGCACGGCGGCAGCCCAACCCGGTGGCAGTGCTGGTGCTCGCTTTCCCGATCCTGATCGTGAACATGCCGATGTCGGGCATCCGGCAGGCGGCGGCGATCGGCCTTGTGTGCTTTGCCTATATGGCCTTTCTCGATCGTAAGCTGATCCACTTTCTTGCATGGGTTGGCGCGGCAAGCCTGTTTCACACCAGTGCGCTGCTCTTCCTGTTGCTGACGCCGTTCGTTCATGGCGGCTACACGCGGCGCAATCTCATGGCCTCGAGCCTGCTTGCCTTGCCGGGCGCTGTGCTGCTTCTCGCCTCTGGCCCGGCAGAGCTTGCCAGTCAGCGCTACATTGCAACCGGGGTCGAGGCGTCTGGTTCGGCGTTCCGGCTTGGTCTTCTGACGCTCACAGGCCTGGCATATTTCGCCTTTGTCCAGCGGCGTTGGCATCAGCGCTTTCCCGAAGACTATAAACTGGCATCGCTTGGGGCGCTGATGATGGTGGTGTTCTTCGGCCTCTTCTTTATTTCAACGGTGATCGGCGATCGGTTCGGCTATTACCTCATTCCGTTGCAGCTGATCATCTTCGCGCGGCTGCCCTATTTGTTTGAGGGTGCGGATAGGCCGCTGTTTGCTGCCGCACCCTATGCCCTGCTTACCTTGGTTTTCGTTGTGTGGACGCAGAATTCGTTCCACTTCCAACAGTGTTACCTGCCCTACCAGTCGGTGTTGTTCTGATGCGGGGGGTGGCGGCTTGAAGATCATGCTGACGGCGAACATGGCCTGGAACCTCGCCCATTTTCGCGCGCCCTTGATCTCGGCGCTGAGTGTGGGAGGGCATGAGATTGTTGCGCTATCGCCTGTGGACCACGGCGTTGACGCGCTGAATGCCGCGGGGGTGCGCCACGTGCCGCTGGCCCTCGATCAAAAGGGCACATCGCCGTTCAAAGACGCGCAACTGATGCGCGCAATGGCCCGGGCGTTCGGCGCCGAAGCCCCAGACATCGTGTTGAGCTTTACGATCAAGAATAACATCTATGGCGCTTTTGCGGCGCGGCGCGCGGGCGTGCCATTTCTGCCGAACGTATCGGGGCTGGGCACGGCGTTTCTGAACGCGGGCTGGCTGGAACGGATCACCGTAGAGCTCTATCGAAATGCCTTCCGGCCGTTGCCCACAGTGTTTTTCCAAAACCCGGATGACGCTGAGTTGTTCCTCAGCCGCGGCATGGTGCGGCCGTCGCAAGTGGCGGTATTGCCGGGTTCGGGGATCGATCTTGCGCGCTATGCGCCGGTGCCGGCGCCAGGCGATGAGGGCCCCGTCTTCTTACTGATCGCACGGCTTTTGCGAGACAAAGGCGTGGGCGAGTTCGTCGAGGCGGCGCGCAAGCTACGGGCCGCATTGCCCAGCGCCCGATTCCAGCTTCTCGGGCCTACGGGCGCGGAAAACCGAACGGCCATACCAGAGGCAGAGGTGCAGGGGTGGGTGGCAGAGGGCCTCATTGAATACCTGGGTGAAACGGATGACGTACGCCCCTTCATCGCGGCGGCCGATTGCGTTGTGCTGCCCTCATATCGCGAGGGCACACCCCGCACACTGTTGGAGGGCGCGGCGATGGCACGGCCTCTCGTGGCGACCGACGTTCCGGGATGCCGTGAGGTGATCGAGGCCGGCGTGAACGGCTATCTCTGCCCAGCGCGCAGTGCCGAAGGGCTTGCTGACGCGCTTCTCCGCGTGGCGCGAGATGGCGCGGCGCGGCAGGTAGAGATGGGTGCGGCCGGGCGGCGGATTGTGGAAGCGCGCTTCGACCAAGCGATTGTCGTCCGCCACTATTTTCATGCGATCGCAGCGCTTACCGCCGACGCCAGCGACACGCGGCAGGCGGGGTAGGGCGGATGACACGCTCGATTTCCCCAAGACTACTGACGCCCGATGCGGCGGCGCTGATCCTTCTGTCGCGGGACCGGATTGTGCCGGGCTTTGAAGAAGCAGCGCGGGAGCGATGTGAAGCAGTAGAGAATTGGGATTGGGTGATAGAGATTGCTGCGCGCAAGCTGAGCGCACCCTACGTGTATCACAATCTTGTTGCGCTTTATTCGGACGGTGCGGAGCTGAGCAGCGTTATTGAGGCGATGCGGCCCGCGGCGATGGCCGTGCAGATGGCGACACTGCGGGTACACGCCGCGCAGGTTGCGTTTCATGAACGGTGTCTGGCCCCCTTGGGCGTGCGTCACGCCTATCTCAAGGGTCCAGCGCTTGCCGCCCGTTTCCATCGCAACCCCGGATACCGGTTTGCTCGCGATATAGATGTGCTTCTGGATGAGGATGATTTGCGGCGGGTTGTCACCACGGCCCTCGCCGCGGGCTACCAGCTTCACGATACATCAGCGGCGCGCAAGCGGCTTGACCATGCGCGCGATCGGCGGGCGCTTTTGCGGTACAGCTCGGTTGTAATGTTGCTCTCGCCAGAGGGCGTTCCAATTGAGCTGCATCGCGAAATCGACAAGAACCTTGGTGTCTTTGATAACGATGCGCTCCTGGCCGGTAGCACTCCGGTTACGCTGGGCGGCGGCGAGATGAACACCCTTGCCCCCGAAGTCATGTTCACATTCGCGTGCTATCACAATACCCGGCACCTTTGGTCACATCTGCATTGGCTTGCTGATCTTTCTGCTATGCTGAGCCACCCGGCACTCAGCCTCGCCAAGGCCCAGCGTTTTGCTGACGGGATTGGGCTCGGCCCCACGGTTACTGCGGCGGTCGAGTTTGATGCGATTGCCGCGCGCGGCGGTCTTACAGAGTGCGAGGGCTATGGCGCCCGGCTGATGGAGCTGTGCCTTACCGCGATTGAGGGCGATGTGGCGCAGGAACGCCGGCTCCGCGAAAAGCTATCGGGGGATGCCGTGCCGTTTCGTTGGCTTATGAGCGGCGATGCAGGCCGGGTGGCCGGGCGGCGGCACCT
>JBCCRC010000098.1:0-9915 GCA_039208375.1 Pseudomonadota bacterium | reverse complement strand
GGAGAAGCTATGTGAACGCGTCGGGTTCGGCCGCCTTACGTTCTGCCACAAAGGCGTTCAGCGCCTCGGCAGTGCCGGGATCCAGCGGTGGCGGCGTGTAATTGGCCAGAAGCGACACCACGCGATCGGCTGCCAATACGTCGGTTGTGCGCGCCCCCTCCTCTTCCCAGGTCTCGAATGGTTTGTAATCCAACACGTCGCTCTTCCAGAACGCCTCCTTAAAGTTGTCCTGGGTGTGCGCGCAGCCAAGGTAGTGCCCCCCCGGCCCCACCTCGCGCAGCGCCGACAGCGCTTGCCCGTTGTCTGAGATGTCGACGCCGCGTGCGAGCTTATGCAGCCCACCAAGCTGGTCGGCATCCATCACAAACTTCTCGAAACTCGCCACCAACCCGCCTTCAAGCCACCCGCAGGCGTGCAGCATGAAATTGACCCCTGCGAGCAGCCCCATGTTAAGCGAATTGGCCGTCTCGTAGCCCGCCTGAGCATCCGGAACCTTGGCGCCACAAAAGCTACCCGCAGAGCGGTAGGGTAGCCCCAGCCGCCGGGCCAGCTGCCCCGCCCCATAGGTGATCTGCGCCGCCTCCGGCGTGCCGAAAGTGGGTGCGCCCGAATTCATGTCGATCGACGTCACGAACGCGCCAAAAATCACCGGGGCGCCGGGGCGAATGAGCTGGCTATAGGCGACCCCCGCCATCACCTCCGCCAGCACCTGCGTGAGCGTGCCCGCCACCGAGACGGGCGCCATCGCACCGCCGACGATGAACGGCGAAATGATCGCGGCCTGTCCCGCCCGGGCATACACCTCGAGCGCCCCCATCATCACCCCATCGAAGGTGAGCGGTGAGTTGATGTTGATGAGCGAGGTCATCACGCAGTTCTCAGCGACGAAATCGCGCCCAAAGAGAATCTCGCACATCGCCACGCTGTCTTCGGCGCGGCTTGGTTCGGTGACCGAGCCCATGAAGGGTTTGTCGGAGAGTTCCATATGCGCCAGCAGCATATCGAAGTGGCGCTTGTTGACGGGAACATCGGTGGGCTCGCACACCGTCCCGCCCGAATGGTGCAGCCATTTCGACATGTAGCCGAGCTTCACGAAATTGCGGAAATCCTCGATCGTGGCATAGCGGCGCCCGCCTGCGAGATCCCGCACGAAGGGTGGGCCGTAGACGGGAGCAAGCACGAGGTTGCGCCCGCCTATCTCAACGTTGCGTTCGGGGTTGCGTGCATGTTGGGTGAATGTGGCGGGGGCCGTCGAACAGAGCTTTCGGGCAAGCCCTTTGGGCAAGCGCACACGCTCCCCTTCGATTTCTGCCCCTGCGTCGCGCCAGCGATCCAGGGCATCGGGGTTTTCCACAAAGCTTACGCCGATCTCTTCGAGCACCGTTTCGGCGTTGGCCTCGATGATCTCAAGCGCCTCTTCGTTAAGGACCTCCAAGTTCGGGATCGCCCGCTCGATATACCGCGCCGCTTCCACCCGCACCGCCGTGCGTTCGGCCCGCCGCGCCGCACCGCCACCGCCCCGGCCCCGCCGGCGTTCCCGCACGTCTGTCATCCACGCTCTCCCTGCGCCCATCCTTGGCCTTAAGATGCGGGCGCGGCCCTGTGGGGGGCAGGCGTTTTGCGGCCATTCGCAGGCGAAATCGACATTTCGCGCCTTATCATGACAGTCGCAGGCGCAGGGAAACCGAATATCCACCACTCCGCCGTCAGATTTGCCCCAATGCGAGGCAAAGGGGCAAACGGATGGCCAAGCTTCTGGATTTTGAGTTTGCGGGGGCCACCGACGCCAAAAGCGTCGAGGGCGGCGTGGGCGGAACACCCGGCACGGCCAGCCTCCGGGGCGACGCCGCGCTCGATGGCGCTGGGTCGGTCTGGTTCGATGGCGCGGGCGACCATGTCGAAATTCCGCCGGATGCAGCATTTGGCTTAGCAGAAGGAACCATCGCGATCGATTTCACGCAATACGCCGTGAGCGCAGGAAACGACATCTATACGGGCCAAACGCTGCTTTCGGTAGATTCGATGCATTTCGATGGCGGCGGCCATCTGACGATCTTCATTCGGGCAGACGGCCAGATTTCGGTCCGCCACCAGGATGAGATGTCTCAAACCTACACGACAGGGGGTAGTATCGAGGTCGGCACACCGGCGACCATGGCTTACTCCTGGGGGCCCGAGGGCAGCCGCCTGCTCGTTGATGGCGTAGAAGTGGCCTCCTCCCCCAACGCCTACGTTCTTGCGGGGGATGTCGAGCCCATCGTTCTGGGCGCTGCGCAAAACAGATCAGGCGACGGCGTTGCTGACAACACGCGCGCTTACTTCGATGGTGAGATGTCGCGCGTTCAGTTGTTTGATGAGGCGACGCCCGCCTCGGGCCAGATCCCATGTTTCGGCGCAGGTGCGATGATCCAAACGCCAGATGGCCCGCGCCCTGTGGAAACCCTTGGGCCGGGCGACGCCGTGCTGGGTCACAGCGCGAACACCATCACGATTCGGCATGTTTTTCATTCGCACGTCAACGAAAGCGCAATGGCCGCATGCCCCAACCGCCGCCCTGTGCGCATTCCGGCCGGGGTGCTCGGTGCTCACCGCGATCTCTTCCTTTCCCGTCAGCATGGTGTTCTCGTTAACGGTCCTGGCGGCCCGCGCCTCGTTCGTGCCGTGCAGTTGGAGCGGTTTGGCCCGGGCCCTGTACGCACGGCACGAGGCAAGGCGTGTATTCACTATGTTCACCTGCTCACAGATCCCCACGCGGTTATCTGGGCCAACGGCGTGCCCTGCGAAACGCTTCTGCCGGGCCCGGCGGTCAGGCATTGGCTTGGGCTAACGAAGGCACATGAGCTTATGACGCCGGTCAAAGCCTGCCATCCCTATGCCCAAGGGCCCTGGTGCCGGGCCGTCTTCGCGCCAAACCGGGGCCGAACGCCAATCCCGGCCTGACCGCCGCGATCGCCCTTGCGCCTGCCCACGCGCCTGCTTAGTGCAGGCCCATGTCAGATCACGACCGTCTTCTCATCATCGATTTCGGCAGTCAGGTCACTCAACTGATCGCCCGACGCCTGCGCGAATTGAACGTCTACTGCGAAATCCACCCCTTCCAAGGCGTGACGGATGCATTTCTCGCGGCCTTCAAACCAAAGGCGGTGATCTTCTCCGGTGGCCCGGCCAGCGTGATCGACGAAGGCTCCCCCCGCCCGCCCCGCTCGGTTTTCGATCTTGGCGTTCCAATTCTTGGCATCTGCTATGGCCAGCAGGTAATGATGGCAGAGCTTGGCGGGCGCGTGGAGCGGGGTCAGGGCACCGCCGAATTCGGGCGCGCATATGTTGAACCTTCGGGGGAAGGCACCGGTCTACTGGAGGGCTGGTTCGCTGCGGGGCGCGAACAGGTCTGGATGAGCCACGGCGATCACGTCGCCGCCCTCGCCCCTGGCTTTGACGTGTTGGGCACCTCGCCCAATGCCCCCTTTGCGATCACTGCGGATCCCGCGCGCCGTTTTTTCGCCGTGCAGTTCCACCCCGAGGTGCATCACACCCCCAACGGTGCGCGGCTCTATGAGAATTTCGTGCGCCTTGCGGGCTTTTCGGGGGACTGGACGATGGGCGCCTACCGCGAAGAGGCGGTCGAAAGGATCCGCGCCCAGGTGGGCGATGCCAAGGTAATCTGCGCGCTTTCGGGCGGGGTAGACAGCTCCGTGGCCGCCGTCCTGATCCACGAGGCGATTGGGGAGCAGCTCACTTGCGTGTTTGTCGATCACGGGCTTCTGCGCGAGGGCGAGGCGGAAGAAGTGGTCACGATGTTTCGCGATCACTACAACATGCCGCTTATCCACGCCGCGGAGGAAGACCGGTTTCTCACGGCGCTTGAGGGCGTGAGCGACCCTGAAGTGAAGCGCAAGACGATCGGCGCGCTTTTCATCGATGTCTTTCAGCATCATGCGGGCGAATTAGGCGGCGCCGAGTTTCTTGCGCAAGGCACACTCTACCCTGATGTGATCGAATCGGTCAGCTTTTCCGGTGGTCCCTCCGTCACAATCAAATCCCACCACAATGTGGGCGGGCTGCCCGAGAAGATGGGTCTGAAGCTCGTGGAACCCCTGCGCGAGCTGTTCAAAGACGAAGTGCGCGCCCTGGGGCGGGAACTTGGCCTGCCCCAGCATTTCATCGGCCGCCACCCCTTCCCCGGCCCCGGCCTTGCCATCCGCTGCCCCGGCGAGATCACGCGCGACAAGCTTGATATCCTGCGCCGAGCCGATGCCGTCTATATCGATCAGATCCGTCGCCACGGGCTCTACGATGAAATCTGGCAGGCCTTCGCCGCACTTTTGCCAGTGCGCACCGTCGGTGTAATGGGCGACGGGCGCACCTACGATTACGCCTGTGCGCTCCGCGCGGTCACAAGCGTGGATGGTATGACCGCCGATTACTACCCATTCAGCCACGAGTTCCTGGGCGAAACCGCGACGCGGATCATCAATGAGGTGCCGGGCATCAACCGGGTGACTTACGATATCACGTCAAAGCCGCCAGGAACGATTGAGTGGGAGTGAGGCTATGAACGATATCGTAAGTATCGGCACAGTGCCATGGACCGACGATGACATACGCGAGAGTTACGCCGAGTTTACGATGCTCTATGCAGCAAGGCCCATCGCCGATAACGCAAACGGCATGCGGGCGCCACACGCGTTCGGTACGTGGTTCATGCTTCGGGCGCTGCAACCCGATTTGATCATCGAAAGCGGGGTCTGGCGCGGCCTCGGCACATGGTTGATCGCAGAGGCCTGCCCAGATGCCGAGCTGATCTGCCTGGATGTCGATTTCGCCCCTCTTACCTATCGCGCACCACGGGCGGAGTATCGAAAAGAGGATTTCTCGATCGTTGATTTTTCGGATCGCGATCTCAGCAACGCCCTATGCTTTTTCGACGATCATCAGGATGCGTTGATGCGGCTGCAACAGATGCGCTGGAAGGGCTTTCGCCAGGCGATCTTCGAAGACAACTATCCGCAACGCCACGGCGATTGCTACTCGCTCAAAAAAATGTGGGGCGGGCATGGGTTGCAAGTGGTCGGCCGGTTCAAACCCAGTCTATTGGCGCGGCTGCGCGGCGTTATGGAGCCCGCGCGGGAAGAAATTGCTCCCAATCTCACTCATCGCACCGAACTGATGGCGCAACTCGCCCGGTACTATGAGTTTCCGCCGCTCTTCCGGATTGAGACGACGCGATGGGGGGATCCCTGGAGCGATGTCGATTTCCCCACGCGACCGCCAATTTTCGGTTCCGAGGTTGAGGACGATCTGCGGGCAGAAGCGAAGTTTTATACCTGGATGTGCCTTGTGGATTTGAAATAAGGGCGCGGCGCGGCGGTGCCATGCGCCCTGAACGCGGCATTGATCACATCGAATGACACGGTCACTTGAGGATAACGGGGGAATGCGGAATATGGGCCAAGCGCTGGCGTCCTTCGCCAACAACACCTTTTCTCAATACGGCGAAGACGGGATCATCGGCGAAGTCCTGCGCAGAATTTCTGAGCATCAATCCCTTGATCATTGGTGCGTGGAGTTTGGCGCCTGGGATGGCGTTTTCTTGTCCAACACCTGCCACCTGATCCGCAACAACGGCTACAGCGCTGTTCTGATCGAGGCAGATGCGGAACGGATTGCGACCCTGAAACGGAATTTCCCTCAAGAGAATGTTCACATTCGAAACGAGTTCGTCACGTTTGAGGGGCCGAGCGCACTTGACAACATTCTTGGGGAGACGCCGATTCCTCAAAATTTCGATTTCCTGTCAATCGATATAGACGGTCTCGACTATCACGTTCTCGAAAGCCTCGTCGCCTTCCGCCCCAAGGTGATTTGCATTGAGTTCAATCCAGCGATCCCCAACAGCCACCGCTTCGTTCAGGCGAAGGACTGGAACGTTCGCCAGGGATCAAGCGCGCGGGCGATCCATGAGCTCGCCGCCCAAAAGGGGTACCGAACAGTTTGCGCCACCACCTGCAATCTCATCATCGTAGATGAAGCTTATGCCGATCACGTTCTTGCGGATGCGCCAAGCCTCGAGGCGCTTTATCCCGAAGGTAATGATGCGCAGATCCTATTTGTTGGGTTTGACGGATCGCTGCATTCCAATAAGCCGGTTGTAGGTTTGACCTGGCACAACCTAGAAATCCCGATTGAAAAACTTCAACCTCTTCCGAAGCGCCTGCAGAAGTTCCCAGATGATTATTCCGCTTTCGACAGGTTTCTCTACGGGGCTTATCTGCTCGCCTTTTATCCGCGCGAGGGCGTGAAGTACGTACGAAGCTGGCTGAAGCGCTAGAGCCCGGCGCGGACTTCATGGCAGACACCCCCGCACCGCATCGCCCGCTCGTCGCGGCAGCCTGGATGACGGGCGCGATTGCGTCGTTCTCGGCCATGGCCGTCGCGGGGCGTGCGGTGGCCGGGGAACTCGATACCTTTGAGACGATGCTGTACCGCTCGCTCGTGGGCGTTGTGATTGTGTTGGTAATCGGCGGCGCTATGGGGCGGTTGGGCGAGGTGAGCACGCGGCACATGGGCCTCCATCTCGCGCGCAACGTCTTTCACTTCACCGGGCAGAACCTGTGGTTTTTTGCCGTGCCACTGATCCCGCTCGCGCAGCTATTTGCCTTGGAGTTCACTTCGCCGATCTGGGTGCTGTTGATCGCGCCGCTTGTGCTGGGCGAAAGGCTCACCCGTGCGCGTGCGCTGGCCGCGGCACTTGGGTTTTTCGGCGTGTTGATCGTCGCCCGGCCCGGCACCGGTGAGATCAGCCTCGGCGTTCTGGCCGCCGCGGCCTCGGCTATCAACTTCGCGATGACGTTTATCTTCACCAAGCTCCTGACGCGGCGCGTCTCAACCACCTGCATCCTTTTCTGGCTTACGGTGATGCAGGCGCCCATGGGGCTGATCGCGGCTGGCATCGATGGTGATATCGCGCTGCCCACCCTCACCACCTTGCCCTGGCTGATCCTGATCGGCTGCGCTGGGCTTTTCGCGCATCTGTGTGTGACGAGTGCCTTGCAGGTTGCGCCCGCCACGATGGTGGTTCCCCTGGATTTCCTGCGCCTGCCGCTGATCGCGGCCGTGGGCATGATCTTTTATGCCGAGGCGTTGGATGCCTTTGTTCTGATGGGCGCCGCGGTGATCTTTGCGGCGAACTACTTCAACATCTGGGTGGAATCGCGCAGCTCAAAAAACGCTTAGGAGAGCGTGAAGAAAATGTGACGCTACGGAAGAAAACACCCGCTTACGTTGCGTTAATCATTGACCGGACGCGCCGCGACCGGCACCTGATCCGCCCACATTTTGTGTCTGCGGTAGGATGAGGAGGCCCCATGACACGCACCACTCTTCTGGCAAGCACCGCGCTTGCCATGTCTACGTCTTTTGCTTTTGCCGCAGGAATTGAACGCAACGCGCCCAGTTCGCGCGTTCTGTTCGAAGAAGGCCGGTACCTCGAGTTTTCCTTCAGTTCCGTTGATCCCGACCTGGAAGGCACTGGCGGGTTGCTTGACCCTTTAAGCCAGGGCACGGGCGATCTCTTTGAAAGCTACTTCACGCTCGGCGCGGCCTATAAGGCTGATATCAACGATAGGCTGTCGTTTGCCGTGATCTTTGATGAGCCTGTTGGCGTGGACACGCTCTATCCCAACGTTGTTACCAGCGGCTATTCTGGAACTGCTGCCGAACTCAACGGCCGCCAGCTGAGCTTCCTACTCGGCTATGACGTGAGCGACAACGTCAAGGTCTACGGCGGCCTGCGCGCCCAGACGATCGAAGCCAACGCGTTTTTCCCGTTCTTCGGCGCGCTGACAGGGGGCGCCCTGCCCCCCACCACCACATATGATGTGCAGGCGTCCGAGGACTGGGGCCTTGGCTATGCGGTCGGTGCGGCCTACTCGATCCCCGAAATCGCCCTGCGCGTCGCGCTGACCTATTATTCCAAGATCGAACACGAGCTTTCCACTGTTGAAACCATCACCGGCCTCGGTGTGATAAACGACATTGTCGATATCGAAACCCCGCAATCGATCAATCTGGAGTTCCAGTCGGGCATCGCAGAGAACACACTGCTCTTTGGGTCTGTCCGTTGGGTTGATTGGTCGGAGTTCGCTATTTCGCCCACCGCGTTCACCGGCACGCTTGGACAGCCGCTGGTGGATTACGAGGAAGATTGGGTGACCTACACGCTCGGTGTGGGCCGGCGATTTAGCGACGAATGGTCCGGCTCGGTTCAGGTGAGCCATGAGCCGCAATCCGACACGACGCTCACCACGCTCGGCCCAGTGGACGGGCGCACCTCAATCGGCCTCGGCGCGTCGTATACGGCCAGCGAGAACGTTACGATCTCCGGTGGCCTGACCTACGTGATGCTGGGCGATGCCCGCAACTTCGCGAACACCGATTTCGATGATGGCGATGCCCTCGGCTTCGGCCTGCGGATCGGCTACTCGTTCTAAAACAATAAGAGTAGCTGCTAAGCCTGAAGCCCCGCGTTCTGCGCGGGGTTTTTTTTGTGCGGTGCCCTGACGGTGCGCCTCGCCAAACTGGTTGCTCACTCATCCCCTTGCCTGGGGTAACGCCTTAGGGACCGGGCGAAAACTGGCCCGTCGTCACAGGGCGGCGATTTGTATAAGCCCGCGCACGGCGGTTGCGGGTGGGCCGGACTTTCCGGTACAACACTAACGTCGCAGCGTCAGAGCGCTGACACACGGGCCAGCCCTCATCCGGCATGTGCCCCCTTGCCCACATCAACCCGCAGTTTCCGGGTCGCACCCTTGCGATCCGCCCGCTACCCCGACCCCATGACCACGCAAAAAATCATGTCCCCCCGCGCTTGGGCCGAGCTTATGCTCCTGTCATTGATCTGGGGCGCCTCGTTCCTGTCGATCCGCATTGCGCTCGATGAAATCCCGGTGCTCACCTCGGTGGCCCATCGCGTGGGCTGGGCCGCGCTACCCCCGGGTCTGGGTGGCTTTCTTCGTGATGGGCATGCTCAACAATGTGATCCCGTTTTCGCTGATGGCTTGGGGCCAGCTTCATATCGAAACCGGCCTCACCTCGATCCTGAATGCCGCAACCGCCATCTTCGGCGTTCTGGTGGCCGCCGCCCTCTTTGCAGATGAACGGCTGAGCTCCCGCAGGGCCATCGGCGTGGCGCTGGGATTTCTGGGCGTCGCCACGGCCATCGGGCTGAAAAACCTCGCGCAGTTCGATATCCGCTCGCTCGCGCAGCTGGCCGTGCTTGCTGGCACCCTGTCTTACGCGTTGGCGGGCGCTTGGGCCCGGGCGCAGCTCTCCGATCAGCCGCCGCAGGTGAACGCCGCGGGCATGCTCACGGGCTCTGCGCTGGTGATGATCCCTGCAGCGCTCCTCGTCGATGGGCCGATCCGGCTCGATCTCGCCCCTATCACGTGGGCCGCGATAGCCTATTACGCGCTGATCGCCACCGCCTTCGCCTATCTCCTCTACTATCGCGTGCTGGCAATGGCGGGCTCGGGCAATTTGCTTCTTTGTACGCTTCTGATCCCGCCCGTAGCCATCGTGCTCGGCGCCGCCGTGCGGGGTGAAGAGCTTGCGCCAGGCGCCTATGCGGGCTTTGCAATCCTCGGTGCCGGGCTTCTGATCCTCGATGGTCGCCTTCTGCGCCGCCGCCACACGTCAGCCTAACCGCCCGTCGCGCCACCGATTTTGCTGGCAGCGCGGGTCGGGCAACGCTAGCACTCGCGCAATGATCTACAAAAGTGCAGCGGATTGGGGCGCAGCGCCCGCCAAGCGCATCCTGCTTTTCGGGATGTCGGGCCTGGGCAAAACCCATGTCTCGAACCTTCTGCGCGCTGGCGGGGGATGGTTTCATTACTCCGTCGAGTACCGGATCGGCACGCG
>JBCCRC010000097.1:0-9945 GCA_039208375.1 Pseudomonadota bacterium | reverse complement strand
TTCACAGTTCTTCTTTACGCCGACGATTGTGAACACGGGATCGGAGTTGGTGCTCTTTGACACCGGGCTGAACGGGGCCGGGATCACCGCGGCGCTCGCCGCCGCGGGCTACACGCCCGATCAGGTGGATGTGGTGGTGATTACCCATATGCATGGCGATCATATCGGCGGGCTTCTTACCGACGGCGCGCCGACATTCCCCAATGCACGCTACGTTACCGGCCAGGCGGAGTTTGACCATTGGGCCGCCGCCGGGGCCGATGGGTTTGAAGCCAATGTGCGCCCGCTGGCCGAGCAGTTCACCTTCATCGGCGGCGGCGATAGCGTGGCCTCGGGCCTCACGGCTGTGCCAGCATTCGGTCATACGCCGGGTCATATGACTTACATGGTTGAATCGGGCGGCCAGCAGCTTCTCTTGATCGCGGATCTGGCCAACCACTATGTATGGTCCCTCGCCCGCCCCGATTGGGAAGTGCGCTTCGATATGGATAAGGCCGCCGCCGCCGCCATACGGCGCGAGATTCTCGGTATGGCGGCGGCGGACCGCATACCGATCCTCGGCTACCACCTACCCTTCCCAGCGATGGGGTTTGTCGAGGCGCGGGGCGAAGGTTTCCATTACGTGCCGGCAAGCTACCAGATGATGCTGGGCGGCTGAGCGAAGGGCTCCCACGCGCCCGTCCCGTTTCAGCAATGCGCAGAGCCGCGTCATCGCCGGGCCCAGGTTCGGCGATCCAGACCCTTCGCCTGCGCGCTTTATCCCGGCAAAACCGAACTGCGGCTGCGCAGCGTCTGAGCCTCACCCGATCGCCGGGCCGCGGGTGGGCCCGGCGATGGCGCGGCGGGCCTACGGCCTTTGTCCCGCGCCGTTGGCTCTCTCCGGCCCGCTCCACGCCACTTTCGGGTTGACCCCGCGCGCCGCTCGGGAAACGTTAGCGCAAACATCGCCGAGGGCCCCGCCATGCGCGCGCATATCCTGACGATCACGCTCAACCCAACCGTGGATTACGCCACCACGACGACGGAAGTGGCGCCGGGGCTCAAGCTCCGCTGCAGCGAGCCACAGATCGATCCCGGCGGTGGCGGCATCAATGTCTCTCGTGCGATCCGGCAACTCGGCGGCCAGAGCACGGCCCTGGTGGCCATCGGTGGCGCGACGGGCGCGCACCTTCTGCAGCTTCTTGCGCTAGAGGGCGTGGCAACCGTGGCTTTTCAGGGGCCTGGCGAAACCCGCCAGTCGGTGTCTGTCACAGAAGATCAGACGAACGAACAGTTCCGGTTCGTGATGCCGGGCCCGTCTTGGGGCGAAGACGACGTGCCGCGCGCGCTCACAACCGTGGACCAAGCCACGGGCGACGGCACGCTCGTAGTGTTGTCTGGGAGCCAACCGCCGGGCGTGGCGAAGGATTTTCCCTCAATCCTCGCCTCACACGTTGCGGGCCGCGGCGCGAATCTGATCGTAGACACATCGGGCCCTGCGCTCAGCACGCTGGCCGAAGAGCCAAGAGAAGCGATTCACGTGCTGCGCATGGATGGCGAAGAAGGCGAGGAGCTTGCCGGCACGCCGCACCCCACAGCACGGGACACGGCCGATTTCGCGGAAACGCTCGTGGCGCGCGGTGTGGCAACGCATGTGATCATCGCGCGCGGCGCAGATGGCTCAGTGCTCTCAAACGCCCAGGGCAGCTGGCATGCGGTGGGCGCGCCGGTCAAAGTGGTCAGCAAGGTCGGTGCGGGCGATAGCTTCGTGGGCGCCTTTACCCTCGCACTCGCGCGTGAATGGCCTGTAGAGCGATGCCTGCAATTCGGTGTCGCAGCTGCGGCGGCTGCTGTAACCACCGAAGCCACCCGGCTTTGCGACCGGGAGACGACCGAGGCCCTTCTCGAAAACTGCATCGTCACGCCGCTTTAAAGCGACATTCTGCCACGGCCTTCAGGCCGTCTTAACCCAGTGCCGGAATCATGGCGCCATTGGGCAGCGGGGGCTGACCTGGGACAATATCATGATGCATTTTGAGAATGCGCTCGTTCAGGGCGTTTTCGAGACGATTCAACACGTTGATATGCCGATGTTCATCTTAACGGTTGCGCCGGACCAGGTAATCCGGTTCGGGGCGCTAAACGCCGCGCATGAAGCCACAACGGGCATGCAAACGGCGCAGATTGCCAATGCCCGGCCCCATGACGTTCTGCCCCTGCGGATGGCAGACACGGTCCTGGCCAATTACGATCAATGCCTGAAAAGCCGCGGCACCTACACCTATGAGGAGGTGCTGGATATGCCCGCGGGTCGGTTCTGGTGGCAGACCACGCTGACGCCGCTGCACGATTCCGGGCGCATCGTTGCAATCGTCGGCGCAGCGACCAACATCACGGCGTTGCGCCAGGAGACAGAGGCGATGGCAACAGGGGCCGAAGCGATGCGAAAGCGCACCGCAATGATGGAGTCGGCCATGCGCGGAAGCGCTGCGCAATTGCGCGGCCCCCTGAACAACATCATCACGCTGGGCCGGATGCTGCGCGCGGAACTGAAACCGCCGCTGGAGAAAAAGGAACAACTGCTCGGGCTCATGCTGGAAACAGCCGTGCATACAATCAGCCAGATCGATGCGCTGGAGAAAGACTGCGCCGATGGCGCTGGCGGGCGCCTGGCCACCCTGCGCGACATCGACTTTGCTCATATGTGCCGCGATGTTGCGGCGCTGGTTGATCCGGACCGCGAGTTATCGATCGCCTTCCCCGATGCCCGGCTCACCGCCGATATCGTTTTGTTTGAAGCGGTGCTGCAAGACAGCGTGGGCCATGCCGCACGAAATGCCCGAAGCCGTGTGGATATCCGCATTCGCCCCGATGCCCGTCGCATCCGATCTTGCCTTCTGGGCGTTCAGTGGGATGACCGGGGCGATGCAAAGGCGCGCGAACAGGAGGCAGTCGCCCGCAACCGGATCGAAGCCTATGGTGGCGACGTTATGGTGGCTCCTAATGGTGACGATCCGGCCACGCGGCGCATGGAAATCGTTATGCCGGGCGAAGTCCTGCCAAGTTACCAGCGCGCCCCGGCCGGTATCAGCGCGAGCCGTCTCGCCAGCGATTGACGATGGGATAACGCCGATCCAGCCAAAACGCGCGCTTGGTCAGGCGCGCCCCAGGCGCAGATTGGAAGCGCTTGTATTCGCTGGTGAAGATCAGATGCTCGACGTGTTTAACCATGGCATGATCAAAACCCTCGGCCACCAAGTCCGCAACGCTTGCCTCACGGTCAATCAGCCCCTCAAGGATCGCATCAAGCACGTCGTAGGGTGGCAGGCTGTCTTCGTCTTTCTGGTCGGCGCGCAACTCCGCCGAGGGCGGTTTTTCGATCACCCGGGGCGGGATCACCACGCCTTCCGGGGCCTTCATCCAGGGCCGATGGTTAGCATTTCGCCAGCGGCAGGTTTCAAAAACCCGTGTTTTGTAAAGATCTTTGATCGGATTATAACCGCCTGACATATCGCCATAAATCGTGGCATAGCCAACGGCGACCTCGGATTTGTTCCCGGTGGTCAAAAGCATCTCGCCGAACTTGTTCGACAGCGCCATCAAAAGCAGGCCGCGGAGGCGCGATTGGATGTTTTCCTCAGCAATCCCCGGATCGGCACCGTTAAACAGCGGGCTCAGCGTTTCAGACACCGCCGCGCGCGGGCCCGCAATGGGCAGCGTATCGATCCGACAGCCGAGCGCCTGGGCCACGGCGGCGGCATCCTCCAGAGAATGGTCTGACGTGTATTCGGACGGCAGCATGACGCATCGCACGTTTTCCGGCCCCAGCGCATCCGCGGCAATGACGGCCACCAGCGCACTGTCGATCCCGCCCGAAAGGCCGAGCAGCACCTTTCCAAAACCCGACTTTGCGCAGTAATCGGCCAGCGCCATCACCATGGCGCGGTAGTCCTGCTCCCATGCCCCCGGCTGTTCGGCAACAGGGCCCTCGATCGCGCGCCATCCTTGGTTGGTTTCCTCGAACTCCGCGTGAATGATCTGTTCTTCGAAAGCGGCATAGCGCGCGGCAAGCTCACCCTTTGGGTTCAGGATAAAACTCGCGCCGTCAAAAACCTGATCATCCTGCGCGCCAACCATGTTGAGATACACAAGCGGCAGCCCCGTCTCGACCACCCGCGCCACCATATGCGTGAGCCGCGTATCGTATTTGCCGCGGTAATAAGGCGATCCATTCGGCACGAGCAGGATCTGCGCGCCCGATTCTTCAAGCGTTTCCGCAACCACCTCGTGCCACGCATCCTCGCAAATCGGCAGGCCCACCCGCACCGGCCCGATGGCCACCGGCCCGCCAAGTGGCGCGGACGTGTAAAGGCGCACCTCGTCGAACACAGTCTCGTTCGGCAGGCAATGCTTGAGGGCGCGAGCCTTCACCGCGCCACCCTCCAGCACCCAATAGGCGTTGTAGAGCGTCCCGCCCTCTCGATAAGGCCCGCCGATGGCCAGTGGCGGGCCGTCGGAGCAACGCGCAGCAAGGCCCATGATCGCCGCCTCAGCCTCTGCCACGAATTGGGGCCGCATGATCAAGTCCTGCGGCTGGTACCCGGCAATGAACATCTCCGGCAACGCCACGAGATCGGCGCCGGCCGTACGGCCCTGTTCCCAGGCCGCAAGCGCTTTTTCTGCATTGCCCTGAAGGTCGCCCATGGTTGGGTTGAGCTGGCCCATCGTAAGGCGGAAGCGTCGTGTCATTGCAGAGCCTTTCTTCGCCCCAACCCGAAGTGCCGCCCTCATAGCAGAACGCCGCCCGAGGGGAAGGGAGCGCCCGCAAAGTCGTTGCGGGTGCCGCGCCTGTCACCTAGATTAAGCACGTCTCCGATCAACTGCCCCCGAGCGGCAGAGAGATGCAGGAAAGGGAGCCTGGAATGTTTTTCGGACGCACCACGCGCGTGGCCGGTGCCAGCCTGGCGCTTGTAGTTGCGCTTGGCTTCTCCGGCGGCATGGCCGCGGCTCAGTCAGACGAAGTTGTCACTAAGCAATATGATGATGGCGGGATCTACGAGGGCACGTTCCGCGAGGGCAAGCAGCATGGGCAGGGCACCTATCGCCTGCCAAATGGCTATGAATACACCGGCGAATGGGTGGATGGCGAAATTCGCGGCCAGGGCGTTGCGCGCTTTCCCAACGGTTCGGTCTATGAAGGCCAGTTCGCCGCTGGCAAGCCTGAGGGCCAGGGAAAAATCACTTTCGCGGACGGCGGCACCTACGAAGGCGGCTGGGCCGATGGCGAGATGACGGGCGAAGGCGTGGCCCTCTACGCCAACGGCGTGCGCTACGAAGGCGGGTTCCTAAATGCCGCACATCATGGGGCTGGGCGGATGGAAAGCCCCGATGGCTATGTGTACGAGGGCGCCTGGGTCGAGGGCGCGAAAGAGGGTGAGGGCAACATCACCTACCCCGATGGCGCCGTCTACCAAGGTACGCTTGTGGCCGGAAAACGCAGCGGCGAAGGCAGCTTAACCATGCCCGACGGGCTGACCTATGAGGGCGGCTGGCTTGACGGGCAGATCCATGGTCAAGGCCGTCTCGTTCAACCCAATGGCGATGTTTACGAAGGCGAGTTCGTGGAAGGCCAGCGCCAGGGCATCGGGCGCGTGACCTACGCCAATTCCGATGTGTACGAGGGTGAGTTTCTTGCCGATAAGCGCCACGGGGAAGGCACGTTTACTGCCACCGATGGCTATGTCTACCAAGGCGCGTGGGTGGAGGGCCGGATTGAGGGCGCAGGCCAGGTCACCTACCCCGATGGATCGGTCTATGTTGGCAGCTTCGCCGACGGGGTGGCCGATGGGCAGGGCAAAATCACCTATCCCGACGGCTCTACTTACGAAGGCGCCTGGGTGGCGGGTGTGATCGAGGGCGAAGGCCGGGCGGAGTATGCGAACGGGCTGGTCTATGAAGGCGCCTTTCTTAACGCTAAAAACCACGGCCAGGGTGTGATGACTTTCCCGGATGGCTACCGGTACGAAGGCGAGTGGCGCGAAGGCCAGCGGCACGGGCAAGGCACGGCCACGTATGCAGATGGCACCGTTTACGAGGGCGGGTTCGTCGCGGGGCTTCGCGAAGGCGCGGGCAAGATCATCATGGCCGAAGGTTTCGAATATGAGGGCGAATGGAAAGCCGGCGAAATCAACGGCATGGGCGTGGCCACTTACGCAAACGGCGATGTCTACGAGGGCATGTTCGTCAACGGGCGCCGCGATGGCGCTGGCACGATCCGCTACGCCAGCGGTGCCGTCGCAGAAGGCACGTGGGTGAACGGAGCACTGGAACAGGTGGCCGAGGACAGCGAAGCGCCGGAAGCCGAGACAGTGACGGAGTAGGCGCGCGTGCGGGTGCTTCGCTACCGTGCCTGCGCGAGCCTTTACACCACCTCGTTCGCAGACATCCGATCAAGAAAGGCGCCCGCCTCGGCCAATACGGTGTGCCGCTTGGATTCATCCATCCTGTCCCACGTCCGATACATCTGCGCCATACGCGGGTTCTTCTGAAACCGCTCTCGGTGCCGATCCAGAAAATGCCAGTAGAGCAGGTTGAAGGGGCAGGCTCCCTCACCCACCTTCGTCTTCACGCTGTAGGCGCAACTGCCGCAGTAGTCTGACATCTTGTCGATGTAATTGCCTGAAGACACGTAGGGTTTTGAGCCGACAACCCCGCCATCAGCGAATTGGCTCATGCCCACCGTATTGGGCGCCTCGACCCATTCGAATGCGTCGATATACACCGAGAGGTACCACTCATGCACCTCGTTGGGGTTGATCCCGGCGAGAAGCGCAAAGTTGCCGGTCACCATCAGCCGTTGAATGTGGTGAGCGTAGGCCAGATCGCGCGTTTGCCCAACAGCTTGCGCGATGCAATTCATCTTGGTCTCCGCGCCCCAGTACATGTCTGGCAGCTTGCGTTGGTGGTTCAGACGGTTGCGGCGCGCGTAGTCTGGGCCTTCGAGGAAATAGACGCCGCGAACAAACTCGCGCCAGCCTAGGATCTGGCGGATAAAACCCTCGGCGGCATTGATCGGCGCCTCGCCGGCCGCCCAGGCCGCCTCAACCCGCCGACACGTTTCTAGGGGATCGAGTAGCCCAATGTTCAGATAAGCTGAAATGAGCGCGTGGTAGAGATGCGGATCGCCTTCCAGCATCGCGTCCTGGTAGTCGCCAAACTGTGGGAGGGCATGTTCAATAAAGTGGTCTAGCGCCGCTTGGGCACTCACATCATCCGTTGCATAATCTAAGGGGCGCAAAGATCCAAAGTTACTCGGAAATTCCCGCTCAATGAGATCGATAACCTCGTCCGTAACTTCATCGGGTTCGAACGCCACGGGCCCCTTCCGAAACAGATCGCCCTTGGCCGGCTTGCGGTTGTCGTGATCGAAGTTCCACTTTCCGCCCGCGGGCTTGTCGCCGTCCATCAGGATCCCGGTTTTCCGCCGCATCTCGCGGTAGAAGTATTCCATCCGAAGTTCCTTGCGGCCCTCCGCCCATGCCTCAAACTCCCTGTGCGACGCGATGAAACGATCGTCTTCAAGAAAGCGCACGGGCAGCGCCGCGCCCTCAAGCGCCTCGATCAGCCGCCACTCGCCAGGGCGCGTGGCGATCACCTCGGTGGCGCCCGTCTCTTCTGCCCGGCGTAGAAGCTCGCCCGGGATCGAGCCCGCGTTCTCAGGATCATCGTATTCGGTATAAGCCACTTGCCAGCCGGCTTCCCGCAGCCGCGCCGCGAACTTGCGCATCGCCGCGAAGATCAACGCGATCTTCTTGGGGTGGTGGCCCACATAGGTGGCCTCGTCGCGCACCTCGGCCATGACAACCGTGTCAGCGGCCTTGTCGGCGGCTTTCAGCGCGGCGACGTTAGGGCTAAGCTGGTCGCCCAGCACAAGGACAAGCCGGCTCACCACGCGATCTCCCGCCCCACATAATCGAAGAACCCGCCCGTTTGCGCAGGTTGCAGGCCGGTAATCACATCAAGAAGGTTAGCGGCGGCTTCGGCAGGCGGCACCGTCTTGTGGGCACTTGCGTATTTCGCCGTGAAGTCCGTGGCCACCGTACCCGGGTGTAGCGCAACGGCGACCGCATCTTTGTGCGTGCGCGCCAGTTCGATCGCCGCGCCATGGAGAAGCTGGTTCAGCCCTGCCTTGGCGGCACGGTAGCTGTGCCAACCGCCGAGGCGATTATCGCCGATTGAGCCCACCCGCGCCGAAAGCGCGGCAAAAACAGAACGGCCCTGCCGCGGCAGAAGCGCCATTGCATGTTTCAAAACGAGGATCGGCCCGATGGCGTTCAGCAAATACTGATCCGCGAGTGCCTTAGCAGACAGTTGCCGCAGCGCTTTTTCCGGCTCCGCCCCATCGATCACCAGCGCGCCGGTGGCCACGAAGATCAGATCGAATGGCCCCTCAAGCGCGCCCAGATGCGCCGCGATGCTGGCCTCATCGGTCACATCCAGCCCCTCGCCCCGGCGCGATAGCCCCGTGACCGCCGCGCCCCGCGCCGCCGCTTCCGTCGCCACGGCCGATCCGATGCCGCCCGAGGCCCCGATCACCAATACCCTTTCCATGCCCGCCCCTCTCGTTGACCTCGGCCCAGATAGAGCCACTTCGTTTGAAGACGAGCCCCAATGCGAGGCCCCCGCCCCATGCGCACTCTTTTGGCCATTCTGCTCTTCGGCACGCCGGCTGCCGCGCTGGAGTTGGAGCTGCGCGATTTCTACGAACTCAGCCGACCCGCGAGCCTGGAATTCGATCCCGATTTCTGCGGGCTCTGGATCGCCAATGAAGGGCCCGAGGCGGTGCTCTACACGCTCGATGGGCTGGAGTTGCGGCGGGTGACAAGCGATCTGCCCCGCATCAAAGCGATCACGCGCGATGGCACGGGGCTTCTTGTGGCCGATGGCTTCGGGCGTTTTCAGCGGCTTACGCGCGATGGCGAAACGCTCGGGGCGCCTTTCGCCATCGAGGGCACGCTCGACACCGAGGGGCTGGCGATCGCCGCCGATGGCACAGTGCTTGCAGTGGAGGATGAGCCCGGCCACCTCCTGTGGCTGTCGCCCGAGGGCGGGGTAATCCGCCGACTTGACGGCTACAGCATCGACCCGATCATGCACGAGCCCCAGGGGATCGAGATCGATCCGCGCAACGGCCATATCCTCGTGACCGATGATTGGAAGGGCACCAATAGCTTATTCGAGTTTTCGCCGCAGGGTGAATTGCTCGGCCTTGCCCCCCTCATCGCCTATGGCCGCGATCCCGAAGGCATCGCGCTCCGCCCTTCCACCAACACGCTCTTCATCGCCTTCGATGGCGGCGCGCGGATCGCGGCCTTCGATTACGTGCCCACGGGTGGGATCGACAAAAGCGCCGAGGTGCCGGGGGCCGATTGCGTGATGTTCTGAAGCTCGCGCCGGCCCCGCCGCACGTCCCCCCTTCCCTTTCGCGAAAACTTGCGCCATCCTGCGCGCCATGATGACGACCGCCCATATCCTCTATGGCCCGCGCCCCGGCGCGCCCCTGTCATCGCTCCTTCTCCTTAGCTGCCTCTGAGCGTGCCTTTCGGCGCGACCGCTCAGGGGAGGATCAGCGCCGAACACCAAGAAACGGCACAACCAAACGCTAAGGACCTGAGGACACACCCATGACGACCGACCAAAACCGCGTGTTGATCTTCGACACCACCTTGCGCGACGGCGAACAAAGCCCCGGCGCCACAATGACCCATGATGAGAAGCTGGAAATTGCGCGGCTTCTCGATGAGTTGGGCGTTGATATCATCGCGGCGGGCTTCCCCATCGCCTCGGCGGGCGATTTTCCGGCGGTGAGCGAGATCGCGAAAGCGGCGGAAAACGCCCAGATCTGCGGCCTCTCCCGCGCCAATTTCAAGGATATCGACAGGTGCCGGGAGGCCGTGCGCCACGCCA
>JBCCRC010000096.1:0-10043 GCA_039208375.1 Pseudomonadota bacterium | reverse complement strand
ACCCGCTTTTGCCGAAAGACAGCGAAGAGCGCGTGAAGTTGAATATGGAGCGCGTGCAATACTGGCTCGGCCAGGGCGCGCAACCGACCGACCGGATCAGCCGGATGCTCGAAGCGGCGGGTGTGCTGGACAAGAAAACGCGCAACAACCCCAACAAGGCCGAGCCCGGAGCGAAAGCCAAGGAACGCGCCGAAGAAAAGGCCGCTAAGGCCGCCGAAGCGGCGGAAGCACCGGCAGAAGTAGAAGCGCCTGATGAGGAAGCGACCGCGGTTGAGGCGCAGGCGGAAGAAGCTCCGGCGGCAGATGTCGCCGAAGGCGCGGGCGAAGAGGCGAAGGCGGAATAATCCGCCTCGCACCCGGACGCCCGTGCTGCGCCTTCTCGGCCTTGGCCTGATCCGCCGCTGGATCACCCTTTCGCTCTGTGCCGCCGCCTTCTGGGCCGGCACGGAGTTTCAACACGTGCGGCTGGTAGATCGCTGCCTGGATCGGGGCGGCACGGTGGATACACGCGGCCTATGCCGGGGGCTGCCATGAGCGCGCGGGTTTGCGTTGGGGCCATCGCGGGCGCCTACGGTTTGCGCGGCGAGGTGCGGCTGAAAAGCTTCTGTGCGGTGGCTGAGGATATCGCGGGCTACGGGCCGCTTGAAAGCGAAGACGGCGCGCGGCGCTTCAAGATCACCCTCACGGGCACGATCAAGAACGGGCTTTCGGCACGGCTATCGGGCGTAACCCAGAAAGAGGCCGCGGATGCACTGAAGGGCGAGCGTCTTTACGTAGATCGCGCGCGGCTGCCGGAGGCAGACGATGATGAGTTCTACCATGCTGATCTTGTGGGCCTGTCGGTTTTCGATACCGGCGGACAGGAATTGGGCCGGGTGAAGGCGGTTCTGAACCATGGCGCATCGGACCTTTTGGAGATCACGGGGCCGGGCCTGACGGCGCCGGTTCTGTTGCCATTCACCCGTGACGCGGTGCCGACCGTGGATCTGACCGCCGGGCGGATCGTGGCCGACCCGCCCGACGGGGTGTTCCCCTCGGAGTGAGGCGTCAGTCTTCGTCGAACTTCATCTTCGCCAGTTCGGCCAGCGTGTATCCCTGAGGATCGACGCCCAGTTCACGCGCGAGCTGCGCCTTCCCCTGGCTGTTCGCAGCAGGCTCTGTCTCAAGCGGCGGGTCGACGTCAAGCTGAAGCGCCGCCAGTTCTGTGAGCGTCAACTCCATGGGGTCGGCATCGTTCAACGCCGCGATCTGGCGCCGCCCGGGTGTGACGGCGATGGACTCTCCGGTATCAATCTCACCCGCCATGATCTGGCTGGGCAGGATATCGGCATCGCCAAGCTCTGCGGCATAGATCTGCCCCAGCTGTTGCTGGGTGAGCGCCCCGTCATCGAGATCAAGAAGGTCGCCGAGTTGCGAGGCAACGGCGGCCGATCCCAGAGGAAGGACAAGAACGGCGAGTGTTAGGCATGTCGTCTTCATAGCAGGATCCTTTCTCAGATTTGCGGTACGTGAGAATGCCCCCAGTAATAGGAACATGGGGATGGAACGGGCGAGCACCGCGCATTTGTCGGTAAGTCGTCCTGCCGGCGGGTGTAGTCGGCCTTTCTTCGCCGATTTGCATGCTCTTCGGCCAAAACCCGCACGTTTCAAGTCGCATTGCGTCGCTGCCAGAGCCCATGTACGTGCCAGAGAAACCCCGTACAGGCCCGCCACGATGACCAACCCGCCCTCGAAATCCCATGGCCGCTTGTCGATCCGCGCCACTGCAGCGCCGCGGGAGCTGATGGAGCAGCGTCCCGAACGCGCAGGTGCCTGGGTGGCGCGGGTGATCACGCTTTTTCCGGACGCGTTTCCTGGTGTTCTCGGCCTGTCGTTGACCGGCAAGGCGCTTGAGAACGGGCTCTGGCGGCTGGAGCCGATTGACCTTCGTCCGTTCGGTGAGGGCAAGCACCGCAATGTGGACGATACGCCGGCGGGCGGGGGCGCGGGCATGGTGCTTCGGCCGGATATCATGGCCCGTGCGATCCGGTTTGCGCAGCAGGGCGTGCCGGATGACAGGGCGCGCTGGCCGCTGATCTACCTTAGCCCGCGGGGTCGGCGCTTTGATCAGCCGATGGCGCGCCGCTTGGCCGATGCCGAGGGGATCACCCTGATCTGCGGGCGCTTCGAAGGGCTCGACGAGCGGGTGATCGAGCACTTCGAGGTCGAAGAGGTTTCGATCGGCGATTACGTGCTGTCGGGCGGCGAGATCGCGGCACAGGCGGTGATCGACGCGGCGCTTCGGCTGCAGCCCGGTGTTCTCGGCAACGCAGCTTCGGTCCAAGAGGAAAGCTTCCAGGGCGGGCTTCTGGAGCATCCACACTATACCCGGCCCGCCACCTGGGAGGGCCTGAATATCCCGGAGGTATTGACCTCGGGCGATCACGGCCGCGTGGCGAGCTGGCGGCGTGAGATTTCAGAGCAGCTGACGGCGGAACGGCGACCCGATCTGTGGGCCGCACATGCAGCGGAGGCGCTTCCGGCGGCCGTGCGAGACGTCACCGACGCGGCGCGCCTCGAAGCATTTCTGGCCGCCCATCCCCACGATGACGTGCACCTCGCCGACGCGCTTTCCAGCCCCTTGCCCCCAAACCCCTGGATGGCACTTGCCTGGCTGGCTTGGCAGGCCAAAACGCCCCCAGAAAAAGGTTGATCGGCACGCCGCGCGCCCCTATACCCCGCCCGGTTGCACCCAGTCGGCTTGGCGGCTTTCTTCGGCATGCCATTACAGAGCAAGGGCGCGGCGTTGCAAGGAATGACGACCTGATCTCTGGCGGGCGCAGCAGGCGGACCCGGAAGAAGACCAAGAGCTCTGAGGCGGCACCAACCTTCCCGGGCCAAACCGGGAGCAACAGAAGGATACCGGTCAGATGGACCTGATCGCACAGCTCGAAGCCGAGCAGGTGGCCGACCTCGGCAAGGATATCCCCGATTTTAAGGCGGGCGATACCATTCGCGTAGGCTACAAAGTGACCGAGGGCACGCGTACGCGTGTGCAAAACTACGACGGCGTTTGCATCAGCCGGAAAAATGGGGACGGCATCGCCGGCTCTTTCACGGTGCGCAAGATTTCATTCGGTGAGGGCGTGGAACGTGTGTTCCCCCTCTATTCAACCAACATCGATTCGATCACGGTGGTGCGCCGCGGCCGCGTGCGCCGCGCCAAGCTCTATTATCTGCGGTCGCGCCGCGGTAAATCTGCGCGCATCGCGGAAGACACCACGTACAAGCCCAAAGCGCAGGCGTGAGGGGACCGGAGATGAAAAAAGATACCCATCCCGAATACCACGTCATCGACGTCAAAATGACTGATGGCACTGTGGTACAGATGAAATCGACCTGGGGCAGCGAGGGCGATACTCTTTCGCTGGACGTGGACCCTTCAGTGCACCCGGCCTGGACCGGCGGGGGTACGCGCCTGATGGATACCGGCGGCCGTGTTTCGAAGTTCAAGAAGAAATACGAAGGGCTTGGTTTCTAAGCGAGGCACCGACACGTTAGATTTATCGATCGAAAAGCCCGCGCCACCGTGGCGCGGGCTTTTTTCTTGCGCCATGCCAAGCGGGCTAGATCGGCGTTTCGCCCGCTTGAAGACCCGGGGGTGGCGCATCCTGTCCCGCCCCCAGCCGCGCCGCAGGGGATCGCTTCACCCAAACGCGGGTTTCGGCGTGGCCCGCGGAGAGAAGCGCGGACACCGTTGTGAAGGTCAGATCGGGCCGAGCGACAAGAACCTGTTCAACTGCAGCGAAGGCCTCACGGCGATCCTCCAGGATCGGGGTGGCTGGGCGGAACAATGTATCGTGGAACAGCGCGATCGCACCGGGGCGCGCGTTGGCCAGAACCTGCTCGGCCATTGCGCTGGCGCCGCTGGCCTCCCAGTCACCTGACGCGGCGGACCATAGCACGGGGCGGTAACCCAAACGCCGAACCACGGCATTCGCGCGCCTATCAAAGTCGCCATAGGGCGGGCGCATCAGGGGCACAGCTTTCGGGCCGATTGCGGCCGCCGTGCGGGCCAGCTCTTCGGCGATTTCGGCGCGAGAGAGATCTGGCAGTGGGCGATGTGACCATGTGTGATTGCCGATTTCGTGGCCCTCGGCGGCGATGCGGGCAATCAGATCCGGGTAACGCGCCGCATTCTGGCCGAGCACAAAGAACGTTGCCTTCGCACCGTATCGCGCAAGCAGTTCAAGCAGCCTCGGCGTCCACTCCGGATCCGGACCGTCATCGAAGGTAAGCGCCATAGCGTTCCGAACGGTTGCGACCGACGTGGTGCTGGGCCACAGGCGGTTTGCGGCCGGGGTTAGCGCCCGAGCCGCAGTGCCCTTTAGCTTGCTGCGCACCCCGCCCATCCCGCGGTTGCGCGGCGCGGCGCGATAGGCCACGGCGCCCGCGAGATCGCCCTGCGCCTCGCCCAGCTTTGAATAGATCCGACCGAGAGCAACGCCGCCATCCCGCGCAACCGTGCGCTGCGCGAACACGGCCCGCGTGCGGAGCGAGACGAGCGTGGCGAGCGTCGTGACCCAGGCGCCCGGCTGGAAGGGCCGCGCCCCGCGCGGCGCGTAGAGTTTGCGCAGAAGCACAGCGTGGCGGGCATAGTTGCGTGTCTGCCGCCGGATCGCTTTGATGCCGTGGCGGAACCGGTAGCGATAGCGGGCCTTTGGCACGGGCGCGATCTCATAACCCGCAAGATGTGCTCGAATGCAAAAATCTGTATCCTCCATCGCCTTGAAGCGCGGATCGAACGGGCCCACGCGCTCAAAGACATCGCGATGAAAGCCAAGCGTGCCGCCAGGAGCGTGGACGCAATGGGGTTCGTGGCCCAGCTGCATAAGCGGTTTGCGAAGGCCGTTGCCCCGGATCGCCGTATCCGCCGGCGTGTTCAGCGCATCAATATCGAGCGACGCCGCAACCAGCGGATGCTCCTTCAGCGCGCGGCCCATCTCGCAGATATAGCCCGGGGCAAACGCGTCGTCGGCATCAAGAAAGATCACGCCATCGCCCCGCGCTGCAGCGATGGCCGCGTTCAGGCAGTGGGATTTGCCCCGCGCCTCGGACCCATCAACGATCCGCGCGTCGATGTCGGGGTGCCGCTCAGCGAAGGCCTCAAAGATCTGATTGCTGGTGTCGGTCGAGCCGTTGTCGGCCAGTATTAACTCCCAAGCACACTCGGCTTGTTGCCCGGCCACGCTTTCGAGCGCGTCCTCAAGCGTTTCAGCCCCGTTCAGGCAGGCGATTATGACGCTTAGGCTTTTCATGGCACGACCCCTCCCCCAAGGCATCGGCGTTAATAAAGGTTAAGATACTGGCAGGCCGGGCTGCCGGTAAAGATGTTCGATACTGAAATCCCAGGTTGCGACATCTTGTTTACGGCCGCTGATTTCCCGTTTCCAATCAGGGCCCTGCGCGCTGCGCATTGAGGCGCGCGTGCATGCTGGCATGCGTTTACCCCACCTTCTCGCCCGCCGCCCAGACGCCGCGCAAAACGGGCAAGTCACCGCGCGTGTGAATTCGAATCACGTCGGCTCGCAACCCTTGGGCGAGCGCCCCTCGATCACTCAGTCCCATCGCGTGTGCGGGGGTTTGGGTAACGGTTGCGATCCCCCGAGCAAGGCTTCCCCAAAGCGCGCCGAGACGGAGCGCGGCGTGCAGCAGCGCACCCGGCACATAATCTGACGATAGCACATCAAGCAGCCCGGCCTCAGCAAGCGCCGAGGCCGCTACATTGCCGGAATGCGAACCACCGCGCATTAGGTTCGGGGCACCCATGATCACAGCAATGCCGTGGTTGTGGCAGGCCACGGCGGCCTCTTCGCGCGTGGGAAACTCGGCAATCGTCACGCCGTGGCGCGCAGAAACTTCGACCTGTTCAGGCGTGGTATCATCGTGGCTTGCCAATACGGCGCCAAGCCGCCCGGCCGCCGCCACTGCGCCTGCTTCGTGGGCTGCGCCGCGTTCCGCCTGCAAGCCCGCGAGAAACAGCGCGTATTCCTCAAAATCAGACTTCGAAATCCCGTATTTGCCGCGCAGGTATTCTTCGAATTTGGAGATATCCACGAACTGGCGTTGGCCGGGCGTATGATCCATCAGAGATACGAGGCGCACGCGATCTTCCGGCCCGAATTCCGCCAATTCGTCCAAAAGCGTTTCCGAGCAGATCTCGGCTCGCAGGTGCAAGTGATGGCTGATCTTCAGGGCGCCCGCCGCGCGCAGTTCGAGGATCTCACTGGCTAGCGGGCGGGCATAGCGGCGGTAGCCGCCGCGGGCGATGGGTGACTGGATCGAACCCACGCGCAGCGCGTCGAAAACAGTGGTGATGCCGACACTTGCAATCTCGGCATCATGGGCAAGGATCGCAGCGGCATGGGGCCAATCTACCTTGGGGCGCGGCCGCATGTGGCGTTCGAGGTTGTCGGTGTGAACCTCAACAAGGCCCGGCGCCACGCAATCGCCCTCGCAATCGATTGCGCCGGATGGGACTAAGGCGCCCTGATCGACCCCGGCGATCACGCCGTCGCGCAGAACGAGGCTGCCGCGCAAGGTTTCCTGCGGTAGCACAAGCGTTGCGTTGGCGAGGATCGTTTCTTGTGGCATGGCACGTGCTCTGGCAGGTGACACAGCGGGCGGGTCGGCACAATGAAATTTACGCGATTGGCAATCTATTTCATGCCTGCGCCCGGCGCGTTCTCAGAATTTGCCGATAGGTGGCTTGGCTGGTCAGCGCGTAGGGGAGTGACGGTCGCGCACCCGGAGATTGCGGGGCTGCCGCACCCGGTGGCGGCGCTTACCGAGCGGCCGCGCAAGTACGGGTTTCACGCCACGTTGAAGGCGCCTTTCCGGCTGGCTGACGGAGAGAGTCTGGCGGGCCTACGCGACGCCCTCCAAGCGTTCGCCGCCACGCGACCCGTAGCGCAAGCTCCGGGGCTTCGGCTGGCGCGGATTGGCGCGTTCCTTGCGCTCATGCCCAACGACGATAGTGGGGAGATCGACGCACTTGCGGCTGACGTTGTTGAGGCCTTCGACCCGTTTCGCGCACCGCTGACGGATGCGGACCGCGCGCGTCGCTTGGCCAGCGGGCTGAGCGCGGTGCAGATCGCCAATCTCGATCGATGGGGCTACCCCTACGTGATGGATGAGTTCCGATTTCATATGACCCTTACAGGCCCCCTGCCCGAGGCCGAGGGCGCGCAGGTGCTCGCGGCGCTTACGCCATGGATGAAGCCGCTTCTGCCCACGCCTTTCGTGGTCGACGCGCTCACGCTCGCAGGTGAGGACGTGTCGGGCCAGTTTCATGCAATCGAGCGTGTCACGCTTGCGGGCAAGGTGACTGCGGAATGACCAAATCTGTCACCGAACCGACATAAGCCGTTGATAGACGGCCCGAACCTGCGGGGCAGAGCAGCAACCGAGGCGAAGACTGTGAAAACACTACCACCTTTGCGCCTGACAGGCGCATCCGTTCTGCGCGGTGGCGAATTCGTCGACAGCGCCGTTGGCATCGCCGATGGGCGTATCGGGGACGGTACGTGGCCGGAGGTGGATCTCACCGGCTACCTCATTTTGCCCGGCATTGTGGATCTGCACGGCGATGGCTTTGAGCGCCAGATCGCGCCGCGCCCGACGGCGCCCTTCCCGATCCCCCTCGGCCTGCAGGGCACCGATCGCGAGGCGGCGGCGTGTGGTATCACCACCGGGTGGCTGGCCCAAAGCTGGAGTTGGGAGGGCGGGCATCGGAGCCCGGACTATGCTGAAGCGCTGATGACGGCACTGGCACGGTACCGCGATATCGGGCTGACCGATCTGCGCGTTCAGATTAGGTGCGAAACGCACATGGTCGAAAGCGCCGACCGGCTTATCGCCGCGGTGGGCAAACACGGCGTTGGTTATGTGATCTTTAACAATCATCTCGATGAAACGCTGGCGTTAGCCCGCACGGCGCCGGACGTGATTGCTGGTTGGGCGAAGAAGGCTCATGTGAGTGTTGAAACGTTCCTTGCGCGAGTCGAGGCCGCCCGCGATGAAGGCCCACGCGTCCCGCGCTTTCTCTGCAGCCTTGCTGCGGCGTTTGACGAGATCGGTGTGCTCTACGGTTCACATGATGACCCAGACGGCGAAACGCGGGAGCGGTATTCGCTGATCGGCGCACGGATCTGCGAGTTTCCGCTGTCGCGCGCTGCAGCGCGAGCCGCCAAGGCGGTGGGCGACCCGGTGTTGATGGGCGCGCCGAACGTCGTGCGCGGCGGCTCGCAATCGGGCAACGTGGCTGCACTTTCGCTGATCGAAAGTGGGGAGTGCGACATTCTCGTATCTGACTACCACTACCCTGCCCTGCCCGCGGCGGCGTTCCACCTGACCGATCTGGGCATGATGCCGCTTGCCAAGGCCTGGGCGATGATATCCGAGCGCCCCGCCGCGCTGATGCGCCTGTCAGATCGCGGTCGGCTTGAAGAGGGCATGTCTGCCGATCTCACAGTGATCGATGCCGAGACGCGGCAGGTGGAGATGACACTGGTGCGGGGGCGGGTGAGCCACCTTTCGGGCCGGGCAGCGACGCGGCTGATGGCGGCGGCCCCGACCGCGGCGCTTGCGGCGGCGGAGTAGCCGCTACTCCCCAGGGCGCGTTAGGCTGAAAAGCTCGGTGACCCGCGCATAGTCGCGGTAGCCGAGACGTGCGAGCGGTTGAAAGCGGGTCACATCGAAGACTCCGTCCACAAGGCAATCGTCGCGCAAGTGAATGCCCACGACCTCACCGAAGGCGACGAGGTTGGATTGGCCCGGCAATTCCACGATCTCGATAAGCTTGCATTCAAGGCTCGCAGGCGCGTTGGCCACACGCGCGCAGAGGATCACGTCGCACTCAGCCCGCGCTATGCCGGCTTTCTCGAACTCATCTACCTCGCGGGGCCAGGGGCCGGAGGTAACGTTCATGAGTTCACGCATCGCATATTCGACGATGTTCACGCAGAACACGCCTGAGTCGCGAATGTTGGCCATCGTGTCTTTGGTACCCTCGCGATCGTCTTTGGACGAGGTCGAGGCAAACATCACCTGCGGTGGAACATACGCCACGGCATTGAAGAATGAATATGGTGCGAGGTTTTCCGAGCCGTCCACCCCGCGGGTCGAAATCCAGCCAATGGGGCGCGGCGTGACGACGGCGTTGAAGGGGTTATGCGGCAGGCCGTGGCCATCTTCGGGGCGGTAGAACATCGAACTCCTCGCGATTTGTGCCGCATCTATCGCCATGCTAGGGCCGATTCCAGCGCAAAGGGGCCGGGCGCAAAGGGGCCGGGCGCAAAGGAGCCGGGCGCAAAGGGGCCGGGCGTAAAGGAGGCAGGGTGGAGCTGGCACGCGAAAGCCCGGGCGATTGGTGGGAGATCGAGGCGCTCTTCGATTTGTGCTTTGCACCGGGCCGCGAAGCGCTGTCCTCCTACCGGCTGCGTGACGGGGTCGAGCCAGTGGCCGAACTCTCGCTCGTGGCCCGCACCGAGGGCCAGGTTGCCGGGGCGATCCGATACTGGCCGGTGCGGGTGGGCGGGGCGCCCACGCTTCTTCTGGGCCCCGTGGCCGTGCACCCCACCCATCAGAGCGAAGGGCTGGGCGCGCTTTTGATTGAGGCGAGCCTTGCGCGGGCCGACGGATGGGAACGCGCGCTTCTGGTGGGCGATGCCCCGTATTATTCCCGCTTCGGCTTTAACCCCGTGGCGGGGGTGGAGATGCCGCCGCCAACAAACCCGGCGCGGGTTCTGGGCCGCGCGCTAGCGGAGGGCGCTTGGGATGGTGTATCGGGCCGCGTCGTCCGCTGGGATATAAAGCAAAACGGGGCGCCAATTGGCGCCCCGTAATGACCGTTCCGGGGTGGGAGAAGCCCCGTTTCGGGGGGTGGCTTAGTCGCGGTTGCGGTTTTCTTCGGCGAGGTCGGCGAAGATCTGCGCCGCACGCTCGTTGGCCACACCGCGGGTCGAGACGCTCAGCGTTTCGCCGGAGACGTCCAGGCCGCGGTT
>JBCCRC010000095.1:0-10146 GCA_039208375.1 Pseudomonadota bacterium | reverse complement strand
GGTGACGGGCGTTTGCGCCAGTTCGTGCAGATCGGCGGAGATGTCAAAGCTTGCCTCCGCCCCCCGATGCACGCCGCCGATACCGCCCGTGGCAAACACCGCGATCCCGGCCGCATGGGCCGCGATCATGGTGGCGGCCACAGTGGTGGCGCCGGTGCCGCCGCGCGCCATGCAAACGGCGAGATCGGCGCGCGAGAGCTTGTCCACCACTGCGCGGCTCGCAAGGTCGCTCAGCGCTGCATCGGTGAGGCCCACATGAAGCGTCCCGTCGATCACGGCGATCGTGGCAGGCACCGCGCCGCCGGCACGCACCGTGGCCTCGACCGCGCGCGCCGTCTCAAGGTTTTGGGGCGCAGGCATGCCGTGGGTAATGATTGTTGACTCCAGGGCCACGATTGCGCGGCCCGCAGCGCAGGCCTCCGCCACCTCATCAGATAGCGTAACGCCGGGTGGCAGCGGGGCAGGGGGCGTTGTCATCACAGAAGGCTTTCTCGGTGCGGTCCGCGCCCCTGATGCGCGCTTGCGGCCCGGGCTTCAAGGCCGCTCTTGCCCGGTCACTTAAAGCTCCGGCGCGGAGACGAAACGCGCGGCCGCCGAGACCGCGGCGGTCAACGCCTCTGCCGGGCCAGCACCGCGGCGTTCGGCCACGAGATGGGCTGCCATGAAGGTATCGCCCGCGCCGGTGACACGCCGCACGGTAACGCTCGGAGGGCGCGCAACGGAACAGCCATGCGGCCCGGCATCGGCGGCGGCCCCGCCGCCATCGGTCACCAGCACGCGCGCCGCGCCGCGCCCGCATAGCGCCTGGGCCGCGGCCTCGGCCGAGGGCACGGGCGCGCCCAGAAGCAACCCCGCTTCTTCGAGATTGACGTACAGCACCGCGTTAGGGCGGGCCAATAGCGGCGTAAGACGCGTGGCCTTGCCGGGGGAGGCCGGGGCAACGCGCAGATCGGCAGCGGCAAAAGCCGGGTGGGCGGCGATCTCGCTCAGAAGCGCCTCGGTCAGGTTTCCGTCGAGCGCGATGCTGCCCGTGTAGGGCGCTCTGACACTGCCAAGCGGCCCATCGATCAGCGGCGCGAGGATGCGCGCCCCCGCCGCTTCCAGCGAATGGGCATCGGCGATGGCCGCGACAAGCCCGCCAGCGCCCTCGATCGCCATGTAGCTGTCGGTCGGCAGACTGGGGTCGCGCAGCACGTGGGCCGTGTCGAGCCCGATTGCCGCGCAGGCCGCCAGAAGCGCCTCGCCTTCGGCATCCGTGCCAATGGCGGTCAGAAGGGCAGGCGTCAGGCCCAGGCCCTTCAGCGTGCGTGCGATGTTCATTGCCACGCCCCCCGGCTGGCGTATGATGCGGCCGGGCACATCATTGCCAAGCGCCATGCGCCGCGGCGCGCGCCCGATGATATCCCACAGCACTGAACCGATGCACACGCAGTCTGCCATCTTCGCGCCCCCCGGCTGGGTGTTTGGGCGATGCTCGCGCCGCTTACGCGCGCCCGCCAACCCCTTCGGTTTCGGCGGAACGACGGGCTGCCGCAAGCCCCTCTGGAACAAGGATGATTGTCATATGACAACAGTAGTTGTCGTATGACCGCAGGTTTGAATGATGACGGCAATCATTGCTTAAGGGATTGGCTGTTTGCTGACGTCGCGGGCGCATTCACCCGCGTTCGAGCGGGGATGGGGCCATGGGGCGTCAAGCTGGTGGTTTTGTCGGGCAAGCGGCGCCTGTGGGGCAGGGCACGCGCGCGCGCATTCTGGCGGCGGCGGCGCCGGTGTTTTTGGCCGAAGGCTATCATGGCGCGGCGGTGGACAAGCTGATGGCCGCCGCCGGGCTCACCCGCGGCGCGTTCTATGCGCACTTTGACAGCAAAGAGGCGCTCTTTGCCGAGGTGATCCGTGCCGCGCCCTTGCTTGCGGTGCTGCGGGCGCGTAGCGATGCCGCGCCCGGTGCCCTGCGCGGGGGGCTCAAATACCTCGCCCATGCCGCGCTTGATCCGCGTCATGCCGCTACGCTCGGCGCCGGCGCAGGGCTCGCTCAGCTTCTCACCGATGCGGCGAAGCTGCCGCGGGCCCGCGCCGCCGTAACCGCGCTGTTGCACGATCTTCTGGCAGAATGCGCCCGAGGGCTACCCGACAAGGGCCCCGACACGGTGCGCGTTCTGACCTCACTTGCGGGCGCCTGGGCGCTTGGCGGCGTGACAGACGATGCCGCCCTGCGCGCCGCGCTCTTTCGGGGTGCGGCACAGGACGTAAGCGAAGCGCTTGCAACGCCGGGTCGAGCGCCCGCGCCAGCCTCTGGTGGCAACTGGCCGGCGCGTTGCCGAGGCCACCAGTCTACTTGTGAGCAGAAGACGGGGCGCAATATGCGATACGAGCGCTCCGGTGCCGCGGCTTCGATCTGAAGGGCCGTCAGTTGCCGGATTTCAGCGCGTAGCGGTCGGCTTCCTCGAAGATATCGAACGCAATCGTGCCCGCGGGCACCTCTACCGCATGTTCCGCGCCCGCAGGGATGTCGTAGCATTCACCTGGACGGTAGGTGCGGGTCTCCCCGTTCATTGTAAGCGTGACCGACCCCGCGATGACCGTGCCCCATTGCGCGCCGTGGCTGTGGGGCGGCAAGTGAACATCCTCGTGGAAGGTGAAAAACACCATCAGCCCATGCTCAGACCGCATCGCGTTTGTGCTGACCGCAGTTTCGGGGAACGGGATGTCCAGCGCGGGCAGGTCGGTCAAAAACGGCGGAAGTTGCATTGATACTCTCCGGACGGCAGGGTGCGCATCGCACGCCCGGCGGCACCATCGCGTGCCGCAGCGGGCGGCGCAATGGCAATGCTTGCGCCAGTCAATAAAATCTGCCGCAATCGCTTGTCGGCGGCAGGCAATACGCAAAGCGCTCTGCGCCGCCTGAAGGGCCTGTGGAAAGGCTTGCCAAGCCGTCGATGCTCCCCTATAGCCCCACGCACTTCACAGGCGGCGCTTGGGCCGGCGGGGGAGACATCCCCGCTTCGGTCCGCCGGTTGGCCCGGAATGCTCCGGGCCTGACAGCGCCGCCGAGGCAGAAACCGGAAAGAAGGAACAGAGCCCATGGCGCTCCCGGAATTTACCATGCGTCAGCTATTGGAAGCTGGCGTACACTTCGGTCACCAGACCCAGCGTTGGAATCCGCGGATGGCGGAATTCATCTACGGTGATCGGAACGGCATCCACATCCTCGATCTCACCCAGACGGTGCCGATGCTCGACGCGGCACTGAACGTGGTGCGCGAAACCGTCGCCAAGGGCGGCCGTATCCTGTTTGTTGGCACAAAGCGCCAGGCGCAGCGGCCCATCGCCGAGGCCGCCGAACGCTGCGCGCAATACTATATGAACCATCGCTGGCTCGGCGGCACGCTGACGAACTGGAAGACGGTGTCGCAGTCCATCGGTCGGCTCAAGGCGATCGACGAACAGATGGCCGAAGGCGCAGACGGGCTGACCAAGAAGGAACGCCTTGGGATGGAGCGGGATCAGGCCAAACTTCAGGCCTCGCTCGGCGGCATCCGCGAAATGGGCGGTGTGCCGGATCTGCTGTTTGTCATCGATGTGAACAAGGAAGATCTTGCCATCGCTGAAGCCCGCAAACTGGGGATACCCGTTGTGGCCGTGGTCGATACGAACTGCTCGCCCGACGGCGTGGACTACATCATTCCAGGCAATGACGATGCCGCCCGCGCGATCGGGCTCTATTGCGATCTGATCTCGCGCGCAGCGCTTGACGGGATGAGCGCGCAACTCGGCGCCGCGGGCGTGGACGTCGGTGCGCTGGAAGAGGGCGCGGTAGAAGAGGCGCTGGCCGAAGATCCAGGTGCGGCAGAAACGCCTGCCGACGAACCTGCGCTGGCCGAGGCTGCGGTGGCAGACGCCGAGGCGCCTGCGGCCGAAGCGCCCGCCGAAGAGGCCAAGGCCGAGGGCTAAGGCCGTCACGCAACTGTCATGGTGCGCGGGCGATGCTCGCGCCGACCCCAATTTAAGATCGAGTTGAGGAGAGCCGAGAGATGGCAATCACAGCTGCACTTGTGAAAGAGCTGCGCGACAAGACCGGCGCGGGCATGATGGACGCCAAGAAGGCGCTCACCGAAAGTGATGGCGACATGGAAGCGGCTGTGGACTGGCTGCGCACCAAGGGCCTCGCGAAGGCTGCGAAGAAATCGGGCCGCACCGCCGCCGAGGGCCTCGTGGCCGTGAAAGTGGCAGGTGGCAAAGGCGTCGCTGTCGAGGTGAACTCCGAAACCGATTTCGTTGCCAAGAACGCAGAGTTTCAGGCCATGGTCGCCAGTATCGCCGACGTGGCGATCACGGTGGACAGCACCGAAGCCCTGGCCGCTGCCGATCTGGGCAGTAAATCTGTGGCCGACACGATTACCGACAAGATCGCAACGGTGGGCGAAAACATGTCGCTCCGCCGTATGGCGACGCTTGAGGGGCAGAATGTGGTCTCTTACGTTCACAACGCCGCCGCCGATGGGATGGGCCAGATCGGTGTGCTCGTGGCCTATGCCGGTGACGATGGCGCAACAGCGCGCCAGATCGCGATGCACATTGCTGCAGTCAACCCCGCATCGCTCTCCGAGGCCGATCTCGATCCTGCGCTTGTGGCGCGTGAAAAACAGGTGCTGACCGAGCAAGCCCGCGAAAGCGGCAAGCCTGACAACGTCATTGAAAAGATGATCGAGGGCCGGATGAAGAAGTACTTCTCCGAGGTGACGCTCCTGGCACAATCATTCGTCGTAAACCCAGATCTGACCGTGGCTGCCGCGGCGAAAGAGGCCGGGATCGAAGTCACCGGTTTCGCGCGTATCGAACGCGGTGAAGGCATCGAGGTCGAGAAAGAAGATTTTGCCGCCGAGGTTGCGAAAGCCGCGCAGGGCTAAGCCTGACCGACGGCAACATGGCAAAGACCGGGCGGCACACGCGCCATTCATGTGCCGCCCGGATGCCCGCGCAGCGGGGACGCAACGGGGACGAGGCGTTGCTGCGCATTAAAGGCGTGTGCCGACGGGCCCGCCTGAAATAAGCGGGCGCGCCGGCCCCCGCGCAGGGCGCCCGGTATTGCGGGCGAATGACGCGAGGCACGTTCCCATAGCTACAAAGCCACCACTCTCGGAACGCCGCCAAGGTGACTGATTCCCGGCACTGGCGAAAGTATGGGAAACCATACCGCATCTCGATCGAATGCCGTCTGGCGTAGACGGCGGTATACAGTCAAATAAATTTATAAAATCAATATTTTGCGGACGCCTTTTCGTGTGTCAATGCTGCCGGGTGGTTCCAGGCTCTGGGACGTAGATGTGGTGTGTGACGGCTGCTTTCAGCACCGCTTCGGCTGAGGTTTCCGCCCCAAGCAGCTCCCGCGCCAGCCGCAGGTGCTTTTCCACCGTGACGACCTGAAGTTTCAGCCTCCGCGCAATCTCCGGCATCGTGTGGCCGCTGCCAACCAGCTGCAAGACCTCGCGTTGGCGCGGCGTCAGCCGATGGGCGCCGGCGCGGGGCAGGGCGGCGATCTTCAGATGCGCGGCCCGGTTCATCAACGTGATGACCCGCCCGTGCTCCTGCCAAACCGCGTCTACCTCGGACTGGCTAAGCCCGCGGCGGGCAATCAAAAGGCCAAGCGATCGGCCGCAAGGCGGCGTCACGCCGAAGCTGATCGCATAGCCTGCAGAAAGGCCGTGGCGCCGCATGAGATCCGCCAGGGCGCGGCCACGGCGGCCTTCGCCGGGCCCGGGCGGCATCGCTTGCGGCCAGGCCAGCGCTCCGGTTTCCCGCGCCGCCCAACGAGCCAGAGGTGTGTCGCGATATAGGCCGTCGCCGATAAAGCTGGCCGTGAATTGCCGTGGCAGATTCGTCAACAAGTAGAGATCGTCAAACCCGCCACGGGGCGTTTCACCAAGCTCGAACGACAGGCCATAAAGCACTCTGTCAAAACCATAAGTTCCCATCCGCGCCAGGTGTTGGTCCCAGACCTCATCCACGGTGTCCGCGGCCAGAAGCTTTTCGATGTAGTCGATCATGGCGCAAGATGCGCGGCGAGCCCGCGCAGCGCCAACGGATAACCTTCCGCACCAAGCCCACAAATCTGGCCGAGCGCGACTGATGCTATGTGCGAGGTATGGCGAAACGGCTCCCGCGCATGGATGTTCGAAAGGTGGAGTTCGATCACGGGCAGCGCCACCGACGTGATCGCATCGCGGAGCGCGATCGAAGTATGCGTGTAGGCGCCGGCATTCAGCACGATCCCGTCAGCGGTACCGTGCGCCCTGTGGATCGCATCTATTAGCGCGCCTTCGTGGTTTGACTGAAAAAATGTGACCGTCACGCCAAGGGCTTTTGCCTCCGCCGTGCACATGGCTTCGATATCCGCGAGCGTCGTGGCGCCATAGATCTCGGGCTGCCGCTGACCGAGCAGGTTCAGGTTGGGGCCGTTCAATACGAGGATGGTCGTCATCGGGTGCCATGCCTTGCGCGTGCGGTTTGAAGGAGCCAGTTCAATTGCGGTATCTGCTGGCCTTAGCCGGTGCAAGGGGTGCCGTTAGGTAGCATCGGCAGAGAGGTGCGAGAGCGGCGGAAGGGCAACGCGGCGGCAAGGTGGATAATCGGAATGTTTAACAAACGCTTTATTACAGAAGCCACTGAATACTCTTCCTATATGTAATTTAACATAATATTGATTATGCGAATATTGTTTGTCGGGCCCAAGAGCTTGCGGTCTCTCGTCAGCAATTCTGCAAAGTCGCTCTACCCTGAGAAACCTATGAGCATGAGCAAACGCCGGGTGCGTAATGGTGCGCGAGCGCGAGGTGAACCGCGCGGAGGTTCTGGCGCAAGTCAGTGAAGGATGGCTGAGCGCGGCGAGCACCCGGCACAGGTCGACTTGATCTATGGCCGAATTTCATTGCCGTGCATCATTCTTATCGATGCAAGAGATCGCCGCGTCGCAACCAACAGTTTGGTTCCCATAGCTCTGACACGAGATCAGGTTATTGGAACTGAACTCGCGATACACATGTTTGCGTTCTTCGATGCCGTCATCACCCAAGACAAACGATTGACCTAGACATCGCCCCAACAAGCCTTTTCAGCCTTGCGATATGTCGGGTCTCCGGTCTGCTAAGCCTCACGCACGTTTCGCCAAGCGCTCATGGTCTCTAGCCGCAACGCGCCCTGGCGTACGATCATCGGAAGTCCATTGCCCATAGAGTGCCGTGTTCCCGTTGGCCGTTCGCAACTCTGCCTGGTCCGACGGAGCGGCTCACCAACAACAGCCTGCGCATGCGGGTTTCAGCGATTGGCGCTCTGGAGGAATGACACAACCAGTTCATTAAACGCTTCGGGCTGTTCCCGCATCGGCCAATGCCCCGCATCCATCACCTTTAGATTGGCATTTGGCATGCGTGCCGCGGCTGTCTTGACGGCCTCGAGCGGAACGAGCTTGTCCTTCGCCCCATGGATAAAGAGCGTTGGTTGAGACACCTGTTTAAGGTCTCTCTCGAAGACCGTGCGCAATCGCGTTGCGGTCATCTCACCGCGCTGAAAGTGAGTGAACGCGGCTCCGTTGCCCGCGGCCCTGAGAACATCTTCGACTTCTGCGACCAAATCTGGCCTAACCCGTGCCGGATCGGCAAAAAGAGCTTCTACCGAGCGCCTCAGTAACGTCGGAAAGCGCCGCAGCACGGCGAAGGAGACCGCGTTGAGGGGCAGTTTTGTCAGCAAGTATGACAGCGTGTGCGAGGGCGCTCGTTCCGCGACGCCGAAGGTTCCGACCGGGATGAGAGCCTTCACCCGTTCCGGGTGGTTGATGGCTGACCATATCGCGGCCCCGCCCCCCATGGAGATACCGATCATTGACGTTTGTTTGATCCCCAAATGATCGAGAAACGTCATCAGCCACTGGCCAAGGTCAGCAATTCTGTAAGGCCGCCCGAACGCCTGGGTGCCCCCATATCCCGGCCAATTCGGGGCGATGACGCGATGCGTCGTCGCAAGTTCGGGAATGAGAAGCCGCCAAGACAAATGGGCGCAATCAAGACCGCCGCCATGAAGCAGCACCACGGTTTCGGGGTGTTCCGACCGGGCTTCCAGATACGTTGCGTTGCCCGACGGCAGCACAACCGATTGCAACGCGAATTCGGCCATACCCCGGCATATCAGACATTCCCCTGAGCCGCAGCCTCCGCGGCTTTCGGCGAGTCCGAGACGATCGCCACACAGCAGAAGCACCTTCAGCGCCGTGTTGCCGGCGAGGGCCGCGAAACCCGGGGTCCGTTCCCTGTCAGGCTCTGTTCCCCGGACTCCCAATTCTGATACGTTGGGCGTGCGGCCCCAGTGCGCGCCAGAGGCGACGGTGATTGCGCCCAGGCCAGCCCCCTACCCGATCAGCGGCGACCAGCCATCCTGCTTCTCGTCATAGTGCCGGCGCAGGCGCTGGAGCGCGATCCGAAGCACAATCTTGCCAGAGCGTGCCGACCAGCCCATGCGCTGTTCGGTGGCCTCAAGCCCTTCGAGAAAGCAGCAGCAGCGTAGCGCCACGTCGCCAAGGCCGGGGCCCAGATCGGAGAGGGCGTCCATAACCCGACGGCGGGCATCTCCGGGGCCGCTTGCGGGCCCAGTGCCGCCATCGAAGCCCCCACGGGCACCCCCGGTGAGAAACCGCTCCCAGTTCTGCGCGACGCGCGGGCCCATCTGCGCAAGCTCGAAATCTTCGCGCAGCCGTTCGCCCGCAGCCACCAGCGCGTCACTCAGAAACGCCTCGCCGGATTTGTCGCGCCTGCGCGAGAGCGCCACAAGCGGGCTTTCGTTCATGTTGTACCGCACGCGCCGCTTCTCGCCGCCCTCGCTGATTTCGCGCGTACCGTAGCGCCCGTCGGCATCGCTCCCCTGCCCCGCGCTGCCCATCCGCCGGCTTTCCTCTTCCGCAACCAAACGCTTGAGTGCGGCGCGCCCGGCGGCTGTGATCCGGTAGCGCAGGATGCGTCCGCCGCCCCCCGGCGCGATCCAATCGCGCAGCGCCATCGCTTCGGCCACCGCGCGGGTCACCGATGTGGTGCGCATCGTCTCTCCACCGTCGGCCTCGCGCACAACCACGGCCATATCCATGCCATCGGCCAAGGCGAGGCAGGCGCCGGGTTCTGCCATGCGGCGCAGGGCGCGCCGGGCATCGCATTCGATCTGATCGTCTTCGGGCAGTGTGTCCGCTTCGGCCATAACATTGTCCTTCACTAGAGACTGTTCACACGTGGTTGCGGGGCCAAGGCCCCCAGCGATGCGGCGCAGCGCATCATCGATCAGCCGGTCATCCCGCCGGTTCTCAATGCGCCGCACGCGGCGCAGAACGGTTGAGGGATGGCAGCGGCCGCGCCGTGCAAGCGCACGGATCGTCCAGCCGGCCTGGGTGTGCGAGAGATAGGTGCGCACGGCGTCCGGGATCCAGGCCGGACCCTGCTCAAACTCAGGCGAGCAAAGCTTTGTAGGCATGGATTTTTCTCTCCTGTGGATAGGTCTGTGGATATTAACGATCTACCTAAAATTGCAGAAGTTAACTGATCGTTAACGCCCGGGACGCCTCTGGAGATTGAATTTACTTAACAAAATAATCGTAGCCGGACCGTGCGCATTTTCGCCATTTGCGCAACTCGCCCTTAAGTTGTGTGACGTTCACCGTGTAATTAGTCACGGAGAAGTGCCATGACCTCGCAGATCGAAGCTCTCACCGCACGCGCCCGCCCCGGCGTTCTGATGCGCGCGGCCCATCACGGAACCGAAACCTATAATCGTAAGCGCACGCTCGGCCGGCTTCTCGGCCTCGATCAACCGCCAAGCTTCAAAACCGCGCTGGAGCGGCTTGCTGTAATCGAGCATGAGGTGAACGCCCTGCGCGAAGCCGGTGATGCTGCTTATTCGGTGGTGCGCCATGTCGAAGTGCTGATCGCACTGACGGCCGAGTTTCGCCTCTTCAAGAGCGCCGAGGCGCGCGGAGAAGCTATGTGAACGCGTCGGGTTCGGCCGCCTTACGTTCTGCCACAAAGGCGTTCAGCGCCTCGGCAGTGCCGGGATCCAGCGGTGGCGGCGTGTAATTGGCCAGAAGCGACACCACGCGATCGGCTGCCAATACGT
>JBCCRC010000094.1:0-10587 GCA_039208375.1 Pseudomonadota bacterium | reverse complement strand
GCGGTAAAAGCCGCCTTTGTCATCGCCATGCCAAAGCGGTTCGGGGTCCCCCCCATAATGCGCGCAGATGCGTCGAAACGGGCACGCAGACTGTCATCGGGAATGATCGCAAGCCCGGTTTCGCCGCCCGCGATGTTGAAGCCCTTTGATGCGGCCGTTAGCACGACAAGCCGTGGCAGAACCTCAGGTGCAGCCGTTGCTGCGGGATGAAAGGGCACGTTGGGAAACGTGAGATCCATATGAATCTCGTCAGAAATCATGAGAAGATCGTGTGCTTCACAAAACGCTGCCACGGCGCGGATTTCGTCTGTTGACCATAGCCGCCCGCCGGGGTTGTGGGGCGAGCACAGAACCAGCACCTTTTCCTGGCCGGTCAGCGACGCGGCAAGGGCGTCAAGATCCATCTCATACCGGCCTTCGCTCAGGGCAAGCGGGCTTTCGTGAACCGCGCGCCCCATCGCCCGCAGCTTCCCAAAGAAAGCGTGATAGACGGGAGTAAATAGGATTACGTGATCGCCGGGTTCGGTAAAGGCGGCAATGGTAGTAGCAAACCCTGCAACCACGCCGTGCGAATAGCGGATGATACCGGGGTCAACCTCCCAGGCGTGTTTTCGGGCCAACCAGCCCGATACTGCCTCAGAGACCGGCCCCGGACCGCCAAAATACCCAAGGTAGCCGCGATCGATCTCAGCCTGAAGGGCCGCCCGGATGGGAGGCGCGGCGGCAAAATCCATATCCGCGACCCACATCGGCAGAATGTTGGAGCAATCGTCATCCGCCCCAAGCTCGGCCATTGCGTTTTGAACGCCCTGCCACTTCTGGCAATGGTCCCGTCGCAGATCGAGGGGGGTGTCGAAATCAAAACTCACGGGATCAGCCCATCCTTGCCCTTTCGGTCCACGGTAGCGTGGCGCTCCCCAGCTTCAACCCGCCGGGCGCTTGCGGGGGCCGGGGCGCTGCCTTAGATCAGCGAAATGGCGTTGCGTGATATTCTGATCCATCCTGACCCGCGGTTAAAGCGGATGGCCGAACCGGTTACCGAGATCAGCACCGATCTGCAGCAGTTGGCTGATGACATGCTGGAGACGATGTACAACGCTCCGGGCATTGGGCTGGCCGCGCCACAGGTGGGCGTGGGCGCACGGCTTCTGGTGATGGATTGCGTCAAGGAAGAGGGTGCGGCCCCGCGCCCCATGGTTCTGATCAACCCCGAAGTCACATGGGCATCCGACGCGGTGAACACCTATGAGGAAGGTTGCCTGTCGATCCCCGAACAATACGCGGACGTGGAGCGCCCGTCGGAGGTTGAGGTTGCCTGGACAGGGCTCGATGGCGCGCAACACAGCGAACGTTTTGACGGCCTTTGGGCCACCTGTGTGCAGCACGAGATCGACCACCTCGATGGCAAACTCTTCATCGATTATCTCAAGCCGCTGCGCCGCCAGATGATCACACGGAAGATGGTCAAGCTGAAGCGCGAGCGGGCGCGCGCGTGAGCATTCGGCCTTTTGTGCCGTGGCCCGCGGCGATCCTGCGCACCCCTGCCGCGAAGGTCGAAAACGTTAGCGCTGAAATCCGCGGGATCTGGCAGGATATGGTCGATACGATGGAGGCGATGCCGGGCGTTGGCCTTGCCGCCCCGCAGATCGGGCTCGGCCTCGCGCTTGCGGTTGTTGATGCAAGTGCAGAGCGGGGGCGTGCAATCCTCATGGCCAACCCGGAGGTTGTGATGGCCTCCGACAAGATGCACCGGTGGGCAGAGGGAAGCCCCAATCTTCCCGGTGTGGAGGCCGAGGTGGTGCGGCCCGCTGAAGTGACCGTTTCGTTCGTAGATCACGCGGGTATGCGCGTACGGCGGGAGTTTGAGGGGCTCTGGGCCCGAAGCGTCCAGCACCAGATCGATCATCTTGCGGGGCGCATGTATTTTGACAACCTCAGCCGGGTAAAGCGCCAGATGCTTCTGAAGCGCGCCCGGAAGGTGGCGCGATGAGGATCGTGTTCATGGGCACACCGGCGTTTTCCGTGCCCGCGCTTGACGCACTGCATAGCGCGGGGCACGAAATCGCTGGCGTCTACACTCAACCGCCGCGCCCTGCAGGCCGTGGCAAAGCCCCGCGGGCCTCGGCCGTCGCAGAGCGGGCAGAGGCTTTGGGGCTGGCCGTGCGTCACCCAACGAGTTTGCGCGATGACGGCGCGCAGGCAGAGTTCGCGGCACTCAGGGCAGACGTTGCGGTGGTTGTCGCCTATGGCCTTATCTTGCCGCAAGCCGTGCTCGATGCGCCTGCGCGCGGATGCCTAAACATCCATGCCTCGCTGCTGCCCCGGTGGCGTGGCGCGGCGCCGATCCATCGCGCCGTTATGGCCGGTGACGCCGAAACCGGTATCTGCGTCATGCACATGGAGGCAGGGCTCGATACGGGCCCCGTGCTTTTGCGCGCTACGACCAAGATCGGGGCGGAAGATACGACGGGCGATCTGCACGATCGCCTCGCCACCCTTGGGGGGCACCTGATTGTGGAGGCCTTGGCCAAACTTCACACCCTTCAGCCCGAGCCTCAGCCCGAAACGGGTGTGACCTATGCCGAGAAGATCGACAAATCCGAGGCGCGGATCGATTGGGCGCGCCCGGCGGCAGAGATTGACAGGCTCGCCCGCGGCCTCTCGCCCTTCCCCGGAGCCTGGACAACTCTTGGCGGCAAACGCCTAAAGCTGATCCGAACGCGCCGCGTCACAGGCGCGGGTATACCTGGGACCGTGATCAAAGGGCTCACCGTGGCCTGCGGCGACGGGGCGCTTGAGATCATCGAGGCGCAAATTGAGGGCCGGGGCGTTCAACCCGCCGACGCGTTCCTGCGCGGCACGCACCTCGCGCCGGGCACGAAATTGGGAGGGTAGGTGGATGTTTCCAACACTGATCGGCACGGTGGTGATCGCCGGCATAGTCGGCTACCTCGCCGAAAAAACAAACTTCACCCACAACGGAGTTCTGCAATCGATCATCATCTGCGTGGGCGGGGCGTTCGTGTTCTACTTCGTCTCGCTGATGTTCGGGATCAGCTTCGGGCGCCCGGGGATTGATGCGATTCTGGCCTCGATCGGCGCCCTGATTATCGTGCCAACGCATTGGCGTAAGTAGCTCAAACGGCCTTCTTCGGTTTGAAGGGGGCCATGCCTTTTCGCGCAAGCTCATCGGCGCGTTCGTTTTCTGGGTGGCCCGCATGGCCCTTAACCCACGCCCATGTCACCGTGTGGCGTGCCTGCGCTTCATCGAGCCGCCGCCAGAGATCTTCGTTTTTCACGGGCTTTTTGGACGAGGTGCGCCAGCCGTTTCGCTTCCACCCGTAGATCCAGCCCGTGACGCCGTTCTTCACATAGGCGCTGTCGGTCACCACGGTGATGTTCGAGGGTCGCTCAAGCGCTTCGAGGGCCGAGATTGCGGCTAGTAGTTCCATTCGGTTGTTGGTTGTGCGCGGCTCCCCACCCGAAAGCTCACGCTCCCGCAGCACGGCCTCGCCATCGCGGGCAAGAAGCAGCGCGCCCCAGCCCCCGGGGCCGGGATTGCCGGAACACGCTCCATCGGTATAGGCGAAGAGATCAGGCATGGGCGTGGATCACAACGAAGGGCGAGGTATCGCCTGCAAGGCCTTCGATCTCACCTTCGTTGACGTGTGCCGTGGCAAAGCCTGCGGCTTCGACTGCGTCGCGCAGCTCGTCGGCTTTGTAGTAAGTGTAGAACCGGCCAAATTTGTCGCGCATCGCGCCCTCGCCAACTTTGACGCTTACTGTGAACAGCCCGCCGCGCCTGAGCGCGCGATGGATCGCGGTGAGGTGGCCCGGTAGATCTTCTCGCGGTGCGTGAAGCAGGGAATAGCTCGCCCAAATGCCATCAAACGCAGCCCTGTCGGTGAGGTCCGAAAAACTCTCGCGGCGCACGGGGATGCCGGCGTGTTCAATCATGTCGGCAAACGCGGCTGCGGGCTCCAGCGCGGTAACGTCAAAGCCCGCATCACGCAGCCTGATCGAATCTCGACCGGGGCCCGCGCCGAGATCGAGCACTTGTGCGCCAGGCGGCAAGGCAGCAATGAAGCGAACAAGGTCCGGGTCATCGGCGGCTTTGTCGGCCACACGCAGGTAAGCATCTGCTTGCGTCTGGTAGGCGTTCATGGTGTCGCGATCTGCGTTCATAGAATGTTCACACCCAGGCATGCGGAGACGATTATAGTGAGCGGGATCCGCAGTTGCAGCCACCAAGGCGGCGCCAGTTCCTGCTTCCAGAACGTGTAATCGAGGCCCAAAAGCCCGATGAAGCCAGCGATCAGGTAGGTGCTTGCCGAGACCACGCCGCCACCGGTGAAAAAGAACGCCCAAAGGGCGGGGAGAACGGACAAGGCATAGCCGGTCGCCGCCGCACGCCCGCTCGCGCGGGTGGCAAAGCCCCACAGGACGCCGGACATGAACGACAGGATAATGGCGCCGTAGAATAGTTGCACGAACGGCCCTACAAAGCGTGGGCCAATTGCCTCGATGCCCCACGCATTGAGCTCCGGCGACAGAACCGAGAGGCCGCCCCATACGAAGGGGATAAGCCCGGCGAGGCCGAGTATCAGGGCAGAACGGGGCACGTCACCCATCTGCGGACACTCCAATCGATGCGGCAAGCTTTGTAATCCGCTTGGCCCGGGTTTCCGCGCGCTTGGCGCTATTGATCTGGTGCAGGTGCCCGCGCTGCTTACCCGGTGTGAGCGCCTGCCATTCGGCCATCACCCCAGCCTCGCGCAGAGCCGCTAGAACATCTACGGGCGTTTCCACCACAGAGGCATCTGCCTTTCTCAGGCGCACGTCCAAAACCTCGCCCGGCCCGATCCTGGCGCTGTCTAGCAGCGATTTCCCCGTCCACAGAAAAACGCCATCGATCGCCGGCGCAGTGGTGAGCGCAAGATTGACGGGATGGTCGTTGATTTCGCCTTCCACGCGCGTCGCCCCTTCGCGCGCAAGGGCCTCCGCCACCTCTTGCGGCACCGGTAGCACGGTATAGGTGGACGTGCCCCATTCCATCGTCACGATCATTCCCTCGAACGCGTAGTAGTCGCTCATGCAGGAACGCGCAGCACGCGGGGCACCTTGAACTCAACGTTTTCGACAGCGGTCTCGATCATCTCCAACTGAACGTCGAAGCGCGCGCGGAAGGCATCAATCACCTCGTTGACCAGTACCTCAGGCGCGCTCGCACCGGCCGTTAGGCCAATGCTTCTAATGCCATCCAACGCGCGCCAATCGATATCAGCCGCGCGTTGGACAAGCTGCGCATAGTCACATCCCGCGGCGCGGCCAACCTCAACAAGTCGCTTAGAGTTTGAGGAGTTCGGCGCCCCGATCACGAGCATCGCATCCGCTTTCGGCGCCATCGCCTTAACGGCCTCCTGGCGGTTCGTTGTCGCGTAGCAAATATCTTCCTTATGCGGGCCGACAATCGCCGGGAAACGGGCCTGAAGCGCAGCAACAATTTCCGCTGTATCGTCCACCGAAAGTGTTGTCTGCGTGATGAAAGCAAGTTTCGCGGGGTCGCGCGGCGTGATATTCGCGACGTCTTCCACCGTTTCGACGAGGATCACTTCCCCCTCTGGCAGTTGACCCATCGTGCCGACGGTTTCGGGATGGCCTTCATGCCCAATCATTACCATCTGCAGGCCATTGGCGGCGTGACGCTCAGCCTCGATATGCACCTTGCTCACAAGCGGGCAGGTAGCGTCGACAAACAGCATCTCGCGCCGTGCCGCTTCCGCCGGCACTGCTTTGGGCACGCCATGGGCAGAAAAGATCACCGGGCGGTCGTTCGGGCAGTCGTCAAGCTCTTCAACAAACACCGCGCCCTTTTCGCGGAGCCCATCCACGACGAACCGGTTGTGCACAATCTCATGACGCACGTAGACCGGTGCGCCCCACCGTTCAAGCGCCATTTCCACGATCTTGATCGCCCGATCCACACCAGCGCAGAAGCCCCGGGGGGCGGCCAGATAGAGGGTTAGGGCGGGCTTTGTCACGTTTTTGGGCTCACGCGGTTGACTGCTGCCCAAAGATAAGCCCGTCCGCGCCATGCGCAACCGCGTGTTTCAGCGTTCCTCTTCCAGCTCTTCTCGGGCTGGAATGTCTTCTCGTGGTTCTCGAGGCGGGCGGCCAATCACGTCTTTCAGTTCATCGAGCTCGATGAAGTTGTCGGCCTGCCGGCGCAATTCGTCTGCAATCATTGGCGGCTGCGAGCGGATCGTTGAGACAACAGACACCCGCACACCCTGACGCTGCAGGCTTTCCACAAGGGGCCGAAAGTCACCATCGCCGGAAAACAGGACGATATGGTCGATCCGCGGCGCAAGTTCCATCGCGTCCACGGTCAATTCGATATCCATATTGCCCTTAACTTTGCGGCGGCCCTGGCTATCGGTGAATTCTTTGGCGGGTTTGGTGACCATCGAGAACCCGTTGTAATGCAACCAGTCCACCAAAGGGCGGATCGGCGAATACTCATCGTTCTCAAGGAGCGCCGTGTAGTAGAACGCGCGCAGAAGCTTGCCACGACGCATGAATTCCTGTCGAAGCAGTTTATAGTCGATATCGAACCCCAGCGCCTTAGCAGCCGCGTAGAGGTTCGACCCATCGATGAACAGCGCAAGCCGTTCGTCCCGATAAAACATCAAAGGGTCCTTCCAATTTTTTTGGCTGGCAGGGTTGGTCCGAGAGTGAGTGGGTGGAACCCCCGCAAAGCGACGCTGAAAAATAGTGGCAAAAACCGATGACGCAACTCTCGAATGGCAAAAGTGACGCAACGCTCATTATCGTTGCGCTTGGCTCAAATGCCCCTCCAGCCGGTGTTTCGTGTGAAGAAAGCGTCGTTAAGGCCATTTCAATGCTTCGAACCGGCCCGTTTCGCCTGCGGCGACAAAGCGCGCTTTATCAGACGCCGTGTTTCCCCGATGGCGCAGGCCCGGACTATGTAAACGCCGTCGTTCTGCTCGAATCTGACCTTTCGCCGCAGGATGTGCTGGAACGCCTTCACTCGATTGAGGCTGCGGGCGCACGGGTTCGTGGCGAACGCTGGGGCAATCGGGCCATTGATCTCGACCTGCTGGCTTACGGCGATCTTGTGGTTCCCGACCGAGAGACGTTTCAGTCGTGGCGTGCACTTCCTGCCGAAGAGCAAACGTCGCGCACGCCGGACGGTTTGATCCTGCCACACCCGCGCATCCAGGATCGGGCCTTCGTTCTTGTCCCGCTCTGCGATGTTGCGCCCGATTGGGTCCATCCCATTCTGGGCCGGACGGCAGCGCAAATGCTGGCCGCGCTTCCACCTGCCGCCCGCGCTGCGATACGCCCGCTTGCCCGCGCAGAATAGCCGCTTTTGCCTTGTGTTCCTGCGGAACTGGCCCTAGATAACCGGCTTCAGACTTTCCAACCAAAAGGTGGATTAGCCTATGGCCCGCGTCACGGTCGAAGATTGCGTCGACAAAGTTCCGAACCGTTTCGAACTCGTTATGCTTGCTGCGCATCGCGCGCGCGAGATTTCCAGCGGTGCTGCGCTTACCGTGGATCGCGACAATGACAAGAACCCTGTCGTGAGCCTGCGCGAGATTGCAGAGGAAAGTCAGCGCGCCGATGAGTTGCGCGAACGGATGATCGAAAGCCACCAGACGCAAATCGAGGTGGACGAACCGGAAGAAGACACCATGGCCCTTCTTATGGGGGCCGAGGTGGACAAGCCGGCCGAGGACGACCTTTCGGAAGAAAAACTGCTGCGTGCGCTGATGGAAGCGCAGGAGCGGTCTTAAGGGCCTGCTGCGCCCTAGGGGGCGGACCGGATGATCGATGCAGACGACCTGATCGAACTGGTCCGCAACTACAATCCGGCGACTGACACAGGCCTTCTTGAGAAAGCCTACGCCTATGGCGACAAGATGCACGCCGGACAAAAGCGGCATTCAGGTGAGCCCTACTTTTCTCACCCCGTCGCCGTTGCCGCGATCCTGACGGAGATGAAGCTGGGCGATGCCGCAATCGTGACAGCACTCTTACACGACACGATCGAAGATACCCGTTCAACCTACCGAGAGATCGAAAAGCGCTTCGGCAAAGAAATTGCCGAGCTGGTCGAAGGGGTTACCAAGCTGACCAACCTGCAGCTTACCTCTACAGAGACCAAACAGGCCGAGAACTTCCGCAAGCTTTTCATCGCGATGTCGAAGGATCTGCGCGTGATCCTCGTGAAACGTGCCGACCGACTTCACAACATGCGCACGATCCGGTCCATGCGCCCGGCAAAGCAGGTGCAGAAGGCGCGCGAAACGATGGATATCTACGCGCCCCTGGCGGGCCGGATGGGCATGCAATGGATGCGCGATGAGCTGGAGGATCTCGCCTTTCGGGTGCTGAACCCCGAAGGCCGCAATTCGATCATGCGCCGCTTCATCACGCTGCAGCGTGAAACCGGTGATATGGTCGAAAAGATCACGCACGACATCCGTAAAGAGCTTGAGAAGGCCAAGATTGAGGCTGCCGTCTATGGCCGCGCCAAGAAGCCTTATTCGATCTGGCGGAAGATGCAGCAGAAGGATCAGGGCTTTTCCCGCCTGTCCGATATCTACGGCTTTCGTGTGATCACCGAAAGCGACGCGGATTGCTATGCGGTGCTTGGCGCCCTGCACCAGCGCTGGCGCGCGGTGCCGGGCCGGTTCAAGGATTACATCAGCCAACCGAAATCCAACGGCTACCGATCCATCCACACCACCGTTTCGGGCCGGGACGGTAAGCAGGTGGAAATCCAGATCCGCACCCGTGAGATGCATGAGGTGGCCGAGGCGGGCGTGGCGGCCCATTGGGCCTACCGCGATGGCGAGCGGGCGGAAAACCCCTTTGCGGTTGATCCCGCCAAGTGGATTTCAACGGTGACCGAGAGCTTCGAGAATGCCGAGGATCACGACGAGTTTCTCGAACACGTCAAGATGGAGATGTATTCCGATCAGGTGTTCTGCTTCACGCCCAAGGGCGAGGTGGTGAAGCTGCCGCGGGGGGCAACGCCGCTTGACTTCGCCTATGCCATCCACACACGGATTGGCGATGGCTGCGTTGGCGCAAAGGTAGATGCGATCCGCGTGCCGCTCTGGACGCGTCTGAAGAATGGTCAATCGGTGGAGATTATCACCGCCGAGGGTCAGCGACCGCAGGCCACCTGGATCGATATCGTCGCCACAGGCCGGGCAAAAGCAGCGATCCGGCGGTCGCTGCGCGAGGAGGATCGCCAGCGGTTCGAGAAGCTTGGCCGTGAACTGGCGCGGGTTGCCTTTGAACATGTGGGCAAAAAAGCCTCTGACAAGGCGCTGCGCACGGCGGCCAAACACATGGGGCTTGCCACCGGGCGCGAGCTTTTGGCCCAGCTTGGCGCCGCCGAGATCACCGCGCGGCAGGTTGTTGAAACACTCTACCCCGATCTTGTTGCCAAGGCCGGGGATGAGATCGCCGCCGCGCAAGCGGTTGTTGGCCTTGAAACAAACCAGAGCTTTCGCCGCGCGCCGTGCTGCCAGCCCGTGCCGGGCGAGCGCATCGTGGGGATCAGCTTCCGCGGCAAAGGCGTGGTGATCCATGCGATCGATTGCCCGGCGCTGGAGGAGTTTGAGGATCAGCCCCAGCGGTGGGTAGATTTACGCTGGCATTCCGGCCGGCACGAAATGGCCTATGATGTGAGCCTTGATCTGACGATTTCGAATGATGCGGGCGTTCTGGGCCGGCTGTGCACACAGATCGGGGAACAGAAAGCCAATATCTCGAATTTGGAGTTCGTTGACAGGAAACCTGACTACTTTCGCCTCATTCTCGACGTGGAACTTCGTGATACAGAACATCTGCATGCGGTGATGCTGGCCTTGGAGGCCGATAGCAACGTAGCTTCCATTGAGCGCCACCGTGATCCGGAGCGCGTGGTAAGTTAGCAATCGGGGTTCGGGGGAGATGGTCTTCAAACGGCGCACGCCGAAATCCTATGCCCGTTCCTTCGTGGAGTTCTTCTATCCACGGGGCGGCTGGGGCCGTGCGAGCCGCTACGTGGTGCACCGTTTGCGGCGGCTGCCCGATCCCGCCCACAAAATCAGCCGGGGAATAGCTTCCGGGGTGTTTGCGAGCTTCACACCGTTTTACGGCCTGCATTTTTTTACTGCAGCGCTTGTGGCGTGGATGATCCGCGGCAATATTCTGGCGTCGCTTCTCGCCACGTTCTTTGGCAACCCGATCACGTTTCCCCTTATCGCCGCCATCTCGGTTGAGATCGGAACCGTGATTCTGGGCCGGCCTCATGTTCCGCCGCAGGATATTCTGATCGGCTTCAGCCTGGCGTCGATCGAGCTTTGGGGGAACTTCGCGGCAATCTTCACGGCGGCAGAGGCTGAGTGGACGTATCTCTGGCGCTTTTTCAATCGAATCTTCCTGCCCTATCTTGTGGGGGGGATCGCGCCCGGGATCGTCGCGGGCGTTGCCGTTTACTACATGGCCAATCCGATCATTGCGTCTTATCAACGGGGCCGGATCAAGAAGATGAAAGAACGGTTC
>JBCCRC010000093.1:0-10818 GCA_039208375.1 Pseudomonadota bacterium | reverse complement strand
GAAGCGGGCTTCACGCTCTACGATATCGTTGATTTCGACTACTACAAAAATGTGCTCTGGCAGGTCGATCTCGTTTTCGTCGCGGAGTCAGCCATAGAGAGCCACCCCGATCTCGTGGCCTCTCCCAACGTGGGGCCATTTAAACCGGCGGCTTATCAGAGCCTCGCAATGCACAGCTGGACATCTGCCAAACGGCGGTGGTGGAAGCGCCGCTAGGCCAGCGCAATCCCGCGGCGGCCTGCAAGATCTGTCACATATTGCCATGCCACACGGCCCGAGCGGGCGCCGCGGGTTGCCTGCCACTCGATGGCCTCTGCACGCAGCGTCTCGTCATCGATTTCGATCCCGAAGGCATCGCAATAGCCGCGGATCATGGCAAGGTAGGCGTCTTGGCTGCAGGGATGGAAGCCGAGCCAAAGGCCGAACCGATCGGAAAGTGAGACCTTTTCTTCTGTTGCCTCCGAGGGGTTGATGGCGCTTGAGCGTTCGTTTTCGATCATATCCCGCGGCATCAGGTGGCGGCGGTTCGACGTGGCATAGAACACCACGTTTTCGGGCCGACCCTCTACCCCGCCATCGAGCACCGCCTTGAGCGATTTGTAATGCTCATCGTCGTGGCTGAACGACAGGTCATCACAGAACAGCAAGAACCGGTGCGAGGCTGCGCGCAACAAAGCAAGAAGCCGCCCGATTGTTGGAAGATCCTCGCGCTGCACTTCCACAATCTTTAGGGGGTGGCGCGCCGCAACCTCTGAATGGACGGCCTTTACGAGCGAGGATTTTCCCATCCCTCGCGCGCCCCATAGAAGCGCATTGTTGGCCGGCAGGCCGCGGGCGAACTGTTCGGTATTGGCCAGAAGGGTATCGCGCGCCCGGTCGATCCCGATAAGAAGCGGCAGGTCAACGCGGTTAACCTTCGGCACCGCGCTCAGCCGGTCAGGTTCCGTATGCCACACAAAGGCATCTGCGGCGGCGAAGTCCGGGGCGTTGAGGGGCGGCGGTGCCATCCGCTCCAGCGCCGCCGCAATGCGTTCGAGCGGGTCGCTCATGCCTTGGCGTTATCCCCGCTACCATCTTCATCGAAGTCATCTTCGTCGAAGTCGTAAAGCTCTTCATCCTCGTCAAGCACGCCTTCCTCGCGCAATTCTGCAAGGCGCTTCTTCTCGATCCGCTTCACAAGCTGGATCGACACTTCATAGAGCCCGTAGACGGCAACGAAGAGGATGATCTGGGTGATCACATCGGGCGGGGTCACAAGCGCTGCAAGAACGAGAATGCCGACCACGGCGTATTTCCGCATTTCGCCCAGGCCGCGGGACGTGACAAGCCCCGCCTTACCCATGAGCGACAACAGCACTGGCAACTGGAAGCACAGCCCGAAGGCGAGGATGAACTTGATCGTCAGCGTGAGGTATTCGGCAACAGAACCCTGGAAGGTGATCCCTGCATCGCCCAATGTCTCTGCACCCTCCACCGTAGCATCGCCTTCCGCTGGCACGGGTGCGCCGCCCACTTGCTGGAAGCCCAGGAAGAAGTCGAAGGCGAGTGGGATCACGATGTAGAAGGCAAACGAGGCGCCAAGGAAGAACATAAATGGAGATGCAATCAGAAACGGCAGGAAGGCCGATTTTTCCGATCGGTAAAGGCCCGGGGCCACGAAGCGCCAAAGTTGATATGATATGTAAGGGAACGCCAGAACGAAGCCGCCCAGAAGAGAGATGCGGATTGCGACGAAGAAGCCTTCTTGCAGCTTGATCAGAATCAGCCCGCAATCCTGCCCCCGTTCACCAAGCTCGCGGCACACCGGATCGGTGAGAAAGTTGAAGATCGGGTTCCAGACGGTGAAGCTAATCACCATCCCGATAAGAAATGCGATGACTGAGCGGATGAGCCGCGTGCGCAACTCTGCCAGATGCTCGATCAGCGGGGCGGCGCTGTCGTCGATATCTTCGGTCTGGGTCATTTGCGTCGGGCGCCGGGCTTTTTGACAGGGCGGTTCCGGGCGGGCTTGTCCCGCTCGCGGGGGCGGAAGGGTTCATGCGCGGAAGCAGCAGTGGCCACAGGGGCCTCTCGCGCCGCTTTCGCATCTGCCAAGCGCTTGGCGGTGGCCTCCTGGATGCGGTTCGCCTCCGCCACCCGTTCAGCGCGCAGTGCGGCCGTGGCGGCGCCCTCTTCTTTTTTCGGGGCCGGTGGGGTGGCGGGCTTGCCGGGCTGCCACTTCTCGAAACTGTCAGCGGCTTTATTCAGCGAGTCGAGGCCCATCTTTTTGGGTGAGGTAAGCCCCTTCAGCCCATCGGCGGTTTCCTTGACGCCGGATTGATCCGCGGCCTCATTCATCGCGCGCTGAAATTCGCGCGCCATGTTGCGGGCGCGTGCCGTGAACCGGCCAAGCGCCTTGAACATGCCCGGCAAATCCTTGGGCCCCACAACGATGAGGGCCACGATGCCAATGAGCAAAAGCTCCGTCCAACCGATATCTAACATCCGCGGTGCGCCTTCGGGGACGGACGGTTAGGCCTTGTCCTTGTCCGTTTCCTCTTGGGGCGTCACGTCGCGGGCAACGGTAGCCGCCTCGTCTTCGATTTCCTTCTTGCCGTCATCGACACCTTTTTTGAAGGCAGTGATGCCCTTACCGACTTCGCCCATGAGCGATGATATTTTGCCGCGGCCGAACAGCACGAGCACGACAATGGCAATCAGAAGAAGGCCGGGAAGGCCGATGTTGTTGAGCATGACGATCTCCTAAAGTGCCCGCAGCGCGGGCGCGAGAATGGCTTTTGTCCGATTTAGGCTGGCGCGAGCGCTGGGAAAAGCGCGAATGTGGCCGTCGGCGCCTGAGGCACAGGATCAGCGCCGTGCGGCGGGGTCTAGCCTGATTTACTGACATTATTATGTCAGTTACTCTCTTTGTGCTGCATCTTTTTCGCGAATCGAACGCCATGCGCCGCACAGACCGCCTGAAACACCTTATTGCCCGTCTGCAAGCCGGCGGAACCCACCGCGCAGAGGATCTGGCGGCCGTTTTTGCCGTGTCGCCGCGCACGATTTACCGCGATATGGAGGCGCTGATCGCCGCGGGCGCGCCGGTGATGGGCACGCCCGGCGTGGGATACTGCACGACGGCGCCTATCACCTTGCCGCCCCTTGCCCTGTCCCGCGACCAGCTCGAGGCACTGCATCTGGGCCTCGCGGTTGTTGCGGAAGGTGCAGATGCCGAGTTGCAAACTGCCGCGAAGGAGTTGGCCCAAAAAATCGATGCGCTTTTGCCGGAGGACCGCGGGGCGCCCGGTGGCGGATGGGGATTTGCGCTGCATCCGTTCGCCGATGCGGCCAACGGGTTTGCGCACATGCCCGCCCTACGCGCCGCTATTCGGGCCTGTCAGAAACTGCGTCTTGATTATCGCGCTCCGGGCGGGTTGCGTGAAACACGGGTGATCCGTCCGCTGCAGATTGCGTATTGGGGCCGCGTCTGGATGCTGACGGCATGGTGTGAAAGCGTGGGGGGCTTTGAGGTGTTTCGTGTCGACTCTATCGCGGCGCTTGAGCAGCTTCCCGAACTGTTCGTAGATGAACCCGGCACCGGGCTCGCCGATTACCTCGCCCAGCAGACCGCTCAGGCAAACAGAACCGGGTAGAGCGAGGCAACAAGCAGCAGGGCCATCGACACGTTGAACGCGCGCAAGCGGCTCGGGTTGGTGAGAAATCGCCTCAGTTGCATGCCAAGCACCGTCCATGACCCGACCGAGGGGATGTTTACAGCGCCGAAGATCACCGCAACAAGCGCGATCGAAGCAAAGCTTTGGTTCGGCGCATAGACAGCGATCGCGGTCAGCGCCATCGTCCACGCCTTGGGGTTCACCCACTGGAAGAGCGCGGCTTCAAGGAAGGTCATCGGCCGGGCGCTGGCACCGCTTCCTTCCGGTGCGCCTGCGTTGGCGATGCGCCAGGCGAGATAGAGTAGATAAGCAATGCTGACGGCCTTGAGGATCGTGTAGCTGACAGGCCAGGCCTCAAATAACCCAAGAAGCCCGCCACCAACGAGCAAAACCATCACCACAAAGCCGATACCGACACCAAGCATGTGAGGGATCGTGCGGCGAAAGCCGAAATTCGCGCCCGAAGCCATCAGCATCATGTTGTTCGGCCCTGGAGTGATGGAACTCACAAAGGCAAAGGCGGCGAGGGCGGCGAACAGCTCAAACGTCATACGCCGTAGAATTGCGTAGGTTTCGCGCTGGCAGGTTGCAAATATGCGAACAAAGTCGATATTCCTGCAACTGATGACGAAGATTGATCGGATTGACGACGCGATATTGCGCGAACTAGAGCGTGATGGCCGCCTACCCAATATTGAACTGGCCGATCGCGTGGGCCTCTCGCCTTCAGCCTGCCTGCGCCGGGTCGCGGCGCTGGAAAGATCTGGCGTGATCAAGGGCTATCGTGCTGTCATCGATCGTGTGAAGATCGGGACGGGCTTTGTGGCCTACGTAACGGTGGGGCTCAACAACCATACCAAGGCAAGCCAAGAAGCGTTTGAACGCGCCGTCTCTCGTGCGCCCGAAGTGCGCGAATGTCACAACATCACCGGCACCGTGGAATACCTGCTGCGCGTCGAAGCATCAGATCTTACCGCCTACAAGGCGTTTCACACAGATCTTCTTGGCACCCTGCCCCAAGTGCATGCGCTGACCACTTTCGTCGTTATGGGATCGCCGAAGGACGCGCGGGCGTAATCGCGCCGTCTTAAGCTGACGGCGCCGCGGGGAAGACAAAGCAGCGTTCGCGCCGGAGCATCAGCCAGAGCGCCGTGCCAGGCTTCGGCAGGAACACGGAAGGTACCGCGGCCTTCAGGATTGACCCGTCATAATCCATCCGAAACTCAACCAGGCTTTCGCTGCCGATGAACCGCGCGCGTTCCACAACGCCGCGCGCCGGAACGCCATCTTGCGGCGTGGGGTTGGGGCCCTTGCCACCACGATCGAAATCGATGCGAAGGTGCTGCGGGCGGATCACGATTTCCACCGCATGGCCATCGGCCACGCCGGGCGCGAGAAACTCGCCGAAGGGCGTGCGTGTTAGTGCGCCCTCAACAACGCCGCGGATTACATTGATATCACTGAAGAATGCCGCAGCCGATCTATCGGCCGGCGCGTTATAGACATTGTACGGGGCGCCACGCTGCACGAGGCGACCATCCCGCATCAGTGCGATTTCGTCGGCCATGCGCATTGCTTCTTCGGGCTCGTGGGTAACCAGTAGAACTGCCGCACCCTCATCGCGCAGGATTTCAAGGGTGTCGTCGCGGATCCCGTCACGCAGGCGGTTGTCGAGGCCCGAAAACGGCTCATCCATCAACATCACCCGGGGGCGCGGGGCCACGGCGCGCACCAGGGCGACGCGCTGTTGTTCGCCCCCGGAAAGCGAATGCGGGTAGACATCGAGATAGGCCGAGAGTTGCACGCGCTCCAAGAGTTCGCCGACCCGCGCACGATGCCGTGTCAATCCGCCCCTGAGTCCGAAAGCCACGTTCTGGCCCACCGTAAGGTGAGGGAACAAGGCGAAATCCTGGAACATCAGGCCCACGCCGCGCGCTTCTGGTGGGTCATGCCGCCGGGGGCCCGCAATCTCGCGTCCATCGATGGCAATGCGCCCTTCGTCGAGATGCTCGACCCCGGCCACAAGGCGCAACGTCGTCGACTTACCGCAGCCAGATGGGCCCAGAAGGCACGTGACCGTCCCCGGCTCAACAGAAAGCGACACATCATCAACGACGGCGCGCCCACCAAAGCGCCGCGTCAGGCCATCAAGTTCAAGCCGGGGGGGCGCCTGCGTCAGCGGTTGCACACCAGATGTCCGATCATTTTCATCAGGCATGGCGCGTAACAGCCGCGCCTCGCTGCCGCAAGGCTGTCCCACACGCAGCGATCATCGCCCATCGGATTGATCTCGCACAACGTCGACGCGTTGTGGCGTGATATGCTGAGCCGCGTGGTATTGGAGGGAGGACGAGATGGCACATATCCTTTTGGCGAGCGATTTATCGGAACGCTCCGACCGTGCTCTGGCGCGGGCGTTTCGGATGGCGGCCAGTCAGGATGCAACGCTCACCGCGCTCCACGTGGTGGACGGCGATCTGCCCGTTGACCTTTCAAGACGGCTGGTCAGCGAGGCGAAAACGCATCTCGAGCGGTTCTGCGCGGCGCAGGTGGGCGCCGATAAGGTCACCTGGTCTGCTCGGGTGGATCGCGGCGATCCCGCGGCAGACATTCATGCTGTCGCCGAAGAGCTCGGGGCGGATTTGATCGTAACCGGGCTTCACCGGCGCCGTGCGTTCTTCGACAGCTGGCGCGAAACCACTCTTGGCTACCTGGTGCGGATGAGCGCACACCCGGTTCTTCTTGTGGCTGAACCGGCCGATCACGAATACCGCCGCGTGCTGGCGCCAATCGATTTTTCTCCGGCTGCCACAGCGGCCCTAAACGCTGCACATCGCTGGGCGCCGGGTGCGGAGATCCGTGCGTTTCACGCTGTCCACGCGGCAATCAGCCGAATGGATGCGCATGATCCTGGCCACGTCATGGCCAAGGCGCATGTGCATGATGTGGAAGACGCGGCGCGCCGCTGGGCCGATGCCGGCGGCTTACCCCCAAACATTGCGGCCCCGCGCGTCATCGAAGGAGGGATCGGAACCGTGCTGGACCATGAGCGTCAGGCGTTCGATCCAGATCTGATTGCGATCGGCGCGCATGCCCGGCACGCGCTTGAACGCCGTGTTCTGGGTAGCTTTGCGCGGGACATGGTGCGCGACCCGCCCACGGATCTGCTTATCACCCGACCTGCGTGACGCTGGGGGCATTCAAGCGCAGGGATCCCGATCGCCTTAGATCGTAGCGTTCGTTGCACCGCCATCGGCCAGCACGTTCTGGCCCACGATAAAGCCAGCATGGGCCGAGCAAAGGAATGCGCAGGCCGCACCGAACTCTTCAATCGTGCCGTAGCGGCGGGTGGGGATCGTGGCGGCCCGGCGTGCGCGCGCCTCGTCGATCGTGATCCCCTCGCGTTCCGCCACTGGCCCGTCGAGGGCATCAGCCCGGTCTGTTGCATGGATGCCGGGCAGAAGGTTGTTGATCGTCACACCCTTTTCGGCCACCTGCCGCGCTGTACCGGCCACAAAGCCCGTCAAGCCGGTGCGCGCGGTGTTCGACAGGCCCAGTTGCGGGATTGGAGCTTTCACCGATTGCGAAGTGATGTTTACGATTCTGCCCCAGCCCTGTTCCATCATCCCCGGCAAAACGCCCTGCATAAGAGCGATAGGCGTGAGCAGATTGGCGTCGAAGGCAGCAATAAAATCGTCGCGGGACCAGTCGGACCAAAGCCCCGGCGGCGGGCCGCCCGCGTTGTTGACCAGGATATCCGCACCGCCCGCAGCTTCGATCACTTGAGCACGCACACTCTCGGTGCTGATATCGCCGGCGACCGTGGCGACCGTCACGCCGTATTCTGCTCGGATCGCCGCGGCAGATGCCTCCAGCGCCTCGGCGCCGCGGGCGTTCATCACAAGGTTGGCGCCTTCGGCGGCCAGCGCACGCGCACAGCCTAGCCCAAGCCCTTTCGACGACGCGCAGACAATCGCAGTTCTTCCGGAAATGCCCAGATCCATTAAACGCCTCCCCGCGCAAGTGTCTCGCGATGCGTAACAAAGCGCGGAGAGATGCGAAAGACGGGCTTAGCCCATGGCGTAGAAGAATTCCTCGCGCACGATCTTCCCGTCCGCCACATGGTAGACAGCCAGTTCGTCCATCTCGGAGACGTCACCGGTTTCCTTGCTCTTTGCTTTCATTGAAAACCGCACGGCGAACCGGTCATCGCCATGGGGATAGGGATCCGAAACATTGCCTTCGAGTACTTCGAAGGCGCTTTCCCACCAATCGTGTTTTCCCTTGATCGCGTCGATTCCGTGCGCCTCGCGCCCCATGCCCATCGGGTCGGCGGCTTCCACCGACACCGCATCAGCGGCATAGAGCTTTGAAAGGTTTTCGGCTTCGCGGCCTTCGCGGCAGCCCGCAACCAACTCATCTGCGATCTCTTTTAGGTTCATGGTTTCTCTCCCTTCGGTTCAACTGCGCGGCCTCGGGGGCATTAATGTTCTTGTTATGTTCTCATGGTGCCACGGCCCGCTCCATCGGTCAACTGTCAACCGCTGCCAAGCCCAGGCACCCAGACGGGCGCCTGCACTCACGCACAATGTGAAAAGCGATAGTCCACATCTGCAAAACGGTCGACGGGGAAGGCGTAGAGGAAGCGCAGGCCCTCACCCGCGGCCACAACGCCATGCTCGCTGTCGGGCGGCAGGTATACGGCGATGCCCGGGCCGATAGGATGGGGCACACCGTCGATCGTGACCGTTCCAGCGCCTTCCATCCCGAAGTAGAACTCCGGCGCGCTATGACGGTGCGGGGTGAGCGTCCCCTCTGGCCCAAAGGTGGCGATTCCGGCAACAAGACCGCGGGAGGCGTCGCGTTCGCCGGCGATCAGTGTACGCCAGGTGACCGACCCGTGCGCGGCATCCTCAAACCCCTCCTCGGCCAGCTCATCGGCGTGAACCGAGAACGCGCGGATGATCGCACCGAAGCCCTGCTCTGCAATCATGGCGGCCTCCCTGCCCCACGGATGATCGGTGGCGCGCTTTTGGGGCTGAAACGCCCCCCGGTCCGCATCAATCGCGACATAGCAAGACGGATTGCGACACTTTTTTTGGCGTTTTGATTGAACGCGATTGAATTGCGTGCGCCGGGCGCGGGGCTTATATCGCCGGACATGCTGGACCGCGCTTCAAACACACCTGCCCTGCCGCCGGAAATTGCCCGCCGCCGCACGTTTGCGATCATCTCGCACCCGGATGCGGGAAAGACGACCCTGACGGAGAAGTTCCTGCTCTATGGCGGCGCGATCCAGATGGCGGGCCAGGTGCGCGCTAAAGGCGAGGCGCGGCGCACGCGGTCCGATTTCATGCAGATGGAGAAGGATCGGGGCATCTCGGTCTCAGCCTCGGCGATGTCATTCGACTTCGGCGATTACCGGTTCAATCTGGTCGATACCCCGGGCCACAGCGATTTTTCGGAAGACACCTATCGCACGCTCACCGCCGTGGATGCGGCGATCATGGTGATCGATGGCGCCAAGGGCGTGGAAAGCCAGACGCAGAAGCTTTTCGAGGTGTGCCGGTTGCGCGATCTGCCGATACTGACCTTCTGCAACAAGATGGACCGCGAGAGCCGCGATACGTTCGAGATCATCGACGAGATCCAGGAAAATCTGGCGATCGACGTCACCCCGGCAAGCTGGCCCATCGGCATGGGGCGCGATTTCGTGGGCTGCTACGATATGCTGAATGACAGGCTGGAGCTGATGGACCGGGCCGACCGCAACAAGGTGGCGGAATCGATCAAAATCGATGGGCTGGATGACCCGAAGCTGGCCGAGCACGTTCCCGAGGGCCTCTTGGAGCAGTTGCGCGAAGAGGTTGAGATGGCGCGGGAACTTCTGCCCAGCTTTGAGCGGCAGGCGTTTCTTGACGGCACGCTCACCCCGATCTGGTTCGGCAGTGCGATCAATTCCTTCGGGGTGAAAGAACTGATGGATGGCATCGGCGCTTTTGGCCCCGAGCCGCAGCCGCAATCGGCCGAGCCGCGCCAGGTGGCGCCTGATGAGGGAAAGGTCGCGGGCTTCGTCTTCAAGGTTCAGGCCAATATGGACCCAAAACACCGCGATCGCGTGGCCTTCCTGCGCATGGCATCGGGCCACTTCAAGCGCGGCATGAAGCTCACCCATGTGCGCACCAAAAAGCCCATGGCGGTGTCAAACCCGGTGCTCTTCCTCGCCTCGGACCGGGAACTCGCCGAAGAGGCGTGGGCGGGCGACATTATCGGCATCCCAAACCACGGCCAACTGCGCATCGGCGATACGCTGACAGAGGGCGAGGCCATCCGGGTGACGGGTATCCCGTCGTTCGCGCCAGAGTTGCTGCAGAATGTGCGCGCTGGCGACCCGCTTAAGGCCAAACACCTCGACAAGGCGCTGATGCAGTTTGCCGAAGAGGGTGCCGCGAAGATCTTCAAACCGGCCATCGGCGCTGGCTTCATCGTCGGCGTGGTAGGCGCCTTACAATTCGAGGTACTGGCAAGCCGGATCGAGCTTGAATACGGCTTGCCCGTGCGGTTCGAGCCCTCGCAGTTCACGTCCGCTCGCTGGGTCTCGGGGCCCAAGGAGGCGGTTGAGGCGTTTGCCGCCGCCAACAAGGGCCATATCGCGAGTGATCATGATGGTGATACGGTGTACCTCACGCGCCTGCAGTGGGATATCGACCGGATCGAACGCGATCACCCCGACCTAACGCTCACGGCCACAAAAGAGATGATGGTTTAGGCGACCAAAAAGACGCGGGCCTGAAAAAAGGGGCCGCGTCATGCGGCCCCAGGCGTCTCAGGAGTCAGACGCAAAAACCGGTGCGGGCGTCAGCGCAATGCCATTACCGCCAGGCAAGTTGACCCGAGGATTACGGCAGAATTGCGATCAGCCGCGTGCGGCGTTTCTGCGGGCCACGGTAGGGCTGTGGATAAGCCTGTGTGGGAAATCCTCGAGCCCCACGGGGGCTGTGGAAGAGCCGAACTTACCGCGCTGGGCTGGTCGCATGAGTCTCCATAAATGGGCTGCCGGACACGAACCGCGGTTAACGTAACGTCACCCGGAGGGTACCGCGAGGCTGCAGTATTCTTTGGGAAATCTCGCCCCTTCCGAGACTGCGTCTACCGCGCACCG
>JBCCRC010000092.1:0-10834 GCA_039208375.1 Pseudomonadota bacterium | reverse complement strand
CATTGCGCCGCGGCCGAGGAAGAGGATATCTTCCGCCTCTGCCAGTTCGGTCGAGATCGCGCGGATCGCGCCCTCGGTGCCAAGCGCTTGCGCCACAAGCCCCGGGATCATGCGCAGCTCGCCCAGGGCAGAGGCAATCTCAACCTCCGATTTTAGGCCCCGCGCGCGCGCGGCTTCCAGCGCCAGCAGCGCCAGAACGGTGAGCTGGCAGGTGAAGGCTTTGGTTGAGGCAACGCCGATCTCCGCGCCTGCCAGGATCGGCAAGGCCAGATCAGCCTCCCGGGCAATCGTGCTTTCGGCAACGTTCACCACCGCCAGCGTCATCGCCTGGCTTTCACAGTAGCGCAGCGCGGCCAGCGTATCGGCGGTTTCGCCGGATTGGCTGACAAAAATTGCCAGCGTCCGCGCCCCAATCGGCGGCTCGCGGTAGCGGAATTCCGAGGCAACATCGATATCCACGGGAAGGCGCGCGAGCGCCTCGAACCAGTAGCGCGCCGTGAGGCAGGCATAATATGCGGTACCGCAGGCCACCATCACGATCCGGTCGAACTTCGTAAAATCCAAATCGCGGGGCAGGCGGATCGCACTGTCGCCCCCGATGTAATGAGTCAGCGCCTCGGCGATCACTGTGGATTGCTCGGCGATCTCTTTCGCCATGTAGTGCTTGTGCCCGCCTTTCTCGACGCGGCTGGCATCGATTGCGATGGTACGCACGGGGCGGTTGGCCCGGTTGCCCTGCTTGTCGAGGATTTCGGCGCCGGCACGAGTGATCACCGCCCAATCGCCCTCTTCGAGATAGGTGATCTTGTCGGTCAGCCCCGAGAGCGCGATGGCGTCGGACCCCAGATACATCTCGCCGTCGCCATGGCCGATAGCCAGCGGCGAGCCTTTGCGGGCGGCGATAATGAGATCTTCTTCCCCGTCGAAAAGAAGCGCCAGCGCAAAGGCGCCTTCGAGCCGCGCGATGGTTTGCTCCGCCGCATCACGTGGGGCCAGACCCTGATCCATAAAGGACTGCACCATCAGCGCGATGGTTTCGGTATCGGTCTCCGTCTGCGTTTCATAGCCCTTTGCGGCCAGATCCTCGCGCAGCGCCTTGAAATTCTCGATGATCCCGTTGTGCACCACGGCCACCGGGCCCGCGCGATGCGGATGCGCATTGGTCACCGAAGGCGCGCCGTGGGTGGCCCAGCGGGTGTGGCCGATGCCGGATTTACCCGCGAGCGGCTCATGCACCAGAAGGTCTGACAGGTTGACGAGCTTGCCCATGGCGCGGCGGCGATCGAGCCGGCCACCCTCAACGGTGGCGATGCCCGCGCTGTCATAGCCGCGATATTCCAGCCGCTTCAGCGCCTCCACCAGGATGGGGGCCGCTTCGTGATCGCTCAATACACCAACAATTCCGCACATGATCCTAACCCTTTTCGAGCCGTTTCGCCTTGGCAGCTTTCAATTTCGCAAAGAGGCGCCGGGCGAGGCCCGGTTTTGTGGTTTGGCTGGCGCGCCCCAGCGCCAGCGCGCCTTCGGGCACATCTTCGGTGATCACCGATCCGCTGGCTGTCATCGCCTCGTCGCCCACGCTGACGGGTGCCACCAGCATCGTGTCCGATCCGATGAAGGCGCGCGAACCGATCTCGGTGCGATGCTTGAAGACACCATCGTAATTGCAGGTCACCGTGCCCGCGCCGATATTCGTAGCAGCGCCCACCGAGGCATCGCCGATATAGCTGAGGTGATTGACCTTCGCGCCTTCGCCCAGCGTGGCGTTCTTCACCTCGCAGAAATTACCCACGCGGGTTTTCGCCGCCAGCACTGCGCCCGGGCGCAGCCGCGCATAGGGCCCCACGATGGCGTTCTGCCCGACATGGGCGCCTTCAAGGTGGCTGAAGGCGCGGATCTGGGCGCCGGGCTCTACCGTCACGCCAGGGCCGAACACCACCTGCGGCTCCACAACTGCATCGGGGCCGATCTGGGTATCATGGCTGAAGAACACCGTCTCTGGCGCCGTGAGGGTCACCCCCTCGTCCATCGCCGCGGCGCGCTTTGCGGCCTGAAACGCGGCTTCGGCGGCGGCAAGATCGACTCGAGAGTTCACGCCAAGCGTTTCCGCCTCGGGGCAGTCAACCGCAGTCGCCTTCAGCCCCATCCCATTCGCAATCGCCACGATATCAGTGAGATAGTATTCGCCCGCAGCGTTATCGTTCCCAACTCGGTCGATCAGCTCGAAAAGCGTTTCCGTTGCTGCGAGAACCACACCGGAGTTGCAGAAAGTGATCGCGCGTTCGGCCTCACTGGCATCCTTGTACTCCACGATACGTGCAAGCCGGTCACCCTCCATCACCAGACGCCCATAGCGTGCCGGATCCGCCGCCTCAAAGCCGAGGATCACCACCGCGGCCCCCGCCGCGCGCGCGGCGGCCATGCGTTCCAGTGTATCCGCGCTGATGAACGGAGTGTCGGCATAAAGCACCAGCGCATCGCCGCCCGCACCCGCCAGCGCCGGGCGCGCCTGGGCCACCGCATGGGCCGTGCCAAGTCGTTCTTCCTGCGTGACAGAAGTGATGCCGATCCCCAGCGCCTCGGCCGCTGCGGTGACCTGCTCGCCGCCATGGCCCACCACAAGCACCGTGCGTTCGGGGTTCAGAATCGCGCCCGCGTTTAGCGCATGGGCGAAAAGCGGCAGGCCGCCCACCTTGTGCAGCACCTTCGGCACATCTGATTTCATCCGCGTGCCTTGCCCGGCCGCGAGAACGATGAGCTGCGTCGCCATCACCCGCTCTTTCCTTTTCTGCCTCAAACTTCTAGGCACCGCAGAGGATGCCGCAAGCCCCGGTTGGTTCAAAAGAAGTGTCGCCGGGTTACAGAGCCGGCGAAGTTTTGCCCGAGGTCTCGCATGCGCACCGTAATCTTCGATCTTGACGGAACTTTGGCCGACACCAGCCGTGATCTGATTGCGGCCGCCAATTCACGGTTTCGCGCGCTTGGCCATGGCGATCTGCTGGATCCCGTGGCCGATGCCGCAACCGCGTTTCGCGGCGGGCGCGCGATGCTGCGGCTGGGGTTTGAGCGGCTAGGGGCGGCGGAAGACGCGGCGATCGAGGCTGAAGTGGCCCCGTTTCTCGAGGCCTATGCGGCGGGGATCGACCTGCATACTACGCTTTACCCAGGCGCGCGCGAAGCGGTCGAGCTATTGAAATCAGAGGGTTACACCGTCGGGATCTGTACCAATAAGCCCGCGGCGTTGGCCGAAGACCTGATGAAGAAACTAGGCGTGCGAAGCCTCTTCGGCTCGCTCATCGGCGCCGATACACTGCCGGTGCGGAAGCCCGATCCCGCCCCGCTGCGGGCCGCGGTGGAGCAGGCGGGCGGCGATATCGCCCGCACGGTGCTCGTGGGCGATACGGTAACGGATCGCGAAACGGGCCGTGCGGCGGGAGTGCCCGTGATCCTCGTTACCTTCGGGCCCGAGGGCGATGGCGTGGCGCGCCTCTCGCCCGAGGCGCTTTTGCCGGGCTACGGCGATCTTACCGCAACGGTCGCGGGCCTTATCGGATGATTGACCGGTCGCCGGATGCGCGACAATCTGGGGCCATGACCGAATTGTTCACTGGCAGTTTCACCCAACAGGAGCCGATTCCCGAAATGGGGATCGAGGCTGCGCTCGAAGTGCTGCGCCACGGACGGCTCCATCGCTACAACCTTGCGCCCGGGGAAGTGCCCGAGGTGGCAAAGCTCGAGACCGAATTCGCAGACTATGTCGGCGCGCGCTACTGCCTTGCGGTGGCCTCGGGCGGATACGCGATGTCGACCGCGTTACGCGCCATGGGTGCGGGGCCGGGCACCAAGGTACTTTCCAATGCGTTTACGCTGGCCCCTGTGCCCGGAGCGATTGCGAGCGTCGGGGCAGAGCCCATATTTTTAGGGACAACCGAAGCGCTTACCATTGATCTTGATGACCTGGAGGCCAAGATCCGCTCAAGCGGCGCAAAACTCGTACTTCTCAGCCACATGCGCGGGCATATCTGCGATATGGATCGGCTCATGGCGCTGTGCGATGCCGCAGGCGTGCGCGTAATCGAGGATTGCGCCCACACGATGGGGGCCGCCTGGCGCGGCGTGCCCTCGGGCCGCCATGGCGCTATCGGCTGTTATTCCACGCAAACCTACAAACACATGAATTCGGGCGAGGGCGGTTTTCTCGTAACCGATGATGCAGAGTTTGCCGCGCGCGCTATCCTGCTTTCTGGCAGCTATATGCTTTACGACCGCCACGGGGCCGCGCCAGACCCAACAGTTTTCGAGGGGTTGAAGCTCGACACCCCCAACATCTCTGGCCGCATGGACAATCTGCGCGCCGCGATCCTGCGCCCGCAATTGGCGCAACTTGATACGGCCTGCGCTCGGTGGACAGAGCGCTATCGCTCTGTGGAGGCCGGGCTTATCGGAACACCGGGCCTGACCGTTATTGAACGCCCGGCGGAAGAAGCCTTCGTCGGCTCCTCAATCCAGGTGCTGCTCCTCGATTGGCCCGACGCCGCCATCGAGGCAGTCGTCGCAGGCTGCAAAGAGCGGGGTGTAGAGCTGAAATGGTTCGGCGCCGCCGAACCGCAGGGCTTTACCTCAACCTATCGCCACTGGCGCTATGCCAGCCCTGAGCCCATGCTTGCGAGTGACCGGGTGTTGCGTGCCATCCTCGACATGCGCCTGCCGCTAACTTTCACCGGCGACGATTGTGCGCTCATCGCACGTATCATCCGCGATGAAGTCACGATGCACGCCCCTGCTCATAGATCCGGCCGCGCGGCCGCGGAGTAGCCCCGCGCTATTCCATAACGCCGCCACTTTCGGCTGCTATCGGCGTGTTGGTTCGGGAGATGCTTTGATGCGCCACCTGCTTGCCGCCCTGTTTTGCCTCTGCCTGGCCGCCCCGGCGCAGGCCGCCCTTGAGGCTGAGCTCGCCGCCGCCCACGCCGCCGCCAAACGCTACGCCGATCTCAACACCGCCAAACGGGAAGGCTGGCGCCCTTTTGGCGGGGAAGCGCCGCTTATGGGCCGCCACTACAACCATCGGTCTGGCCCCGATTACGTCGCGGGCGACCGGATTGATTTCGCGCGGCCCTCAAACCTCGTCTATGCCACAATCGGCGGCAAAAAGGCCCTCGTCGCCCTGGCCTATATCGTGCGTATCGCGCCGGGCGATCCGCTGCCGGCGGGCTTCACCGGCAGTGATGATATCTGGCACATTCACGATGGCGAGCGGTTTATGGCCGCTATCCGAGAAACCAAGCCCCTCGCCGGTGCAATCGCAGGGCGCTGGTTCACCGATCAGATCGCCCAGAAAGACGGGCGCACCCAGCTTGCGATGGTGCATCTATGGCTGATCCCTAACCCCAAAGGCCGCTTCGCCTCGCACAACCCCACGCTTGCCTATCGCGATCTGGGCCTGCCCATCCATTGGGCGGGCGAGATGGATGTGGCCCGAGGCCTGGCCCTGGCGCAGGACGACGGCTGCGCAAACGCGCTTGATGCGGAACTATGGCTCTCCGGCGCCTCCTGGCGCAAATCCCGCAGCATAAAGCAAGCCTGCGCCTCGCTCGCCACCCAGATCCGCGCCACGCTGAACGGGGATCGCAATACGATCGAGGCCACCGCGCGCGCAGGCTGGCGGCGCCTGGAAGACATTCGCTTCATTAGCCTCTCAGACGCCGAACGCCGCCGGATGGCCGCCTTCGTCGAGGATGGCCCCGGCATCTGCCGATAGGCGCTCACGAAAGGGCGGTTTTCCTCGCCGCCCGGGTGGCATAGCTTTCCCCAATAGGCGGCAGGGAGGCAGGCCATGTTCACCGCTTCGATGGAGTTTGATCTTGGCGACGATGTTCAGGCGTTGCGAGAGATGGTGCATCGCTGGGCGCAAGAGCGCGTGGCCCCAATCGCGGCAGAGGTAGACCAGACAAACGCCTTCCCTCCCGATCTATGGGGGGAGATGGGCGAACTTGGGCTTTTGGGCATCACGGTGGAGGAGGAGTTCGGCGGCGCCGGCATGGGCTATCTCGCCCACACTGTTGCCGTAGAGGAGATCGCGCGCGCCTCTGCCAGCATTTCGCTCTCCTACGGCGCGCATTCGAACCTCTGCGTGAACCAGATCCGCCTTAACGGCACCGAGGCGCAGAAGCAGAAATACCTCCCAGGCCTGATTTCCGGCGCCCATGTCGGCGCGCTCGCGATGTCGGAAGCCGGCGCGGGCTCCGATGTGGTGGGCATAAAGCTTCGCGCCGAAAAGCGCAACGATTACTACCGCCTGAACGGTACGAAATACTGGATCACCAATGGCCCCGATGCCGATACGCTGGTTGTCTACGGCAAAACCGATCCCGATGCGGGCTCAAAGGGCATCACCGCCTTCCTGATCGAGAAAACGATGACCGGGTTCTCCACCTCCCCGCATTTTGACAAGCTCGGCATGCGCGGCTCCAATACGGCGGAGTTGATCTTCGAAGATGTCGAAGTGCCCTTCGAAAACGTGCTGGGGGAAGAAAACCGCGGTGTCGCCGTGCTGATGAGCGGGCTTGATTATGAGCGCGTCGTGCTCTCCGGCATCGGCTGCGGGATCATGGCGGCGATCCTCGATCACATCATGCCCTACATGGCCGAACGGCGGCAGTTCGGGCAGCGGATCGGGGATTTCCAGCTCATGCAAGGCAAGATCGCCGATATCTACACTACGATGAACGCGTGCCGCGCCTATGTCTATGAGGTGGCCAAGGCCTGCGATCGTGGCGAGGTCACGCGCCAGGATGCGGCGGGGTGTGTGCTCTACGCCTCTGAAAAGGCGATGGAAATGGCCGTTCAGGGCGTGCAAGCCATGGGCGGTGCGGGATTTTTGAACGACAGCCCCTTGGCCCGCATCATGCGCGACGCCAAGCTGATGGAAATCGGCGCCGGCACCTCAGAAATCCGCCGCATGCTGATCGGGCGCGAACTTGTCGGGAAGATGGGGTGAGCCGTGCGCGGCCCGCCGTGATCGTCGCCGGCGCGCTCAGCGTTGCAGCGCTGGGCTTTGGTCTTCTTCTAGGCCGTGCGGGTGACCTGAGCGAGACGGATGTGATCAATCACTACGCCGATCGGTACGCGGCGGAAACCGGGCGGCCGCGCACCGATTGCCTTGCGGTCCCGGGCGCCGATGAGGTCTGGATTTCGGTGCGCTGTGCGGGCGCGGGCGCGGCGCGCGTCTTCGATGTGGATCGGCGCGGCAGGCTTTTGTCGGGCGGCGCGGGGCCGTCGACGTGAGAGTTGGCAGCCCTTCGGCGCTGATCTGCCCGTGAGATGCGGTTCTCGCGCAGTGGTGATTGGGGCTGGTCTGCTTTCCCTCGCGAGCCCTGCGGCGTCTGATCCCAACGAAGTGGCCCGTACCTTACTCGAGGCATGCTTGGCTCAGGAAGGTCGGCTTTCGGCCTGCGCTGGAGAGGCCGAGAACGTTTGCCTATTCGATGAAGCCCAATTTGCCCACGCGCCCGACACACTGCTGCGCCGCGAATGGTGCCTGCGCGCGGAAACCGCGGCATTTCAGGCGCTGGCGCCGGATGCTATCCCTGACCCAGGCACCTGCCCGATGCCCGATATCGGTGCCATGGCCAGCGCCCATCTGCAGGAGGCGCTCTGCCTGCGCGATGCGGTGGTCGCGGCCATAAAGGAGGATGAGCCATGACGGATGACACCTATCTTGCCCACATCCTGGCCGAACAGGATGCCTATCGCGCCGCGCCCCCGGCGCTTCTGCCCCGCGCAGTGCGGCGGGTGGCGCGGCCCATGGCGCTGCTCACCAATCGCCTGATCCCGGCGGAAGTGATCGAGGCTACGCTTGCGGGTGCCGATTGGGCCGCATCAGCCTCGATCCGCAAAAGCGCGTTACATCACGATTTTTCCGATCTCGCCGCCTGCGATGTCGCCGCCGCAGATATCCGGCGCTGGGCGCTGGGCTATGCCGTCACCGGCGGCGGCGCGGCGGGCGCGTTCGGCGCGATCGGGCTGGCGGTGGATGTGCCCGCCACGATCACGCTGGCGCTGCGCACCGCGCGGCTCACCGGGCTCTGCTACGGCTTCGGGGATGACAGCCGCGCCGAGCGCATCTTCATCCTAGATATCCTGCAACTGGCGGGCGCCAACACCGCCGCGGAGAAGGCCGAAGCGCTGGATCGGCTTGCGCGCGAGCGAGCGGAGATGGGGCAGGAAACCTGGGGCAAGATCGTGCGGCTCACGGGCCAGGCGGCGGGGGTGCAGGCGGCGATGCACCGGGTGGCCGCCACGCTTGGGATCAACCTCTCGACCCGCAAGATCGCGCAGCTGGCGCCTTTGGTGGGCGCTGCGGTGGGAGCAAGCGTCAACGCCGCCTTCCAGAACGATATCGCTTTCGCTGCCCGCCACGCCTATCGCGAACGCTGGATCGCGGTGAACACCGGGATCGTGCGGGGTGAAATCGCAGATACACGGGAGAGCGGCGCGTGAAGCTCGCCTCCCAACACCTGCCCGGCAGCGAGGTCGCCCAGGCCAACCGCGCCGCCCATCTCGAAGCGCTGGCTGAGATCGAGGCCGCCGCCGCACATGCCGCGGCCGGCGGTGGTGAGCGGGCGCGCGAGCGTCATCTGGCGCGCGGTAAGATGCTGCCGCGGGATCGGGTGGGCAACCTAATTGATTCCGGGAGCCCGTTCCTGGAAGTTGGGGCCACCGCTGCGCACGGGCTCTACGAGGGTGCCGCCCCAGCGGCTGGCGTTGTAGCGGGCGTGGGCCGGGTGCGTGGCCGTGAGGTAATGATCATCTGCAACGACGCCACCGTAAAAGGTGGCACCTATTACCCGATGACGGTGAAAAAGCACCTCCGCGCCCAGGAAATTGCCGAGGAATGCCGTCTACCCTGCATCTACCTTGTCGATAGCGGCGGGGCGAACCTGCCCAACCAGGATGAGGTCTTTCCCGACCGCGATCATTTCGGGCGCATCTTCTACAACCAGGCGCGGATGAGCGCCAAGGCGATCCCCCAGATCGCTGTGGTGATGGGCTCCTGCACGGCGGGCGGCGCTTACGTACCGGCAATGTCGGATGTCACGATCATCGTGAAAGAGCAGGGCACGATTTTTCTCGCCGGCCCTCCGCTGGTAAAGGCCGCTACAGGCGAGGTGGTGACGGCAGAGGATCTGGGCGGCGGCGACGTTCACACCCGTCTTTCCGGCGTGGCTGATTACCTGGCCGACAATGATGCCCATGCGCTTGCGCTGGCGCGGCGGGCGGTGGGCTCGTTCGGCGCGGTTGAGGGCGCGCGTTTGGAATGGGAGACGCCAGAAGATCCGGCCTATGATCCCGCCGAACTCCTTGAGGTCGTGCCAGCCGATCTGCGCACACCCTATGATATCCGCGAGGTGATCGCGCGGGTGGTGGACGGGTCACGGTTTGACGAGTTCAAACGGCGCTTCGGGGAAACGCTCGTCACCGGTTTCGCCCGTATTATGGGTGCGCCCGTGGGGATCATCGCAAACAACGGCGTACTCTTTTCTGAAAGCGCCCAGAAGGGGGCGCATTTCGTGGAACTCTGCTCCCAACGCCGGATCCCGCTGATTTTCCTCCAGAATATCACGGGCTTCATGGTGGGCCGAAAGTATGAAAACGAAGGCATCGCCCGCCACGGGGCCAAGATGGTCACCGCCGTGGCCACCACCGCGGTGCCCAAGATCACCCTGATCGTCGGCGGCTCCTTCGGGGCGGGCAATTACGGGATGGCGGGCCGCGCTTACCAGCCCCGCTTCCTGTGGTCCTGGCCCAATGCGCGCATCAGCGTGATGGGCGGGGCGCAGGCCGCGGGCGTTCTGGCGACGGTGAAGCGCGAGGGGATCGAGCGCGCGGGCGGCACCTGGAGCGCGGAGGAAGAGGCCGAATTCAAGCGCCCCACCATCGAGATGTTCGAGCGCCAGTCCCACCCGCTCTACGCCTCCGCCCGGCTCTGGGATGACGGTGTGATCGACCCGCGCAAGACGCGCAAGGTTCTGTTCCTGTCACTCTCCGCCGCGCTCAACGCCCCGATCGGGGAGACACGCTTCGGCGTGTTCAGGATGTAGGCGATGCCGAAGAAACACGATGATCTCTATTTTGATCTTGGCACCTCCTGGGTGGCGTTGGCACAAGGAACAAGCGGCGCGAAATGAGTATTTTTGCCAAGATAAATAGGGGCGCTGGGCCTCGTGTTTAGCCGGATCCTGATTGCGAACCGCGGCGAGATCGCGGTTCGGGTGATCGAGACCTGCCGTCGTTTGGGGGTGGAGGTGGTGGCGGTCTATTCCGAGGCTGATGCCACGGCTAAGCATGTGGCCCTTGCCGATCAGGCGGTTTTCCTAGGGCCGCCGCCGCCAGCGCAGAGCTATCTGGAGGGGGCGAAGATCATCGCTGCCGCTGAAGCCACGGGCGCTGAGGCGATCCACCCGGGCTACGGGTTTCTCTCGGAGAACCCCGATTTCGTGGAAGCGGTCGCGGCGGCGGGGCTGACCTTCATCGGCCCCTCGGCGGCGGCGATCCGCGCGATGGGGCTGAAGGATGCCGCAAAGCGCCTGATGGCGGAGGCGGGCGGGCCCGTCGTGCCCGGCTACCACGGCGATGATCAGGATCCCGGGCATCTGGAGGTGGAGGCGGCGGCCATCGGCTATCCGGTGCTGATCAAGGCCGTGGCGGGCGGCGGCGGCAAGGGCATGCGGCGTGTCGACGGGCCCGAGGGGTTTATCGATGCGCTGGAGGCGGCCAAGGCAGAGGCGCTGGGCGCGTTCGGCAACGATGCCGTGCTGATCGAGAAATTCGT
>JBCCRC010000091.1:0-10847 GCA_039208375.1 Pseudomonadota bacterium | reverse complement strand
TATCCCAACGCCCCAGCAACGATGGCCACTAGCAGCACGGCGAAGGCAATCTTGATGGCAGACCACGGGCGCTCACCACGCACCCGGCCCGTGCGCCCGTTCACCACGAAACGGTAGCTCTTGCCGTTATAGCGATAGGCGGCCATCCAGACGGGCAGCAGAATGTGCTTGAAGGTTACATCGGAAATTCTTGTTTCTACGTGCGAAATGCGCTGACGGTCGCCCCCGATGTCAAACTTGATGTCGCGCCGGATCACTGCATCCATCTTCTGGCGCGCAAGCTGAAACGCGGGTTCCAGATCAATCTGGTAGCCCTCGGCGCGAAAGCCCGCGAGGAACTCGGGCTGATAGGGCTCCAGATACGCTAGATCCCAAGGCTCCAGCGCATCGGTGAAGCGGCGCGGCAGCGATTGCGAGGCCAGCACCAGCACATCGTCGAACCACCGCGCCACGCGGCCTGAGACATTCGTCCACCGTACCCGTGTGCGGCGGTTTTTGCCCGATCCGGTGCTCACCACCCGCCCACGGGCGCCGCGGTAGCGTGAGGCGGTATCGGCGTCGAAGGTCCAATAGGGCACGTAGACGCCCTGAAGCCGCCGGCCCTTGCGGGCGTATTGCTGGAGACCATTCGGCGCAAACCAAAGCGAGCCTAGCCAATCGGTCATCGCGTCGCGCGCGTCGTCTTCGCTCAGCGCGAAGGGGAGAACACCTTTAGGTTTGATGTGCCGGTGCGCGCCTGTACCCGTCACCACAGGGGTAGCGCAAAACGGGCACTCCTTGGAGTGCACTTCCTCGCGAAACTCTACCGCGGCCCCGCAATTGGAGCAGTTCAGCACGCGGGTTTCCTCGATCTCGCTCTGCGGCAGCTGGTTTCGGATCGCACTTTGAAAATCGAGCTCGGCAATAGCGCCTTGCCACGGGCCCACGTCGCCGATCTCCTGCTCGTTTCCGCAATGGTCGCAGTGCAGTCGGCCCGACCCGGGCAGGTAACGGAAATCCGAGCCACAATTGTCACACGGGAAACGGTGCTCTTCTGGGTCGGCGTTGCGCACCGTTTGCTCGGTCATCGAAGGATCGCTCTCGCGCTGAGCTTTGGCCTCACTCCCCCGGCGGCGGTGGGGGCGGCAAAACGGTAAAAAGCTGGGCCAGTTCGGCCACGTCTTCCGCGCGCATCCAGCCGTCTTGCCCGGCTGTCCAAACATAGGTGTCGCGCGTTAGCTCTCCCGCCGCGGCCATGCGACCAAGCTTGGCTTTGGAAAACGGTCCGGTCGTCTGCCCGCCCTCGGCGATATGCCAGACATGTTCCACGGGTGGCGGTGGCGGTGGGCTTGCTGCCGGCGCCGCGCCCCAAGGGCCACGGCGGGCCATCTCGGCCCCCATGGCCATGCCGATCCCGGCACCCACGCCCGCCTGCATGGCGCCGCCGGCCTCCCCGCCCCGCTGCAGTGCCTCGGCCGTTGCAAACTGAGTGTAGCGGTCCAGGTCGCCCACCACACCCATCGAAGTGCGCTTGTCGAGCGCCTCTTCCACCGCGGGGGGCAGCGAGATGTTTTCGATGTAAAGCTCAGGGATCGTCAGCCCATAGGCCGCCACATTTGCCGAAATCGCCTCGGCCACGATGCGCCCCAGATCGCGGGTATTGGCGGCCATGTCGAGCACCGGAATGCCTGATTGCGCGATCGCGCGAGAAAACTCCTGCACGATGATGTTGCGGATCTGGAAGGTGATCTCATCCTTCGTGAATTCGCCATCGGTGCCCACGATCTCCAGCAGGAATTTGGCGGGATCGGCCACCTTGACGGCATAGGTGCCGAAGGCGCGCAGGCGCGTGGGCCCGAATTCCGGGTCACGCAGAATCACCGGATTTTTCGTGCCCCACTTCAAATCAGTGAACCGCGTGGTGTTCACGAAGTAGATCTCGGATTTGAAAGGAGAACGGAAGCCGTGATCCCAGTGCTGCAGCGTGGTCAGGATCGGCATGTTGTTCGTCTCCAGCATATAAAGCCCGGGGGTGAACACATCCGCCAATTGGCCCTCATGCACGAACACTGCGGCCTGGCCTTCGCGCACCGTGAGCTTGGCGCCGTATTTGATCTCATGCCCGTGGCGTTCGAAGCGCCACACCATCGTGTCACGCGTATCGTCCGTCCAGTGAATAACGTCGATGAATTCACCGACGAGGAAATCGAGAATGCCCATAGGTTTTTTGGCTCCGCTCGCGGGGGTATCGGTTGCCCGATCTATACCCCGCCGGGCCGCGCGATGCTAGGCAAGCGCGGCCCCGAGCCAGAGCGCGATCGCGCCACCGATGAGCGCCGCAATGGCCGCGGGCAGGAGCGTCTTGCGCAAAACCGTGCCCTCTTTGCCCACCAGCCCCACCGTCGCGCTTCCCGCGATAATGTTATGGGGGGCCACAACGTTGCCCACAGCCGATCCGAAGCCCTGCACGGCCACCAGTGCTAGCGGCGAGAGCGATAGCGTGGTGGCTGTCGCGATCTGAAATTCGGTGAAGAGAATGTTCGAGGTGGTGGCCGATCCGGTGATGAAGGTGCCGAGAATGCCGACCCAGGGCGCCAGCATGGGCCAGGCAGCTCCGGCGCCGGCCGCCCCCGCCGCAAGCGCATCGATCATCCCGGAATGTACCATCAGGCGCGAGAGCGAGAGCATCATCAAAAGCGCTGCCGCTACAGGCAAAAGTCGCGCCAGCGCCGGGCCGATCGAAGAGCCAAGGGGCGTCAGCCGTCCGGTGACAAGCGCCGCGATAGCAAGGCCGGCGAAGAGAAGCGTGCCAGGGTGATAGAGCGGCTCGAATCGGCCCGAAAACGCCTCCGGCAGAGCCCATGCCAGAGCGACCCCGCGCAGCGTTTCGGTCAGCGGGCCCACAAGCCGGGTGATGAGCACCAGCGCGAGGATCGCGAGGTAAGGGGCGAGATCGGGCAAAAGCGTTTTGAGCGGGGGCAGGGGGCCCGGCTCGGCACGCCGCAGAAGCGCGATGAACGCCACTGCGCCCACAAGCGCGCCACCGAGGCTCGCCAATTCTGGGCCTGCAATCCAGGCAAAGCCCAGCGCCGGCACGAAGAAGCACACCATAGCCAGCCCCGCCCAGCCCAGATCGGCACGGGTGAGCGGCCGGTCTCCGGCCATTCTCACCATCGCGAGCATGAGCACTCCGCCCGCCGCGGCCTGCATTGCCGCGACGGTGCCCGCTAGCGTGGTGGGCGAAAGGCCCGACAGCTCGATCTGCGCCAGGGTCGGCGTGCCCACCGCGCCGAAGGAGACGCCCGCGGCATGCCCGAGTAGCGCCAGCGCCACGGCGCGCACCGGCGCGTACCCCAGCCCCGCCAGCAGCGGCGCAGCGAGGGCTACGGGCGCCCCAAAGCCCGCCGCGCCTTCGATAAAAAGGCCGAAAAACCAGGCAATCAGAATGGCCTGTAGGCGCCGATCTTCCGTCAGCCCCGTCAGCGCGGTGCGGATACGCCCGATCGCACCGGAGCGCTCCTGGTATTCAAAAAGCGCAAGCGCCGGAAGGATGATCCAGAGGATGGCGCCGGTGGAATGCAAGGCCTCCGCCGCTGTGCCAAGGGCTGCCGCCGAAAGTCCGCCTGGCGCGGCAGCAGCCAGATCGAAGACAATCAATGCGATGAGCGCTGCCATCCCAAGGCCGATAGCGCCCGCAAGCGCTGCGGACAGATGCAGTGCGCCCATGGCCACAAGCACGGCAGCCAGCGGGATGGCAGCCAGAATCGCTGTCATTGAGTGGCAACGGCGGCGCGCAGACGGGCCGCCATCAGGCTTATCGGACGCTGGCCACCAGCTCACCCGCGATCTGGCGCACGATCGGTTTGGCGCGCGCGGGGGTCATCCCCGGGGTGAGGCGGCGGTCGTAGAGCATCCGGAGAAGCATATCGTCGTGCCCCGTCAAGAGCCCGAACTCTTCGTCGTCATTGAAAATAGACGGCCGCGCCATGGGGCTGTCGTTCGAGAGGCCGAGACCTTGCGCGATTTCCTCGTGGTAGCACGACAGGCGCATTAGGTCTGGGTGTTCGGCACGAATAACAGCAACCGCTTGGCGGTAGATCCCGCGATTGTCCGGGTCGTAGGCGAAGACAAGGCAGTAGCTCGACCGCGGCATCCGCGTGACCGCCTTGAGCGTACCGAGCCCGATGTTCGGCATGATTTCCTTCAGGCGCGGCACCAGCGCGCGGCGCTCATGCTCGCTTACCACGAACACGTGAAAATTGCCGCCGCTACGCACTTGGCTGATCGGGTGGCCGGTGCTGCGCGCTAGCCGATTGACAAGACCCGCCACATGGCGGCTGTCGGCACGGCGGGTCGCCTGGGGCACAGAGCCGCCAAATTCCAGCTGCAGTCGCACGGGCTCTTCCCACCGGTGCAGAAGGCTCGGGGTTTGCTTGGCGACCATGCGGCCGCCCACCATCGCGTATTCTTCGTACATCGCGATGCGCTCGAAGTTGCGCGCCAGCATCGCGGCAGAAACCGGCGCATCGCTGCCCCCACCGTCAGTGCGCAGCATGCCGCGTGATAGAAGACTGTCCTGCACATCTTGATAATAGACCGAGAGCGCGCGGCTTTCGTTCGTGAGCGGCGCCGGGGTAGTGCCGGGCGGTGCCGCGCGGGTGGCGGCGGCTCCCGTTGTAGAGACCCCTACGGTAGATTGACACCCTGCTACGATCATGGCTGCCGTGCAGGCCGCCGTCAAAATACCTAGTCTCACGCGCATCCCCACTTCACATCAGGCACTCGGAACTGCTTTACCGGCCCCATCGCCAGTTTTGTCGCCCCGCGCCCGCGCCGCCGCAAGCGTGGTCTTCAGCTCTTGTTCCATCGCCTTCAGTTCTTCTTCCGCCGTGGCCCGTTTTGCCTTGCCCGCATCGGCTATGGCAAGACTTTCCTCGATTGTTGCAATCAAATCTGCATTTGCCTGCTTAACTGCTTCGATATCGAAAACACCGCGTTCGATCTCTTCACGGACTGTTTTGTTGGCCTCCCGCAGGTTTTTCGCGTTTGCGGTCAGAAGCTCGTTGGTGAGATCATTCGCTTCCCGCACCGCCTTGGCCGCTTCACTTGAGCGTTGGATCGTAACAGCCTGTGCCAATTGGGTTTCCCATAGCGGAACCGTGTTGACGAGCGTGGAGTTGATCTTGGTGACCAGGCTCTTGTCGTTTTCCTGCACTAGACGGATCGAGGGCAGGGATTGCATCGTCACCTGGCGGGTGAGCTTGAGGTCATGCACACGGCGCTCTAGGTCGTCGCGAGCTGCTCTAAGATCCCGTAATTCCTGGGCTTTCATCACACCCTGATCCTCAGGTGCGTCGGCCACTTCTGTTTCCTTGGCCGGGATGTCGGTGCCATCCAGCCGCTCGAGTTTTTCCTCGCCTGCGGCGATGTAGAGCGCCAGTTCATCGTAGAAGGCCAGCGTCTTGTCATACAGTAGGTCGAGCGACTTTATGTCTTTGAGAAGCTTGTGTTCGTGGCCCAAAAGGTTGTCAGTGATCTTGTCGATCTGGCTCTGAACGTCTTCGAACTTGGCGACGAAGTTGGCCATCGGCGCCGCTTTTCCGGTCAGCCATTCCCACCATGACCGTTTTCTACGCACATCCAGTTCGCTCACCGAAAAGCCGCGGATTGTGGAAACAATCTCGCGCAGCGAATCGCCTGCCGGGCCGACGTCTTTGTTCTGCACGTCCTGCAGCATGGCCTGGCTGATTTCCTGAAGTTCGGCCTGGGCGGACGATCCGAACATCACAATCGACTGTGTGTTCGTCATATCAAGCTCGCCGATCCGCTTTTCGATCTCTGCGGCCACTGGCGCTTCGGCGGCTTTGAACGGCACCAGCTCGGTCGAGGGTTCGGCCAGAACAATCGCGTTTACCTCATCAACGATCGCCCCGGCCTCGGCGGCCTTCTCGCGCACGGTTTGGGATGGCATCACTCAGTCTCCTTCTGAATCGGTGTCGCAGCCCTCCTTATTCGGGCCGCACCCCTTCGCGCGCGAGCCGTTCGCGCAGAACGTCGATCTCGACATCAAGATCGGATTTATCATCAACCAGCATCCGGTCGGTACGCGCCGCAAAGCTCTCTTCTAGATCGTCGAGCAGTGCCTCGTAATCGGCGCGCGCCTCTGCACTTTTGGTCTGGGCATAAAGATCGGCGAACTTCGCGGTCGCGTCGCGTGCGCCCAGAAGGTACACCCCGAGATACTTACGCACACCCGTCAGGTCACGCGGGTCTTCTTCCACCCGCCGGCACATCGCACGCGCGGTGGCCACGAAGCGATCCACGCGCCCTTCGATCCGCCTGTCGCCCGCGCGCAGGATCGCGTCCTGCATGGCCTTCAGATGCGTTTCGGCCTCGTCCACCACCTTGGCGACTCGGTCGGCCTGAAAGCTGTCCACCCCCTCTGCGCCCTTGTCTCGCATGGGGTCGGCGCCGAAGGCAAAAGCGTGGAGCGCGGTGCCGAGCACGGCAAAGATCACCGGGTTCAGAAGTGGGCCGTTGGGATCAAACCCTGCCATAAAAAGCCCCGCACCCATCAGAACGCTGCCGAAAAGCTTGCGGGGGATGGCGGGGCGCTTGGCCACCTTGCGTTCATTATAAGCGTCTTCGGCCTTCAGCCCTTCGCGCGTGAGAAAGGCCGAGGCCATCAGCAGCCCGAAAGCGGCAAGGTGGGTGGCGAGGCCAAGAGGCTCCCGCGTGAACGCCACGATCACCAGAACGATGGGAACGACAAAGAGAAAGTTGACGCGCGCGCCTTTGCGCCTTGGCTTCCGGCCCGACAGGCCCGACCGGGGCGTTGCGCCCACGCGCGGCATATCAGTGCCCTTGCCGTCGGGGCTGTATTTCCCGCCGTAGCGTTGCGCCATCAGGGCGCGCCCGTGGTGGAGACATAAACGATGAGCGCTGCCAGCAGCATGAAGGCCACTTTCTGGGGCATTTCGTCGGCCGGTTGGCTTTGAGCCTCGCCCGGCGCCAGCATCCGCCGCAATACTGCCAGGCCCGCGGCGAGAAGCGCCACGAGTACGACGAGAACTATGATGGCCAGAACCAGCCTTTGCATCGCGATCACCCCCCGCGTGTTCGCGTGTTAGATAGGAATTGCAACGATTTCTTACCACCTACGCCAAGCTGCGCCCAATGGCACGCCGACTACGGCACCACCGTAGCGGGCCGGGGGCGGGGGGAACAAGGGGTCAGCCCTTGCCCTTTTTCCCCGCTCCGGCGGGTTTGCGCCGCGGCGCGGGCCGCTCCTGATGATCCAGCCCCAGTTGATCGCGCAGCACTCGGGCGCGCACCTCTTCCACCGCACCGGGCTTCAGATCGCCGAGGCGGAACGGGCCGTAGCTGATGCGAATCAGACGGTTCACGGCCAGCCCCAGCGCCTCCATCGCGCGGCGAATCTCGCGGTTCTTGCCTTCGCGGAGTGCCACGGTGATCCAGGCGTTCGCACCCTGCTGCCGGTCAAGGCTCACGGTCATGGGCTGGTAACGTATACCCTCAACCGCAATGCCCTCGCGGAGCGGCGCAAATGTGCCCTCCGTGGGTGTGCCTTTCAAGCGCACCCGGTATTTGCGCAGCCAGCCTGTGGCGGGCAGTTCGAGCCGCCGCTTGATCGCGCCGTCATTGGTTAGAAGCAGAAGGCCTTCGGATGCGATATCGAGCCGCCCGACGGACAGCACACGCGGCATCTCCGCCGGCAATGCACCGAACACGGTGGGCCGGCCCTTCTCATCCCGCTCTGTCGTCACGAGCCCCGCGGGTTTGTGGTAGCGCCAGAGCCGCGGGGCCTCCGCCGCCCCGATGGCCGTACCATCGACGGCCACCTGATCCTTCGCGGTCACATTCAGCGCCGGGCTGTTGATAACGGTGCCGTTCACCGCGACGCGCCCCGCAGCGATCATGCGCTCGGCCTCGCGGCGGGAGGCGACGCCCGCGCGGGCCAGCACTTTGGCGATCCGGTCGCCGGGGGTAGGGGGTTTTGCCATAGGCGCGCCTTAGAACAAAAGTGGGCGGGAGTGAAACCGGTTGGCAATGCGGCTTCGCCCAAAACCCGTTGAGCCATGCGCCCTGCTCTGGCACCAAGCGCCATGGCATTTCAGGCCCATATGGAGATCGCTCTGGAAGAGGCGCGCGCGGCGGCAGAGCGCGGCGAAGTGCCCGTGGGCGCGGTAATTGTGTCGCCCGCGGGCGAGGTGCTGGCCCGCGCTGGAAACCGCACGCGGGAATTGAATGACCCCACCGCCCATGCTGAAATCCTCGCCCTCCGCGGTGCTTGTGCCGCGGCTGGGAGCGAACGGCTTCCCGGCACCGCGCTTTACGTCACGCTCGAGCCTTGCGCGATGTGTGCCGCCGCCATCGCGGCAGCCCGCGTGGCGCGGTTGGTTTACGGTGCAGCAGATCCAAAATCGGGCGGCGTGGCGCACGGCGCGCGCGTCTTTACCCACGCCCAGGCTCACCACATGCCAGAGGTGATCGACGGGATCGGGGCCGATGCTGCGGCCGATCTACTCAAGGCCTTCTTCGCTGCCCGCCGGTAGGCTAAAGCTCGATGACCCCCAACACCTGCGGCTCGATCACATTCACTCCCGGAAGCCCCGCTTTCAACGCGGCCGCATCCTGCTCCAGCGCCGGGAAGGTTTTGTAGTGGCACGGGATCACGGTTTCGAAATTGAAGTAGGTCTTCGCGGCAAAGGCCGCGCCCGCCATATCCATGGTGTAGAACCCGCCTGCGCTCAAAATCCCGATCTGGGGCGCGTAGCGTGCCCCGATGGCGCCCATTTCCGCCGAAACATCGGTATCGCCGGAGATATAAAGCGTTTTCCCCTCGCCCCGAAGGATGAAGCCCGCTGGCTCCCCTGCATAAACCAGCGCCTTGCCGATCATGATCGAAGAGGAATGCAGGGCGGGCACCAGTGTCGCGGTCACGTCACCGATGGAAATCGAGCCACCAAAGTTGAAGCCGATTGTCTCGGCCCCCTGATCGCCGAGGATGCCCGCAAGCTCCACCATCCCCGCGATCGGCACGCCAAGCTCCTGCGCCATCTCCAGCACCCCGTCGGTATGATCGAAATGCCCGTGAGTGAGCAGGATCTGCGTGGCGCCGCCGATGGCCTCGGCCCGCCGATCTTCCGGAAAGTGCGGATGCGCCAGCCAAGGGTCCACCAGCAGTACCTGGCCCGCGATTTCAATGCGTAAGCCCGCATGGCCGAGCCATATGATTTTCATGCTGTTCTCCCTAAGTGTTGTCCGCAACCATAGCAGCCCGGAGGGCCCCGTCACCGATGGAATGGACCCGCTATATCGACGGCTACTGCGAACGCACCGATCCCTCCTATTGGGCGGAGCCGGTGAATGCCGTTACCAATGCTGCCTTCGTCATCGCCGCCCTCATCATGTGGCAGCGGGGGGCGGGGCTGCCACTTGCGCGCGCCCTCGCCATCGTTCTGGGCGCGATCGGGATCGGATCATACCTCTTCCATACCCACGCGCAGGTCTGGTCAGCCATCGCGGATGTGGTGCCGATCGTGGTGTTCATCCTGCTCTACCTGTTCGTGGCCAACCGCATCTATTGGCGGATGCCGCTTTGGCTTGCGCTTCTGGGCACCGCCGCCTTCATCCCGTACGCCGCCGCCCTAACGCCTGCGTTCGACGCGCTTCCGTTCTTCACGGTGTCTTCGTTCTACTGGCCCGTGCCGCTTCTGATCCTGATCTACGCCTTTCTCCTGCGCGCCCGCATGCCCACCACGGCGCTGGGCCTCGCCATCGGCGCCGGCATCCTGATCGTGTCGCTCATCGCGCGCTCGGTGGATGAGATGCTGTGCAGCGCGATCCCGCTGGGCACCCATTTCCTGTGGCATATCCTGAACGGCGTGATGCTGGGCTGGATGATCGAGGTCTATGTGCGCCACGAACGGGGCTACTCGGCCACCTCGTGAACCTCGATCACATTGCCATCGGGATCGTAGAAGAAGATCTGCTTCCAGCCTTTCACCGCGGCATGATCCCAATCCGAATAGGGGATGCCCTGCGCCTCGAGATGCGCCTTGAAGGCGGCCAGATCGTCTGTCCGGTAGGCGATATGCCCGCGTTCTAGCGGATTTACGATCTGCCCGGTTTTGAAGCCCGCAAGCTGGTCTTTCTGCGCCAGATGCACCTGCGTGCGGCCGTCGGTCACAAACGCCACATCGCCTGAATATCCTTTGTCTTTTTCAAGCTGTGGCAGGCCGCGGGTTTCGCGACCCAGCCCCAACACATCGCGGTAGAACGTATCCATCCGGCCCACATTCTCTGTGCTCAGATTCACATGGTGCAGCGTCAATTTCATCGGCTCTTCTCCCGTGGCGGCACCCTGCCGGGTAGGCCGCGAGACTTCAACCGATTGGCGCAGTTGGGAGCAAGGCTTGGCAAGCCCCGGCGGGGGCGCTAAACGCCAGCGAAGCAAAGCATATGAGGCGGATATGACGGTTGATCAGGGCACAGCGGCCAAGGTGGCCAAACTCGCCCGCATCGCGGTTGAGGAAGACGCGCTCCCGGCGCTGGCCGATGAGTTCAACGCGATCCTGGGCTTTGTGGAGCAGCTCAATGAGGTTGATGTCGAGGGCGTGGAACCGATGGTGTCCGTCACGCCCATGCGGCTGAAACGGCGCGAGGATGTTGTCACCGATGGCGGCATGGCGGACACCGTTCTTGAAAACGCGCCCGATGCGCGCGAAGGGTTTTTTGCCGTGCCCAAGGTGGTGGAGTGATGGGGGATCTCAACGCGCTGACCATCGCTGAGGCGCGCGACGGGCTGCGCAGTGGCGCCTTCACCGCGGCCGATCTGACCGAAG
>JBCCRC010000090.1:0-11181 GCA_039208375.1 Pseudomonadota bacterium | reverse complement strand
GCGACAGGCATCCCCTTGCGGGGGCCACCAACACCAATGAATGCGCGCTTATACGCGGCTTTTTTGCCAAGTCAACGGCATCAGGGCCGGGCTGCCCCAAGGCGCGACAGAAGCCGCGAGAAGGCAATCACGAGGAAGAGTGCGGGCAGCATCGACAGCGCGCCGAGCGTTATGCCCGCACCAGAGCCCGTGCCGAGCATCTGAAGGCCGTGCATTACCGTCCAGTTCTGGCCATCGACCGTGATCATCAGCGGCCAGAGATACTGGTTCCAGCCCCAGATGAAGCTGATCAGCCCAACTGCCGAGATCGGGGTGATCGAAAGGGGCACCGCGAAATCTCTTAGAAACCGCCAGGGGCCCGCAGCATCGAGCCGGGCGGCTTCGAAGTATTCCGGCGGTAGCGTGCGCAGATGCTGGCGGAAAACGAGCGTGCCTAGCGCGAGCGGCAGCACCGGCAGGATCATCCCCAGACGGGTATTGATAAGCCCAAGTGCATTCACCGCATCGAAAGTTGCAAGCATGCGCGCCTCGATTGGGAAATAAAGGGTCGCAAGCGTGATCCAGAACCACAGACGTGCGCGCGTGGCAAAGACCATTGCATAGGCCGCAAGGAAGGCCACCGCCGTTGTGGCAAGAGCGACTCCGGCGCCGAGGAGTGCAGACGTGAGCAACATATTCGCGAGGCCGGGCGTGCGCGCACGCTCAAAAACGATGGCCAGGCGGGCGAGGTTCTCGCCGAATTCCGCACCGGGAAACAGCGTCAAACCGCTGCGCCCGCCAAGGCCACCACTATGGGTGGCCGAAACGGCGAGAAGCAGCACAGGCCCGCACAAGACAAAGACGCCGACCAGCAGCACGAAATGATCCAAAACACGGCGCACGTGACGTCATCCGGTGGTTAGGGGGCATCACCTGCCCGAACGCGCGAGCGTAGCGATGCCCGATTCAGACGCAAGCCCGCGCTTGGGTATTCCCGGACGCGCGCGCTATCACGAAAGTGCTGCCCGGATGTGCCACAGCACACCGCCGCGAAACTATCGTAGAGACTGACAATCTAGGCCGCGCTACAGAAGCTAACCCCACCCATTGTTCGTCAACAAATCGGGGCGGAGATCATGGGATACGTCGCGATCATCGACGCCGTAGGTATTCTCAAAAAATCTGACGCCTGGGAGGCCTTCCAAGAGAGCCCAACCGAACCCTTCGGAGGCAACACGAGCAACCCCCGTTGTGGCCCATGCGACCGCCGAAGCGCCGCGCTCAAGACGGAAATGACCGTCTCCGGCCCGGTCGCAGGCCATGACTGTCTGAACGCAATCGCTACAAGGGCGACACGCCGGTTGATCGGCCGGATGATGCTAAGCCCTTTGGGTATTGAACGATTTGTGTTCGGCCCACCAACCGAACGCCCCGCGCCCCAAGGGGCAAGAATACCGCGATGCTTCGCGCTTTTGGCCGTAACACGGGCCGCGGGGACCAGATCGCAGTCTGATGCAGATCCCCAGTTCGAGCGGCAGAAAGGGGGCTCTAACCCATTGTTGTCTCGCCTGGGCGCGGACTACGCGAAGAGTGGCCCCTCATGCCACAAGAGCGCGGCCTCAGGTTTTGACAGCTCGCGCCGGGCTGCCGCGCCATAGCCATGGGGATCGATCTCAATTCCGGGCATGATCGCGGAAAGGCGTGCGCGCTGCGCTGGCTCAACGGTCGCAAGGTCGGTGCTGGCGGGATGGAAGCTTTCCGTCTCCACCCCATTGGCCCAAACGATATGGTGTCGCGGAAGAAGCAGGTGGACATAAGTCACATCCCGCAACCCATGATCGCGACCAATCGTGCGATCGTTGATCAGGTCTTCCGCCGCCACCAGGACCTCATCGGTGTTAAAAAGCGCCTGAGCGACCGCTCCCTGCACGAGCACCTTGTGGCGGGGCGAGACGACAAGATCGCCCTTTGGATCGTCATTGCCAAGCGCACCGTCGCGAATACGCACCGGTCGCAACTCCGGCATCGCGTAGAGCCGGGCTCCCGTCATCCGGCGGGCGCCGATCCACACGATCTCCTGCCCACCGCTGTCCTTCGTGGCAATCTGATCGCCTTCGCGCAGCTCTTCCACCGGCCGCTCGCCTTCGGGCGTGCGAAGCAAGGTGCCAGGAGTGAAGCAGATCACCCCGGTGGGGCTTTCGGTCGTCACGTTAATCTCAGGCTTGGGCTCAATGCCGCGCGCAACCCAGAGATCAGTATCCGCCGGCGGCAATTGCCCGGCGCAGACCAACAGCGGCCGCGCGGCCTCAGGAACGCTCAAGAGCATCAGGGTGTAGGCACCAATTCCGTCCGTTACGGTAAAGCTTTCGCCAAGAAGTGCTTCGTCGAAGCCGCAGCCGTCCTGCGGGCGCACGGGCGGCAGCGTCGCCCCAAGAATTTGGCGCGCAGCTCTTGCAGCCTGGGCGCGAAGATCGCCGGCACCCTCCGGTTCGCCCCGGCCAAGCGGCATCGCCTCCCCCCGCCAGCGCCACTGTGCCCCAAGCTCCAGTGCGCCCACCGGCGCGCCACCTAATCCGTTGATTTCTGTCTGCGCCCACGAAAGGACGAAGGTTCCAGAGTTGCCCGCCACCATGACTCTGACCTGCTCTTGTGTTTTTTTTCTTTTATCTCATTGCCCTAGGGCCATAGCAGAGTCTGGAGAGGTTGGGAATCCCCGATACAAGATTTTGTGGTCGGGCGTTGCGCGGACACCAGCGCGGCGCGCTGAGACGTTAGCTGCACTTTGAGTACCCGCAGTTTCCGCAGGTCATGCATCCCTCGACCATGCGCATGTCATAGTGGCCGCAGGCCGGGCAAGCCGGGCCGCGAGGCGCATCGAGGTTCACGACCTGCGCCTGGGGATCGGTTTTCAGCCCCATCCCCTCACCATCGATAAAACCGATATGGATCAGGTGGCGCTCGATCACCCCGCCGATCGCGGCAAGGATCGAAGGCACGTATTTTCCGCCCATCCACGCGCCGCCGCGCGGGTCGAATACGGCCTTAAGCTCTTCGACAACGAAAGACACGTCGCCGCCGCGCCTGAACACTGCCGAAATCATCCGCGTAAGCGCAACGGTCCAGGCGAAATGCTCCATGTTCTTGGAGTTTATAAAAACCTCGAAAGGCCGCCGATGCCCGCCCACGATCAAATCGTTGATCGTGATATAGATCGCATGGTTGGAGTCCGGCCATTTCAACTTGTACGTATGACCCTCGAGCGCCTGTGGCCGGTCTAGCGGCTCGGAAATATAAACCACCTCGCCCGCACCTGACGCAGCCGGGGTTTCAGGCGCTGCGCTTTCGCTTACGCTCAGCACACTGCCGGTCACATCGTTCGGGCGATACGTGGTACAGCCTTTGCACCCGCTATCCCACGCCTCCATGTAAACCGTCTTGAATTCTTCGAAGGAGATATCCTCGGGGCAGTTGATGGTTTTCGAAATCGAGCTGTCGATCCACTTCTGCGCCGCGGCCTGCATACGCACATGGTCCGAAGGTGGCAGGGTCTGCGCGTTGACGAAGTAGGCGGGCAACTCGCCGTCGCCATACATCTCGCGCCAAAGCTGCACGGCGTAGTCGACCACCTCCTCTTCCGTACGCGTGCCATCCTTCTGCAGCACCTTGCGAGTATAGGCATAGGCGAAGACGGGCTCGATACCGGAGGAAACATTGCCCGCATAAAGGCTGATCGTTCCGGTGGGCGCGATGGAGGTGAGAAGCGCGTTACGGATACCGTGGGCGCGGATCGCTGCGCGCACATCTTCGTCCATGTGCTGCAGCGCGCCCGAGGCGAGAAACCTCTCCGCGTCGAAGAGCGGGAATGCGCCCTTCTCTTTGGCAAGCTCGACACTGGCGAGGTACGCCGCGCGCGCGATCCGTTGCAACCAACGCTCTGTCTGCGCCGCGGCCTCCTCTGACCCGTAACGCAGGCCCAGCATCAAAAGCGCATCCGCCAGCCCGGTGACCCCCAGGCCGATGCGGCGTTTGTTCTTCGCCTCCTCCGCCTGGGCGGGCAGCGGAAATTTCGAGGCATCTACCACGTTATCCATCATCCGCACCGCGGTCGCGACGAGGGTATCGAGCGCGCTGGCATCGATCTCAGCGCCTTCGTGGAACGGGTTCGAGACAAGCCTTGCGAGGTTGATCGAGCCCAAAAGGCACGCGCCATAAGGCGGCAAGGGCTGCTCACCGCAGGGATTGGTGGCAGAGATCGTTTCGCAATAGGCGAGGTTGTTCATCGCATTGATGCGATCGATGAAGATCACGCCGGGTTCGGCATAATCATAGGTCGCGCGCATGATCCGGTTCCACAGATCGCGCGCCTGGACGGTTTGAAACACCGTGCCTTCAAAGGTCAGATCCCAGGCGCCATCGGCCTTCACCGCATCCATGAAGGCATCGGTGATCAACACGCTCATGTTGAAGTTGCGCAGGCGGGCGGGATCGGATTTGGCGCTGATGAACTCCTCGATATCGGGGTGATCGCAGCGCATCGTGGCCATCATCGCGCCGCGGCGGGATCCGGCGGACATGATGGTGCGGCACATCGCATCCCACACATCCATGAAGCTCAGCGGGCCGGAGGCATCTGCCGCCACGCCCCGCACATCGGCGCCCTTGGGCCGGATGGTGGAGAAATCGTAGCCGATGCCGCCGCCCTGCTGCATCGTCAGCGCGGCTTCCTTCAGCATGTCGAAGATGCCCGCCATGCTATCGGGGATCGTGCCCATGACGAAGCAGTTGAACAGCGTCACCGTGCGATCCGTGCCCGCGCCCGCGGTGATGCGGCCTGCGGGGAGATACTTGAAATCCTCAAGCGCCGCGTAGAACCGTTCTTCCCAGTGCGCGGGATCGGCCTCCACCTGCGCTAGGGCGCGGGCGATGCGCCGCCAGGTATCCTCAACCGTCGCATCGATCGGGGTGCCATCCGCGTCTTTGAGGCGATACTTCATATCCCAGATCTGCTCGGCGATGGGCGCGGCGAAGCGGGTCATGGCTGGCGATTCTCCGAATTCCTGAGAGGCGAGCACCATAGCGCTCTCAACCATATGTCACAACTGGTTGCAGAAACGCCGCACAAGGCTACCATATCCTGCGTGACTTGGGGATGAATCTGTGGATAAGACGATCAACCTAATCAAGCTCTGCGTCGGGGCAGAGCGGGTGGAAGACCTGATCAATTGGCAGAAGTCGCCCCGCGCCAAAGGGCCGGATGGCGCGCCGCGCCACGTGACCCGGATGTGGCCTAAGCGGGAAGAGGCGCTTTTGAATGGCGGCTCGATCTATTGGGTGTTCAAGGGCGTGGTACTTGCCCGACAACGCATCACGCGGCTCGATGAGGTGGTGGGCAGCGACGGGATCATCCGCTGCGGCATCGTACTTGACGCGAAAGTCATCCGCACCGAAGCGGTGCCCAAGCGCCCGTTCCAGGGCTGGCGGTATTTGCCCGTAAGCGACGTGCCGCGCGACTTGCCGGAGGGTCGCACGGGGCAGGAACATCTTCCGCCCCAACTTCTCGCGGCGCTTTCGGAGATCGGCGTGCGCTAGGCCGCCGCACCGGTTCACGTTCCCCCTCTCTCAAAAGTAGTTTAGCGTTAAACAAAACGCCTCAGGAGGAGGGCTATCGCCGTGAAAGATCCGCGCCCAGATACGCTACGCCAGGCGGCACTTGAGTATCACGCCAACCCCCGACCCGGGAAGCTGGAGGTGCGCGCCACCAAACCGCTGGCCAATGGCCGCGATCTGGCGCGCGCCTATTCTCCAGGGGTGGCCGAAGCCTCGAAGGAAATCCAGGGCGATCCGGCAGCGGCCAGCCTCTACACCGCGCGCGGGAACCTGGTGGCCGTCGTCTCCAACGGCAGCGCTGTCCTCGGTCTCGGCAATATCGGCGCACTTGCGTCGAAGCCGGTGATGGAGGGTAAGGCGGTGCTCTTCAAGAAATTCGCGAATATCGATTGCTTCGACATCGAGCTGAATGAAAGCGATCCCGAGCGCCTGGCCGATATTATCTGCGCCATGGAGCCCACCTTCGGTGCGATCAACCTTGAAGATATCAAGGCCCCCGATTGCTTCATCGTGGAAGAGCGTTGCCGCGAAAAGATGAGCATCCCGGTCTTCCATGATGATCAGCACGGCACGGCCATCGTGGTCGGCGCAGCGGCCAAGAACGCGCTGCATGTGGCGGGCAAAGAGTTCCGCGATATCAAGATCGTCTCCACCGGCGGCGGCGCGGCGGGGATCGCCTGCCTCAACATGCTGCTGAAACTGGGTGTGCGACGAGAGAATGTGTTTCTCTGCGATCTCGACGGGCTCGTCTACGAGGGCCGTACGGAGCAGATGACACCCCAGAAAGCGGCCTACGCACAGCCGGGCGGACCGCGCGCCCTTGATGACGTGATCGAGGGCGCAGACCTTTTTCTCGGCCTCTCCGGCCCAGGAGTTTTGACCCCTGCGATGATTGGGAAAATGGCGGAGCGACCGATCGTCTTTGCCCTCGCTAACCCGACGCCCGAGATCATGCCAGATGAGGTGCGCCGCGCCGCGCCCGAGGCGATCATCGCCACAGGACGTTCCGATTTCCCCAATCAAGTCAACAACGTGCTCTGCTTCCCCTTCATCTTCCGCGGCGCGCTCGATGTCGGCGCGACGGAGATCAATGATACGATGGAACTGGCGTGCATCGACGGGATCGCCGCGCTTGCCCGCGCCACCACGAGCGCCGAGGCCGCCGCGGCCTATTCCGGCGAGCAGATGACGTTCGGCGCCGACTACCTTATTCCCAAACCCTTCGACCCACGCCTGATGGGCGTGGTCGCCAGCGCCGTGGCCGAAGCAGCGATGGATACCGGCGTGGCCACCCGCCCGCTGAGCGATCTCAAGGCCTATAAGCGGCAACTCGATGGCTCTGTATTCCGCTCCGCCCTGATAATGCGGCCGGTGTTCGAGGCCGCGGCCACCGCCACGCGCCGGATCGTGTTTGCGGAGGGCGAGGATGATCGCGTGCTGCGCGCGGCAAATGCCATGATCGAGGAAACCACCGACAAGCCGATCTTGATCGGGCGCCCAGAGGTGATCGCCACGCGGGCCGAACGTCTGGGCCTTCCGATCCGCCCGGGCCGCGATTTCGATTTGGTCAACCCGGAAGACGATCCGCGCTACCGAGATTACTGGATGGCGTATCACGAACGCATGGCGCGGCGGGGCGTGACTCCCGATCTGGCCAAAGCGATCATGCGCACCAACACCACCGCCATTGGCGCTGTGATGGTGCATCGAAAAGAGGCCGATAGCCTGATCTGTGGCACATTCGGCCAATATCTCTGGCACCTGAATTATGTGTGCCAAGTGCTCCAGGCCAAGGAACTAAAGCCTGTGGGCGCTCTCTCGCTTATGATCCAGCCCGAGGGGCCGCTCTTTGTGGCCGATACGCAGGTGCATGCCGAGCCGACGCCCGAGCAGGTTGCCGAGACGGCGATTGCGTCGGCCCGCCACGTGCGCCGCTTCGGGATCGCCCCGAAAATCGCGCTCTGCTCCCATTCGCAATTCGGCAACCTCGATTGCGAAACGGGGCGGCGGATGCGCGGGGCGCTCGCGATCCTCGATGCCAAGCGGCGCGATTTTGAATACGAGGGCGAGATGCACGCCGACGCCGCACTCGATGAAGAGCTGCGCGAACGCAACTTCCCAGGTGGGCGGCTGAAGGGTGCCGCCAACGTACTGATCTTCGCCAACACTGACGCGGCCTCCGGCGTCCGCAACATACTCAAGATGCGCGCAGGCGCGCTTGAAGTGGGGCCGATCCTGATGGGCATGGGCAACCGCGCCCATATCGTGACGCCCTCGATCACGGCACGCGGGCTTCTCAACATGTCCGCCCTCGCAGGAACGCCGGTGGCGCATTACGGTTAGGGCGCGTTCGGGGCTTCCTTCTTTATGCGCCCACGTAGAGCTGTTGCTCCGCAAGGCGTCGATCAACGCACGAACCGTACCCCAAAGGCTAGGTTTGGAACACTCTCGCGCGGGGATGGCCGGTCGAAGGCGTTCACGATGGTCAACGCCCTATTGCGCTGCAGTGGTTAGCGCCACCAGTGACGGCGTGGCACAGCCCTACGGCTTGCGCGCGCCCCGCCACCTCCCGTAACACGGCAGTCGGGACGGTGGAGGAGAAGGCCAATGGGCTTCAAAGAGGTATACGATGGCTGGAAAGCCAATCCGGAAGCGTTCTGGATGGCGGCCGCAGAAGGCATCGATTGGGTAAAACCGCCCTCCAAGGCGCTGTTCGACGAAAACGCTCCGCTTTACCAATGGTTCGCGGATGGCGAGGTCAACACTTGCTGGAATGCAGTGGATCGTCACGTCGCCGCCGGAAACGGGGATCGCACCGCGATCATCTATGACAGCCCCGTCACCCACACCAAGCACACCATAAGCTATGCCGAGCTGCAAACGCGCGTGGCCTCACTGGCTGGCGCCCTGCGCGCAAAAGGTATCGAAAAGGGCGATCGGGTCATCATTTACATGCCGATGGTGCCGGAAGCGGTTGAGGCAATGCTGGCTTGCGCCCGGCTCGGCGCGATCCATTCCGTGGTCTTCGGCGGCTTCGCAGCCCATGAGCTTGCGGTGCGGATCGACGATGCAAAGCCAAAAGCGATTATCGCAGCCTCTTGTGGGATCGAACCAGGCCGTATCGTGCACTACAAACCACTTCTGGACGGAGCCATCGAGCAAGCAGCGCATGCGCCTGATTTCTGCGTGATCTTCCAACGTGAACAGGAAGTGGCACATCTCGAAGAGGGCCGTGACGTCGATTGGCACGCGTTTCAGTACGGGGTGAAGCCGGCGGAGTGCGTACCCGTCAAAGGCAACGATCCGCTCTACATCCTTTATACCTCCGGCACGACCGGCCAGCCCAAAGGGGTGGTGCGCCCCAATGGCGGGCATCTCGTGGCGCTGAACTGGACAATGAAGAACATCTACGACGTGCAGCCGGGAGATGTGTACTGGGCGGCGTCCGATGTCGGCTGGGTCGTAGGCCACAGCTACATCTGTTACGCACCCCTGATCTACGGCTGCACTACGGTGGTGTTCGAAGGCAAGCCGGTCGGCACGCCCGATGCGGGCACCTTTTGGCGCATGATTGAAGAGCATCGGATCAAGGTGCTGTTTACCGCGCCTACGGCGTTCCGCGCCATCAAGCGCGAGGATCCCAAAGGCGAGCTTGTCAAAAACTACGATCTTTCCTGCCTTCAATCGCTTTTCCTTGCGGGCGAACGGGCGGACCCGGACACGATAGAGTGGGCCGAAAACATGCTTGGCGTGCCGGTGATCGATCACTGGTGGCAAACCGAGACGGGCTACGCGATTGCAGCCAACCCGCTGGGGATCGAGTCACTGCCAGTGAAGATTGGCTCACCGTCCGTAGCGATGCCGGGCTGGGATGTGCAAATCCTCGACGAGGCGGGGCATCCTGTGGCGCCGGGTGACCTCGGCGCCATTGCGGTGAAGCTCCCGCTGCCCCCCGGCACCTTGCCCACCCTTTGGAACGCTGAGGAGAGATTTCGGAAGAGCTATCTCGCTCACTTCCCCGGCTACTACGAAACCGGTGATGCAGGCTATATCGATCAAGACGGCTACCTCTACATCATGGCCCGCACCGACGACGTGATCAATGTGGCCGGACACCGGCTGTCCACCGGCGCAATGGAGGAAGTGCTTGCGGCCCATCCGGACGTGGCTGAGTGCGCCGTAATCGGCGTGAGTGACGCGCTGAAGGGCCAGTTGCCGTTGGGCTTCTTGTGCCTAAATGCAGGGGTCGATCGCGATCATGCCGAGGTTGCGAAGGAAGTTGTCACCTCCGTACGTGATCAGATTGGCCCGGTGGCTGCATTCAAGCTTGCGGTGGTGGTAGACCGATTGCCCAAAACCCGTTCGGGCAAAATCCTGCGCGGGACGATGGTCAAGATCGCAGACGGGCAAAGCTACAAGATGCCGGCCACGATCGATGATCCCGCCATCCTAGACGAGATACGCGGCGCGCTTGAGGGGATTGGTTACGCCAAGAGCTGATCGCCCCGTTCCCTACACCGCCCCTTGACGCGCAGCGGCCGCCCACCGATTTGATACATATTGGTTTTATGCGTTTCGGGGAGGTCGGCGGTGGAAATCGCGTTCGACAAGGCATTCTACGAAATCGCGGTTCTCGTTCTGCTTGGGGCGCTCCTGGGGCTTGCGGGCCTTGTGGCGCGTCAACCCCTTGTTGTGGCCTTTATCGCGGCGGGCGTTCTCGCCGGGCCCGATGCCTTGGGGCTCGTTGCGTCGGAAGAGTTCATCCAAACGCTCAGCCAGTTTAGCATTGCCGTGCTACTCTTCCTCGTTGGGCTAAAGCTCGATCTGAACCTCGTGAAAAGCCTTGGGCGCGTAGCGGTCGCAACTGGGCTTGGGCAAGTTGGGTTCACGGCGTTCTTTGGTTTCCTGATCTGCCTGGGGCTTGGGATCGACTGGGTGCCTGCGCTCTATATCGCCGTCGCGCTAACGTTTTCTTCCACGATCATCATCGTCAAACTACTCTCCGACAAGCGCGAGATCGAAGCATTGCACGGGAAGATCGCGCTGGGCTTCCTGATTGTGCAGGACATTTTTGTCGTTGTTGCCATGGTGGCCCTTTCCGCCATTGGGATGGGAGCGGCCGGTGGTGGCGCCGGCGGCGACTTCCTTCGCCTGATCGGTGGCGCGGCCGCTATGCTCGTTTTCGTTTTCTTGTTCATTCGCTACCTCGCCACGCCGCTTCTGAGGCTCGTGGCCCGTTCGCCAGAACTTCTCGTTATCTTTTCGGTTGGCTGGGCGGCCGGTCTTGCCGCGGCGGGGGACGCCATCGGCTTTGGAAAGGAACTTGGCGGGCTTCTTGCCGGTGTTTCGCTGGCATCAACGCCCTATCGGGAGGCGATCGGCTCACGCCTTGCCTCGTTGCGGGATTTTCTGCTTCTGTTTTTCTTTCTGGCACTCGGCGCGGCACTCGATCTCTCCACGCTAGGCGCACAGGTCGGGCCAGCCGTGGCACTTTCGCTGTTCGTGCTGATCGGCAACCCGCTGATCGTAATGGTGATCATGGGCTATCTCGGCTACCGGAAGCGCACGGGGTTCCTCGCCGGCCTGACAGTTGCG
>JBCCRC010000089.1:0-11522 GCA_039208375.1 Pseudomonadota bacterium | reverse complement strand
GCACGCCGGCTTCGAAGTTGTCCTCGCCCTTGACGATCGACTCGTAGACCTTGGTCCGGCCCGCGACGTCGTCCGACTTCACGGTGAGCATCTCCTGCAGCGTGTAGGCGGCGCCGTAGGCTTCGAGCGCCCAGACCTCCATTTCCCCAAAGCGCTGGCCGCCGAACTGGGCCTTACCGCCCAGCGGCTGCTGGGTCACAAGGCTGTAGGGCCCGGTGGAGCGCGCGTGGATCTTATCATCCACAAGGTGATGCAGCTTCAGAAGGTACTTGATGCCCACGGTCACGGGGCGCGCAAATTGCTCGCCCGTGCGCCCGTCAAAAAGCGTGGACTGGCCGGATTCATCGAAGCCCGCCCGTTCCAGCGCGTTGTTGACATCGGCCTCCTTCGCACCGTCGAAAACGGGCGTTGCGATCGGCACACCGCGGGTGACAAGTTCCGCCTTTTCAACGAGCGCGTCGGCCTCGAGCTCATCGAGCCCTTCGTCCCAAACCTCGTCGCCATATGCGATCTTCATCGCCTCTTGCACCGGGGTGAGGTCACCCGACCGGCGATAAGCACCGAGCGCATCGTCGATCTGGATGCCGAGGCCGCGCGCGGCCCAGCCCATGTGGGTTTCCAAGATCTGGCCCACATTCATGCGCGAGGGCACGCCAAGTGGGTTCAGCACGAAATCCACCGGGGTGCCATCGCCGAGGAACGGCATGTCCTCCATCGGCACCACCTTCGAGATCACGCCCTTGTTGCCGTGGCGGCCGGCCATCTTGTCACCGGGTTGCAGCTTGCGCTTCACCGCGACGAACACCTTGACCATCTTCATCACGCCCGGCGGCAGGTCATCGCCCCGGCGCACCTTTTCAACCTTGTCTTCGAACCGGGCGTCGAGCGCGCGTTTCTGCGCCTCATATTGGGCGTTGAGCGCCTCGATCTGCTGGGCCTCCTCGTCTTCGCCGATGGCAAGCTGCCACCACTGGCCCTTGGAAAGGCTTTCGAGAAGATCCTCGGTGATCTCGGACTTGGGCTTGACGCCCTTGGGCCCTTTCACGGCTACTTTGCCCAAGATCATCGTCTTGAGGCGGGCGTAGATGTTGCGATCGAGGATGGCAAGTTCGTCATCCCGGTCGCGCGCAAGGCGTTCCACCTCTTCTCGCTCGATCTGAAGGGCGCGTTCATCTTTCTCCACCCCATGGCGGTTGAACACGCGCACTTCCACAACGGTGCCGAAATCGCCCGGCGGCAGCCGCAGCGAGGTATCGCGCACATCCGATGCCTTTTCGCCGAAGATCGCGCGGAGGAGCTTTTCCTCCGGCGTCATCGGGCTTTCGCCCTTCGGCGTGATCTTACCCACCAGAATGTCGGCCGGCCCCACTTCGGCGCCGATATAAACGATGCCCGCCTCATCGAGGTTGCGCAGCGCTTCTTCGCCCACATTCGGGATATCGCGGGTGATCTCTTCCGGCCCCAGCTTGGTATCGCGGGCGGCAACCTCGAATTCCTCGATATGGATCGAGGTGAAGACGTCATCGCGCACGATCCGTTCGGAGATCAGGATCGAGTCCTCATAGTTGTAGCCGTTCCACGGCATGAAAGCGACGACCACGTTTTTGCCGAGCGCCAGTTCGCCCAGATCGGTGGACGGCCCGTCGGCGATGACCTCGCCTTTGCTGACCGGCTCACCTACCTTCACCAGCGGGCGCTGGTTGATGCAGGTGTTCTGGTTCGAACGTTGGAACTTGCGCAGGCTGTAGATATCCACGCCCGGATCGCCGGGTTCGAGATCTTCGGTGGCCCGGATCACGATGCGTTGGGCATCGACCTGATCGATGATCCCCGCTCGGCGCGCCATGATGGCGGCGCCGGAATCGCGGGCGACCACTTCCTCGATCCCGGTGCCCACCAGCGGGGCCTCGGCCTGCAAAAGCGGCACGGCCTGGCGCTGCATGTTCGAACCCATGAGCGCGCGGTTGGCGTCGTCGTTCTCCAGGAACGGGATCAGCGAGGCGGCAACCGATACCAACTGCTTGGGAGAAACGTCAATCAGATCAACGTTTTCCGGCGGCGCGAGCGTATACTCCCCCGCTTGGCGGGTCGACACGAGCTCATTCTGGAACTTGCCTGTGTCATCGAGTTTGGCATTGGCCTGAGCCACGACGTGGCGCATTTCCTCAGTGGCCGACATGTATTGGACATCGTCGGTCACCTGCCCCTCCACCACCTTGCGGTAGGGCGTTTCAATGAAGCCGTACTTGTTCACCCTAGCGAAGGTGGCGAGAGAGTTGATCAGGCCGATGTTCGGGCCTTCCGGCGTTTCGATCGGGCACATCCGACCGTAATGCGTGGGATGCACATCGCGCACCTCAAATCCCGCGCGTTCCCGCGTTAGGCCGCCCGGCCCGAGCGCCGAAAGCCGCCGCTTGTGCGTGACTTCCGAAAGCGGGTTCGTCTGGTCCATGAACTGCGACAGCTGGGAAGAGCCGAAGAATTCGCGTACCGCCGCAGCGGCGGGCTTGGCGTTAATAAGATCCTGCGGCATCACGGTATCAATCTCGACCGAGCTCATACGCTCCTTGATCGCGCGCTCCATCCGCAGAAGGCCGACGCGATACTGGTTTTCCATCAGCTCGCCCACCGAACGCACGCGGCGGTTGCCGAGATGGTCGATATCGTCCACCTCGCCGCGCCCGTCGCGCAGATCCACAAGCGCTTTGATGCAGGCCACGATATCTTCGCGACGAAGCGTGCGCACCGTGTCCTCGGCATCGAGCGCGAGGCGCATGTTCATCTTCACACGGCCAACAGCGGACAGATCGTAGCGCTCGCTATCGAAGAAGAGCGTATCGAAAAGCGCGGAAGCCGCATCCACGGTGGGCGGTTCGCCCGGGCGCATCACCCGGTAGATGTCCATGAGCGCTGTGTCGCGGCCCATGTTCTTGTCTGCCGCCATCGTATTACGCATGTAGGGGCCCACATTCACGTTATCGATGTCGAGCACGGGGATTTCGGTAACACCCGCTTCGATAAGCTCATGCAGCGTGCCGCCCGTGACAACACCGTCTTTGTCGGTTTCCCACGTCAGCTCATCACCGGCCTCGGCGTAGATCGCGCCGGTTTCTTCGTTGATAATGTCCTTGGCAACAAAGCGACCGACGATCTGGTCGAACGGCAACAGAAGGTCGGTAACCTTGCCCTCGTCAATCAGCTTCTTCACCGCCCGCGGGGTGACTTTTTTGCTGGCTTCCGCGATCACCTCGCCTGATTTGGCATCTACCAGATCGTAGGCCGGGCGCGTGCCCCGCACGCGTTCGGGAAAGAACTTCGTGACCCAGCCCTTGTTTTTTTCAAGCTTGAACTCGACCGTATCGTAATAGGCATCCATGATCGCTTCTTGGTCGAGCCCCAACGCGTAAAGCAGCGTTGTGACGGGAAGCTTGCGGCGCCGGTCGATGCGCGCATAGACAAGATCCTTGGCATCGAATTCGAAATCGAGCCAGGAGCCGCGATAGGGGATGATGCGGCAGGCGAAGAGAAGCTTGCCCGAGCTGTGGGTCTTGCCCTTGTCGTGATCGATGAACACGCCGGGGGAGCGGTGCATCTGGCTGACGATGACGCGCTCGGTGCCATTCACGATGAAGGTGCCATTCGGTGTCATCAGGGGCATGTCGCCCATGAACACATCCTGTTCCTTGATGTCTTTGACCGACTTGGCCCCGGTATCCTCATCCACATCAAAGACGATCAGGCGCAGCGTGACCTTCAGCGGCGCCGAATAGGTCATATCCCGCTGCTGGCATTCTTCCACATCGTATTTCGGCTTCTCAAGCTCGTAGCGCACGAACTCAAGCACGGCCGTTTCGTTGAAATCCTTGATCGGGAACACCGATTGGAACACGCCCATCAGGCCCTCGCCATCCATTGGCTCGGGCTGATCGCCGGATTTCAGAAACAGGTCGTAGCTCGATTTCTGAACCTCGATGAGGTTCGGCATTTCCAACACTTCGCGGATTTTGCCGTAGTATTTGCGGAGTCGTTTTTGGCCAAGATAGGTCGATGCCATGTGGCGTTCACCTTTCGCTTTCGCTGACGCGCCGGCCGTCGGGGCCCGGCGGCGCGCCGGTGAAACAGATGCGGCCAGTCCATACCAGGGCGCCCTCCCACAGGCGCCCGCCCGACTGGCTCCGCACCTTAGGAAACCTCCGCCCGAAGCGGGGGCTTCCTGAGACGCGGAAGGCCGGATGCGGATTTCCCGCATCCAGCCGTCTTTTTCGTGCCAGCGCTGCCGCGGAGCCCCGAGGCTTGCCCGGGATTGCCGCCGCCCGCCGGAGGGCGATTACTTGAGCTCGACTTCGGCGCCAGCCGCCTCGAGCTTGCCCTTGATCTCCTCGGCTTCCGCCTTGTCGACGCCTTCCTTGACGGCCTTGCCGCCCGCTTCGACGAGTTCCTTGGCTTCTTTGAGGCCAAGGCCCGTGATCGCACGCACTTCTTTGATCACGTTGATCTTCTGCGCACCGGCCGCTTTGAGGATCACGTCGAATTCCGACTTTTCCTCAGCCGCATCGCCACCGGCGTCGCCGCCGCCAGCCGGGCCAGCCATCATCACCGCGCCGCCAGCAGCCGGTTCGATGCCGTACTCGTCTTTCAGGATTGTTTTGAGTTCCTGGGCTTCGAGAAGCGTGAGCCCCACGATCTCTTCAGCAAGTTTCTTCAGATCAGCCATTTTCAGTTCCTTAAGATGTGATCCAACACCGGGCGTTCAACCCCGCGGGACAAACATGTTGCTCAAGCGGCTTCCGCGCGCTCCTCGATCGTCGAAAGAATGCTCGCGACATTCGATGCAGGTGCGCCAACGGCGCCGGCGATGTTGGAAGCGGGGGCGCCGATGCAGCCTACGATCGAAGCAATAAGCTCCTCCCGCGAGGGCATGGCGGCCACGGCTTTCACACCGGCCGGATCCAGAGCCGTCTCGCCCATTGCACCGCCTAGGATCTCAAGCTTCGAGTTATCCTTGGCGTACTTGTCCATGGCCTTGGCCGCAGCCACAGGATCCTCGGAATAGGCAAGAAGGGTCATACCGCCCAGAAGATCCGCCAACGAAGCGTTGGGCTTGTCCTGAAGGGCGATCTTGGCGAGCCTGTTCTTGGCGACGCGTACGGACCCGCCAGCTTCACGCATCTGCGCGCGCAGGTCCTGCATCTCGGCAACTGTCATACCCGCGTAGTGGGCAACCACCACGACGCCAGAGCTTTCGAAGATCTGGCCGAGTTCATCGACCACTTTCTCTTTCTGGGCTCTATCCACAGTTTCACTCCAAATTGGGAGGCGGACCTCCCGGCTCTTCCCGGCAAGGGCCTTGGGCCCCAACCACGAGTCCATACGGGTCCTGCGCCATACCGCCCCCGGAACCGCAACGGCACCGAAGAAAATTGGTCACTTCCCGTCTCAGGCAGGAATTATGGCCTTTGGCAATTTGCTAGGGGCCACCCACCGTCTCGGACGAATAAAGGCCCGAACGAATCTCACCGCCGGGCCAATGGCGGGGAATTAGACCTTTTGCGGCCCGTTGCCAAGGGCTGATTCGGCGCCTGGCAAGCAGTTTTTTTGCAGGGCCGCCTCTCGCGGATGGATTGCGGGCGCCGATGCGCCCACTAGGCTGTGCGCAACTGAAGGAGGAATAAGCAATGAAAACAGCTAAGGACTTTCTCGATGAGGCGCATGCGGTCGTGCCGAAGATCACTGTTGATGAGGGCAAGGCCAAGCACGCGGCGGGCGGCAGCGTCTTCGTCGATGTGCGCGACAGCGCCGACATTGCAGCGTCCGGCACGATTGCGGGCGCCCGCCGCGTCACCCGCGGGATGATCGAGTTCGCCGCAGATCCCGCGACGCCCTCCCACAAGCCCGAACTGACCCATGACGCCGATATCGTGCTTGTCTGCGGCAAGGGCGGCCAGGCCGCGCTTGCCGGCAAGACGCTGTCGGATATGGGCTACCAGGACGTCTCTAATGTCGGCGGGTTCGGCGATTGGAAAGACGGCGGCGGGCCAACCGAGCGTTAGGCCAGCGCGCCCCGCGCCACGGCCGCGAAATCCACATTGAAGAGGACAAGGCCCCCGCGCACCTCCAGCGCAGCGGCCTGCTCTGCCGTGATCTCAGACAACCGCCGGTGAAGGCCGCGCAGCGCCTCCTCCCGGTCTGTCTCTGCCGCCTCAATGGCGGCGACCGCCGCCTTCACCTCTGGCGGGAAGCCGAAACTGTTCATCCGCCAGGGCACTTTCGCGCGCCAGGTCGCAAAATCCTCCTGCAGGAAATGCAGGAGATAGGCCCCCTCCCCGGCGCCCAGACACTGGCTGGCTATGCGGCCCGCATCCCCTTCCGCCCAGTGCTGGCGCAACCGAATCCCCGCCTGCCCCCGGCGGATAAAAGACTTCCCGTCCGCGTGCCCAACAAGGCCCGACGCCCGGCGAAAAAGCGGGCCGTCGGCGCCATAGATCTCTGCCAGCATCCCGCGTGCGACCGGCAGGCGGAAGGCCGGCGGCGCGCCGGCGACCCGGACGTATTCGGCAGAGGCGATGCTGACCGCGCCCACGTCGGACGGGGCCGCCTCCAGCATCTCGGCGACAGAGCGCCCCCCGATATGGATCAACTCGTCAGCATCGATGTTCAGCATCCAGTCGGCCTCAGACTCGGCATAAGCATGCGTCATCGCGCGGTTCTGGCGGCGCGGGAAGCGGCGGGTGGGCGATGTGCCGATCGCCTGCCAGAAACCGGGCGTGCAGCGCACCACACGTATGCGCGGGTCGCCCGCGAACCGGGGGGCCGAGGGATCCTCGGGATCATCGAAATAAAGGTCGATCCGCGCCGCGCCCAGCCCCAGGTGCCAGCCCACGAAGCGCTCAAGCACGTCTGGCGGCTCGCGAACGATGGCGGCAACGGAAAAGCTTGTCATCGGAAGACGCCTAACGGGAACGGGGCGCGCGGGCCAAGACCCACGCGCCCCGTCAAACCTTGCGGGATCAAGACTGACCTCAGGCGTTGCCCGTCGCGCTATCGACCGAAATTGAAACGCCCGGGCCCATGGTAGAGGTCAGCGAGACCTTCTTCATGTAGGTGCCCTTGGCGCCCGCGGGCTTGGCCTTCTGCACGGCATCAACAAAGGCGCGCACGTTTTCAACGAGCTTGGCTTCGTCGAACGAGGCCTTGCCGACGCCGGCATGTACCACGCCCGCCTTTTCAGCCTTGAACTGCACCTGGCCGCCTTTCGCCGCTTCCACGGCTTCTTTGACGTCCATCGTCACGGTGCCGACCTTGGGGTTCGGCATCAGGTTGCGGGGGCCGAGCACCTTGCCGAGCCGGCCCACGATCGGCATCATATCCGGCGTCGCAATGCAGCGATCGAACTCGATGGTGCCGCCCTGAACGGTTTCCATCAGATCTTCGGCGCCAACGATATCGGCGCCCGCCGCCGTGGCTTCCTCTGCCTTCGGGCCGCGCGCAAAGACGGCCACGCGCACCGATTTGCCCGTACCGTTCGGCAGTGTGACAGTGCCGCGCACCATCTGATCGGCATGGCGGGGATCGACACCCAGCGCCATCGCGATCTCGACAGTTTCATCGAACTTTGCCTTTGCGTTCGATTTCACCAGCGTGACCGCTTCTTCCACCGACACGTTTTCTTTGCCCTCGAAGGCCTCGCGTGCCGCGCGTGTTCGTTTTCCGAGTTTACCCATGACTTACCCCTTCACCTCGATGCCCATCGACCGTGCCGAGCCGAGGATGATCTGCATCGCTGCATCCACGTCATTGGCGTTGAGGTCTTTCATCTTGGCCTCGGCAATTTCTTTCACCTGCGCCACGCTGACCGTGCCTACCGTCTCACGTGACGGATTGTTGGCGCCGGATTTCACCTTGGCGTCTTTTTTGAGATAGTAAGACGCGGGCGGCGTCTTGATATCCATCGTGAAGGATTTGTCCTGGTAGTAGGTGATCACGGTGGGGCACGGCGCGCCGGGCTCCATCTCCTGCGTCTTGGCGTTGAACGCCTTGCAGAATTCCATGATGTTGATGCCGCGCTGGCCCAGCGCCGGGCCAACCGGCGGAGAGGGGTTTGCTTGTCCGGCAGGCACCTGAAGCTTCATGGTGCCGGCGACTTTCTTGGCCATGGTGGCCCTCCTTTCTCAACTCCGGCACAACGCGTTGGGCCGGATATACGTCGATGTGGTCCGGTCCGGCGGTCGCGACCGCCTCGCCACCCACAAGGGATGCGGCGCGTTCGGGCTGACCGGAACCACCGCAAAGCGCGCCTTTAGTTGGGATTGGGCGGCATTGCAAGGGTTGGCGCCGGGGGGGAATGCGTTGGTTTCAACACCGTTGCCGCCCATGGCGTGCACTGCTGCCGGCGCAAGCCAAGGTCGCGGGCAGCTGCGCCATCGGCGGGGTGTACCCACGGCCCCGGAATTAGGTGGGGTTCCGTGCTGCGGGCAAGTTCAGCCGTAAGTCAGACGTTGTACGTTCATAACAGCAATAGCCGCGCCGGAGCTGAGCCCGCCGCTGCTATGGCTCTTCGTAGATCTAAGGGGCTGCGCGCAAACGCTGATCAGGCTTCCTTCGAAACCTGGGTGTACTCCAGTTCCACCGGCGTCGCACGGCCGAAGATCGACACCGTCACCTTCAGGCGCTGGTTCTCTTCATCGACCTCTTCGACCATCCCGTCGAAATCCTCAAACGGGCCGTCGTTCACCTTCACCTTCTCGCCCACCTCGAAGTGGATCAGCGTGCGCGGCTGGCTTTCGCCCTCCTCAACGCGGTTCAAGATCTGATTCACTTCGGCATCGCGCATCGGCATCGGGCGGCCCTGCGGGCCCAGAAACCCGGTCACACGGTTGATCGAGTTGATCAGGTGATAGCCTTCATCCGACATCTCCATCCGCACAAGCACGTAGCCGGGCATGAAGCGGCGTTCGGTCGGCACCTTCTTTCCGCGGCGGATCTCAATCACCTCTTCGGTCGGAACCAGGACTTCCTCGATCTCTTCCTGAAGACTGGCGTCTTCCACGGCATGTCGGATTTGCTCGGCGACCTTTTTCTCAAAGTTCGAGAGCACGCTGACGGAGTACCACCGCTTTGCCATTGTTTGTTCCGTTCCTCGTATCCGTTCGGCACTGGGGGCCGCTGAAATGCTACCCGCAATACCGACCTAGGCCCCGGCTGGGGAAGTTTCGGTCGTCGTTTGCGGGAAGTGGCACGGCATTACCGCCGATAAAGGTCGAATTCAAGAGGCGTTGAACGGCGCGTGGCCGATCAGAACATGCCCAGAATGCCCTGTAGGCCCAGACGGATCAGCCAATCGACGAAAAAGAAGAAGATCGCGGTTAGCATCGCCATTACGAACACCATTGCCGAGGTGATGCCCACCTCACGTCGCGATGGCCACACAACCTTGGCCACTTCGGCGCGAACCTGCTGAATGAACTGAAGCGGATTGGTGGTGGCCATGACGGGTGCTCTCCTGAACTACCAGGCAGATACGCCGATGCCGGTCCAAGTTCAAGACTTGGTACCGGTCATCGTATCGTGAGGAATCACCTCGGGTAGAGAACGCCAGGCACCTATTTGTGGCCCCAGCCGGTTCCCGCAGACAGTGTGGAGAGGTCAAGTCCACTTGCGGGCGCGATGCGGGTCGCCTTGCTGACCCATTGGCGAGGAGAACGGAGACTATCCTGCGCCTGGTCTGTTCGCTCTGCCGACCCCTCTGGGTCTGAAAAGCGATCCGCTTCGCTGTTATGCCGCGTCCTCTACCCGAGGCTCGCCGGATTGATATGCCACGTCGACCCACGGGGGTGTATTACCACCTGGGGCCAATAGCGGGCTCTCGTACCTGGGTTGTATGCCGTTTTTCGCAGTTTCTGAGGGGGGTGGAGACGTCCACCCCCCGGGTTGGACGCACGAGATTCGCGCGATTTCAGCCATCTTGCCGCCGCATTCCTACTCTAATTGCCATGCGTATGAGACAATGCCGCCGTTTCCCCGGCCTTAGCCGAACGCTGGCCGCAACTGTGCTGATCACAGGTTTTGCGACAGGCGCGCCCGCCCAAGACGTCGATACAGATGACGTGATCTGGCTTTTGCAGTCCGAAGGCTATGAAGTCACAGAAATCAGCCGCACATTGCTGGGCCGGATCCGGATTGCGGCCACGAATGGCGCGTTTGACCGCGAAGTGATCATCAGCCGGACGACCGGTGAGATTCGATATGACGGGGTCTATGCAAAACTGCCAGGCACCGTGCCCCAGCAGGACCCCCAACAGGAAGGCCACCGTGATGCCAACTGATATGCCCCAGGGCGCACTTGCGCGGCTCAGCCAAACCGCCCGCGCCCGCGGTCGCGCCACCCCGCAAACCAGTGCCAGCCGCAAACGGCGTGAGCGCTTTCGTTTGACGATCCTTTACAGCGCGCTGGCGATCCAGACGCTCAGCGCATTCTTCTTCACGGGTGAGCTATGGTCCGAGATCCTGGGCCTGCGCCAGACGCCGATTCCCTATGCCTATCTGGAGGTGATACAGATCCTCGCTAGCATCGGTCTGGTCATTGGCCTTCTCGCCACCTCCATGCTGGTGCGGCGCGGTCTGGACCGGATGGTTCATCTCAATCGCCAGATCGACGTGGCCTCGGGCCACTACGAGGATCACTTGCGCACGCTTTTTCGCGACTGGCGACTGTCGCCATCGGAACAAGCGGTAGCCATCTATGCGATGAAAGGCTTTTCCAACGCCGAGATTGCCGAATTGCGCAGCACCACGGCATCCACCGTCAAAAGCCAGATGAACGCGATCTACCGCAAAACGGGGCTGGGCAATCGTCAACAGCTGATCTCATTCCTCGTGGAAGAGCTGATGGCCGGGATCAATCCAGAACCGTCCGAGAAACCCGCCAAGGCGGCTTAAGCGAGATCAAACCAGCGCGCGCTCTTTGTCGACAAGCACACACAGAGCCTCGATATAGGCGTCTTCGATCGCCAACTCATCGAGGTGCCGCTTGACGTTCGACAGGTAGTCAAACGCGGAGCCGAATAGGCCTTCAGCATGAGCGATCATGCGCGCCTGTTCTGCAATCGGGATATCCGGCACAATAACCTCAGCGCTGTGATCGGCTACGAATGTCAGTGCCTCGACGCAGCCCTGTGCCGTATCCAGTTCAACGAAGGCACAAACATAGCCCGGCGCAATCAGCTCTCGCCGGCACAAAATCTCGGTCTCTACCTCGATCTGATCGGCTGCAATCCGAAACGCAAGACCGGTACATCCCTCTCCCACATCTAGCGCAGCCATCAGACCCGGCCGTTCTTGCGTACCGCGTGCGCCGTCATCCCAAAGGCAAAAGCTGCGACTATACTGGTCGGTATGGGCGCGTCGCACCTCGACAAACCGGACCGCCGGATCCCACATGAGCGAGCCATAGGCAAAGATCCACAGGTCCCGGTCCCGGCGGCCCACAAGCGCGGCATTGCGCAAGGCCTCGCGCACATCATCCG
>JBCCRC010000088.1:0-11788 GCA_039208375.1 Pseudomonadota bacterium | reverse complement strand
CTTTCGCGCGTCAGGTCTTCAAGCGTAAATCCTTCGGCTTCAGCCCCGTCCCGCGCTGCAGCTCCGTCATCCCAGGCGATCACCTCTGCCCCGCCAGCCTTTAGCGCACGGGCGGCAGCTAGCCCGCTGCGACCCAAGCCCAGAACGGCGACGCGCGCGCCCTCGTAGCCGCGGGCGGGGATCATGCAGCGACGCCCTCTTCGGCCAGCGCGGTCTCGAACCAGTCAGCACGGTCTTTCAGGGGCAGTTGCGGGATGGGCCGTGCCGCATAGCCCATCTGCGGCAGATAGTGCTGGAGTGCCTCGAATTCCGCCACCGCCTCTGCCCACCCATGCCGGCGTTCCGCGTCTTGGGAAAACAGCGCCCGCCACGGCGGTGTGAGCCATACCATGGCTGCGTAGCGATGGGTCTCGGCCAACCCGGCATGCGCGGGGGCAAGCGGCGTGCGCGTTCGGTGGTGCCAGACAAGCGCGTCGAGGATCGAGCGATCGAACACCACGGGGCCTGCCACCGCTTCTTCATAATCGGCGCGTGCGAGATCGAGAACGCGCGCGATGAAACCCGGCATATCACCCCAGGGGGTGGCCCCCTGACCGTCTGCAAGGGCCGCGCGCACGACTCGTCGCCCGGGTTCGGCCACGGTAGCCCAGCCCCGGCGGGCAAGCTCGGCAAGCAAGGTGGATTTTCCCCCGCCTGAACAGCCCGAAAGCGCGATGCGCCGCGCCGGGCTCACCAGTCGATCTCCGCCCGCCGGCGGAAAAACTTACCCGTTGGCCCGCCTTCGCCATGGGTGGCCAGCCAGATCGCGGTATCGGCGCCCTCTTCCACGCTGAGATTGGCGCCCGGGCCGCCCATCCGGGTGCGCACCCATCCCGGGCACACCGCGTTAACCGTCACGCCGGGCGGCAGTTCTCGGGATAGCGCGAGGGTGAGCGCATTCAGAGCAGCCTTAGCCACGCCATAGGCGTTGGGCCCGCCGAGGCCTTCGGCAAAACTGCCCCAGCCGGAGGACAGGTTGACGATCCGTCCATAGGTGCGCGCGCCCATCCCCGGCGCGAGATGCCGGATCAACTCATATGGCGCATGCACCATGACCTGCATTGAGGTCTCGAACTCTGTAGGATCGCCCAGCATCGGGCCCTCGAAAAGTACGCCTGCGTTGTTGATCAGAACGTCGATCTCGCCCGCCTCGGCCAGCGCGTCCGCAAAAGTATCCGGCGCCTCGAGATCGAGCGCCACGCTCGCGCAGCCAAGCTCTGCCGCCGCTTCAGCCCCGGCCGCGCCATCGCGCGCGCCGATCACGACCTCTAGCCCCGCGGACAGGAGCCCCACCGCAATGGCCTTGCCGATCCCGCGATTGCCGCCGGTGACGAGTGCGCGCCGCATCGCCGATCTCCCTCTCAACTCACCTTGTTCAAATACTCTCAGGTGTCCGGCGGGTGAACCCCCCGGTCGGCGCTATCGCACTTTCAGCGTTGCAAGCCCGATCAGCGCGAGGATCAGCGAGATGATCCAGAAGCGGATCACGATCTGAGGCTCTGCCCAGCCCTGTTTCTCGAAATGGTGGTGGATCGGGGCCATGAGGAAGACGCGCTTGCCGGTCCGTTTGAAATAGGCGACCTGGATGATCACACTCAGCGCCTCCACCACGAACAGCCCGCCCACGATGGCCAGCACGATCTCGTGCTTGGTGGCCACGGCGATTGCGCCGAGCGCGCCGCCAAGGGCCAGCGATCCGGTATCGCCCATGAACACCGCCGCGGGCGGGGCGTTGTACCACAAAAATCCCAAGCCGCCGCCAATGAGCGCGGCGGTGAAGATCAGGATCTCGCCGGTGCCCGGCACGTAGTGCACGTCGAGGTATTCGGTGAAATCGACGCGCCCCACGGCATAGGCAATCACGCCCAGGGTTCCGGCGGCGATCATCACCGGCATAATGGCAAGCCCATCCAGCCCATCGGTGAGGTTGACCGAATTGGCCGCGCCCACGATCACGATCATCGCAAAAGGGATGAAGATCAGGCCGAGGTTCAGCAGCACATCCTTGAACACCGGGAAGGCCAGTTGGAATGCCAGCGTTTCGGGGTGCAGCATCGAGGCCCAGTATCCCGCCAGCGCCGAGATGGCGAGACCGATGCCAAAGCGGAGGCGCCCCGGCACGCCTTTGGCGTTGTTTTTCGAAACCTTCGCATAGTCATCGGCGAAGCCGATTAGCCCGAAGGCGGCGGTGACGAAGAGGATCATCCAGACAAAGCCATTGTCGAGCCGGGCCCAGAGGAGCGTTGCCACCATCAGCGCAGACAGGATCAGAAGCCCGCCCATGGTGGGCGTGCCCGCCTTTGTTTCGATATGGCTTTGGGGCCCGTCTTCGCGGATCGGCTGGCCCTGTTTCTGGCGCCGGCGAAGTGCGTTGATCAGCGGCCGCCCGAAGAGAAAGCCGAAGACGAGCGCTGTGAAGAAAGCCCCACCTGCGCGGAAGGTGATGTAGCGAAACAGGTTGAAGATATCCCCGCCATCGGAAAACTCGGTTAGCCAAAACAGCATTGTCAGCCTTCTCCTTCATCGCCCGCGCGCGGGTGACCCAGCTTGCGGATGGCGTCAACGACACGGCTGACACGGCTTCCCTTCGACCCCTTGACCAGCACCACGTCACCGGCATCGACAAGGCTGCGGGCGCGGGCAGCAAGATCGTCGGCGCTTTCGGCTTTCGTGCCGCGCTTGGCCTCTGGCAGCGCTGCCCAGAGCGCGGCCATGCGGGGGCCGACGCAATGCACCTTTGCCACGTCCTCCATCGCCGGGTGGCGCGCGATCTCTGCGTGAAGCGCGGCTTCGTTTTCGCCCAGTTCCAGCATGTCGCCGAGGATGGCGATCCGGCGGCCCCGGGCGATGCGACCCACGTCGTGCACCGGCTCGGCGGCCCCCAGTACGTCAAGAGCCGCGGCCATGGAGGCCGGGTTGGCGTTGAACGCATCGTCGATCAGCGCGATATCCTGGTCTTCCACCGGATCAAGGGCGATGATCTCGCGCGTGCCACGGCCGCCCGGCGGGCGCCAGCGACCGAGATCACAGGCGGTCACCGCCGGATCGGCGCCCACGGCGCGGCAGGCTGCGAGAACAGCGAGGGCGTTAGCCGCGAAATGCGCGCCCGGTGCGCCGATCTTGAAGAGAATGGGTGTGCCCGCGATTTCTGCCTTAACAACCGTTGTTTCACCGGTGATCTTGACGTCGTTCAGGCGGCAGGCGAGCCCCTCAGCGGCGCCGAACGAGATAAGGGTTTCGGCGCAGGCCGTTGCCTTGTCTGCAAGAATAGGGCTTTGCGGGATATCCCCGTGGTAGATCGCTGTTCCGCCCGGCTCCAACCCTTCAAAGATCGAAGCCTTTTCCACCGCGATGCCGTCGAGCGCACCGAAAGCCTCCAGATGCGCGGCGGCCACGGTGGTGATCAGCGCCACATGGGGCCGCGCGAGGCGGGAAAGCGGTGCGATTTCGCCCGGCTGGTTCATCCCGATTTCGATTACTGCGAAATCGGTCTCCACGGGCATCCGCGCGAGCGTGAGGGGCACGCCCCAGTGGTTGTTGTAACTCGCCTCTGCCGCATGCACCCTGCCCTGCCCGGCCAGCACCGTGCGCAGCATCTCTTTTGTCGAGGTTTTTCCAACAGATCCCGTGATGGCGATCACCTGCGCGCCCGTACGCGCGCGGCCCGCGGCCCCGAGCGCGCCGAGCGCCTTGAGCACATCCGTTACGATCAGTAGCGGAGCGTCGTCTCCGACACCTTCGGGAATGCGCGAGACGAGTGCACCGCAGGCGCCCTTGGCCAGCGCGTCGGCTACGAAATCGTGGCCGTCGCGCTGATCGGTGAGTGCCACAAACAGATCGCCCGGCGCGATCGTACGGGTATCAATCGACACGCCTGTTGCAGCCCATGCGCCCTGCGCTCGGCCGCCGGTCGCCCGGGCCGCGTCAGCCGATGTCCACAGCGCAGTCATGGCGTGCGCCCGTCAAGCGCGGCCACGGCGACGCTGGCCTGTTCGGCATCATCAAAGGGCAGCACGTCTTCACCCACGATCTGACCGGTCTCATGGCCCTTCCCGGCAATGAGAAGCGCATCACCCGGCTCTAGCATATCGACCGCACGCAAGATCGCTTCGGCCCGGTCGCTCACTTCGGTGGCGCCAGGGCAGCCCTCCATCACCGCGGCGCGGATAGTGGCGGGATCTTCAGTGCGCGGATTGTCATCGGTGACCATGACGATATCGGCATAGTCTGCCGCCGCCTGCCCCATCATCGGGCGTTTGCTGGGATCGCGATCACCCCCAGCGCCGAGTACCACGACGAGCCGGCCCATCGCGTGGGGCCGGAGTGCGCGCAGGGCCGTGGAGACCGCATCTGGCGTGTGGGCGTAATCCACAAAAACGGCCGCGCCGTTGGCCCGAGTGGCGGCCAGCTGCATCCGGCCCCGCACGGTGTTGAGCATCGGCAGCGCTTCGAACACCTCTGATGGCGCGCAGCCCGATGCAATGCAGAGCCCTGCTGCCACAAGCGCGTTTTCGGCCTGAAAGCCACCGATCAGCGGCAGGCGCACTTGGCGCGCCTCGCCATTCCACAAGAAACGAAGCTCCTGACCCGTCGCATCGAAACGTTGCGCGGACAGGCGGAGCGCCGCGCTTTCATCGCGGCCCACGGTGAGAAGATCGCAGCCGCGCGCTTCGGCCAATTCCACGATCTCGGGCCCCATCGGATCGTCGATGTTGATTACTGCGGTGCCGTCCTCGGGCAGAACGCGCTCGAACAGGCCTAGCTTGGCAGCGAAGTAGGCCTCAAGCGTGCCATGGTAATCAAGGTGATCCTGACTGAAATTGGTGAAGCCTGCCGCGGTGATGCGGACGCCATCGAGGCGGCGCTGATCTAGGCCGTGGGACGACGCCTCCATTGCCGCGTGATCGATTCCCTCCTCGGCGACCTGCGCCAGCATCCGGTGCAGCGTGATCGGATCGGGCGTTGTGTGTTGAAGCGGCGCCGCATAGGCGCCCTCAACCCCCGTTGTGCCGATATTCACGGCCTCGATCCCCATGGCCATCCAAAGCTGGCGGCAGAAGGTGGAGACAGAAGTTTTGCCGTTGGTGCCGGTGACGGCCACAACCTCATCGGGCTGCTGGCCAAACCAGAGCGCGGCGGCGAAGGCCAACGTCTGGCGCGGATCTTCGGCGATCACCACGGGGCGATCGTAATCATCGATACACTGGCGGGCGATGCGGGCACCTTCGCGATCGGTCAGGATCGCCGCGGCGCCCATGCGCAGGGCGTATTCGATGAACTCGCCCCCATGCAGCCGGCTACCGGGAAGGGCCGCAAACAGGAAACCCGGCGTCACCTCTCGGCTATCGACGGCCAGCCCGGTGATGCGCACGCTGCCGCCGCCCGGGGCGGTAAGCCCAAGTTCGGCGAGTGACAGCTCTTTCGCCCGGGTTCCCATGCGTGCCCCAATGCCCGTTCTAGTTGGATGCCAGTGTTATCTCAGCATTCGATTGAGGTTCAATGGACGGGATGGGGCTCGGGGCAGGGATCGTTGGCGCAAGGCCCAGAAGCGGCGCGGTGCGGCGGATCACCTCGGCGGCAACTGGCACTGCTGTCCACCCTGCCGTCCGGCGCGGCTCCTCGCCAGAGGTTTCCACCGGCTCGTCCAGCGTAACAACCAGCACGTATTTCGGATCGTCGGCGGGGAAGACAGCGGCGAATGTGGCGATCACCTTATCCTCGTAATACCCGCCGCCCGCGGCGCGGGGTTTATCGGCGGTGCCGGTCTTGCCCGCCACCTCATACCCCGCCACGTCACCGAACGATGCCGTGCCGCGCACCACCACCTGGCGCAGCATATCGCGCGCGGCGGCGGAGGTGGCTTCCGATACGATGCGCGGCCCCGCCTCATGACTTTCGCGTTTGATAAGGGTGGGTTCCACCTTCAGCCCGCCGTTGAGCAATGAAGCGTAGGAGGCCGCCATGTGAAGCGGGCTGGCCGAAAGCCCGTGGCCATAGGAGATTGTCATCGTTGAAATCTCCGACCAATTGGGTGGCAGAAGCGGTTTCGCCCCAGGTGCCTCGATCAGCTCCACCGGCATGGGATCAAGCAGGCCGAGATCGCGGAGGAAGCTTTGCTGGCGCTCGATCCCGATCTCCATCGCGATCCGTGCGGTGCCGATGTTGGAGGATTTTACGATTACGTCATCCACCGACATTTCGTTGCCGTAGAAGCGGAAATCGCGGATGCGGTGGCGGCCCCAGCGCAAGGGGCCGGAGGTATCGATGATAGAGCTGCGATTTACGAGACCCTCGTCCAGCGCCTGCGCGGCGGTGAAAATCTTGAAGGTAGAGCCCAACTCATAAAGACCCTGCACAGCGCGGTTGAAGAGCGGGCTTTCCGCCGCATCGCCTTCGGTGAGCGGCACGGGCCGGTCGTTTGGATCGAAATCGGGCAGGCTGGCAAGGCTGATGATCTCGCCGGAATGGGCATCCATCAAAACTGCCGCCGCGCCCTTAGCGTTCATTAGTTTCATGCCGCCGTAGAGCACGCGCTCTGTGGCCGCCTGCACGGTGAGATCGAGCGAAAGCTGTAGCGGCGCGCGGCCATTGCCGGGGTCGCGCAGATAGCTATCGAAGGTTTTCTCAACCCCCGCCACACCAATCACTTCCGCCGAATGCACGCCCTCCCGGCCAAAACCCGCCCCGCCCAGCACGTGGGCGGCGAGGCTGCCATTGGGGTAGAGGCGCATCTCGCGGGGGCCGAAAAGCAGGCCGGGCTCGCCGATATCATGCACCGCTTGTTTCTGTTCGGGGGAGATTTTCCGCTTTATCCAGAGGAACTTGCGGGCATCGAACAAGTCCTTCAGCCGCTCGGCATCAAGATCTGGGAAGATCCGCGCCAGTTCCTCGGCGGCGCGCGGGGGATCGATCATCAGGGGCGGCTGAGCGTAGAGCGAATGCGTGGTGAGGTTGGTGGCGAGGATCTTGCCCTGCCTGTCCACGATGTCGGAGCGCTGGGCGAGGATCGTGGCGCCCGAAGCATGGGCGCGCGGCTCCAGCGGCTCTGACGCCGCCATCACGCCCATGCGGCCCCCGACCAGAAGGAACGCCGAAAGAAAAAAGATGCCCAGCACGAGAAGCCGGCTTTCGGCGCGTTCGCGTTGATCGTCGCGCGCGGCCTCGTGGCGCTGGCGCAGGTTCTCGAGCTCGATCGCGTCGGGGTTTTCGCCCTTGGCGCGGGCTTCGAGAATGCGCGCGAGCGGGCGCAGGGGCGTGCGGGTCATTCTTGATCCTCCAGATTTCCGCGAACGTCGTAGACACCGGTCACGGCATCCGACTTCAGACCGGGATGAGGCACCTCGGCGACGGTGCCAAACTGTTCGGGGGCAAGGGCGAAGAGGCCCAGGCGATCGAAGTTGAGGTCGGCCAAATCGCGCAGGCGTTCGGGGCGGTTAAGATAGGCCCATTCCGCGCGCAGCACGGTTACGCGTTCGCGGAGTCGGGCGATGTCACGCTGCACGAGCTCGGTTTGTTTGAGGGCGGCTTGGGTTTGGTAATTCTGGTGATAAGCCCAGGTCGCAAGGCCCATCACCGCGAAGGCGATAAGCGCGAAGGCGAGCGATTTCATGGCGTTGCCCTCCAATCTACATGTTTCGGCAAGCCGAGTGCGGCGCGGTTGACCGCGCCCGCGGGGGCCCGTGTGCGCGTTCCTGTGCGCAGCAGCGCCGAGCGCGCGCGGGGGTTGGCCGCGAGTTCGCTTTGCGTCGCCCCGATGGCGCGGTTCCGCGCCTCGAAGCGGGGCTCTGTTGCGGCAGCTTCGGGGGCGTGGCGGCTACGGGCTTCGCCGCGGGAGGCGCGATCGCGGAAGAACCGCTTCACGATGCGATCCTCCAGCGAGTGAAAGCTTACAACGGCGAGAAAGCCGCCGGGCTTCAGCGCCCGCTCTGCGGCTTCAAGCCCGTCCACCAGTTCATTGAATTCGTTGTTTATTGCGATACGCAGCGCTTGAAAGCTGCGCGTGGCCGGGTGGCTTTGGCCTGGGCGGCGCGGCGGCAGGGCTTTCTCGACGATCTGGGACAGCTGCGCGGTCGTGACGATGGGGGCTTCGGCGCGGGCGCCGACAATGGCGCGGGCGATCCGACGCGAGGCGCGTTCTTCACCGTATTGGTAGAGGATATCCGCCAGCGTGCCCTCGGGCGCGGTGTTCACGAGATCGGCCGCGGTGGGCCCCGCCTGCCCCATGCGCATATCGAGCGGGCCATCGGCGGAGAAGGAAAAACCCCGGAGCGGCTGATCGAGCTGCATCGAGGACACGCCGAGATCGAGCACCACGCCATCCAACGGAGCATCGGCGTAGGTATCGAGCTGGCTGAAGGTGCCCTCGACGAGTGTGAGCCGTTCGCCATAACCCGAAGTCCAATCGGCGACCATCTCGAACACCGTCGGATCGCGATCAATGCCCGTGACATGCTCCGCACCGGCCTCCAGCAAGGCGCGTGTGTAGCCCCCGGCCCCGAAGGTGCCATCGAGCCAGCGGCCCGCAACAGCAGGTGCACCCACGGGCGGGGCCGCCGCGAGGATGGCGTCGATCAGAACGGGGACATGCGGTGGGGTGGACGGGGTGGCGCGCGCCGTCGCAGCCATCGCTCAGCCCCCCCTTTGCTGGTCTAGAAGGGTGAGCGGATCGAAATCGTCGGGGAACTGTTCGAGCCAGGCCTCGGTCTTGGCTTCTTCGATTTCCTCGAAGGTTTCGGGCTTCCAGATCTGGAAGGTATCGCCGGTGGCTATGAAATAGGCGGTGCCGTCGAGATCGATCTTTGCGCGGAGCTTGGCGGGAAGCACGATGCGGCCAGTTTCATCGACGGTTGTTTTCAGCGATTGCCCGTTGAAGAGCCGCTCAAGCATCCGCCGTTCCATCGAGCCGCGGGGCAAATCGGCGATCTGCGCATCCACTTCATTTGCGGCATCGATCGTGTAGCATTCTAGGTAGGCGCGGCGGTGATCGCCGTAGACGATCACGAATTCGGGCGCTTTGCCCTCGCTCCAGGTGGGATCGCCGGTTTCGAGCACGCGACGGAAATCGGCCGGGATCGATACCCGGCCCTTTCCGTCCACCTTCTGGTGGAATTCGCCTCTGAACCTTCGAACCACCGTCCCGCGGCCCCTTCGTTCGCATTCGCTTCGCGGGGCCGTCTGGCGGGCCCCTGAACCGAAAACGGCGGATTGAGCTGCTGCCAATGCTCAATCCGCCGCCCTCGTCCCGTTTCCGGGTTGGTCCAGCTGCGCGCGCCACCTGGGGGGATGTCTGCTCGCTCGCGCGCCGGATCTCTTCAGTTCGATGAACAGGGTGCCTGTATGAAACCTGCATTTGGGGTTCGAGGTCTTCCGCCTCTTGTTCCCGTCCATCGTGGTGGAGGGATGCCATGGGATTACATGGTACGCAATAGGAAATATTGGGTGATCTGCACGAGATGTTGTTTTCGAGCCAGGTCAAAAACCAGGTATTGTGCTCCCATCAGCGCCATAGACGCCAATTCTTGCGGTACTTGCGCGGTAGCACACTATATGTAGTTACAATTTATTATTGCCAAGAAGTGCCATTAATTCCCGAAAGTTGGAATAATTTCGCGTAGAAACAGGCCATGCACCATCGTAGACGGCCTGAGATCACGAATAATCAGCGCAGTGTGATTCGTTTGCAGCGGCTCTGTCCCATGCATTCCCATCGGATTCCGAGGGCATTGGAACAAAGAGGGAATGGGCCAGGAATGCAGCTTTAGATGGATTATAAAAAACCCAGGCCGGGTGTCGCGGGCCGGCCACCGCGCACGCCACGGTGCGAACGCGCCCAGGTGGCGCCGTTAGCAGGGGGCCGGATCGTTGGAGAAGTCAGTGAAGCGCCGGTTGCTCCAGTTCCAAAATATTGCCCTCAGGATCGCGCATATAGACAATCCAATGCGGACGTTCGTCGGAGCCGAAGTTCATGGGGTTGCCCTGCAGCGCCCCACCGCTGCGCAAAACATGGTCGATCGTCGCGCGAACGTTCGGCACGGCAGGGCAATATGGCCGTAGCCCGGTTGATTGACCGCAGGCCAAGACCGTTCGGGCCACTCACTATACTCCATGATTTCAAGAAACGGGCCGGCTGATTGAGGAAAGCTCAGCCATATAGAAAGGATGCTTACGCCCGGAAGCCCGTTGCCGCGCGATACGGTTGGCCCTGACAAATTCTTAGGCCGCCGTCGATCGAGCAGACCGAACGCATCCTTATAGAACCGAACAAGCGTCTCTGCGTTGCGGGCCGTCAGGCCGACATGAAGCAGCTTCACCACCGCGCGCACCCTTTGCTATCAGGCTCGGCTGGGGCCCTTAGGCCATCCCCCCACCAACAAGGCGCGCGGCAAGGGCAGCATAAGCGTCTGCCGCAGGCCCCTCGCCCGCGGCAATGGGCACACCGCTGTCACCCGCAACCCGGATTTCGAGGCTCAGTGGGATTTCGCCAAGGAACGGCACGCCGATGCGCTCGGCTTCTTCCCGCACCCCGCCATGCCCAAAGAGATGCGCCTCGTGCCCGCATTTGGGGCAGATGTAGGTCGACATGTTCTCGATTAGCCCCAGGACGGGCGACTTTAGCGTATTGAACATGTCAATCGCCTTGCGCGCGTCCAGAAGTGCCACGTCTTGAGGGGTTGAGACGACCAGCGCGCCCGTAATCGCGGTGCGCTGGCACAAGGTGAGCTGCACATCGCCCGTGCCGGGAGGCAGATCAACAACTAGAACGTCAAGCTCGCCCCAAGCCACCTGCCCCAGCATCTGCTGCAGCGCGCCCATGAGCATCGGGCCACGCCAGACAACGGCCTTATCTGCTTCAAGCATCAGGCCGATCGACATCATTGTTACGCCATGGGCCGTGAGCGGAATGATCGTCTTGCCGTCGGGCGATGCCGGGCGTTTTGAAACCCCCATCATGCGGGGTTGCGATGGCCCGTAGATATCAGCGTCGAGCAGGCCCACGCGGCGGCCTTGGCGGGCAAGCGCAACGGCCAGGTTCGACGATACGGTAGATTTGCCCACGCCGCCCTTGCCCGAGGCAACGGCAAGAATGCGGTCAACACCCGCTACTTTCTGCGGGCCATGGTTGGGCGTTGGGTGGCGGCCGATTTTCAGTGACGGCGGGCCATCAGCGGTGGGTTTTGGCGGCGCTTTGGCAGCGGGCCCGTGGGCGGTGAGCGCCACAGCGGCCTGGGAAACGCCCGGAAGGCCCTCGATGGCGCTTTGCGCCGCTGCGCGCACAGGCTCCAACTGCCGTGCCGCGTCGGGCGATTCTGCTTCGAGCACGAACCGCACGACCCCATCGGCCACGGTGAGCGCACGCACCAGATCGCGGCTCACGAGGTCACCGCCCCCGGGAAGCGAAATCCCGCGCAATGTTTCCAGAATATCGTCCCGCGTTGCCGTCATACCATTCTCATCCCGCGCAATTCCTTTGCACTAGGTGTGGGTTCGCGGCAAAGAAGCAAGAAGCGGTTTTTCGCGCGCCGGTTTTCCGGGCACACCGCCCAAATAATGGGTCAGCACTACGTATGCATTTGCTGCATGGCAGCGTTGTGTCTGAAACCATTGTGCACATGCAGCATATGCCTATTCTCAAAGACAACCACGCGGAACGTGATCGCTAACAGTCACTGAGCGTGCACGGTTCAGAGGGCCCCTCCTCCTCCTCCCTGGGTCTTCTGTATGCTGGCGGTGGCACCTTCCTCCTCCCTGG
>JBCCRC010000087.1:0-11801 GCA_039208375.1 Pseudomonadota bacterium | reverse complement strand
CTCGCTGCAGACGCGTTCGTTCATCTCCGCGGCTTCGTTCCAGGAAACGACGCGGGTGCTGACGGAAGCCTCCGTTCAGGGCAAGCGCGACAAGCTTGTGGGCCTGAAGGAGAACGTTATCGTCGGGCGCCTGATCCCGGCGGGCACCGGTGGCGCCACCCAACGGGTGGAACGCATCGCGGCGGAGCGCGACCGGAAGGTGATCGAAGAAGCCCGCGCCGAGGCGGAAGCCGCGGCCGCGCTTGCGGCACCGATGGATGTGTTCGAAGGCGAAGAGCTTGACGCCGGCCTAATCGAAACGCCCGAAAGCCGCGACTGAGCGGACCGGTGAGAGATAGGGAAAAGCCCCGCTTCGGCGGGGCTTTTCGCTTTTTAGGATAGGGCCAGACCTTGCGCCGGCATTTGCAGCGAACCGTGGTTGTCAGCGCTCTTTCTCGGATCATACCTTTCTCGATTGCGAGCTTCGTTTCGCGCTGCCAACAGGGCCACGATGTTCAATCCGGCCGTCGTAAAGGGCTCATGTCGAGAGAAACTGGAAGACCCAAAACGGTTCGTGCTGAAGCAAGCGCTCAGGCGCCCACGTCTGCTTGCGCCAAGTATCACATTATGTGGATAGCCAAGGAGGGGCCGGGCAAGACGTCCAGTACCCGAATTCTCATGTCCGCTAGGCGCGGATCTTCGGTGATGCCTACGGGCGAAACGTCGTTGAGATGCATCTCGGCATGCGTGCGCGTTTAAAGAAAGGTACGTCCCATTGCCAGCGCCGGGCTACGCGTCATAGCTCCAGAGTTTCCATTCAAGACCGGGGACATGGGATAGGAACGGCGCGAAGCGATGAATGTCATCCACGAAAGCCGCGTGATCTTGAACCACTGTAAAGTTCGCTTGCAGCATCATGGGCGCTCCGCGCGCCTGCTCAACCGCCACGCCGGATTTGGCGTAGTAGCCCGCAGCAATCCCGCGCATGGCAAGGGTGGCCCCGCCATTGGCGATCCGCTCGGCGAAACATTGCGACGGTGATGCCGGTGGTTGGGTTTGAAGTGATGTCAAACACCATTCAAACGCGCCAGGCCCAGGCCGAGCCATCCGATATGGCGCAATTCCGGGCCGTTGGAGAAGGCTATTTTCTCGTCGTTTTTTTAGAGCCCGATCTCTTTCGGTTGATGTTCTCAAACGATTAGGTCGATCGAGGTGCGCCGGAGTTGCGCGCACAGGCAGAAAAGATTCCGATGCTAAGCCGTTCGCATAATGCGGAGCCCACGGTTGGCGACATGCTGTCGTGGCGCATCGTGCATGGCTTGTCGGACCTCGCCATTGCTGGCCACTTTAGTCGCGCCGTGCCGGACCAATTTGATGGTCAGCTTGGTGTTCTGACGCGCGTGATGGCCGCCATGGGGCTTAGCTTCAGAGCGGTGATTAAACCCGTTTGAACTCACATTTGCATGGCTCGGAGAGACAGACTGATTAGACTTCTTCGTCGCGTAGCTGCACAGTCCAATCAGTTGCAAGTTCGTCAAGCGGGAGGCGCTGTTCGTTAATGCCCCGTTCGATGGCTGTAACGGGGGAGGCGCCCTCTTCATAAATCCTTGCAAAAAGCTGATGATCGGGCTGCAGCGCCGCATGAGGCGGATCTTCTTGGTCAGCGGGGTTGGCATTGCCGGCGCAAGTAACCGCTGTTGCTTCAGCTAGCCTCCTGCCGAAACACGTCGCGCCTGGGCTCTTATTGGGAGCCCAAGCGAACGTCTATTTCGTCTCGCAAAGCGGATATCGTGTCTCTACGAACCGCCGCGCGCCCTTACTCCGCCGCCACTCTGCTCTCTGGTGCCTTGCGCACGCGGAAGATGAAGGCCGCCGTGGTGTGGGCCAGCCAGTCGGCGCGGGAAAACGGCTTGCCCTTCAGACGCACGAGTTGCCACCACAGGAGGCTCAGAACCTCATAGGGCCGCCAGAGCAGGTTGTTGAGCCGCGTGGGCAGGCCTGGAAAGAAGCTGGTGTTGTTGATCGCCGAGAAGCCCATCCAGCCGGGGTCGGGCGACACGAACTCAATCTCGAACCGGCCGTGCGCCAGGAGCGACATCACAGCGTTGCGCGTCATAAAGAAAAAGCTGTTCCCATCGAACCCTTCGAGGAATGCCGCAGTGCCCATGAACACGCCATCGTCTTTCAGAACGCGGCGGATCTCGTCCATCACCACGAAGGGGTTCTGGGTGTATTGCAGCATCGCGTTGGCAAAAACGAACTCCACGCTACCATCGGCGAAGGGAAGGGCGTGAGCATCGCCCAAAAGCATCGCTTCTTCGTTTGCAATGTCGATTCCGACATAACGGAAGCCCGCGGCCTCGATTAAAGGGCGAAACGCCATGGCATCGCAGCCGAGATCCAGCGCGACGGCGCCGGGCTCGCTTGCCTTGGGCAAATGGCTCACCTCCCGGCGTGACAACATGTTGCCCGCTGCGGGATCGGACAATGCGACTTCGGGTTCGGGATTGTGCGCAAGCAGGCAAAACTGCCCCATGTTCGAATCGCCCGCACCGGCGCCAACATGTAGCGTTGTGGTAACCGCCTTGGGCCGCTGCAGGCGAAAATCGAGCGCGCCGGATGGCGTTTCGCGGAACACCGTGCCATCTGTGGGCGCAATCGCCGCCCGGCCTTCAAACGTGAGCGTTTCATGGGAATAGGGACATACGAGAATATCCTGAAAGTCCCGCCAATTCACACAACTCTGGGGCATTTTCGTGCCCTCCCAAACCTTTACACCCCGTGCGCCCCAACTGCGCATCGCGAAGTCTAGGTCAGGCAGGCCGCCGCAAACCAGCGCTATTGTGGAAAACCTGTGGAAAAGTCGCCTTCAGGGCCACATCCAGATCGGCCATCGCGACAGGGTAGCCAAGGTCAACGAGGCTCGTCACCCCGTGACCTCGCACGCCGCAGGGCACAATCCCGTCGAAGTGGCTCAGATCGGGTTCGACGTTGATCGAAATTCCGTGGAAGCTGACCCACCTTCGCAGCCGGATGCCGATGGCAGCGATCTTGTCCTCCCGCATCGTTCCGTCGGGCAGGGGGGGCTTTTCGGGGCGTTCGACCCAAACGCCGACGCGGCCTTCGCGGATCAGCCCGGTTACGTTGAACTCCGCCAGCGCTGCGATCACCCACCGCTCGAGGGCCTCGACGAAGGCGCGCACGTCCCGCCCGCGGGCGCCAACATCAAGCATCACGTACACCACGCGCTGGCCCGGCCCGTGATAGGTGTATTGCCCGCCGCGACGGCTTTCGAACACCTCGAAGCGATCGGGATCGGCCAGATCCTCGCGTTTGGCCGATGTACCGGCGGTGTAGAGTGGCGGGTGTTCGAGCAGCCAGATGGCCTCGCCCGCTCGGCCTGCGGCGACCGCCTCGGCGCGCGCCTCCATCTCGGCCACGGCGTCCAGATAGCCGGTCAACCCCGCGGATGTGATCCATTCCACCATTTTTATATGCCTTATGGCCATTTAGGCGCGATATGTTACGTTCAACGTGAAGTTATAACCCGTCTGGGAGGGATAGTATGTTACCGCGCATCATAACAACACTCGGCACAACACTGGGCCTGGTGGCCGCCCTGGCCGTGGCACCGGCCCAAAGGGCCGCCGCCGATGCTGGCGATTTCATCGGTGGTGCGATCGTCGGTGGCCTCGTCGGTGCGGCAATCCAGAAAAATGTGCAAACGCAAAAGCAACAGCAACGCCAGCAGGTTACCCGTACTGTGCGCCCGCGCATCGCGGTAACAGAGCAGGGAATGCAAACACAGACAGCGCTAAACTACTTTGGCTACAATGCCGGTCGCGTAGATGGCCAAGTGGGCCCCGGCACTCGCTCGGCGATCGAGCGTTATCAGGCCACCATGGGCTATCCGATCAATGGCCGCGCCTTCCAGCCCTACCAATATGATTTCCTGATGCAGGCCTATTATTGGGCCATCAATGGCGGCCAGGCGCAGGCGCAGCTTGTGGGACAGCCGCTTCTGATGTCGTACCGCACGCAGGTGCAGAACGGCACGCTGAACACCCCGGGCCAGGCACCGGCCGGCACCACCGTTGCGGCCTTGCAAACCGAACCTGCGGGCACGGCAAGCCTTGTCGAAAGCGCGCGCGGCAGTGTCTCGCTGACCAACCGTTGTGGCGCCGTGATGCAGCAAACCACCGCCAATGGCGGCTTTGCCACGATCAATACGATGGCCGATCCCGAAGTGGCGATGAGCGAACAGTTCTGCCTTGCACGCAACGCGGCGATCACGCGCGGCGAGTCTCTTCTGGCCAACATCCAAGGTTTGAGCCGCCCGCAAGTTGCCCAGCAATGCGCCGAGTTTGGCGGGCTTTTCACCGACGAGATCGATGCCGTGTCGCTCCGCCCGCAGACCGATGTGACGGCTCAGGCAAACGGCGCGGCGCTGGCCACCGGCATTTCACCAGCGGATCTTGTTGCGACGTCCCGCGTGTGCCTCGGTGTAGCTTATGGCGAGGATGATATGCGCACAGCGATCGCATCGGCGCTTGTGTTGAGCGTGATGGGCGAGCCCGCCTATGGCGAGCTGATTGGCCACCACCTGCGCGAGGGTTTCGGCACCACAGTGCGCCGCGATTTGGCGATGCAGTGGTATGATGCAAGCCTGACGGCCATTGAGGCCGGCGCAGACCCGGTCTTCATGCCCGAACAGACGGACCGGCCGCAGCTCCTGCGTGCCGCTGCGACGTTCATCGAAACCGGTGAGCGGCCTGCGCGCGCTGCGGGCTTTGCCTTCCCGTGGCTCAATAACGACTAAGCCTTTCGCTCCGAACCACCCGAAGCGGCGCGTCCCCAGGGGGCGCGCCGTTTTCGCGTGATATCGGCGAAGACTGGCCGGCGCCGCGGCATAACGTGGGCCTGATATCGGTTATCAGCCGCCTCGCGCGGTAGCGAAACTCCATCAAACACCCATTTGAGGGAGAGAAATGATGACGTTTCGCGCTGTAACAGCAACCGGCCTTGCCGCGGCCCTGGCCTTCGCGCCGGCCCCCCGCGCTGCGGCCGATACTGGGGATTTCATTGGGGGCGCGATTGTCGGGGGCCTTGCCGGCGCCGTAATCCAGAAATCGGTTCAGGATAGGCGGCAGCGGGAAGAGCGCGCCGCTGAAGTGGCCCGCCGCCAGGCCGAGCGGCGGGTGATCACCACGACCGCGCCAAAGACCACGCGCGCCAGCTATCGGGGCGGCATTCCCGTCACCGCGCGGGGCACGCAAACGCAAACCGCGCTCAACTATTTCGGCTACAACGCCGGCCGGGTGGATGGCCAAATCGGCCGCACCACCCGAAGCGCAATCGAGCGCTATCAGGCCGCCATGGGCTATCCCGTCGATGGCCGGGCATTCCAGCCCTATCAGTTTGAGTTCCTGAGTGCGGCCTATGATTGGGCCGTTGCCGGCGGTCAGGCGCAAACCGGGCTCACGGGCGAGCCGCTCCTCTTCGCCTATCGCAGCCAGGCGCAGACGGGCCAGCTCTTTGGCGCCGCCCCGCTCGTTGATGTGCTGCCCTCCCGGCAGGCGAATGCGGGGTTGCCAAACCTTTTTTCAGGGCAGGCCACGCCCGCCTCGCTTGCCACCCGGTGCAACGCGGTGATGCTCGAAGCGTCAAACACCGGCGGCTACACCACGCTTGCAAGCTTTGAAGAAGGCGACCGCGTGCTGAGCGAGCAGTTTTGTCTGGCGCGCGGCTATGCGATTGCCGAGGGCGAGGCGCTCATGCGTCAGATTTCCGGCCACACGCCTGTCGAGGTGCGCGCTCAGTGCGGGGTGATCGGTGATGCGCTTGCGCCTCAGGTGGCCGCCGCCGGGCTGCGCCCGCGCAGCGCAGTTCAGGCCGATATGGAAGCCTTCGTGCTCGCGGCCGGTGTGCCCCAGGCCGATCTGGCCAACACCGCGCGGGTGTGCCTTGCCGTGGGTTATGGCGGTGAGGATCTGAGCCTTGCGATCGGCTCGGCACTGCTTCTCAACACGCTTGGCGCCCCGGCCTATGGCGAGCTTCTCGGCCATCACCTGCGCGAAGGCTTCGGCACGGCAGCGCGCCCGGATTTGGCGCGCGGATGGTACGAGGCAAGCCTTTCGGCAGTTGAGGCCGGGTCGGAGCGCGCGCTGCTGCCCGGTAACGCCGAACGCCCGCGCCTGATGCGCGCCGCACTTGACGATCTCGGTGCGGCGCCGCGCCACGGCACGGTGGCTGCAGGCGTCGGGCGGCTGCCCACGTTTAGCCTGCGCGATTGATGCAAACTCGCGCCCCGGGCCGCCCCGCGTGCGGCCCGGAAAACGGCCAAAAAACCCCCTTCACATCCCCTAAACGCTCCGCGATCACGCGCGGCACGAAACGGCGTGCGGTCGTGGCGGAATTGGTAGACGCGCAGCGTTGAGGTCGCTGTGGGGTAACTCCCGTGGAAGTTCGAGTCTTCTCGACCGCACCAGTTTTACTCATCCGATCATCTGCGGACGGCGGCTTGATATACCCGACTTGGGCGGTGTCTGCGCGCGGCGTCTTGGGATCACAGCCGCATGGCCTGCGAAGCTGATCGCGTCCTCGCAGTCGGCCACCCGCTTCAACGCGACGAACAAAGGCGCAAAACGCGGCGAATGCAGGCTCTCTGCACACTGAACCGTGCGACCGCCGAAGGGTAAAGGCCTGACAGCCCCGTGCGCTGGACAATTCCCATCGCTAGTACGAACCTGTGAGCAATCGTTAAGGGGAGATGTTTCTATGAGACTGCTTGTTACGACGGCGCTGGCACTGACGTTGCCGGCATCTGCAGCACTGGCCATGGGGGAGGGCACTTGTTCGGCCGGCAAAACGCTCACCGAGGGTACACTCACGATCGCGACCGGCAATCCGGCCTACTACCCGTGGGTCATGAACGACGCGCCCGAAAACGGCGAGGGCTTCGAAGCCGCGGTGGCCTATGCCATCGCAGAGAAAATGGGGTTCGAGGCTGAAAATGTCACTTGGGTGCGCACAAGCTTTGACGAGGCGATCCAGCCCGGCGCGAAAAACTTCGATTTCAACATGCAGCAGTACTCGATCACGCCGGAACGCGAAGAGATGGTCGATTTCAGCTTGCCCTACTACACCTCCGCGATGGCGGTGCTTACGACGCAAAGCGTGGTTGATGCCGGTGCGGACGCGACGCTGGAGAGCCTAAAGGGCCTGAAGTGGGGGGCTGTTGCGACGACGACGGCCATTCCCATCCTCAACGATGTGATCCAGCCCGAAAGTGATCCGTTGCTCTACAATGACAACGCCGATGTGAATGCTGCAATCATGGCGGGGCAGATTGATGCCGCACTCTACGATCTGCCAACGGCCCTGTATTTGTCGGCAGTTGTCGTTGAAGGCGGCGCGCTCTTGGGCCAGTTTCCCGCCGAGCAATCGGAGCGCCCAGATCAATTCGGTCTACTCATGGAAGAGGGCAACCCGCTGAAGGAATGCGTGGATGCTGCGCTCACCGAGTTGACCGAAAGCGGTGAACTGGCGGCGATTGAGGCGCAGTGGCTGGCAGAGGCCACGGGCGTTCCGGTTATCGAGTAGATGGCGGAAACGACCGCGACGGGGCGCCCCGCGCCGGCGCTTACGCGGCGAGAGGCCTACGAGGCCGGGGTACGGCGGCGTTCAAATCGCATCGCGCTGATCTCGACCGTCGGTGTTGTTCTGGCGATCGTCTTGCTCGTGCCCCTCGCGCCCGGGTGGGAAGCTGTTCAAACCGCCTTCTTTAATGGCCGGGTCTTTGCGGCAACTTTTCCGGGGCTTCTCGACGCGTTTTTACTGAATGTGATGATCTTCGCATGGTCCGCGCCGCTGATCGCACTCACGGGCCTTGCAATTGCGCTCTGCCGTGATGCGCACGCGCCCGCGCTCTTTCCGCTTCGGCTGTTCGGCATTGCCTATACGGATGTCTTTCGCGGATTGCCCGTCGTCCTAGTGATCTACATAATTGGGTTTGGGGTGCCTGGTCTTGGGCTGCCCCGGCCCTGGAACAGCCCCTACATCTGGGGAACACTCGCCCTTGTCTTGGTCTACTCCGCCTATGTGGCCGAGGTGATCCGCTCGGGCATCGACTCGATCCACAAATCGCAGCGGTCCGCCGCGGCCTCTTTGGGGTTAAGCGACCGGGATACGATGCGCTACGTCGTGCTGCCCCAGGCCATTCGCAATGTCGTTCCCGCCAACATGAACCTTTTCATCGCGCTGCAGAAGGATGTCGCGCTTTTGTCGTTCATCGGGCCTGTGGAGATTTTTCGGCAAGCGGGCGTCTATAAATCGCTCTATGCCAACTTCACGCCCTACGTGGGGGCGGCGCTGATCTTCCTTGCGCTCACCATTCCGGCCACACGATACGCGGATTACCTGATGAACAAGCAGAATCGAGAGCGCAGTTGACCGCGAAGTTGTCCTTGCGCGGGGTGCGAAAGCGATTTGGCGATCACGAGGTCTGCAAGGGTATCGATCTCGATGTGTTCGAAGGGCAGATGATCTGCCTGATCGGCGCGTCGGGCTCCGGAAAATCTACACTCCTCCGTTGCATCAATCTGCTCGAGCCGATTGATGAGGGCACAATCTGGCTCGACGGCACCGATATTTCCGAGCCGGGGTTTGATCCCCAGCCGGTGCGCCAGAAGATTGGGATGGTGTTCCAGAGCTACAACCTATTTCCGCACATGACAGCGGCCGAGAATGTGATGCTGGCCCCCCGCCGCGTGCGGCATATGAGCCGGGACGAACTGCGCCCGCAGGTGGCGCAGCTCTTCGGCCGCTTCGGTTTGGGCGACCGGATGGCGCACTATCCCGATCAGCTGTCGGGCGGGCAGCAGCAACGGGTTGCGATCATCCGCGCCTTGGCGATGGAGCCGCAGATCATGCTGTTTGATGAGATCACTAGTGCGCTTGACCCAGAGCTTGTGGGCGAGGTGCTCGACGTGCTGCGGGATCTGCGCGGGCAGGGGATGACAATGGTACTGGCCACGCATGAGATGGGGTTTGCACGGGAATTGGCCGACAAGGTGTGTTTCCTCGATGAAGGCCGGATTTTGGAGGAGGGGCCGCCGGAGGCGCTCTTCGCCGCACCCCGCGAAGCGCGCACGAAGGCGTTCCTCTCCCGCGTGCTCTGACGCATCGGCCGATGCGAAGACGCACGGCCCCTACTGACGGAGCGCTTTGCCGATCATGGTATCGAAAAGACCTGCCAGCGCCCGTTGCCGCGCCTCGGGCATCTCTGGGTCGAGCAGGATAACCCCGCTGAACGTCGCGTATTCGATATAGGCCAGGTCATCAGAGCTGGACGCGTCAAGCCCGTAGCGCTGCCGGTAGAGCGCGCTCAGCACGGCAAGCCGCGCCGCGTCTGCCTCGCGGATGATCACCGCGATGGCGGGAACGCGGCGCCCCAACTCACGTATCCCAAGCTCAAGCCGATAGTCGATCTCAAGCGCGGCGTCGGTCAGGGCGGCGCTTTGATCCGCAGGGGGTGCAGTGGTGTCGAGCGCCTCTGCCAACTCTGTCGTTTGCGCGTCGCGCCAGCGCTGGGCCAACGCGGCGAGAAAGCCCTCATGGCCCTTGAAATGGTGGTAAAACGATCCGCGTGTAAGTCCTGCTGCCGTGCAGATCGCTTCAAGCTTCACCCCTTCAGGGCCCCGCGCGGAAAGCTCTGCCAGCCCAAGCGCCACCCAGTCATCGCGGCTGAAACGCCGCTTCGTCACAAAAGGTGTCCTGCCACGCCAAGGGCCGCGACAGGCAGGAACAGCCAACCCTGCGGGAGGCGGGTGTGATGTTCGCCAAGCGCGATCACAAGCCCGACGCCCACTACGAAAAACCCGGCGGCCAGAAGAGTGGCGGATGTGGCGAAGGCGGTTTCGCCTAAGAAGGCAGCGGCCCCGAAGAGGGCGGCCATAGCTGCGATGGCAACCGTGGTGAAGTGCCAACAGAGGTACTGCGTGTGGCGCACGGTGGCTGTAAGGGCCGAGGCGCGCAGCAGAGGATGCGCAATCTCCCGCCCGCCAACTAAGACGTGTACAGCGAGCCACAGGGCGGAAAGTGCGCTGGCTGCGGCAAAGAAAAGGGTGCTCATGACGGTACTCCGGCTTTTTTGGCTATCCATACCTGTTTGTATGTTTGGGCACAAGTAAAACCATACCTAAAGGTTTGTATATGGCAAAGGGGAGGAGCTAGGCGTCGGTGTCGATCCAGATCGTGACCGGCCCATCGTTGACGAGGCTCACAGCCATGTCGGCGCCAAAGCGGCCAGTGGCGACGGGCAGGCCCAACGCCTTTAGCGTGCCCGCGAAGTGCAGGTAGAGGCGCTCGCCCTCCTCTGGCGCGGCGGCGGCGGAAAAGCCCGGGCGGTTTCCCCGGCGTGTGTCAGCCGCCAGAGTGAACTGGCTCACGACGAGTGCGGCGCCACCCACATCACCCACCGCGCGGTTCATGCGCCCGGCGTCATCGGCGAAGATGCGCAGCTTGGCGATCTTTGCAGCAAGCCGCTCTGCCGCGTCGGCGTCATCCCCCGACATGGCGCAAACGAGAACCAGTAGCCCGGGCCCAATCTCTCCGATCACCGCGCCGTCCACGGCCACTGATGCGCGGCTCACCCGCTGGATGAGCGCACGCATCTTAGACTTCGTGGGCCCAGGGCGGGTTCGCGCCGGCACGTGACACGGTGATCGCCGCGGCTCTCGCGCCAGTATCAAGCGCTGCGGAGAGGTCATCGTCGCTTAGCGCACTAAGGCCCGCGCGGCTCAACGCGCCCGCCCCGTCAAGCGCCGCCAAAAGCCCGGCGTTGAATGTATCGCCCGCGCCCACTGTATCGACAATCTCGGCCTTGTGTGCGGGGCGCGTCACGCGCGCGGATGTTGTATAGCCCGTAGCCCCATCGGCCCCGGCGGTCACACATAGAAGAGCGGGGCCCATCGCCAGTAGACCTTGCGCCAGATCGTCCGTGGGCCCGGGGCCCATCAGCCATTCGAGATCTTCATCGGAGACCTTCACAATATCGGCGGCGCCCATCATCCGGCGGATGCGGGCGCGATAGGCGTTGGCGTCGGAGATGAACGCGGGGCGAATGTTGGGGTCAATCATTGTCACCCGCCGCCCCGCTTCGCGCAGCATCAGCGCTTCGAAGGCCGCGCCGCATGGCTCAGACATTAACGAAATCCCGCCGCAGAAGAGCGCACGCACATTGTCGCCCACCTCTGGCAGTTCTGCCTCGGTGAGCCTGCGCAGGGCGGTGCCTTCATCGTAGAAGGCATATTTCGCCTGACCTGCCACAAGCTGTACAAAGGCTACCGTGCATGGCCGCGCGACGCGCGGGCAGGCGCTGGCATCCACGTGCGACTTAACGAGTGCGTCGGCCAACAGATCGCCCAGAAAATCGGAAGAGAGCGGGCAGAAAAAACCCGCCGGGGCCCCGAGCCGCCCGAGCGCAATCGCCGTGTTAAACACAGCGCCGCCGGGGTAGGGGGCAAAGGCGTCTTCTCCGGTCTCGGATTTTCGCGGCAACATATCGATCAGCGCCTCGCCGCAGCACAGGATCATGGCGCGCACTCCCTATCAGTTGCAGCGTGTTCAATCAGATGCTCGCTGGCGTGTCGAGGCGGGCCTACCCTTGCGTGGCCTGCAGATATCCCAACGCCCCAGCAACGATGGCCACTAGCAGCACGGCGAAGGCAATCTTGATGGCAGACCACGGGCGCTCACCACGCACCCGGCCCGTGCGCCCGTTCACCACGAAACGGTAGCTCTTGCCGTTATAGCGATAGGCG
>JBCCRC010000086.1:0-11894 GCA_039208375.1 Pseudomonadota bacterium | reverse complement strand
GTGGGGCCAAATGTCCTTCTGGGGCGCGACCGTGATCACCGGCCTCTTCGGCGCGATCCCGTTCATTGGCGATACGCTGCTTATCTGGCTGCAAGGCGGGCCGGCAATCGATAATGCCACGCTCAATCGCTTCTTCTCGCTGCACTATCTTCTGCCCTTCGTCATCCTGGGGCTGGTGATCGTGCACATCTGGGCCTTCCACACCACGGGGAACAATAACCCCACGGGCGTGGAAGTGCGCCGCACGTCGAAGGAGGAAGCAGAGCGCGATACACTGCCGTTCTGGCCCTATTTCGTGATCAAGGATTTGTTCGCGCTGGCGATCATCCTGGCCATCTTCTTTGCGGTCGTGGGCTTCATGCCCAACTATCTTGGCCACCCCGACAACTACATCGAAGCAAACCCGTTGGTCACACCGGCGCATATCGTGCCCGAATGGTACTTCCTGCCGTTCTACGCGATCCTGCGCGCGTTCGACGATACGGTTTGGATCGTGCAGTTTGTCTCGTTCATCACCGGCGGCATCATTGATGCCAAGTTTTTCGGTGTGCTTGCGATGTTTGGCGCGATCGTGGTGATGGCGCTTGCACCGTGGCTTGATACGTCATCGGTGCGCTCCGGCCGCTACCGCCCGATGTTCAAGTGGTGGTTCTGGCTTCTGGTCTTCACCTTCGTGGTGCTGACGTGGGTGGGCGCAATGCCGGCGGAAGGGATCTATCCCTACATCGCGCTGATCGCTTCAACCTACTGGTTCGCCTATTTCCTTGTGATCCTTCCGCTGCTTGGCGTTATCGAAAAGCCGCTGCCGCAGCCGGAAACGATCGAGGATGATTTCAAGGCGGAATACGCGAAGTCGGCCGATGCCGCGGGCGCTGCCAGCCCCACGCCGGCCGAATAGAGGAACCGTGCCATGATTAAACATCTCGCACTCACCGCTGCGTTCGCGCTGGGCCTAGGCTCTGGCGCGGCGCTGGCCGCGGGCAAGGCCGGGGAAGTTATCAATTACGACTTCTCCTTCGAAGGCCCTTTCGGCACGTATGACCAGATGCAGCTTCAGCGGGGCTTGCAGGTTTACACCGAAATCTGCTCGGCCTGCCACGGGCTGCAATACGTGCCGCTGCGCACATTGGGCGATCCCGGCGGGCCGGGCCTGCCGGAAGATCAGGTGCGCGCCTACGCGGAGTTCTACGAAGTGTTCGACCCGACGCTATTTGACGGCGAAGGGGATTTCCGGGTGGCCACCCCCAACGACCACTTCCCAAGCTCGCAAATGGCTACTGCGCCTGACCTGAGCCTGATGGCCAAGGGCCGCGCGGGCTTCAGCGGCCCGTACGGCCTTGGCATTAACCAATTCTTCAAGGGTATGGGCGGTGCGGAATACATCGCCTCGCTGATGACCGGCTACACCGGCGAAGAAAAGGAAGAGGCCGGCGCGATCCTCTATGAAAACACCGCCTTCCCGGGTGGCTGGATCTCGATGGCGCCGCCGCTCTGGGGCGATGACGTGTTCTACGAAGACGGCACCGAAGCCACACTGGAGCAAGCGGCCAAAGACGTTTCGGCGTTTCTGATGTGGACGGCCGAGCCCAAGATGATGGCGCGGAAGCAAGCGGGATTCACCGCTGTTCTAATGCTCGGCATTCTTGCCGCGCTGCTCTACCTGACGAACAAGCGCCTCTGGGCGCCAATCAAGCGTGAAGCAAAGCAGCAGCCTGCCGAGTAGCGGCTCGCTCAGGTAAAAGAATTGGAGAACGCGCCCCAAGCGGGCGCGTTTTTCAGTTTCTTAGGTATGCCGCCAGCGATGGGGGCGGATCGGCGAACAACGTGCGCGTATCCATCGGTGCAAGCGCCTGCCCTGCTTCGATGAACACGGTCTGATCCGCCCAGTGTAGGGCATCATCCGGATCATGCGTGACAAGCAGAACAAGCTTTCCCGTGGCTACGAGAGTCTTCGACACCAGATCGAGCATTTCTGTGCGCAGGGCAGGCCCAAGTGCGGAGAAAGGTTCGTCAAGCAGCACGATCGGCCGATCCTGGACCAGTACCCGCGCCAGCGCCACGCGGCTTTGCTCGCCGCCGGAAAGCTGCGCCGGCATGCGGTGCTCTTTACCCTGGAGCCCAACGCGCGCGAGCACGTCGTGCACCGCAGAGCGATCCTGTTCGTTGAGTCGCGCCGCCGTGCTGCGCCCGAGAGCCACGTTCCGGTAGGCATCGAGATGGGGAAAAAGGTTGCCCTCCTGAAACAGGACAGAGAGGGAGCGGTCGCCCGGCGCCTTATTCGATACATCTTCGCCGCCAATCCGGATGCACCCGGCCTCTGGCGCCAGAAAACCCGCCGCGGCCAGTAATAGCGTTGATTTTCCGGCCCCCGACGGCCCGACAATCGCCACAAGCCCGGCCTGCGCGCATGCGAAATCCGCGCGCACCGTATGGGTTCCCACAGTGACCCGAACGCCGTCAAACCGCAGCATTGGCGCGCGCCCCCCGATCGCAGATCCAAAATGCGGCCAGCGCCAGGGCAAGCAGCAAGAGCGCCGCGCCCGCGGCATCATCCATCCGGTAAGCCGCCATGAGGCGATAGATCTGAAGCGGCAGTGTCGCATTCTCGGCATCCGCAAAAAGCGCGATCACGCCCAGATCGCCCAGCGAGAACGCCGCCGCGATCCCCGCCGAAAAGCCAATGGGACGGCGCAGCCGTGGCAAGAGGAGCCAGCGCCAACGCGCCCAGCCGGTGAGCCCCAGCGCGTCGGCCAGCCGCCCATGGCGCGCCTCAACCTCTGCCAGTGCGGGAGACAGCGCGCGGAGCGCGAAGGGAAGGCTGAGGGCGGCGTTCACCACGATCGTTACGGGCAAGGCCACGCGTGCGGGGTCGGCGATGGGGAAAAGAAGCAGGAAAAGCCCCGTGCCGATCACGAGCGGCGATGCGGCAATGCCGAGATACCCCACAGCTTCAAACGCCCGCACCCGCCGGGCCCCATCGGCCAGGGCGAGGCCGACAAGGATCGTCAGCCCTGCGGACAAGCCGGCGACAAGGCAGGATCTTGCAGCGGCCAGAAACACTGTGTTGGGCAGATCGACAAGGTTCGGCATCCCGCGCAGAACAATGGCGCCAAGCGGCAGGATGAGGAACAGTGCGCCGAGCACGATTACCACACCATCTTGCAGGCGAAGGCCGTACTGTGCTGCATCCCATCGCCGCACCGGGCGATCGAGCCCGGCGCCGAGCACCGCCTGCCGCGCCAAAGCAAGCGCCAGTGCCGCTGCGGCGCCGGTGATGGCGAATTGGATTGTCGCAAGCACGGCGGCCCGGCCGAGATCGAACTCGAAGAGAAACGCCTGGTAGATCGCAAGCTCCACCGTTGTTGCACGGGGGCCGCCGCCGAGAGTGAGTGCCACGGCGAAGCTTGTCGTGCAGATCAGGAAGATCAGCATCGCCGCGCCTGGTACCACTGCGCGCAGCATCGGCCACTCAAGCTCGCGAAAGATGTCGCGTGGCCGAAAGCCAAGGCTTGCGGCCAACCGAAACCGCTCCGCAGGGATCTCAAGCCAGCCATGCAGGATCAGCCGGGTTGCGAGCGGCAGGTTGAAGAAGACGTGGGCCAGCACCACGCCGGTGATGCCGTAGATCCCCGGCCAATCAAGGCCCAATGCGCCTGCACTGGTGCCCACGAGCCCGCTGCGCCCGTAAATCGCCAGAAGCCCCAGCACCGCCACGATCACCGGCACGATGAAGGGCGCACCAAGAAGTGTGATCAGCAGGGCGCGCCCTGGAAACCGCCGCCGGGCCAGCGCGCGGGCGAGCGGGATTGCAAGGCCCACGCTCAAAAGCGCCGAAAGCATAGCTTGCAGAAGTGTGAAGCGGATCGCCGCAACATCGCCTGCACCCAGTGAAAACGCGCCACCGGCCCGCCAGGCCACGATGGCGAGCGGCAGGAGTGTGAGCGCGGCGACAAAACCCGCCGCGCCACAGGCCGCTACTGGCTGAGCGCGCCGAGCCATGCGGCCAATGCCGTATCCCGCCGCGCAGCGGCCTCATCTGCGGCGAAGAGCAGCGCGGTTTCGGGGGAAATCAGTGTCTCAAAACCCTCGGGCAGCCCGCCTTCGGGGGTTACCGCCGGATACATCCAGTTCGTTGTCGGGATCACCCCCTGAAACGCATCGGTTAGCATGAACGCCAGGAACTGATTGGCCAGCTCCTGCTGATCGCTCGCGGCGAGCTTCCCGGCGACTTCGATCTGCAGGTAATGCCCTTCGTCGAAGGCCGCAGCGGCCTTGGTGGGATCTTCCTCGGCGATCAGGTGGTATGCGGGCGAGGTGGTGTAGGAGAGCACCATGTCAGCTTCGCCTTCAAGGAACAGCCCATAGGCTTCGGACCAGCCCTTAGTGACGGTCACGATATTGTCCGAAAGCCCCTCCCAGATCTCACCCGCGCGATCGCCATATGCGGCCTCGACCCAGAGCAGAAGCCCAAGCCCTGGGGTGGATGAGCGCGGATCCTGGATCAGGATCGATACGTCGCTTTCAGCCAGCGCCTCAAGGCTCGCGGGTGGGGTTTCTAGCGCTGTGGTATCGTGGACGAATGCGAAATAGCCCCAGTCATAAGGCAGAAACGTCGCATCTTCCCACGCCACGGGCAGATCGAGCGCGGGGATTTCCGTGCCGTGCGGGGCGAAGAGCCCGCTCTCTTCTGCCGCCGCGATCAGGTTTGTGTCGAGGCCCAGCACGATATCGGCCTCGCTGCGGGCTCCTTCGAGCCGCACGCGGGCCAGAAGTGCTGCGCCATCGCCTGCCGCCACGAATTGCAGATCGCAGGCGCAGGTTTCCTCAAAGGCCGCTTCAACCGCCGGGCCGGGCCCCCACTCGGCGATGAAGCTGTCGTAGGTATAAACGGTCAGAACGGGCAGATCGGCCACAGCCGGGGTTGCCACGAATAGTCCTGCCGCGATGAGGGGGTGTTTCACGTCATATCCTCCATGCTTCGGCGCGGACGAAGTTCGGTCAGAGGATAACTCTTACCTTCCCTCCGCCGGCACTAACCGGTTCAGGTTCAACGGGTTCGCGAGATGCATCTCAGCCCCATGCGGGGCACCCCGAGGTAAGCGTGACCCTAGTGCGCCGCCCCCGTGTCAGCAAGCCGAAAGCCCTTGAGGGGGGCGGGGCGCGGGGCTAGAGAGCCAAGGCTATGAGTATGAACAGCTTCGGCCATGTTTTCCGCGTTACCACGTGGGGTGAAAGCCACGGGCCCGCCCTGGGCGCCACTGTGGATGGCTGCCCGCCGGGCGTGCCGCTCAGCGCGTCTGATATTCAAGTGTGGCTCGACAAGCGAAAGCCCGGCCAAAGCCGGTACACCACTCAGCGGCGCGAAGCCGATGCGGTTGAGATCCTTTCGGGCGTGTTCGAGGGGGTCACGACCGGCACGCCAATCCAGCTGATGATCCGCAACACCGATCAGCGCTCGAAGGATTACGGCGATATCGCCGAGAAGTTCCGCCCGGGCCATGCCGATATCACCTACTGGCAGAAATACGGCGTGCGCGATTACCGGGGTGGCGGCCGATCCTCGGCGCGCGAAACGGCGGCGCGGGTCGCGGCGGGGGGCGTGGCGCGCGCTGTGCTGGCCAAGCTCGTGCCGGGGCTCGCGATCACCGGCTACATGGTGCGGATGGGTGAGCGCGTGATCGATCGCGCGCGGTTCGATCTGGGTCAGGTGCCGCAGAACCCGTTCTGGGTGCCTGATGCGCAGGCGGCGGAGGATTGGGCCGCCTATCTCGACGGGCTGCGCAAATCCGGCAATTCGGTGGGCGCCACGATCGAAATCTCCGCGCAGGGCGTGCCGCCGGGCCTTGGCGCGCCGATTTATGCCAAGCTCGACACTGATCTTGCCGCCGCGATGATGAGCATCAACGCGGTAAAGGGGGTTGAGATCGGCGAAGGCATGGATGCCGCGAGCCTGACCGGGGATGCCAATGCCGATGAGATCACGCTGGGGCCCGACGGGCCGGAATACAGCTCAAATCACGCTGGCGGGATCCTGGGAGGTATCTCGACGGGGCAGGAGATCGTGCTGCGCTTCGCCGTGAAACCCACCTCGTCGATTCTGACCCCGCGAAAAACGATCACCAAGGCGGGCGCGGCGACCGAGATCGTCACCAAAGGCCGGCACGATCCGTGCGTGGGCATCCGCGCCGTGCCTGTGGGGGAGGCGATGGCGGCCTGCGTGATCCTCGATCACCTGTTGCTCGATCGCGCGCAAACCGGCGGGGCGCGCGGCCCGATCGGTTAGGCGGACGCGGCCAGCGCAGTATCCATAAGTGCCTGGATATCGGCCTTGCGGGTGCCCGCCACGATGCGGCCCAGCTCTTCCTCGCCCTTCAGCACCACAAGCGTGCTGCGGCGGGGGATCTGCAGGCGTTGCGTTAGCTCAGCCCCGCGATGCACATCCCAATCGACGGAGACGAAGCTGATTGCTTCTCCATAGGCCGGGTTCTCTTCGAGAAGGGCCGAGATCACGCGGCCCTGAGCGCGGCAGGTCGTGCACCAATTGGCGTAGAAATCGAGGAACACGGTTTTGCCCGCCGCGAGCTCCGCCTCTACAAGGCCCGGCGTATACGGCGTTCCGGTCACGGCCCATGCGATGCGGGGCAGAAGCGCTGTGCCGGCGACACCGGCGAGGAAGAAACGACGATCCATGGTGATACCCTTTCCCTAGAGCGAAACCGAAAGATCCATCAGCCAGGGCGGCAGGTTGTCCAGCGCCCAAAGCTCAATGGCATGGTGAAGTTTGAAGAGGATGGCGAGGCCCACGGCCACGAAACTCGCGCCCAGGATCGGGCGGGCGCGCAGCGCGATTGCCCGCATCCACGCTTGCCGCTGCTGGATCGCAGAGCGCGCGCCGTAGCCAAGGACCACGATGATGGTGGAAACGCCAAGCGCAAACGCCGCCATGATGCTGCCTGCCCAAAGCAGGCTTTCGCCCTGGCTTGCTAGCGATATCGCGGCGCCCAGCGTAGGGCCGATGCAAGGGGACCAGACGGCGCCAAGCAGCATGCCACCCAGAAACACGCCCCGGCCCTGGCTTTGATCGAGCTCGGAAAGCCCCGCATCGGCCTGGGCCGATACGCCGGCGGTCGCCGTGGCAAAGCGTTCGGAAAAGCGGGGCACCAGAAGGATGAGGCCGAAGCCGATCATCAGCACCGCTCCGGCATTGGCCACGCCTTCGGGCGTGATCCCCAGCGAATAGCCCAGCGCTGTGACCCCAAGGCCCAGCGCCACAAACGAGACACTCATGCCAGCGGCCAGCAGGAGCGGGCCCCGCTGGCCTGCCTGTAGCGCGGTGGCCAGAACGATCGGGAGCACCGGCAGAACGCAGGGGTTGATCAGTGTGAGCAAGCCCGCAGCATATCCGAAAATCAAATCCATCGCTCTGGGTATAGCGGCAAGTTGCGGATGGGCTGAAACAAATCTCCTTCGCGGGCGTTCACAGAACCGTCAACGCGCACGCTGACGGGCCAACTGAACGGCGAGGATGCCCACCGTGATGATCGCCACGCCCAGAAGATCAAGCGCGCCCAGTGCTTCGCCCAGGATTGCGGCGGCAATCGCCACGCCGAAGAACGGATTAAGAAAGTGGAAGGTGGCCGCCCGCGTGGCGCCGATCCGGTTTACCAGTGTAAACCACACCCACGTCGCCAAAAGCCCGGGCACCAGCGTGGTGTAAGCGAAGGCTGCCGCGAAAGGCCAGGACAGGCGCAGGAACAAATCCTCCGTCAGCAGCCCCACGATCCCCAGCGCCAGACTGCCCACCAGCATCTGCAACCCCACGATCATGATCACATTGCCGCCCGAGGACGCGCCGCGCAGCGCGAGCGTCGCGAAGGTGAGCGCGAGGGCTCCCAGAACACAGAGGGCAAGACCGAATAAGTCAACACCGCCCCCGATGCGCGAGCCCATAATGAGCGCGACGCCGAAAAACCCCGCGGCGAGGCCCGCAACGCCCAGGGGCGGAAGCGTTTCACGAAAAATCAGCCAGCCGAACAGCGCCACCAGAAGCGGCAAGGTGGACGCCACGATGGCCGCGAGCGAGGCCTCTACCGTTTGCATCGCCACGAAGTTCAGCCCGAGATAGAGCGCGTTCTGGCAGATCCCGAAGAGGATCGTGGCGCGCCACTGCGCATGGGTGAGCCGCCAGCTTTGCCCGATGGCGAGCGCAATGCCCACGCCGATCAGCCCAGAGATCAGGAACCGCACGGCAAGGGCCGTCAACGGTGGGGCATCGGCCACGATAATCCGAGCCGATGTGAATGCGGAAGACCACATGAAGGCAAACGCGAGCCCCATGCCGATGGCGCGTAGATCCATCCTGTTGCCCTTCCGTCGTTCCCGGTGCCCCAAAAACGGAAAAGGGCCGCGAAAAGCGACCCTAGTCCAGCGCAAAATGAGGTATGGCCTTAGCCGTTGACGCTATCTTTCAGCGCTTTGGCAATGGTCATCTTCACCACTTTGTCGGCATCCTTGTGGATCTGCTCGCCGGTGGCGGGATTGCGCACCATGCGGGCTGGCCGCTCGCGGCAATAGATCTTGCCCACACCGGGAAGCGTTACGGCGCCACCGCCGGCCACTTCTTTGGTGATGATGTCGACGATGGAGTCAAGCGCGGCACCGGCCGTCTTCTTATCCGCTTCCATCTGGTCGGCCAGCGCGGCAACAAGCTGCGTCTTCGTCATGGGTTTTGCCATATGAGTCTCCTCGATTTGCCCTTTTCCTAGGGGCTTCACCAAACCTATAAACGCGATCTAGATACCAAACACAACGTCTAGAGTAATTAAATAAGGGCTTTCGCGCATCTTGTATGCGGAAATCCGCCTTTGTCAAAGAAAAGCGGTTTCCTCAAAACTGCGCAACTTCCGCGAGTGAATGCGCTCCAGCGGCATTTCGCGGATCGTTTCCATCGCCCGGATCCCGATCTTGAGGTGTCGGGAAACCTGGGTGCGATAGAAATCCGAAGCCATGCCCGGCAGCTTCAATTCGCCATGCAATGGTTTGTCAGACACACATAGCAGCGTGCCGTAGGGCACTCGGAAGCGGAAGCCGTTTGCCGCGATGGTTGCGCTTTCCATGTCCAGCGCGATGGCGCGGCTTTGGCTGAGGCGCTGCACGGGGCCGGATTGATCGCGCAATTCCCAGTTCCGGTTATCGATCGTGGCCACCGTTCCCGTGCGCATGATGCGCTTGAGGTCAAACCCCTGATATTCGCTTACATCGGCCACTGCCTGTTCAAGCGCGATCTGAATCTCTGCCAGTGCCGGGATCGGCACCCAAACCGGCAGATCGTCATCCAAAACATGATCTTCGCGCAGATAGGCGTGGGCCAGCACGAAATCCCCCAGCTGCTGGCTGTTTCGAAGCCCCGCGCAATGGCCCACCATCAGCCAGGCATGGGGGCGCAGCACGGCGATATGGTCTGTCGCCGTCTTCGCGTTTGATGGGCCGACGCCGATGTTGACGAGGGTAATGCCCGCACCGCTCTTGCGCTTCAGATGGTAGGTGGGCATCTGGGGCAGCTTGGCGGGCACCGGCAGCGGCTCGTCCGCCGATGTGATCACAGTGTTGCCCGGGCCCACAAACGCGGTGTAGCCGCTTTCGGGATCACTGAGCGCTTCCCGGGCGTAGGCCTCGAACTCTTCGACGTAGAATTGGTAGTTCGTGAACAGAACATGGTTCTGGAAATGCCGCGCATCCGTCGCCGTATAGTGTGACAGGCGCGCCAGCGAGTAATCGACGCGCTGCGCGGTGAAGGGCGCAAGCGGGCCAGAGCCATCCTCATGCTTAAAACCGTAGCTGTTGACGATATCGTCGTTCGTGGTTGCCAGATCCGGCACATCGAAAACATCGCGAAGGGTGAACTCCATCGCCCCTTCCTGGGGCACCGTTACATCGGCATCGTTGGCCACAGCGAAATGCACGGGCATCGGCGTGTCGGATGGGCCGACGCTTATGTTGATATCGTGGTTCTCGACCAGCAGCCCGATTTGCTGTGTCAGGTAATTGGCGAACAGATCAGGCCGGGTGATTGTGGTGGAATACGTGCCGGGCTCGGCCACGTGGCCAAAGCTCAATCGGCTGTCGACAGAAGCGAAGCTCGTCGTCGTGACCCGCACCTCGGGGTAAAATGCCCGATAGCGGGCGGTGGGCAGGCCCGTCGAGATACAATGCGAGAACTGAGTGCAGAGAAAATCGGTTGCGGCCGTGTAAAGCTCTTGCAGCCGCTCTACCGCGGCCACGGCATCGCTAAACACCTCATGCCCCGGTGTGTCGGGGCAGATGACGGGCATGTTCCGGTCCGGCGCATTCATGGCGTTTCCTCGAATAGGTCGGTCAACTCAAAGCGCGTGACATCCACCAACCCCAGATCCGAAATCCGAAGCTCGGGGATCACGACAAGCGCGAGGAGCGAGTGCTGCATGTAAGCGTTGTTGAGCGTGCATCCGCAGGTGGCCATGGCCGCCACGATCCCTTCGGCCTGCTGTGCGACCCAGTGCGCGGGCGCGTCTGACATCAGGCCGGCAATCGGCAGCTCGACAAGCGCAATTTCCTCCCCATCCTTCCATACGGTGACGCCACCGCCCACCTCGGCCAGCCGGTTGGCGGCCGCCGCCATATCGGCGTGGCTCGTGCCGACCACGATCATGTGGTGGCTGTCATGGGCGACGGTGGAGGCGATCGCCATATCGCCCTCATACCCAAAGCCGGAAACAAAGCCGTTCACCACATCGCCGGTGCCGCGGTGGCGTTCCACGAGGGCGATCTGGCAAACCCCGTTTTCTCCGCGCACCAGGCCCTCTTTCACCGGAAGATCAGCTGTGAGGGCCTTCGTGGGTGCCTGATTTTCCACGACGCCGATCACCTTCGCGGTCACCCGGTTCGCCCCCTCGGGCGCGGGGATCTCGAACTGCGCCGGTGTGACGGGGGCGCCAAGGTTGACTGTTTCGCGAACCGCCTGCGGCCAGTTGAAATGGGGGCACTCCACCCGCATTTCGCCCTCTTCCGCCACCATTACGCCACGCGCGATCACCCGGTGGATCGGTAGCGCGGCTAGATCGGAGGTTAGGATCACATCCGCGCGTCGCCCTGGCGCAATAGAGCCTAGTTCGCGCTCAAGCCCGAAATGCGTCGCTGTGTTCACGGTGGCCATCTGGAGCGCGATCAGCGGATCGCAGCCGCACTCGATCGCGTGGCGCACCACGCGGTTCATATGCCCGTCATTGACCAGTGTGCCGGAATGGCAATCGTCGGTGCACAGGATGAAATTGCGCGGGTCGAGCCCCTTTTCGGTGATCGCGGTGATCTGGCGCTCCACATCATACCAGGCGCTGCCCAGGCGTAGCATCGCGCGCATGCCCTGGCGCACCCGCGCAATCGCATCTTCCTCGGTGGTGCCCTCATGGTCATCCGCCGGCCCGCCCGCAGCGTAGGCGTGGAAGTCGGGGCCGAGATCGGGGGAGGCATAGTGGCCACCCACGGTTTTGCCCGCCGCTTGCGTTGCCGCGATCTCTGCCAGCATCTTGGCATCGCCCGCCACAACGCCGGGGAAGTTCATCATCTCGCCCAGCCCGATGATGCCGGGCCAGGCCATCGCCGTGGCCACATCTTCGGCCGAAATCTCGAACCCCGTCGTCTCCAGCCGCGGGGCCGAGGGCGCGCAGGAGGGCATCTGCATGTAGATTGAAACGGGCTGCATCAGAGCCTCGTCATGCATCATCCGCACACCTTCGAGCCCCAGCACATTGGCGATCTCCTGGGGGTCGGCAAACATCGTCGTGGTGCCATGGGGGATCACGGCGCGGGCGAACTCCGCGGGCGTGAGCATGCCTGACTCGATGTGCATATGCCCATCG
>JBCCRC010000085.1:0-11942 GCA_039208375.1 Pseudomonadota bacterium | reverse complement strand
GCTCAGGCGCCCCCGGTGCGGCATGCCGATCACGATCTCCTGAATCCCAAGCGCGCCGCCGCGCTTGATAATCTGTTCCATCGCTGGAATCAGCGCCTCGCCGCCATCCAGGCCGAAGCGCTTGGTTCCCATATACTTGACATGCAGGAACTTTTCGAAGCCTTCGGCCTCGACGAGCTTGTTCAGGATCGCGCGGCGGCCTTCGCGGGTGAAGGCGATTTCCTTGCCGAAGCCCTCGATCCGCTCCTTCAGCCAGGCGGCTTCCGAGGGGTTCGAAATGTGCATGTATTGCAGCGCGAAGGTGCCGCAATAGGTGCGTTTCACGATCTCGAGGATCTCACGCATCGACGCAAGATCGAGGCCCAGAACCTTGTCGATGAAGATCGGGCGATCCATGTCGGCATCGCTGAAGCCGTAGGATTTGGGATCGAGTTCGGGGTGGGGCGTCTGATCGCGCATGCCTAGCGGGTCAAGGTCAGCCACAAGATGGCCGCGGATCCGGTAGGCGCGGATCAGCATCAGCGCGCGGATGGAATCGAGCACCGCGCGCTTGATTTGCTCGTCGGTCACGGCAACGCCGCTCTCGGCGGCCTTTGCCTTGATCTTCTCGCCCGCCTGCTTTTCCGCCTTCGGCCCCAGATCGCCCCATTGGCCATCGAGCGCCGCGGTCAACTCATCGGCGGGCTGCGGCGGCCAGTCTGCCCGCGCCCAGCTTGGCCCTTCGGCCTCACGCTTGGCATCGATCTCGGTATCGCCGAGCTGGCGGAAAAAGCTCTGCCACGCCTCATCCACCGCATTGGGGTCGCTCGCATACCGCGCATAGAGCTGTTCGAGATACTCCGCGTTATGGCCCTGCATGAACGAGGAGGCGTGGAAGATATCGTTGGGGGATTGTTCGGTCATGTCATTACCTCATTCATCAGCGATTGCCAGCAACTCATGGGAGCAATCAGACTGTTTGACTACAGCGCTGGCACTGGCCAAGTTCATTCCGCCGAAACCGTTTCGGGCACGAAAATCCATAAAAAGGACATGATATCCCTTGTCGTTCACGGGCGTTATTCGCGTTTCGATGTGCTCAAAACTTGAAGGTTCGCGGAGACTTGCCTGAACATCTTCTTTGAAATTGCGATGTGATCCATCCCATGCGCTGAGGCAGTGAAAGCCTTTTCGTTTTTGCTCTTCGGCAAGACGCATTTCTTGTGCCAGTTCCTCTTCAGACTTCGGCTTCTCCGGCAACATGCCCATAACGAGGACAAACGCGAAAACTCCGATTAAAGCGGTCAGGAGGGTCTTCATTCTCTTTCCTTTCAAGATGAAGTCCCCACCCCATCCTGAGAATTTCTCTTGCGTGGCGCATTAACCAATCGCCTCCAGCACCGCCTCGCCCAGCCCCGCCGGGCTGTCGGCCACAACGATGCCAGCTGATTTCATCGCCTCGATCTTGTCTTCCGCGCAGCCCTTGCCGCCGGCGACGATGGCGCCCGCGTGGCCCATTCGGCGGCCCGGGGGGGCGGTGCGGCCCGCGATGAAACCCGCCGTGGGCTTCCAGCGGCCCTTCTTCTTTTCATCGGCGAGGAACTGCGCGGCCTCTTCTTCCGCCGAGCCGCCGATCTCGCCGATCATGATGATCGATTGCGTTTCATCATCGGCGAGGAACCATTCCAGCACGTCGAGATGTTCGGTGCCCTTGATCGGGTCGCCGCCGATGCCCACGCACGTGGATTGGCCAAGGCCCACATCGGTGGTTTGCTTCACCGCCTCATAAGTCAGCGTGCCGGAGCGCGAGACCACGCCCACCGAGCCGCGCTTGTGGATGTGGCCAGGCATGATGCCGATCTTGCAGGCATCGGGTGTGATCACGCCGGGGCAGTTGGGGCCCACCAGCACGCTTGTGGAGTTTTCCAGCGCGCGCTTGACCTTCATCATGTCCAAGACCGGGATGCCTTCGGTGATGCAGCAGATCAGCGGGATCTCGGCGTCGAGCGCTTCGAGGATCGAATCCGCGGCGAAGGGGGGCGGGACGTAGATCACGCTGGCATTCGCGCCGGTTGTCGCAACGGCCTCATGACAGGAATTGAAGACCGGCAGATCAAGATGCGTCTGCCCGCCCTTCCCGGGGGTCACGCCGCCCACCATCTTGGTGCCATAGGCGATGGCTTGTTCAGAATGGAAGGTGCCCTGGCTGCCGGTAAAGCCCTGGCAGATGACCTTGGTGTTTTCGTCTACGAGTACGGCCATGTGGCCTCCTTCAATTTGCTTCGTCCGAAGCGAAGTCTTTCAATGGATCCGGGGCGTTGGCCCGTTGCGGAAGCCGGGCGAAGAGCACGTCCTTGCGCCACTTCTGCGCCACCTCGTGATGCGGGAGGTGGCCCCGGATCTTACGCAGGCGCCACTGGCCTTCATACATCTCGCGATTGTCGAACTCGGTGTAGAGATACGCGGTGCGGGCCAGCGCCTTGGCCCCGCCGGCGATAAGATCGCGCTCGGCGCCCTGAACGTCGGCCCACATGAAATCGATTTCTCCGATCCCGTGTTCGGCGCACCAGCTATCGAGCGCGCGCACCGGAACCTCGATGTGCGTTTCGAAGGTGATTGCGGGATGCACGTCGAGATGCGCCTTGGGGGCCCGCAGTGACCCGGAGTAATCCCAATCCTGCGTGTGGCGGTGGGCGCCGCCGCTTTGGTGGAACGTGGCCGTGCCATCCGCCGCCCCAATAGCGATCTGGTGCAGGTGCGCGCGGGTATCCTTGACGGTGTCGCGCCACCGGGCCGCAGCCCGCGGATCGGGTTCGAAACAGTGGATCGTGGCGCGCGGGAAACACTCCAGAAACCGCAGGGTATCGGTGCCATCATTCGCGCCGATTTCCAGGATCACGGGGGCGGGCGAGGGGACCAATTCGCGGATCTGTTCGAAGGTAATGGGCATCCCAGGTTCTCCCGCGCTTATGTCATTCGCGCGATCACGGCCGTGATCAACAGGAAGAGCGCGCCGAGGCCCAGTGCCGCATACATGCCAAGAATGCCCGCCGACACAGCAGCGCTGGCTCCGCCGGTATCCATCACTTCGGACCCCTGGCTGCTCAAGTCAAACCACGCCACAAATGCTGTTGCTGGCATGAAAGCGGCGAGAAAGGCCGCGGGTCTGGCGAAGGGCATTTCATATCGTCCGAACACCCATGCCAAAGCCAATGTCATGCACCAGAGCATGATGACTCCCAGCAGTGCGAAGCTGATCAAGAAGCCAAGCAACGGGTTAGCCCTTCACCGCCTGCACGATCTTTTCCGCGCCGTCCTTCAGATCATCGGCTGCGATCACGTTGAGCCCCGATCCGGCGATGATCTCCTTGCCCTGTTCCACATTCGTGCCTTCTAGGCGCACGACGAGGGGAACCTCGAGCCCCACCTCTTTCACCGCCGCGATCACGCCCTCGGCTATGATATCGCAGCGCATGATGCCGCCGAAGATGTTGACGAGGATGCCCTTCACGTTTGGATCGGAGGTGATGATCTTGAAGGCTTCCGTCACCTTCTCTTTCGTGGCGCCGCCGCCCACGTCTAGAAAGTTTGCGGGCTCCGAACCGTAGAGCTTGATGATATCCATCGTGGCCATGGCGAGCCCTGCGCCGTTCACCATGCAGCCGATTTCGCCCTCGAGCGCGATGTAGTTGAGATCGAATTTCGAGGCGGCGAGTTCCTTAGGATCTTCCTCCGTCTCATCGCGCAGAGCGGCGATGTCGGGGTGGCGGTAGACGGCGTTGCCGTCAAAGCCCATCTTCGCATCGAGGCATTTCAGATCGCCGCCGTCGGTGACGATCAGCGGATTGATCTCAAGCATCTCCATGTCTTTCTCGGTGAAGAGCTTGTAGAGCGTGCCCATCAGCGCCACGCATTGCTTCACCTGCGGGCCGGTGAGGCCCAGCATGAAGGCGATGCGGCGGCCGTGATAGGGCTGGTAGCCGGTGGCGGGATCCACGCTGAAAGAAAGGATTTTTTCGGGCGTCTCGGCGGCGACCTCTTCGATATCCATGCCGCCTTCGGTGGAACAGACGGATGAGATGCGCGACGTTTGCCTGTCCACCAGCAGGGCGAGGTACATCTCGGTTTCAATGCCGGAACCGTCTTCGATATAGATCCGGTTGACCTGCTTGCCGGGGGCGCCCGTCTGGTGGGTGACCAGCGTGCGGCCAAGCATTTTCTTGGCTTCCGCCGCAGCCTCTTCAACTGATTTTGCCAGACGTACGCCGCCCTTGTCGCCGGCATCCGCCTCTTTGAACGATCCCTTTCCACGGCCGCCCGCGTGGATCTGAGCCTTGACCACCCAAAGCGGGCCATCAAGCTCGCCCGCAGCAGTTTTGGCGTTTTCGGCTTTTAGGACAACGCGGCCATCCGAGACGGGGGCCCCGTAATCACGCAAGAGGGCCTTGGCCTGGTATTCGTGGATGTTCATCGGACTGTCCCGTCGTTGGCTGTTTTCAGTTGCATGCCATGGGATACGACTGGGCCGAAACGGCTTTTCGTCGCAGCAGAGGGATTTCGGGGAAAATTCCAACAGTTGTGATCACGGCCTGAAAAAGTGTGATCACAACTGTTGCGATTGCGCGTACGCCAACGAGCGAATCACCCATCGCGCGCAGAGCCCTTCCGCGATAGGGCCGGGAAAAACGGGGTTCGAAGCGTCGGGTGCGCCGCCATCTCGTGGCTCTACGCCAGACTTGCGTCGATCCCCTTACAGGCTTCTACAAGGCCCTTTACCGCTTTCACGGAGTTATCGAACATCTCTTGCTCGTCCTTCGTGAGCTTGATGTCGACGATCCGTTCGATGCCTGCTGCGCCAATCACGGTGGGTACGCCCACGTAGAAGCCATTCAGCCCGAACTCTCCGTCGCAATAGGCCGCGCAGGGCAGGAGGCGTTTTTGATCCTTCAGATATGCTTCAGCCATCTCGATCGCGCTGGTGGCGGGTGCGTAGAAGGCCGATCCGGTTTTTAGAAGCCCAACGATCTCCGCGCCGCCGTCGCGGGTGCGCTGGATAATGCCATCGAGCTTTTCCTGCGTCGTCCAACCCATGTTTACAAGATCTGGCAGAGGGATCCCGGCAACAGTGGAATAGCGCGCAAGCGGCACCATCGTATCGCCATGGCCGCCCAGAACGAAGGCCGTGACATCTTTCATAGAAACCTCGAACTCAAGGCTCAGGAAATGGCGGAACCGTGCGCTATCCAGCACGCCCGCCATGCCGCAGACCTTGGCGTGCGGGAGGCCCGAAAACTCTCGCAGCGCCCAAACCATCGCGTCGAGCGGGTTGGTGATGCAGATCACGAACGCATCTGGAGCGTGTTTGGCTATGCCTTCGCCAACGGATTTCATAACTTTGAGGTTGATGCCCAGAAGGTCGTCGCGGCTCATCCCCGGTTTGCGCGGCACGCCGGCGGTGACGATGCACACATCCGCGCCCGCGATATCCGCATAGTCGCCCGTGCCCGAAAGTGCTGCATCAAACCCCTCAGACGGGCCGCTTTCGGCGATATCGAGCGCTTTGCCATCGGGAATGCCCTCTGCAATGTCGAAGAGCACTACGTCGCCCAGTTCCTTCAAGGCGGCGAGATGGGCGAGCGTGCCGCCAATCTGCCCCGCGCCGATGAGAGCGATCTTCGGTCTGGCCATGGGAATTCTCCGATCCACTGGTTTTCCCGTTGGGTAGCCAGTGGGCCCGGCCCGCGCAAGGTGTGGTTCGTGCGGCGAATTGCGGGGCCGGGCTTTCGCGGCTGCGTTCGTCGCGTTAACAGATGGAAATGCTGGGCGACCCGATGTTCTACCTGCTCGCTGTGCCAGCGGTGCTGCTTGCGGGCGTGTCAAAAGCGGGCTTTGGATCGGGCGCCTCTTTTGTTGCAACCCCGCTTCTGGCCCTTGTGATCGACCCGGCCCTTGCGCTCGGCATCATGCTGCCGCTTCTGATTTTGATCGATGTAGCCACGCTTCGGCCCTATTGGAAGAAGTGGAGCTGGCCCGATGCGAGGGCGCTCGTCATCGGGGGTGTGCCCGGCGTGCTGTTGGGTGCGTGGCTCTTCCAAGTGGCGGAACCGGATGTGTTTCGCCTTCTGATCGGTGCGATCTCGATCGGGTTCGTGGCCTACCAGCTCTTCGGGGCCCGGGCCGTTGCCCGCGCAGGCCTGCGCCCGTTTCCGGCCTGGGTTGGCGTGGCGACCGGCACCGTTGCGGGGTTCACAAGTTTCGTCAGCCATGCCGGCGGCCCGCCCGTGGCCGTTTATCTTCTTGCTCGCGGTCTTGCAAAAACGACGTACCAGGCAACGACGGTGCTTACCTTCTGGGCGGTAAACATCATGAAGTTCGTGCCCTACGCGTTTTTGGGAATCTTCACGGCGGATACGCTGATTGTGAATGCCGCGCTTGCCCCTGTCGCCCTACTCGGTGCCTGGCTCGGGATTAAGGCACATTTTTTTGTTCCGGAGCGCCTGTTTTTCATCATCACCTACACACTGCTCGTGGCAACCGGCACAAAGCTAATCTGGGATGCTGTGACCTAGAGTTGGGGCGGTGCACTAACCGCGGGTGCTTCGATGCGTTCAAAGTTTTGCCCCGCGGCGACAAGGCATGTCACGCCTTGTGGCGTTGTCATGATCACCGTCCAACTACCGCTCTCTTCAGAAGCGAAGAGCTCCATCACATGGTTATTTGCAGCCAGGCCAATTGCGTGGCGCGCTTCGCCGTAGCCGCTCGCCAAACGTTCGATTACCTGAGCGCGCTCTGCACAAGGCCGTGGTGTTTGGGAAAAGGCGTGGCTTGCGGCAAGGATAAGCGCGCCAATGCCAAACGAGAGAATGATAAGCTGACGATCCATGAGTCCCCCACTCGATAACACTGGCTCGAACGGTGCCTTCTGATCCCAAACCTGTGGTTAACCGGGCGCTCTGCCGCGGCGCAGAATATCGATCCTTGCAGATTGGTGCGTGAATGTGCTGATTGCCGCAATAAAGTTGCGAGGAATAAGAATCATGATTGCGACGGCCCGGCCCTGGCGCTCGGTGCTCTACATTCCCGGCGGGCGCGAACGTGCGCTTGAAAAGGCAAAGGGCTTACCCGTTGATGCGATTATCTTTGATCTTGAGGATGCCGTTGCGCCAGATGAAAAACCGGCAGCGCGCGCCGTCCTAGCGGAAACTCTTGCGGGAGGTGGCTACGGGGCCCGGGCTGGGCTTGTGCGCATCAACGGGTTCGACACCGCTTGGGGTTCGGACGATCTGGATGTTATCGCTGAGGCACGCCCGGAGGCGATCCTTATGCCTAAAGTGGGCTCGGCTGCCGCGGTCGAACAGCTTGCGCGCCGGCTTGATGCGCGGCCTGAGACGGCCAACACTCAGATCTGGGCGATGATGGAAACGCCTGAAGGCATCCTGAACGCGGCAGAAGTGGCTCGCGCACCGCGCATGGGCGGCTTTGTTATGGGTACGAACGATCTGGCGAAAGACCTGGGTTGCCGGTTCCGGGCCGACAGGCTACCGCTTCAAACCTCCCTTCAAACCTGTGTGCTTGCGGCGCGGGCCGCCGGGATCGTCTGCGTGGACGGTGTGTACAATGCGTTCAAGGATGACGAGGGCCTGCGCGCGGAATGCGAGCAGGGTCGGGATCTGGGAATGGATGGAAAGACGCTGATCCACCCCGCCCAGATCGCTATCGCCAACACTGTTTTTCGGCCATCGGAGGCCGACGTTGATCTGGCGCGGCGTCAGATCGACGCGTTCGAGGCCGCCGTCGCAAACGGCGAGGGTGTTGCGGTGGTGGATGGCAAGATCGTGGAAAACCTGCATGTTGACACTGCGCGCGCCACTCTTGCAAAGGCGGAGGCCATCGCGGCGCTGGAGGCGGCATGACACTTCTCAGTCTGGGCATCGTTCTTTGGTATGCGGGCCACTTCTTCAAACGCGCATTGCCGGGTGTTCGGCAGGGCCTCGGCGATCCGGGCAAAGGGATCGCGGCGCTGGCGATACTAGCCGGCCTGGTTCTGATGGTGATCGGCTACCGCGGCGCTGAAAGCGGCTTTCTCTACGTGCCGCCGGTTTGGGGCCAACATCTGAATAACCTCTTGATGCTGTTTGCTGTGATCCTGTTTGGCATGGGCAGTTCGAAGGGGCGGATGCGGGCTTGGTTGCGTCACCCGATGCTCACCGGCGCGCTTACTTGGGCCGCGGCTCACTTGCTTGTCCGGGGCGATACCGCATCGGTTTTGCTTTTCGCCTCGATCGGGGTTTGGGCTGTGCTGGAGATGGTTGTGATTAATGCAAAGGAAGGGCCTTGGGAGCGGCCGGAGCCGGGCACGCCTGCCGGCGACGTTCGGCTGATTGTGATTGGCCTCGTGCTCTATGCAATCATTGCAGCAGCGCATACGTGGCTTGGCTACTATCCGTTCCCCAGGTGATGTGGTGAAGGCGTATCGGCTTCTGACGGGCGATGACACGTCAGCCTTCTGTCACAAGGTGACCGCGGCACTTGACAAGGGATGGGCCCTGCACGGCAGCCCCGCCTATGCCTATGCCTATGCCTATGCCTATGCCTATGCCTATGCCTATGACGCTGCAAACGGCGTTATGCGCTGTGCACAGGCCGTCGTGAAGGATGTCGAGGGGCCCTACGACCCTGGCGTGAAACTTGGGGATCTATGAATGAGTAAGACGAACCGGGGCCGGTTCTTTGAGGATTACCGGTTGGGAGAGGTGATCCGTCACGCCGTGCCACGCACGCTATCTGGTGGTGAGCGTGCGCTATACCATGCGCTCTATCCCGCCCGGCAAGCGCTTTATTCCTCTGATGCATTTGCGAAAAGTGTTGGTCTTGTCGCGGCGCCTTGTGATGATCTTGCGGTGTTTCACACTGTCTTCGGAAAAACGGTGCCAGACATCTCGCTCAACGCCGTAGCCAACTTGGGCTATGCCGAGGGCCGCTGGCTTGCCCCGGTCTGGCCGGGTGACACGCTTCATTCCGAAAGCGAGGTCATAGGGCTTAAACAGAACTCTAACGGAAAATCCGGTGTCGTCTGGGTGCGCACTACGGGGCGCACCGCCTACGGCACCCCGGTGCTGGAATATGTTCGCTGGGTAATGGTGCGAAAGCGTGATGTTGGGTCCGATGCACCCACGCCGGTTGTCCCCGATCTTGCTTCCGCTGTGGCTGCAGATGCGCTTATCGTTCCGGATGGACTGACCTTCACCGATTATGATTTCGCCCTCGCTGGAGAGCCACATCGTGCGCGCGATTATGCGGTCGGCGAAGTGATTGATCATGTGGACGGCATTACGATCGAAGAGGCGGAGCACATGCTGGCCACACGGCTGTGGCAGAACACGGCCAAGGTTCACTTCGATGCAACGCAGCGCGAAGATGGCAAGCGATTGATCTACGGTGGGCACGTCATCAGCCTTGCCCGCGCCCTCAGCTTCAACGGTCTGGCCAATGCGCAAATGGTTGTGGGGCTCAATGCCGGCGCCCATGCCAACCCCTGTTTTGCGGGCGATACCGTGCGTGCGTGGTCGGAGGTGCTGGACCTTGCAGAAACGCCGGCCCCTGGCGTGGCCGCACTGCGGCTGCGGCTCGTGGCCACAAAGGGCGGTGCCGGAGAGTTGAAGGGATCTGATGGGCGCTACGCCCCCGATGTGTTGCTTGATCTCGACTACTGGGCTCTCATGCCGGAATGATCCGGCACATTTTGACCTTCACCCTTTCGCTTGCTATCGCGACGCCTGCTTTGGCCTTCGACGCACGCTGCACACCAAGCTCGAAGCAAAGAATCGAGGCCTTTGAACAGGCGAAGGACGCCCTCTTTCGCGGTGAGTTCGATCGATTTGATCGGATCGTTAACCCGTTTTCCGGCCCACGTGATCAGGCGGTTACGGACGATTTGCGGCGGCTTTCCAACAGCTTTCCCAACGGCTTCCGCGAATGCGCTGTGGTGGTGCAGCGGCGCGAGCTTCCCGGCTTTTTTCAGGAGGTTATCCTTTTTGATACCGGTGGCGCGCCACTTGGCCTTTATCTTCAAGGCGCGGTTCTTCGCGGTGATAGCTTCGTAACGGATTTCTCGCTTTCGGCGGATCTTGGCGCGATCATCGGTCGGCTTGAGTGATTTGTGATCACTAGCAAATCTGCCGTGATCACAAAGCTCAAGTTATTGGTACATTGCGCCAAAACACCGCGCTGAATCTGCGGCTCAGTACGTGACTTCACAGGTCAGCTTGATATCTGTGGAAGACCCCAGCGCAAACCCGCGCCGTTTGGAGAAGCAAGCCATGGCCGATGTGAACCGCGGGAACCGCCCGCTTTCACCGCACCTAACGATCTATCGACCGCAGCTAACGTCTATAACCTCGATCTTTACCCGGATTACTGGGAATGCGCTGATCGTGGCAGCGCTTCTTATGGTGTGGTGGTTTCTCGCGGCGGCCACCTCGCCTGAAAGCTTTGCAATGGCCGATGGGTTCGTAACGTCGTGGTTTGGCGACCTCGTAATGACGCTGTCGCTTCTAGCGCTCTGGTATCACACGCTTGCAGGGGTGCGGCATCTGATCTGGGATACGGGGCGCGCGCTTGATGTGCCGACGGCCGAAAAGCTGGGGCTGGCCTGCATCGGCGGTTCGGTCGTGCTGACAGCCTTTACGCTGATCGTGATCTGAAAGGGCGAGCGATGGCATTTGTAACAGACAGAAAGCGCGCCGCCGGCTTCGGCTCTGCTAAGGAAGGCACGCATCATTTTTGGAATATGACGGTAAGCTCGGCGGGGCTCTTAATCCTCGTGCCGCTCTTCGTCTTCATGTTCGGTGCAATGCTTGGGCGGCCGCATGACGAGGTTGTCGCGTATTTCGCGCGGCCGTTTCCGGCGGTTGTGGCGGCGCTGACGATCCTTGTCGGCTTTATGCACTTCAAGAATGGGGTGCAGGTTTTGATCGAAGACTACACACATGGCCTTACTCGCAAGGTGCTGATCATCTCAATGATCTGCCTCAGCTACGCGGCCGCAGCGACGGGCCTATTCGCCGTCGCCCGGATCGCGCTTTAAGGAGCCCTCCATGGCTGAATACGACTACGAAACCCATACCTACGATGTTGTTGTGGTTGGGGCCGGTGGGTCTGGCCTTCGCGCCACGCTCGGCATGGCGGAGCAGGGGCTCAAGACCGCGTGCATTACCAAAGTGTTCCCGACCCGCTCGCATACCGTTGCGGCGCAAGGCGGGATTGCCGCGTCGCTTGGGAACATGGGGCCCGACAGCTGGCAGTGGCACATGTATGACACCGTAAAAGGGTCGGACTGGCTGGGTGATACCGATGCGATGGAGTATCTCGCCCGCGAGGCGCCCAAAGCCGTATATGAACTTGAGCACTACGGGGTGCCGTTTTCCCGCACCGAGGAAGGCAAGATCTATCAGCGTCCCTTTGGCGGCCACACGACCGAATTCGGCGAGGGCCCACCGGTGCAGCGCACCTGCGCGGCGGCTGACAGGACGGGCCACGCCATTCTCCACACGCTCTACGGCCAGAGCCTGAAGGAAAAGGCAGAGTTCTTCATCGAATACTTCGCGATCGATCTCATCATGTCGGAAGACGGCCAGTGCCAGGGCGTTGTGGCCTGGCGGCTGGAAGACGGCACGATCCATGTGTTCAACGCCAAGATGACTGTGCTGGCCACGGGCGGTTATGGGCGGGCGTATTTCTCGGCCACCTCGGCCCATACCTGCACTGGCGATGGCGGCGGAATGGTTGCTCGCGCGGGCCTGCCGCTTCAGGATATGGAATTCGTGCAATTCCACCCCACCGGCATTTACGGAGCGGGGTGCCTGATCACCGAAGGCGCACGTGGCGAGGGCGGGTATCTCACCAATTCCGAAGGCGAACGGTTTATGGAGCGCTACGCGCCGACCTACAAAGATCTCGCCTCG
>JBCCRC010000084.1:0-12042 GCA_039208375.1 Pseudomonadota bacterium | reverse complement strand
TGACGCTGAAAAGCATCGCCCCCGCGCAGATCTATGAAGAGGGCAACCTCATCAAGCGCTCGATCCGCGATCTCTACAACCGCGAGATCGATGAAGTTTGGGTTGAAGGCGACGAGGGCTACCGCGTCGCCAAGGATTTCATGAAAATGATCATGCCGTCCCACGCCCAGAACGTGAAGCATTACGGCGAGCCGATGCCCTTGTTCGCGCGTTACCAGGTGGAAAGCTACTTGGCGGGCATGTTCAACCCCACGGTACAGTTGCGCTCTGGCGGTTATATCGTGATCGGCGTGACAGAGGCTTTGGTGGCAATCGATGTGAACTCGGGACGCGCCACAAAGAAGGGCTCGATCGAGGAAACGGCGCTGGAGACAAACCTCGAAGCGGCGGAAGAAATCGCGCGTCAGTTGCGGCTCCGCGATCTTGCTGGCCTGATCGTGATCGATTTCATCGATATGGAAGAGCGCAAGAACAACGCTGCGGTCGAGAAACGGTTCAAGGATCGACTGAAGACGGATCGCGCGCGTATCCAGGTGGGCCGGATTTCGGCCTTCGGCCTTTTGGAGATGAGCCGCCAGCGCCTGCGCCCGGGAATGCTGGAAGCTACGACCCAGCCCTGCCCGCATTGCCACGGCACCGGGCTTGTGCGCTCTGACGATAGCATGGGGCTCACAATCTTGCGCCAGCTGGAGGAAGAGGGCACGCGGCGGAAGGCGCGCGAGGTGCTGGTGAAGGCGCCGGTGGGGATTGTGAACTTCCTCATGAACCAGAAGCGCGAGCATATGGCGGGGATCGAAGCGCGTTACGGCATGGCCGTGAGGATCGAGGCAGACCCGTTCATGGTGAGCCCCGATTTCACGCTTGAGAAGTTCAAGACGGCGACACGGCTTGTGAAAGCGACGGCACCCGTTGTCTCGGTTGACGCTTCCTTGATGGCCGATATCGACGAGGCCGCCGATGCCGAAGTGATCGCCGACGAAGCGCCCGAGGCCGCCGAAGAAGAGGCCCAGCCAAAGAAGCGCAGGCGCCGCAGGCGGCGGCGGAAAGGTGGCGGTGGCGAGGGCCAGGACGCCGCTGCGGAGGCCGTGGAGGACGCTGCAGCACCTTCTGCCGACGACGGTGAGGCGGCGGAAGCCGAGGCTGTGCCCGCGTCCGAGGAGAGCGAAGAGCCCAAACCCAAGCGGCGGCGCAGCCGGGGCGGGCGGCACAAGTCGGGCGGCGATGCGCCGGCCGAAGTTGATGCCGAGGCTGCAGAGTCCGGGTCTGTGGCGGTCGAGAGTGCCGTTACCGCAGATGCATCACCGGCGGACGCGGTTGAAGACGCGCCTGCCGAAAAACCCAAACGCCGGCGACGTTCCAAGAAAGATCAGGCTGCAGAGGCCGAGGCGACGCCCGCGGCGAACGCCGAGCCGGTGGCCGAGACAGTCGCGGAGCCCGTGGCAGAGGCGGAGCCCGCGCCTGAGCTCCAGCCCGTGCCTGAGCAGGCCTCCGAAGCAGAGCGGGAGCCCGCGCCCGACACTGCGCCTGAGCCGGAACTAGAGCCTGCGGCGGCTGAACCTGCCGCGCCGCCGAAGCCACGGCGCAAAGGCTGGTGGTCCATGGGCCGGTAGAATGCGCGTTCTGATTACGGGCGGGGCCGGGTTTCTCGGCCAGCGCCTCGCCCGGCGCATTCTGTCCGACGGCCATCTGGCGCTTCCAGATGGAACCGAACTTCTGCGCCCAGAACTTGTGCTGGCCGATCGGCCGGGCGGTACGCTCGCGCCCGATCTGGTCGAGCGGGTAAGCCTTATCGATCTCGATATCTCCGATGCGGCGGGGCTGACCCGGGCGCTTGAAGGCGTCTCTGCCGTCTACCATCTGGCCGCCGTGGTGAGCGCGCAGGCGGAGGCGGAGTTCGATCTTGGGTATTACGTCAACCTTGACGGCACCCGTGTTCTGCTTGAGGCGATGCGCGGGGCGGGGCGGATGCTGCCCATTGTCTCCACCTCGTCGCTTGCCGTGTTCGGCGCGAGTGCGAGTGAGCCGCTGTCCGAGGCAACGGCGGCGCAACCCGCCAACAGCTACGGCGCGGCTAAGGCGATGGCCGAGATCCTGATGTCGGATTACCGCCGCAAGGGCTTTGCTGAGGCGCGCACACTGCGCCTTCCGACGATTATCGTGCGGCCGGGCGCCCCGAATGCGGCCGCATCGTCTTTTGCGTCCTCGATCTTTCGCGAGCCGCTGGCGGGCCAACCCGCGCGCTGCCCCGTCGACCCGGGGCTGCCGATGTGGGTGGCGTCGCCAGACACTGCAGTCGACGCCATGGTGCATGCGATGCGGGTGCCGGGTACGGACTGGCCCGAGTTCAGCGCGCTAAACGTGCCTGGCCTGACTGTCACAGTGGCCGAGATGCTTGAGGCGTTGCAGGAGCAGGGTGGGATCGCCGCGCGCGATCGCGTCACGCTTGATCCCGATCCCGCGATTGAGGCGATTGTCGCGGGATGGCCCGCGCGGTTTGATACTTCGCTGGCAAAGCGGCTGGGCTTCAACGCGTTGGAACAGCAGATTTCCGAGATTGTGGCGCGGCATATTGCAGAGGTCGGCTGAGTCGAATGGGTGCGGTCTTGCCCAGAAAGACGCGTGCCCAACCCTGCTTTCAGGGCCACACTCAAAAAATCGGGGCGGGCTCCCCAAAGCCCGCCCCGTCCCCCAGCAAATCGGAACAGTCACCCCAAGCCTGTTCCGGACCCACCCAGCTTAGCGATCATTCGGCGGCCACATCGGGCGCCTCTACCCCTTCGAAATGGATCGACACGCTTTTGGCCCCGGGAAACATCGCCTCGCGCATTTGGTCGGGCACAACGATGCGGCCCGGTCCCCGATGGGCGCTGGAGAAGGTGACCACTTTTGGCGTGACCTTGCGATTGCCCTCAAGCTCGCCAGCCGGCAGCGCAACGCGGTTTGAACCAACCTCGAGCGCTGTGCGCACGATGTATGATAGCTTGCGGCCCTTGCGGCGGATCGTGGCGGGCACGTGCTGCGCCACCACCTCGCGTTCGGGGTGCGCAGGCTCGTCTTTGAGGGAGCCATGGCAAGCCGTAGCCTCGTCGTCGCTCAGATCGACGATCCGCGTCACCACAGCGGGGCGGCGCTGATACCCAGCCGGGCGCTGCGTCGGCGCTGGGCGAGGCCGGGCCGTAGCCGGGTTTTCGTTGCGCAGAAACTCATAGGCGGCGTTCACTTCGGCGAGCGCATCGCCGTCTCCATCGTTGCGGTCGGGATGCAGGGAAAACGCCAGCGCGCGCCACGCACCGCGAATGTCATTGGCCGAGGCGCCTTCGGAAAGCCCGAGTGTTTCCAGGGCTTTGGCGCGATCAATTGTTGCTTTTGTCATGGCACACTCGTTACTCAACACACACATGCAAGTTGCCGTCGCCGCCATCGGCCCCCAGCGCGACACACCTTGCCCGGGCTTCGACACGCCAGCGCGAACTCCGCCGGCACAACTCGCTAACAAACCGTTACACACAGGCTATGTGACACGGCTTGCCGGCACACCAAACCTATTTCGCACCTGCCGCGCCAAATTCTTGCCAAAGTTGGCGGCGGGCAGCGGATTGTTCCAGATCGGTGGGCCAATCGCCTCGCCCGGCGCCCTCCGCCCGCGCTCAGTTCAAGCTTTTTTCAAGAAATGGCGTTGCGACTCGCCCGCCTCTTCGACGCCAAGATAGGTATTACCGCTCTCAGCGCAGTAGTGCGGCACATCTACGATTGCGGCTGGGTCATCCGCCTGAAGCCGCAGCACCTCGCCCGGCGCAAGGCCGCGCATCTTCTTGGCCGCCTTTAGAACCGGAAGGGGGCAGAGAAGGCCGCGCGCATCGAGATCGTGATCAAACGTCATGCGCGGCGAGGTAGGGGCGATGTTACAGCTTGTCCACCGAGTTGTGAGGGCCGGGGAGGGTGACCTGTGCGCGCACTTGGCCTATGTCGATGGGCGGGGCAGATGAAGAAAGCCGATGATCGGATTTGACATCATTGACGCAAGCCTTTTGCCGGCCATCGCTATTGCGGTGTTTGCGGGCGTGCTGTCATTCCTGAGCCCCTGCGTTCTGCCCATCGTCCCGCCTTACCTGGCCTATATGGGCGGCATCTCGATGCAAGAGATGGACGCGCCGCAGGATCGCGCCGCCCGCCGTCGCGTCGTGCTTTCGGCCCTGTTCTTTGTGCTCGGGCTGTCTACCGTATTTTTGTTCCTTGGATTTACAGCCTCTGCCTTCGGGCGCTTCTTCCTGATGAATCAGGAATGGTTCGTGATGGCGGCAGGCGCTGTGATTATGGTGTTCGGGGCGCATTTCCTCGGAGTTTTCCGCATTGGCTTTATGGATCGCGAAATGCGCGTCGATGCGGGCGATCGCGGCGGATCGGCCTTCGGGGCCTACGTTCTGGGCCTCGCCTTCGCTTTTGGGTGGACGCCCTGCATCGGCCCGATCCTTGGCGCGATCCTTTCAATCGCCGCTAACGAGGCTGATATGGTGCGCGGTACCACGCTGCTGGCGGCCTATGCGGCGGGCCTAGGCATCCCGTTCCTGCTTGTCGCCGCCTATTTCCCGCGCCTCCGCGGCCTCATGGCGTGGATGAAGCGGCATATGGAGCGGATCGAACGCGTGATGGGCCTGCTTCTCTGGACAGTTGGGCTTTTGATGCTGACCGGCAAGTTCACCGATTTTGCATGGTGGCTGAACGAACAGTTTCCAGCCCTTCAGGCATTCGGCTGAACACTGCGTTGCCAAAATCGCGCTGATCGGCCATTTTCGAGGGCGGCGGGCACGAAATGGCAGGGGATTGGCGGTAGTCGATGGCCATGAGTGTGGACGATGAGATTGAGGTGAAACGCCGCTGGGTGTTCTACATCCCCGGCTTCGATCCCAACCCGCCCCGCCGGTATCGGGAGCTCTATCGTACGGAAGGTGCGCGGCAGACCGAGATCTCGCGCTACGGGCTCAATGTTTCGGCCCGTACGGGCGAGGGGTTCGGCTGGGATGTGCACGGCAAGATCGAAGGTGTGCCGGTGCATGCGCGCATGGATGTGCTGGTGTGGCACGATCTGGTTCAGGCTTCGATGGGCCATTCGATCACGGCGACCTACTGGCAGCTGCTGCGAACCGCCTGGATCTATATTGCAAGCGGAACGATGCGGCGCCTGATTTGGCTGCGCAAAGGGCCTATTGTGGCCGCGTTCTACCCCATAGTGGTGCTCTTGGCGCAGCTGGCGCTGGCGATGGCGCTCGGGGCGGTTCTGGCGGGTGTCGCGGCCACAGTGGTGGGCTGGGGCCTAAATGGTGCGGCGTGGGCGCTTGGAATCGACGCGCTTCCCGGAACGGTGCTTGCGCTTTGGGGCCTGGGGTGGGCCGTTTTCGCGGTCACTGTGTTTTTCGCGTTGCGGTTCTTCCAGCGATGGGACGGCAAGCTTTTCGCGTGGTACCTGATGCATGACTTCGCATTTGCTGCGGGTCATAGTGGCGCCTACCCGCCAGAGCTTGAGGAACGGATCGGGCAGTTTGCCGATCAGGTGGCCCGGGCGATGGCCAGTTCCGCCGATGAGGTGCTGATCGTGGGCCATTCTTCGGGCGCGCAGCTCGCGGTTTCGGTGGTGGCCGATCTTCTGCGCTCGGGCCGGGTGCCGGCCAACGGGCCAGAGCTTTCCCTTCTGACCCTCGGGCAGGCGATCCCGATGGTATCCTTCCTGCCAAAAGCCGCGCGGCTTCGGCGCGATCTGCGCGACTTGGCGGTGAATGACAGGATCGTTTGGGTGGATGTATCCGCCCCGGGCGACGGCTGTTCCTTCGCGCTCTGCGATCCCGTCGCAGTGACGGGTGTGGCACCTGAGGGCGCGCGCTGGCCGCTGGTGATCTCTGCGGCCTTTTCTAAAACGCTGGCGCCCGAACGGTGGCGGGCGCTCAAGCGGCGTTACTACCGGCTGCACTTCCAGTATCTCTGCGCCTTTGACGACCCCCAAAGCTTTGACTATTTCCGCATCACCGCCGGGCCGCGAACGCTCGGCGCTCGATTTGCCGACCGGAAGCCATCGCAGAACCGTATCGACGTGCCCGCCTCACGCTTCACCGATATCGCGGCATGACACCGCCAAAACCGGTACGGCGCGCCGCGCGAGTGTCGTTCTGGCGGCATCTGAAGCTGTTCCGCGAAGATATCCTGTCCTCCCAGCCCGAGCGGCTGTTTGGCGCCAAGATGGCGGAATTTCGAACGCCTTTCTTCCGGTCATTCCTCGTGAACGAACCCGCGCTCTGGCGCACTGTGCTGACCGAGCGCCCCGAAGATTTTCCGAAATCCGATCGTGTGGGGGAAGGCCTGCGCCCGCTTCTGGGCCGTTCGATCTTTGTCACCAACGGCGAAGAATGGGCACGTCAGCGGCGGATCATTGATCCCGCCTTTGCAGGCGGGCGGCTGAAGGAAAGCTTCGCGCCGATCCTAGCCGCCGCCGAACGTGCCGCAGATGGGCTTTCGCTGGGCGTGCAGGAGATCGAGGAGATCACCGCCCGCGCCGCAGCGGACGTGATCTTTCGCGCGCTCTTCTCGGTTCCCATAGAAGACAAGGCCGCGCGGGCCGTCTTCGAGGCGTTTCGCGCCTACCAGCGCACCCAACCGATCCTGAACCTCGGCGCCGCGCTCACGCTGCCGGCATGGGTGCCGCGCGGGCACCGGCGCTCGGCCAAGGCGGCGGCGGCGGAGATCCGTTCGCTCATCTCGTCGATGTGCCGCGCGCGGCAGGCTGCGATCGCGGCGGGCACAGCGCCTGACGACCTCGCCACCAAGATCATGACAACCGTTGATCCCGAAACGGGCGCGCGCTTCACTGCCGATGAGATGGCCGATCAGGTGGCGATTTTCTTTCTCGCTGGTCATGAAACAAGCGCCAGCGTGCTGGCCTGGGCGCTCTACCTGCTTGCGACGCACGAGGATGCCCAGGATCGGGTGGCTGGCGAAGCTGCGCGCTTCATGGCCGCGCCAAGTTTTGCAAGCCTTTCTGATCTGCCATTCACGCGCGATGTGTTCCGCGAGGCGCTGAGGCTCTACCCGCCGGTGCCGATGATGGTGCGCAGCGCGACAAAAGTGGAGCACTGGCGTAAGCGTAATGTGCCAGTGGGATCTCAGATCGTCATTTCCCCCTGGCACCTACAGCGCCACACCGATCAGTGGGCGGATCCGGATTCGTTCCGCCCCGAACGCTGGGCGGAGGCGGCCACGAAAGAGAGCCAGCGGAACGCCTACATGCCGTTCTCGGCCGGGCCGCGCATTTGCCCTGGCGCGGGCTTTGCGTTGGCCGAAGGCGTGGTGATGCTGGCCGCGATCCTGGCGCGGTTTACGCTCAGCCCCCACGGCCCCGCGCCACGGCCCGTAGCGCATCTTACCCTGCGCTCGGCCGAAGGTATCTACCTCGCCCTATCGCATCGCAACGCAGCGTCACCCGCGAGGCGAGCAAGCGAGGCTTGCCTGATCGCGCCAGACGCGCCATAACACCTGGGTCAACACGCTCTTGGGGGCGCGTGCTGCCATGCCCCCGTTATTGCTTCGTCCCGAGTTGCCGCTCAGTGCCAGTGCTGCCTTGTACCTGCCAAGGGGGTTTGGTTGGATGTCTGCCCATACTGCGCTGCAGCGCCCGCTGTTTCGGATCGCGCTGCCCACGTTTCGTTTCTCTGCACAGATGCCAACGGGGTCACCGCCCCGCAAGCTCAACCGCGCCGAGGTGAAGGCGATGTTCGATCGGGGTTTCCGCCCGGTCGATGCGCTGCATATGCGGCTCACGGCGGCAGAGCGCGCTCAGCTTGAAACTGCCGCCAGGCTGCGCCGCGCGCTTTACGGGGCGGACGCGGCGGCCTGAGCCTTCAGGTCATTCAGAATAAAGATGCGGATCGCAGAGGCGAGACCGGTCTCATAGTTACGGCCTTCGTCGATTTCGGCGGCGAGCGCGTTGATGGCAACGCCACGCCTCTTGGCGATGGCGCGGAACTCATCCCAGAAAGCATCTTCCAGCGTGACTGAGGTGCGGTGGCCCCTAAGCGTGAGCGAGCGCTTGACCGGCCGCGCACTCATTCCTCGCGCCCATCCTCGCGCCGGTGCTGATCGAGTGTCCTGGCGCTGCGGGCGGCCGCGGCCGTCTCCGCAGCCTTCTGAGCCTTCGTGCGGCCGAACCTTGCGGCGTTCTCGTCGGCCTTGGCCTGCCGCTTCCGCTTCGCTGCGGCCTTGCGGGCCGTTCTGAGGTTTATCGGCGTGCTCACTTCGGCCCGATCATCTGCTCAGGCCGCACCACCTGATCGAAAGTCGCCTCATCCACGAAGCCGAGCTTGATCGCCTCTTCCTTCAGCGTCGTGCCGTTCTTATGCGCCGTCTTGGCCACCGTTGTGGCGTTGTCATAACCTATGGTGGGGGCAAGGGCCGTTACGAGCATGAGCGACTCGCGCATCAGCTTCTCGATCCGGTCGGTATTGGCGCGGATGCCCGTCACGCAGTTGTCGGTAAAGGCAACCGAGGCATCGCCCAGAAGCTGCATCGACTGAAGCAGGTTATAGGCCATCATGGGCTTGTAGACGTTAAGCTCAAAATGCCCCTGGCTGCCGGCAAAGCCCACAGCTGCATCGTTGCCCATCACATGGGCGCACACCTGGGTCATCGCCTCGCATTGGGTGGGGTTCACCTTGCCGGGCATGATCGATGAGCCGGGCTCATTCTCCGGCAAGAGCAGTTCGTACAGGCCGCAACGGGGGCCAGAGCCCATAAGGCGGATATCGTTGGCTATCTTGAAGAGGCTCGCAGCGGCGGTTTTCACCGCGCCCGACATTTCCACCACCGCATCATGGCCCGCGAGCGCCTCGAACTTGTTAGGCGCGGTGACGAACGGCAGGCCGGTGATCCGCGCCATGTTGGCCGCAACGGTGTCGCCCCATCCCTCGGGCGAGTTGAGCCCGGTGCCCACCGCCGTGCCGCCCTGCGCCAGCTCATAGATCCGCGGCAGCGCCGCCTTCACCCGCGCAATGGCCATCGCCACCTGGTGTGTATAGCCCGAAAACTCCTGCGCAAGCGTCAGCGGCGTGGCATCCATTGTATGGGTGCGGCCGATTTTGATAATGCCTTCGAACTCTTGAACCTTCGCCTCAAGCGCCGCGTGTAGCTTGGCGAGGCCGGGCAAGAGCTCGTCATGGGCGGTCGTCGCGGTGGCGATATGCATCGCAGTGGGGAACGTATCGTTCGACGATTGTGCCATGTTGCAGTGGTCGTTTGGGTGCACCGGGTCTTTCGAGCCGATGGTGCCGCCGAGGATTTCGATGGCGCGGTTCGCGATCACCTCGTTGGCGTTCATGTTCGATTGTGTGCCGGATCCCGTTTGCCACACAACGAGAGGGAAGTGATCATCAAGCTTGCCCGCAACCACCTCGCGCGCGGCTTCGATGACGGCGTCGGCGATCCCGCCGGGCAGGGCGCCGCGGTCCCGGTTAGCCTCGGCGCAGGCCTGCTTGATCACGCCAAGGGCACGCACGATGGCGATAGGCTGCTTCTCCCACCCAATTGGGAAGTTCATGAGCGATCGCTGGGTTTGCGCGCCCCAATATTTGTCAGACGGAACCTCGAGGGGGCCAAAGCTATCGGTTTCGGTGCGGGTATCGGTCATGCGCTTGCCCTCCGGAATGCGGTTGCATACCCGATACCGACCCGCCAGCGCCCCCGCAATCATCCATCTTGGCGCAGTGAGGGTTTCCGTAGGCGTGCTGCTAGTTCAGCCGCCGCGCGAACGCATTGCGGCAGCGCGGATCGGTGGTGATCACATAGGTGATCGCGCTCTTCATCCTGTTGAAGCTGTCACCATAGAAATAAAGTGCTGTCCGGTCGCCCACACTGACCGATCCCTGGTAGAGCCCCGCTTGCCCCAGCGCATCGCGGCAGGCTTCGACTACAGCCGTGCGATCCTCTTCCCGCGTATCGGCACGTGGCAAGTAAAGGCCCAGTCCCTGGCTATGGCCGAAGGATACGAGATCGACGCATTCGGCATTGCCGATATAGCTTCCCGCGGGCGCATCAAGCTTGTCGAGCGCATCGGCAACGGCCTGCAGTACGCGCGGGGCATCGGTGACAAGCGAAAGCTGGATGTGCAGGCGCACGGGTTCACCCTGCTCGTCAAGCGCCAGTTCGTAGCCGACGACGCGGCCGATCCCCAGCCGATCCAGCGTGTCCGAGAGCGGTGCTACAAAGGCTGCTTCCGCGAGCTCGTCGGATATCCGCAAGGGCAGGGTCGCACGGGCAAAATAGCCGTCAACCGGCCGTTGCGCCTCTGCCTCGCGCAGCGAATTCAGCTTCATGTCATCCCCGTAACCTTGGCCGTCCTGTGACCGGTTGCACGGGTTTGTGGCAAGAAAGGGGCAAGCGTTTCCGCGCTTGAGGAATCTCAGAGCACCGGCGGAAGTGTGCTATTTTCGGAACTTATCGAGGCTGACGATTTCCGCATCGCGAACGGTTTGTTCCCCGGGATCGACCGCATCCTCTTCCATGTCGGCCTCGGGCACCTCTTCTTCGTCATCGTCCTGTGTCTCGAACCGCAGGCCGAATTCCACGGAGGGATCCACGAACGTTCTGATCGCGTCATAGGGAATGTAGAGCGGTTCGGGGCTATCGCCGAAGTTGAGCGTTACGGTGAAGCCCTCGTCGCCAACATTTAGGTTGTCAAACCAGTGCTGCATGACAACTGTCATTTCATCTGGATAGCGGTCAGACAGCCAATCGGCGATCTCAACATCCGGATGCATCGTATCGAATGTTATGAAGAAATGATGCTGCCCGGGCAGGCCGTGATCGGCCACTTCCTGAAGCACACGCTGGATCAGGCCCCGCATCGCACTGTGCATCAGGTTGCCGTAATCGATCTTCTGCACCCTGCGGGCCTCCCGCTGCTTCGCGGCCAGCATATTGGATTTCAATCCGAAGGAAAGAGTGGCGCCCGCGATATTTCAGACAAGACTACCCAACCCAAGGCCCACAAGCGCCGATATGCCGAGAACGCGCAAAAGGGGCCACTTCAGCACCAAAAGCAGAAACGTGGCGCCAATGGCCAACGCGAGCGCTGCGAAATCGAGGCTTGCGGGCTCTGGCGCGATGATCCGGAGAGGGCCTGCGTTAACGGTCGGCACGTCGCGAAAGATCACGTGCGCGGCGAACCAGAGCGAAAGATTGAGGATCACGCCCACCACGGCTGCGGTGATGGCGCGAAGCGCGCCGGTTAGCCGTGGGCGCGCCGAAATCCAATCGAGGTAGGGGGCACCAGCGAAGATCCAGAGAAAACACGGAACGAACGTCACCCAGAGTGTGAGGGCGGCGGCGGCGATGGCCAGCGCCAGCCCCCCTTCGCGAAACCCCGCGAGGAATCCCACGAATTCGGTCACAAGAATCAGGGGCCCAGGGGTTGTTTCAGCAAGCCCCAACCCGTCCATCATCTCGGCGGTCGTCAGCCACCCCCGATCCTGCACCACCTCTTGGGTCATGTACGCGAGCACAGCATAGGCGCCGCCGAAGGTAACCACGGCGAGCTTGGAAAAGAAGGTGGCAACCTGCGTTAGAAGCTCGGCGCCCGCCAGCCAAAGCGCGGCAATGGGCGCGAGCCAGAGGGCAAGCCAGGCGGCGATCGTGGTGCCCGTTCCGCGCGCCGCGGGCAGCGCCACGGCTTCGCCCGCAGGCTCGCGCGTCGTGAGATAGCCCCAGATTGCGGCTGCGGCGATGATCGCGGGGAAGGGCAGGGCAAATGCGAAGATACCAAGGAACGACAGCCCTGCGATTACCCAATGGGCGGGGCGCGCAAGCGCCTTTTTCGCCACCTTAAAGAGCGCCTCCAGCACGATCGCCACTACGGCGGCCTACACGCCGATAAAAAGCGCCTCCACCACAGGTACATCGCCGAGATAGGCGTAAATCATTGAAAGGCAGAGTACGACCACGGCGCCGGGCAGCACGAACCAAAGTCCCGCGATCAAACCGCCACCTACGCCGTGCAGCCGCCATCCG
>JBCCRC010000083.1:0-12225 GCA_039208375.1 Pseudomonadota bacterium | reverse complement strand
GTCTTCGGGAGGCAGGGGTCGTGAGTTCGAATCTCGCCACTCCGACCAACGCACCGCACGGTCTTTCGCTTCCATGACTTTCACGCGAGAGCTCCGATCCGTTTCCCGCAATCACCGATTGGATTATTGTCGCGCACGTTGTGCTTGGGCGCTTTGGCCCGTTTTGACCCTGCGGGCGGAAGCGCTTAGCGTTGCGCGGTCGCGCGGCAGATAAGGCGGGCCGAATGCCCCAAAGCATTGTTCCGGCAGACGCCTCTGGCGAGGTTGTCTGCACCACCGAAGGGCTCAGCTTCTGGGGCGGCGTTGATCCGGCAACGGGTGTGGTTATCGATGCGCACCATCCCCTGAAGGGCCGGTCGCTTACGGGAAAGATCGTCATGATGCCCACGAGTCGCGGCTCATGCTCAGGCAGCGGTGTCTTGCTGGAACTTGCACTGAACGGCAAAGCGCCCGCGGCCCTCGTGTTTTCGCAGCCCGAAGAGATCCTCACCCTCGGCGCCATCATCGCTGCGCGTGTGTTTGACCGCCATATTGCCGTGCTACGCCTCGGGCCCGATGCCTTCGCAACGCTGGCGCGCGCGCAGACGGCCAAGTTTACGGGCGAGTATATCTGTGCCGATGGCGTGCGCCTGAGCATGAGCGCCGCCGCGCCCGCCGGGCTCGAGCTGTCGCAATATGATCAAGAATGCCTTTCGGGAGGCACGGAGGATCCGCTTGCTCTGGCGCTGGAGGTGATCCGGGCCATGGCGGTTGCAACCGGGGCCAGCCGTTTGACCGACGTGTCGCGGGGGCATATCGATGGCTGCATTCTCGCCCATAACGCCAATCTGGTTTTTGCCGAGCGTATGGCCGAAATGGGCGCGCGTGTGCGCATTCCCACGACGATTAACGCAATTTCGGTGGACCGGGAAAACTGGGCGGCCCAAGGCACGCCACCCGATTTCGGGCGCGCCGCCAGCCGGCTGGCCGATGCGTATGTCAAGATGGGCGCACAGCCGACCTTTACGTGCGCGCCCTACCTTCTGGACGATCCGCCCAACTGTGGCGACGTCATCGGCTGGTCGGAATCGAATGCGGTGATCTTTGCGAATTCCGTTTTGGGGGCGAGGACAGCGAAGCTGCCGGACTATCTCGATCTCTTTGTTGCCATGACGGGGCGCGCGCCTGAAACCGGGGTCTATTTATCAGAGAACCGGCAGCCCCGCCTTGCCATCGCATGCGAGGTGCCGTACGGGCATGATGATAGTCTCTGGCCTCTGGTCGGCTGGCTTGCCGGCCGCCTCGCCCCCAATCGGATTCCCGTGCTGACCGGGCTGGAGGATTTGCGCCCCACGCAAGATGATTTACGGGCGCTCTGCGCTGCGTTTGGAACAACCTCTGCCGCGCCCATGCTGCATGTGGCGGGCATCACGCCCGAAACGGGGCCCGGGCCGTTCCCCGGCGCCGAAACCGCACGCATCTCGCGCAATCATCTTGCCGACGCTTGGCGTAGCCTAAATGGGGGCCCGTGTGAGGTTGATGTTGTGGCCATCGGCAGCCCGCATGCCTCATTGCGCGAGATCGAAACGTTCTGCCATCTGGTAAACGGGCGGCAGCGCCATCCGGCAACGGAGGTCATCCTTACGGTCGGCCGAGGCGTGTTGGCCAATGCGCAGGCGGCGGGATGGGTGTCACGGCTCGAACAGTCCGGCATTCGGATTCTGCCGGATCTCTGCTGGTGCTCCATTACAGAACCTCTCTTTCCCCCAGACGCGCGAAGTTTGATGACGAACTCCGGCAAATTCGCCCACTATGCGCCCGGGCTGAACCAACGCGCCGTGCGGTTTGGAAGCCTGGCGGACTGTGCGGAGGCCGCCGTATCTGGGCGGGTGCCGGATATGCCTGCCTGGCTCGGCGGGTGATGCGCCCTGTTCACAGGCGCCAGCCGTGGTACCCTTCGCTAGCATGCGGCGCCCCTCTTCGAAAGGGTGCGCCCATTGCGATGACAATGCGGATTTGGCGATGGATAACGTCTACGCTGCGCTGGAGCAGAACAAATGAAAGATGACGGCCCAACAACCCACGACGCCGCATTTGACGCGCGCAACGATGACATTCTCATATGGGTCAACGGCGAGCTTGTTCATAAGGCCGACGCCAAGGTTTCGGTCTATGACAGCGGCTTCATGCTGGGCGACGGCATGTGGGAAGGGATGCGGCTGTACGACGGGGTATGGGCCTTTTTCGATGAGCATATGGATCGCCTGTTCGACTCGCTCAAAGCCGTATCGCTCGATTCCGGCCTGACGCGGGACGATATCAAGGATCTTCTGAACACGACCGCCGCTGCCAATGGGATGACGACCGATGCCCATTGCCGGCTGATGATCACACGCGGCCGTAAGGCCAAGCCGTTTCAGCACCCGGGGCTTAGCCGGTTCGGCCCCACGGTTGTGGCAATTGTGGAGCATTCGAAACCGTCGGAAACGGTTCAATCGGGCGGTATTCGCCTTGCAAGCGTGCCGCAGGTGCGCGGGCTGCCGACGAGCCAAGACCCAAAGTTCAACAGCCATTCGAAGCTCAACTGCATAATCGCGCTGCTTCAGGCTGAACAGGCGGGCGCAGATGAGGCGTTGATGCTTGACCCCCATGGCTTTGTGAACACCACCAACGCCTGCAACTTTTTCATCGTTCGCAACGGCGCGGTTTGGACGTCGACGGGCGACTACTGCATGAACGGCGTTACCCGGCAGAAGGTGATAGATGTCTGCCGGGCCAACGGTATTCCGATCTTTGAGAAGAACTTTTCGCTGTATGAGGCCTATGGGGCCGATGAAGCGTTTCTGACGGGCACCTTTGGGGCGCAAACCCCAGTGTCTGAGATCGACGGCAAACTGATCGGCAATGGAACACGGCCTGTGATGATGCAGATCAGATCGCTTTACAAAGCGTTGATCGAAGAAGAGGTCGCCCGTCAGACGGGTGCCTGAGACGCGCGGATGAAAGCGCACCGATTGAACGCCGCCATGTAGGGAAGCAGAAGGCGTGCCCGTTTACGTTTCCCGGACCGAAGCTGCGTCGATCCTGCAAAGCGCCCGGCGCGTGCTTGTCATCGGCTGTTCTGGCGCCGGGAAAACCACGCTATCGCTTCGCCTCTCCGCCGCGCTGAACCTCACCTACCAGTCGATTGACCGAGATGTGCGCTGGCTTCCTGGTTGGCAGGTGCGCGATCGCGGCGCACAGCGCGCGATCTTGGAACGGCTGGTTGCACAAGACCGCTGGGTGATGGATGGCAGCAACCCCTCCACCTTTGATCTGCGCCTGCCGCGCGCCGACTTGATCCTCTGGCTGCGCCTTTCGCGTTGGGCCGCGCTCTTCGGGGTCGCGCGCCGAGTACTTGCCAACTACGGCCGCGTGAGGGTCGCCATGGCCGAAGGATGCCCCGAGCCATTCCCGGATCGTGAATTCCTGCACTACATTTGGGCGTTTGAGCGGGTGACGGCCCCGCGCTTCATCGAACGGATTGATCGGTTCGGCGCCCATGTACCGGTATGCGAACTGGCGTCGCACAAGGCGGTTGCAGCCCTGCTGGCTGATATGGAACGAGCGGATACCTGCGGCTAGCCCCCTGCCTGGCGGCGCATCAGAAGTCGAGGTTCTCCACGCTGAGCGCGTTGGTTTGAATGAACTCTCGCCGCGGTTCCACCACGTCACCCATCAGCTTGGTGAAAAGGTCGTCGGCCTCTGCAAGATCTTCCACCTTCACCTGCAGAAGCGTGCGCGCTTCGGGGTCGAGCGTTGTTTCCCAAAGCTGGTCTGGGTTCATCTCGCCCAAGCCCTTGTAGCGTTGAAGCGAAAGGCCGCGTTCGCCCTCTTCGAGGATCGCATCGAGCAACTCGCGCGGCCCGTGGATCATCGTTTCCTTTTCGCGCCGCACCAGCCGCGCCGGCGTTCCGTACACTTCCTGCAGCGCCTCAGTGTGGCCGCCGAGGCGCCGCGCTTCGGGCCCGCGAATAACTGGGCCATCGAGCGTGCGCACCTCTTCCACCCCGCGCACGAGGCGTGCAAAGCGCATGCCCTTGTCCTGCGTCGGGCGGCCCTGCCAGCCGCGTTCGTATTCAAGCGATACAAGATCGAGCCGGATGGCCACTGCATCGGCCGTACCCTGAAGATCGCTATCAACTCGGCCCGGCACGAAGGCCCCGGCGATTGCCGCCTGTTCGAGCACCCACGGCATGTAATGCGTCGGAAAGGCCTGCAGCACCCGGCGGACCTGCCGCGCATCTTCGACCACCCGCGCGAGATCGGCGCCGACGATTTCTTCACCCGTACCGAGCCGCAGCACCGCGCCTTCGATGCCCATCTCGATGAGGTAATCGTCAAGCGCCGCCTGATCCTTCAGGTACACTTCCGATTTGCCGCGGGCCACTTTGTAAAGCGGCGGCTGGGCGATGTAGAGGTGGCCCTGTTCGATGATCTCCGGCATCTGGCGGAAGAAGAAGGTCAGAAGCAGCGTGCGGATATGCGCGCCATCCACATCCGCATCCGTCATGATGATGATCTTGTGGTAGCGCAGCTTGGTCACATCAAACTCATCGCGCCCGATCCCGGTGCCGAGCGCGGTGATAAGCGTGCCGATCTCCTGGCTGGAAAGCATCCGATCGAACCGCGCGCGTTCCACATTGAGGATCTTGCCGCGCAAGGGCAGAACCGCCTGGTTGGCGCGGGCGCGGCCCTGCTTGGCGGAGCCGCCCGCGCTATCGCCCTCCACAAGGAAAAGCTCACGCTTCTCGGGATCCTTCTCCTGGCAATCGGCCAGTTTGCCGGGAAGCGAGGCGACATCCAGCGCGGATTTCTTCCGCGTCATCTCGCGGGCCTTGCGCGCGGCTTCCCGCGCCAGCGCCGCCTCGATGATCTTGCCCACGATCATCTTCGCGGGCCCCGGATTTTCCTCAAACCATTCCGAGAGGCGTTCGTTCATCAGGCTCTCAACGGCGGGCCGCACCTCGGACGACACCAGCTTGTCTTTCGTCTGTGAGGAAAACTTAGGATCCGGCACCTTGACCGAGAGAACGCAGGTGAGCCCCTCGCGCGCATCATCGCCGGTGAAGCTGACCTTCTCTTTGCGCGCCGCGCCCGATTGGCCGGCGTAGAGGTTCAGCGTGCGCGTGAGCGCGCCGCGAAAGCCCGCCAGATGGGTGCCGCCATCCCGCTGGGGGATGTTGTTGGTGAAGGGCAGCACCATTTCGTTGTAGCCATCGTTCCACCACATGGCGACTTCTACGGTGATCCCATCCCGCTCGCCCTCGATGAAGATCGGCTCTTCAATCAGCGGGTGCTTGTTGCGATCGAGGAACCGCACGAATTCACGCACCCCGCCTTCGTAATGCATCTCCACCGATTGCGGTGCCACGCCGCGTTCATCGGTGAGCCGGATCATTACGCCGGAGTTCAGGAAGGCCAGTTCGCGCAGCCGGTTTTCCAGCGTCTTGAAGCTGTATTCGAGGTTCGAAAACGTGTTGGTGGAGGCGAGGAAGCGCACCTCCGTACCCTTCTCGCCGCCTGCGTCGCCGACCACTTCAAGGTGGCGGGCAGTTTCCCCGCCCTCGAAGCGCGCGGTGTGTTCCTTGCCATCGCGCCAGATGCGCAGTTCCAGCCAATCCGACAGGGCATTGACGACCGAGACGCCCACGCCGTGCAGGCCGCCCGACACCTTGTAGGAATTTTGATCGAACTTACCGCCCGCATGGAGCTGGGTCATGATCACTTCGGCCGCGGAAACGCCTTCCTCGGGGTGCATATCCACGGGAATTCCGCGCCCGTTATCGCGCACCGAAACGCTGCTATCGGCGTGGATCGTGACGGTGACCTCCGTCGCGTGCCCCGCCAAAGCCTCATCGATCCCGTTATCGACAACCTCATAGACCATGTGATGCAGGCCGGAGCCATCATCGGTATCCCCGATATACATCCCCGGGCGCTTGCGCACCGCTTCCAAGCCTTTGAGAACTTTGATGGATTCCGCGCCGTAGTCATCCGGCTGGCGGGCTGCTTCGGCCATTCGCGCCTTCCTTGGTTCTTATGCCCGAAATATATGCGTTTCGCATGGGAGTGTCACGCCCAAGACACAAGATTTGGTGTTTGATAAGCTTTGGAGTCCCTTCAATCTTCTTCGGTCCAACCTAAGGCCTCAAACTCTCCCAAAAGGGCTTCGGCACGGTTGAGCGCGTCGCCCGAGAAGACCGTTTGATCGACGTTGGAAAGCACGTTGTTCAATAGGCGCCACTCGACAGTGTCTCGGATCGCGCCGCGCCGTACGATGGCCTTCGCCGCTTTGCCGGGGTGGCCAGCATCGTCCCAAATCTGGCGTCCCGTGCGCGCGGTATAGTATTCGAAGAAGCTTATGGCGTCCGGCGTGCCGTCCTCATCTGCCTCGAAAAAGTGTAACGCTATGTCGTTTACTGCTTCCTTGTAGCCCTTCTCAAGTTCGGAGGGACACATTCCGGCCTCCAGAAACGCCGTTATCTTTGCGTCTTCCGATGGTCTTGGTACTGGAACTCCGCCGGCAAGATCCGGGTGCGCCACTGCCCAATCGTAGTCGATCTGTAGGATCGCGCCCATCCGACGAATGTTTTTTATGATTTCTTCTCTCGTTCGGCGGGCCATACGCGATCTCACACATCAGGAATGAGATCAGTTTATCTTTTGTCGGAATGCAGGGCTATCGGCGCAACAAATGTGTTCAGAGCGGCCCGCAGTCGAACGCAAACACTGAGTGAGCGGAACGATTGTTGCCGAAATGGAAACGCCGCTTGGCTACGCAAGCGGGATCACGAGGCCCACGCCGATCAGCAGCCATCCGGCCACCAGGTTCGTGCGGCGGAGCGCGCGGGGGGAGGTGAGAAGGCGGCGCGTGCGGTCGATAAAGAGCGCGAAGAACACGTTGCCCACAAGCGGCACGATCATCGAGGCCAGGACGATCGCGGCGATGTCTGCCGTTGTCACACGTGTCAGATCGAAGAACCCCGGCAGCACACCCGTGTAGAACAGGATCGCCTTGGGGTTGCCGAGGATCACCGCCACGCCCGCGAGGAAGCCCGCCCACATTCCGGGCCGTGTAAGGCGGCTGTCGGCAGCAATCGTTTTGTCAGCGTTGCGCAGGATCAGGGCGCCCATGGCGAGGAATACCGCGGCGGCCACCCATTTCAGCACCAGCATGAAGCCCGCGAAGGTGGAGACAATCCAGGTGATCCCGAGGATCGCCAGAAGCGGCCAGAGCACATCGCCCACCACCACGCCCAGCGCCACGGGCCAGGCGGCGTGGAACCCGCCGGAGAGCGCGCGGGCCGTCAGCGCCACCCAGACGGGGCCGGGGGTGAGGAACAGGATCAGGAGCGCCCCGGCATAGAGCGCCAGTTCGCTCGGCGAGATCGTCACTGCCGGTCCACAACCGAGGCGCCGTCCGCCTCGCGCACTTCGAGGTATTGCGCACGATCGCCCAGATCCTCGAACAACTCCCGCCCCGTGCCTGTCATCCAGGCCTGGCAGCCGAGCGCGCATATCTCATCGTAAAGCGCCGCGCGCCGCCCGGCATCGAGATGGGCGGCCACCTCATCGAGAAGCACGATGGGGGGTGCGCCAAGCTCCGCCGCCAGCGCGCGGGCGTTGGCCAGCACCAGCGAGATCAGGAGCGCCTTCTGTTCACCGGTGGAGCACTGATCTGCCGCCACGCCCTTGGCCGCATAGATGGCCGCGAGATCGGCGCGGTGGGGGCCGATCAGCGTGCGGCCCGCCCGCAAATCTGCCCCCCGGCCCGCCGCGAATGCTTCTGCCAGCGCCTCGGCGCCCTCCGGCGCTTCGGCGCCCTCCGCTGCGGTAAGCGTAAGATCGGCGGCGGGGAACACAGTTTCGGCGCCCTCCTGCGCCGCGGCGATACGGGTGAGGGCGGCGGTGCGGTTCACCCGGATCACCTCACCCGCTTCCGCCATATGCGTCTCTAACGCACGGTACCAATGGGCATCGCGCACCATATCCTTCAGCAACCGGTTCCGCTCCCGCATCGCCTTTTCGTAGGAGAGCACGGCTTCGGCATGGCCGGGCTCGAAGGACAGCGTGATGCGATCGAGAAACCGGCGCCGCCCTTCCGCACCCTCGATCCAAAGCCTGTCCATCGAGGGTACGAGCCAGAGCATCCGCGCCACCCGGCCCAGCGCCACCTGCGGCGCGGCCTTGCCATCGATGCGTACGGAGCGGCTTTCGCCGGGCTCCGCCCAGGTTTCGATCTCATGCCCCCGCGCCAAGGCCGTCAGTTCGGCCGAAAGCTTCCACCCCAGCGCCTCGGGCTGGCGCGCAAACGCCTCCGCCGCCGCGCGCCGGAGGCCCCGGCCGGGGGAAAGCAGCGAAACCGCCTCAAGAATATTCGTCTTCCCCGCCCCGTTCGCCCCATAGATCGCGATGGGCCCGGCATGGGCCGCGATCCGCGCCGCGCGGTGGGATCGGAAATGCGAAAGTTTGAGCGATGTTATGGCAAGTTCGGGCACATCAGGCCCTTCTCAGCCTGCCCGCGGTGTGTGTGATCACACCCGCATCGGCATCACGACATAAACCGCTGACGTATCGTTGCCCTCGCGCATCAGCGTGGGATCGCCGGCGGAGTTGAAGAGAAACACGGCATTCTCGCGATCCACCTGGCTGGCGATCTCAAGCAGGTATTTGGCGTTGAAGCCAATCTCAAGATGCTCATCGCCATAGGCCACCGCCAGCTCTTCCTCTGCCGCGCCGCTATCTGGGGCGTTGACCGAAAGCACGAGGCGATCGTCATCAAGCGCGAGCTTCACCGCGCGCGACCGCTCCGAAGAAACGGTCGCCACCCGATCCACTGCTTGGGCGAAGGCGCTTGCATCCACCTCCAGCTTGCGCGCATTGGCGGTGGGGATCACGCGCGAATAGTCGGGGAACGTGCCGTCGATCACCTTCGACGTGAGCGTGATCTCAGGCGTTGCGAACCGCACTTTTGTCTCTGAGACTGAAACAGCAATCTGCGCCTCGTCATCATCCAGAAGCTTACGCAGTTCGCCCACCGTTTTCCGTGGCACGATCACGCCGGGCATCACCTCGGCCCCTGCAGGCAAAGAGGCATCGATACGCGCCAGCCTGTGCCCGTCCGTCGCCACGCAGCGCAGGACCTGCTGGCCGTCCGCATCGGCCACATGCATGTAAACGCCGTTAAGGTAATAGCGCGTCTCTTCGGTGGAGATCGCGAATTTCGATTTGTCGAAGAGACGGCGCAGAAGCGGTGCGTCGGCCGAGAAATTCGCGGTGTACTCGCTGGAGGCCATCACCGGAAAGTCTTCCCGGGGCAGGGTGGCGAGCGCGAAGTTCGAGCGCCCCGCCTCCACCGTCATTCGCCCCGAGGCGCCATCGTCTGTCAGCGTAACCAGCGCGCCATCGGGCAGCTTGCGCACGATCTCGTGGAGCGTGACGGCCGCAACGGTGGTGGCGCCGGCCCGGTCCACCTGCGCGGGCGCTTTATCCACCACCTCGATATCCAGGTCCGTGGCCCGGAAGGTAACCCCATCGCCTTCCGCCTCGATAAGAACGTTGGCGAGGATCGGGATCGTATTGCGGCGTTCCACAACCGATTGCGCCTGCGCAACCGCGCGAAGCAGTGCGGCGCGTTCGATGCTGATCTTCATGCCCTCGCTCCCTCAAGTGCCGGGGGCGGCAGACTACCCTCTGCGCGCCCCCGTGCAAGTGGTTTGCCGCGACTGTCGGATGTAAGCGAATCAGGGTCAAGGGCAGGTGCTGCGCGCAGGCCCGATTTCGGGGATGCGCACCCAGATTGCGGGTTTGACGACCGCCAGGATGCGGATATCGGGCGCCGCAAACGCCCATGCGTTGGGCGGGATGGTGACTATACCTCTCGCCTGCACGCGCGGGGCGCCGCCGATGCGCCTGTAACCGCGCGCCTGATATGGCATTTCAAGCGGATCCGGCAAACAAAGATGGCCAGGCCAGATCGCACAGCTTTTTCCTGAGGGGGCAACCATGCAGAGTGTATTCAAAATCGTGCCAGCGCTTGGCGCACTGAGCCTCGCCGCGGCATGTGGGAGCGGCGGGTCTTCGAACACCGTCGCGTTCACCAGCTTCTCCAACGTTCCGGCCGATGGCACGGTCGTGATTAACGGCGAGGCGATATCTTCGAACTACACGCAGAACCTGGTTTCGGGTGAGGTGACGGCATCAGCCGTTTCCGGGCCAAACCCCGCCACGTTACGCAGCCGCTTTGCCGGGTCGGTCCCGCAGGACGTGATAATTGAAGCGCCCGGTGCCAATGCGGCGATCGATCTTGCTTCAGGGGCCGTTGTGCCCATCGCCGGGCGCCGCATCGTTGCCGTCTCGGCTGATGGCCGCACGGTGTATATTTCTGAGGATGTTGCCCCCGCCTATGAGTACCAGACCTATGGAACTTGGTTGACCCAGGCCGGAACAGGCGCCGGCGCTGTTGGGGCGGGAAGCTTCGGCGCGCAAACCCCCGTGTCCTCCCTTCCTGGAAGCGCGAGCTATTCCGGCTCTGGCCTCGGCTTTGCCCGGGATGCCGCGGGCCAGGGCTTTTATACTGATTTCGATGTGGCGGCGACGACTGATTTCTCCACGATTACCGTTACAAGCAGCAATACGTTTGCGGAGAATGTCACGACCGAAGTGATCAGCTCTGTACCAACGCTTGATTTCACTGGGTCGGGGCCAGTGACGGGGAATCGCTTTTCCGCCACGATCGCGTCAACCGACACGTCCGGCACGGCGAGCGGAACGTTCTATGGGCCCAATGCCGAAGAGTTCGGGGGCACATTCGATACTACGGGGCCCGGCGGTATTGTTCATTTCGGAGCATTTGGCGGGCAATAGACATCGGATTTTGGGCTAAACCAGAATGGAGCCGAATAGGGCAATCCCCGCCTTTCTGGAATTAATTCGTACGGTTTTGGCCCAAAAGGCCGTAATTGGAGACAGCGCGGGCGGCGGCACGAGATAAATGATACCATTGCCACCCAACGTTAGAACTCAGAAATCCTTCAAAGTTTTTTGAGTCTGCGCGACTGACGCAGCGTAAAAACACCGATAAGGTGTAATACTTCTTGCAAACGAGCCGTTAAAACTCACTGTATTTGCGCGGTCAGTTTGGACCGCTCAATTTTTAAGTATCAAGTTTCATGAGTTAGGGACAATCTTCATGGAAAATCTGGTAAGACTTCTGGTTGCCGCCGGCGCGGCAACAGCTCTTTCGGCCTGTGGTGGAGGTGGTGGTGGAGGGCTGCCGACCGTTCAATTCACGAGCAACTCGGAAGTGCCTCAAAATGGTGTCCTGGTCGCAAACGGTCGGGCGGTCACAGCATCCTACACGGTCAACCAATCGACAGGTGAAGTGACTTTGGGAAGCGTTGGTGGGCCGAATAGTGCGACCTTCACTTCGACCATCCGTAACGACTTGGCCGAAGATGTGGTTATCACAGCGCCCGGTGAAGACATCGACATCAATCTCAGCACCGCCGCTGGCCAGTTCTTTGGCGATGGCTTTTTCATCGTATCGGCCGATGGCAACTCCGTCTTAACTCTTGGCGGCGGGTCGCTTGAGTATCAACTCTACGGCACTTGGCTCACCGGCTTCGGTACTGGCTCCGGAACCGCAGGTGCTGGCAGCTTTGGTGCCGAGACGCAAGCATCTTCAATTCCACCGGGCACCGCAAGCTATAGCGGCGCTGGGACTGGATTTTATCGCGATGCAAGCGGGCAAGGCTTTTATACCGATTTCGACGTTTCGGCGACGACAGACTTTGCGTCGATCTCGATTTCAAGCTCGAACACATCTGCCCAAGACGTCTTGCTTCAGAGCGGTGCGTTCGCGGCAACCGACCTTGACTTCTCAGGTTCTGGCTCTGTCTCGGGCAATTCATTTTCTGCCGGGATCGCCTCTACCGACCTTTCGGGCACGGCGAATGGTAGTTTTTACGGCCCCAGTGCCGAGGAATTTGGTGGGACTTTCAGCGCTACTGGGTTGAGCGGAGAAGTCCACATCGGCTCGTTCGGCGGCCAATAACGCGGGCTGCCATTGCCTATCATCTGTCGGCGGCCTATCCCTATCTCGGCCCAGGCCGCCGACCCACGAGTGCATTTCTTTTTGGACCTTTGCGTTAGAATGATTTTGGCTCGCGTTCTTCGCCCGCTCGCGCTGATCGTTGCGGCGGC
>JBCCRC010000082.1:0-12364 GCA_039208375.1 Pseudomonadota bacterium | reverse complement strand
GGCTCATGGAATTTGTGGGCAAAGGCGTGCGTACGTCGGTTGCCCTTTCGCGCGAAGAAAGCGAACGTCGCCAAGCCGCCGAACAGGCGCAGGCGGCCTAGGTCGCCAAGGACGCCTCTACGACAAACGCGCCCTAGCCGGGCGCGTTTTGCATTTGAGGGCATGCAGTTAGCTGCCGAAGACAAACACCCAGATGAACACTGGGGCAAACTGCAGCGCCGCGCCCAATACAATAAGCCCGCGAGCCACGGGCCTTCGGAAACGTCTCCATAGAGCTAGGCACAAAACCAGGCACACCAGCATCTCAATAGGGCCAACGACGCCAGCATAGTGGCTCCTGTCCCAATAGCTGACAGGGCTTTCAAACACCCAGTCCGAAACCGGCCAGAAATGCGGCCGCGCATCATCATTGTGGAGCGGGAAATCAAGCGCCAGATGCAAGAGCGCCGCCCCGGTAAACGCCACAAGTGCAGGGCGCGCCAGCGCAACCGCGATGGCACACGCGAGTCCCCAAACGATAAATGAGTTGTCGATCGCGAAGACCTGCTGCCACGCAGGCGAGAAGTAGTACTCGTCAAAAACAACGTTTGGCGGCACGTCCATTACGAAGAGCGCCGTACCGGCCATGAGATAAAGCGACAGGTCCGGCGCCGCCGCACCAAAAATCGCTGCGACAGATATGGCCGGCGCCCCCGGGCGGGCGAATGCGGCCGCGCCTATGATAAGATGGGCCGGAGTGTTCAATACACCGGCCGCCTCGAGTGATTAGCCAAAATCGCGGGTCATAAGCGCCCGGTGGATTTCCCGGCGTACGAGTTTGCGCACGTTTCGAGTAATCCGCACGCCCATCTCGCCTTGCAGCTCTGCGCGAACGATCTCTGCCACGAGATCGCGAAGCATATCCTCATCGATTTCGATATCGTCGGCCCCAAGCGCAGGCAGCATTTCTTCGGTGTCTGCCACGTCCTCGGGCTCGGCTGGCAAACCCGGCTCAGACACCGGCGCTTCGGTGGTTGTTGGAACATGGGCCACACGCGCAACCGCGGCTGCCGCCTCGGGAAGCAATGCATCCGCGTCGCCTTCGTCGTCTTCTGCCATCGACGTGTCCAGCAGAAGCGGCTCGTCGGAGAACGCATTCTCAGCCTGTTCTTCCTGGATTGCGTCGGCAAGCGCTTCCTGCCGCCCGGCCTCGGCAAGCGCAACGGCCTCCGCCCGGTCAACAGCCAGCGGGCGCGGTAGGTCGGTTTCGTCAATCAAATGCACGCCGAGCGGCTCCGGTTCAGGCGCGTTGGGAGACATCGGCGCATCGTCCATTTGCGGCAGCGGCTCTGGCCCCGGCGCGCTCTCACGCACGCCAACCTCAACTGTGCCCGTAGTGTCGATGTGGCGATGATGGCCGAACACAAACTCGCGCGGCGTTTCCTCGTCGATCAGCTCGCTGCCATCGGGCTCCCATGACCCCTCTTGGCTGCTGACGGCAGCCTCAAGTTCGGCGATCCTGTCTTCAAGCCGTTCGTCGAGCGCATCGCCATCCTCAACAAGAGCGTCAACCACCGCTTCAAAAGGCACCTGCGCCGCCGGAGCCGTCTCAGGGTCGGGCATCGGCTCAGAAACAGGTGGCAAAGAAGGCTCATGCACAGCGTCAGCTGCCTCCCCTTCATCTTCAACGCGCAGGGACGGTGTGAGCAGCAACCGCTCATCAATCAACGGCGCTTCAGCATCCCTATCTGCCTCAGGTGTGGGCGCGGCTGGCAGCGGTGACTCTGCGGAAGGCGTCGGGCCCACTGCGGCATCGGCTTCTACGCACCGCTGAGCACTTCCGTTGACGAGCCTACGCACGGATTCAAGCACGGCGTCTGGCTCGGCCCTGATCTTGCCTTCCTTCATCTCGCGTTACTCCCTGCCCCTAGCCAGCATGGTAACGGCCCCTAGCGCAGCACACAATGGCTGCGCAGCCCCGATCACTCGCGGCCAAGGCTGCGCAGCACCCGATCAAGCTGCTCGCCCTGCGGGCTCACATTTCGCGTCGGCGCGCCTTCAACAGCATTGTAATAGGCGGCGGGATCGTATGTCGGGATCCCGAGTTGCAGATGGTCCACCGTCAGCAAGCCCATCGCCTCAAGCAGCCCATAAACGGCTTGGGTGCGGTCAATTTCAGCCGCTACGCGGTTGGTCTGTGCATCGAGAAGATCCTGCTCCAGGTCGAGCACGTCCAACGTCGTCCGCGCACCAACGTTGAATTCTTCGCGCGCACCCCGAAGCGCCAACTGCGCCGCGCGCACCTCTTCATTCGAGGCTGCAAGGCTGGCGGCGGCCACATTCAGGTCGGCCCAAGCATTGCGGACCCCCTGCTCCACATCCTGCCCGGTCGTGAGCAAAACCGCGCGAGACGCTTCCGCACGCGCCCGCTGTTGGCGAATCTGCGACGAAAGTTGCCCGCCACGATAAATCGGGCCCGAAAGCTCGAGGGTCAGCGATGAGCTGTCATCGCCGTCGTCGTCTAAATCAATGCCCGCGCGCGCGTTCAGAGATGGGCGCAGACGCGCCTGGGCCGCCGTGACGGCCAACTCTGCAGCGGTGACTTCGCGCTGGCGTTGTTCCAGCGAGGGTTCGCGCGACATGGCGATTGCAATTGCGTCATTGAGCGTCGCTGCCGACGCCGGCGCCGGTGGCGGCGGCTGAAGTTGCCCAGGCGTGTTGCCTGTTACACTGACATATTCCGCGATGGCCCGCGTGAGGGCGCCTTGCGCCGCCGCAAGGCCAGACCGAGCGGAGGCGAGCCTTGCCTCGGCAATCGACACGTCGGTTCGCGTGATCTCTCCAACCTCAAAACGATCTTGCGCGGCGCGCAACTGCTCTTGAATGAGGCGCAGGTTGTTTTCACGCAGGCTGACAAAGGCACTTTCCCGGCGCACTCCCAGAAACGCCGCGACGGCGCGCAACAAAACCTGCTGCTCAACGCCGATCAACGCAGCGCGAGTGGCCAGCACAGTTTCCTTTTGAATATCTACATTCAGGCGCGACGCCCCAAAATCGTAGAGCAGTAGGCTCGCGTCCAGGCCCACCGATCCAGTGATCTCATCACCCTGGGTCGGCTCGGCATAGCGGGACGTCGCCACCCATGACAAAACCGGCCGGAGTGCCGCCACCGCCTGCGCCACGTCCTCATCCGTCGCCCGCAATAAAGCCCGGTTCTGTTCAAGCAGGCCGCTTGAGCGATAAGCTGCGATCAGCGCGTCGGTCAACGTTTCTGCTGTTGCCGAAGTGGCCGTAAGAGCGATCGCCATAGCGGTCGCCAAGCGTGCAAGATTTAAGCGAAACACTCTGATAAGCATAGGGAAAAGCTGCCTCAAAGCACGAAGTCCGTGCGTTTTTTGAACCCGGGAAGAATAGGTGCCGCAGCGTGGAACGCATCCCGCCACGACACAACGTTGTCAATGCTGTGCCCGATGCGGCACACACCTAGCGCACCATCCATGAAGAGCGCTGCAATGCGCCCGCCGTCTTTCAGCTGGTCCGTCAACGGGGCCGGAACATGCTCAACGGCACCCTCTATCACAATCGCATCGTAGGGCCCGTGCTTTGCCGCGCCGTCCGCTAGCGGCGCGCTGACAACGGCGACATTATCGGCGGCGTAATCGCCCAGCGCGGATTCGGCCTCAGCGGCCAGATCAGGATCTTCTTCAAGCGCGATCACGGCCTCGGCCAGCCGCGCCATCACAGCGGCTCCATAGCCAAGGCCAGTGCCGACATCCAAAACAAGCGAATCCGGTTGAAGATCAATGGCGTCCAGCATCTTTGAAAGGGTCCGCGGGTCCAGCATCACCCGACCGTTTCCCAGATCGACGTTTTCGCCAACATAGGCGGCTTCGCGCTTCGCCGTTGGCACGAACCGTTCGCGCGGCACGGTAAGCATCGCGTCGATGATCGGAAACTTCGTAACATCCGAAGGCCGCACCTGTGTGTCCACCATCATGCGCCGCCGATGCGCGTAATCGGTCATTGAGCTAAACTCATCCGTTCAGATTCTGTTAAATCCCTGCCACAGAACCAGGCACCCGGCAACAGCCACGCCCGGCTGTGCCTAACGCGCGCCCGGTGGCTTGCAATTTTGACGCATGAGATTGGCTAATCACCCAGCATTTCGAGCGAATGATAATCAAGCGGGCCAAGCGCTGCCTCGATCCGCGCAACGGCGGCAGTGGTTGCGTTAGCGTCCGGTGCACGCAAACTACCGCGAGTGATGAAATTTGCCGCCGAAAGGCCCTCACTTAGTCGGTCAAAGTCAACCTCACTGAACACCTCGCGCTTGACGATGCGCCCACCTGCCAGGCTCCAAAACCCCGTCATCGCATCGAGGATCAGCGGCTCGATCCCGGCAAAAGCATTAAACTGGCGTCGAAAATCATGGATATGCGGCGTCGGCGCGCGTTGCAGGATCGCAACCTCGCAGTGCGGCTCTGCCACGATGGCCGCAAGGTGTAGCGCGGAACAATCCGTGGAAATGATCTGCCCGGCGGCTCGATACAACGCCGCTTGTTCAGTCAGAGCAAGCTCCTGCGGGTGCACGGCAACATAACCCTCACCGGCTAACTGCTGCGCGAGTTCATCCTCAAGCACCAACGAGCCGCGCTTTGAATACAACTTCTGGCGGGAGATATAGATCCGGCGCGGCCCATCGGGGGCAGCCCCCAATCGCAGGCGATCGCGCAGAAACGCCCGTAGTTCAGGCCGCGCGGCGCACATTTCCCCGGTACCGAACGCTTGCTCGGGAAAATGAAGCTCCTCCACGGCCACAGGGTTCTGCGGCGCCCGAAGGGCCAGGTCGCCGAGGCCCAAGGCCGAAAACAGGCCCCGGACCGCCCTGGAGAAGTGCTTATTTTCCCATCCAAACCGTTTCTTCGGAAGAAAAAGGATCCCGTCGAAATCAGCGTTTGCATCAAGCGGCCAAAGCCGCCCAACGCTTTCGCAGATCAAGTGGCCGAAATGGGCATAGAGCAACCCCCCAAAAAGCCATCGCCCGGGCAAAACCGGCAAAACGCCCTCAGGTTGTGTCTCGGGCATCACCGTCGCTGGAAGGTTTGGTGCGCGCAGACAGATGCTTTCTTCCACCGGATCTCCGGTTTCGGTGAACACTCCCGCGCAGCGCCGAAATCCACGGGCCGCCCCCGGGCCCCACGGATGCACCCGCGCCTTCCGCACCACGCGTGGTGCGGATGTTAAACGCGCGCCCGGATCAAAAACTGCGCCCACGGTTACTCTGCCGCCGCCGCGCCGCCGGGCAAGCGGTACCCTATCGCCTTTGCTAGATCCCGGCCCGCTTCGGTATCGAGCAACGCCTCCACCTTTGCGTGATGTGCTGCAAGAGCAGCGCCATGCATCCGCCCGAGAACCTCATCCGCATGATACTCTGCCAGAAGTGCCACTGACCCATTCGGCATCCTCGGCGTCCGCGGCGCATTCGAAAGCCCAACATTGCGATCTTTCCAGTAGCGGACGGTGTTGTCGCGTGCGTCAGGATCGAAACCCATTCGTGAGGGTTTCATAGCGTCGCCACGCATCACCTTGACGAGAAAGCTTTCCTGCGATCGTAGCGAATGGTGATTGACGTGGCCGAACCCAAGCGCGCCGGCTGCAGACCAGAGATTAACCTTATGATCGGTGAATTCCGCTGGCATCTGTCGCCCGCCGGCATCAAGCCAAGTGCGCCTGAGCTTTGAAAACCCATCGATCCTTGGGCGATGGTTGCGAAATTGAGCCTTCGTAAAATTATTTCGCATCAATGTCTTAACGGCCGACTTTCCACCTACCTCACCACGATCGACGGCTTCAAGAGGGTTTCGTGGAATGCGGAAGCGTGATTGAACCGCACCGTCCCCAATTCCTGCCACGTTGCCGCTGTTGTAACCCACCACAGGAAAGCTCATCAGATCAAAAGCCGGAGCAGCTGCAAAGAGGTCACCAAGCGTGCCATCGCCCGGGGCCAACTCAAGAAACTCATCTACATCCAGCGTCATAACCCAGGTCGCATCCCGAAACGCATTGAATGCCGTTGCATAGCGCAGCGCGGCGACCTGCCAGACGCCAAGTTGCGAGAACACTTCCTTTGGGTTGGGCGCGTGGATCACGTGGCCGAGCTGAGCCAGGCGGTCGAGCATCCGGTCTGTGCCGTCGTCGCAGTCGTTGGTGAACACCATGATCGGCGCAAACCCAAGCGCGCGATGATGTGCCACCCATTCAAGTACATACGGCGCTTCGTTGCGCATGATCGCAACGAGAACGGCATCGCTGTTCAGCTGATCCTGCAAGTTGCGGCCGCCATCCTTTGGAACGATCGCCACCTTCCCTGGGTCGCGCCGGCGTGGAACGTCCGAGAGCGCGTGGCCCGGTGACGAAACCTCATACATGTCGGCATCAAGCGCCTCGCCAACTGCCGTGATCTCTGTCAGTCGATTTGTCTTGGATATCGAGGGCAAGTCAAATCGCTCTGAGACAAAGCCATGAGAAGCAAGCACAGTTGCTAACCGTCTAAAGTCGACTTCGCCGTAAAGCGTAAGCCCCGCCCGCCTTAACCCGCCGGGTGACCAGCCACGGCCCGTCCCGGGTATCCGCAGCACGTCATGGCATCCGAACCATTCCAACTGGCCCGCCAGCAGATCATATTCTTTGCCAGGGCGTCTTTGAATGACCGCGACCTTCAGATCCGGGCGCGCGACCAAAGACACTGCGTGGAAATGCGAACCATCAGCGGCAACGATCCGCTCTGCTCCCGCATAAGTGCTCAATTGTTCCTCGAGGCTATCCTCTTGGGGATGGTAAACTGCATAACCTTCTTGCACCAAAGCCTGTTCCAGCCGCGCCTCACCAATGAAGGAGCCTCGATCTGCGCGATTCTTTTGCCGCGAGATGTAGAGCTTTCGCGGCGCTGCGGGCGCGGGCGTCACACGCGTGTTGTTCTTGATGAATGCGCGGTACTCCGGGGTGCCGAACATCATCCGCCCCGCGCCCATACCTTGGGCTGGAACATAGAGCTTTGCGATGCGGAGAGGCTCTTCCACAATACGGCAGGGAATATCCCGACCGATGACGCCCAGGATTGCACGGAAATCCTTCGATGCACCATCCGAAAGGCCTTTGTCCGCGCCAAAGTAGAGCAAGCCGTGAAGATCGTCATCAATCTCATCGAACGCCCAAAAGCGGCCCGTGGCTTCGGTAAGGAAATGCCCGAAATGCGGCATGTAGAAGCCACCAAACATCCAAGCTCCCCCAAGCCGTTCCGGGACTACATCTGGTAGTACAGCCACATCCAAAGTTGCTCTGTTCGTCGGCGAATGCCAGCAGATGGCACGCTCACAGATTTTTCCTTCGCTCGAAAAAACCGAGGCCCGCACCGCCCAGTTTCGATATTTTTTGGGGGGCACGAAAACGGCTTCATGCAGACAGTCGATTTGGCCTGAAATCGATTGGCAGGGATCAAAATCTGCCACGCCTTACCTCCGCGTCGACGCACCATCACCGCCAGATGATGCACAGATTGGTACTAGCGCCACAATATCTATTCATCGCATACTGCCTTAGGGTCTACACCCCCAAGCGGCAGGCTTCGACTAGGAGTAACGCATGAACGTGCAAGCAGCGATGGATCTAGAAAGCTCAATGGATGAGAGGCCAGACTTTAGACGGGCCGACGGAATGCGTTACCCGCGCTTCCTTGATCAACTCCACGCGTCCTGCGACTTCTCCTGGTATCTAGAGATTGGGACCCAGCGCGGGCGGTCGCTTCGAAGCGCGCGCTGCGCCAGCGTCGCCGTCGATCCCAAATTCCTCATTGAGAGCAATGTGATCGGCCAAAAGCTTGCACTCTACTCTTTTCAGATGACCAGCGATGCGTTCTTTAAAACCGGGTTCGTCGAAAAAAACCAGATCGCCTTCGATTTCGCGTTCCTTGACGGGATGCATCAGTTCGAATTCCTTCTGCGGGATTTCATGTTTGCGGAAGCCCACGCCGCGCCGGGTGGCGTGATCGCACTGCACGATTGTTGCCCTGCAAACTTTGGTATGACCGTGCGAAACCCGGCAGACGCACCGGGCGCGGCCTGGACGGGCGATGTCTGGAAGCTGATCCCAATCCTTTGCCAATACCGGCCGGAGCTGACGATGACGGTTTTGGATTGCCGGCCTACGGGCCTTGTGCTCCTGTCGGATCTCAATCCGGAAAATCGTGCACTGCAAAACAGTTACGAGAAGATCGAAGCCGAATGGCGCGACATAACGCTTGAAGGCTATGGGTTGGAGCGATTTTATGGCACCTTCGAATACACCGTAGCGCGAAGATTTGCGCGCCAGGGCTTTCCGCTTTTCAAAGAAGCCTAGCCGCTACGATAGCTCGCGACCGGGATAAAGCCTTCCCGCCCTTCGCCACCCAAGATGATCCGTTCGCCGGCCCAAAGCCACGCATGCGCCGCCATCGCATCGCCCGCCGGCAACTCATCGGGCGTGCCGCGCCGGGCTCCAAGCACCAGGGCGTTCGACACGCCGCGGCGATTGAGGATCTCCTTCGCCGCCATCGCTTGCATCAGGCATGTAAATCGCCCACCGAGGGTTTTGTTCACTGCACCCACGGCCCACCTCAGATCGCGCAACAGGCCAAGGTCGGCCGGCGGTAGACCCGGCGTCTCTCCCGGAAGTGGCTGACCGAGCCGCACCACATAGGCGCTGAACGGACGAAAGCGCACCAGCGCCCACGCTTTGACAAGCGCGACAAACGCTTCTAGCGCAAGCGCCCGACGCGCAGGCGACACGCTGAAAAGAGAGCGAAGGCGGCGCATGGCAGAAATCCTCAATTTGCAGGTGATTTAGGGCGCTGTGTGCAAGACTCGCAAGCCCCGCCGCTATCCTGGCGGCGCAATGGTACCGGCTTGCCGCATTGGGCCCTGAAAGAGGAAACTCGGGCGCAGGATGCCGCCAAGGCCGATCTCGTTCGCCTTCCCGTTACGAACCACCTGAATCGCAATGAGATTTTCGCCCTCGATCAAGTGATCAGTCAGATCGAACACCATCGGCGTGCTAAAGGCCGGGCCTGCCCCGCCCGCAAGCGTGCCATTGGCCCAGACGCGCGCGGTGTCCTCCACACCACCGAGAAAAAGCCCGATGCCTTCGCTCAACTCTTCAGCGTCGAGCGAGACGGTCCAGCGGTACCACACCGCGCCATCCCGCAACCCGCCCAGCCCCTGTGCGTCCCACGTGCTAGAAATCGTGCGGGTTTCGATGAAGTGGTCGTCGCGAATCTCCGGTCGGTACAAGCCAAGCCGGGTGCCGGCCACATACGGGTCAAACGCTGTTGGAAGGGCGTCGGGCAACCTACGTACAAGGGAAAAGGGCGGATGTGTGAGCCGAGCAGCCTCGCCAACAAAGCCGCCCAAAAACCGATCCAGATACCCCGGCACTTCGGAAGCCACCAGATCAGAGTTCTGGGCGTAGGCCTGCTCCCAATGCACTTGCAGCGCGGCCAATTGGCGCGCGGCCTCATCAAAGTCAAACATCAGCGTTGCGGAATGATAGGCCAAGTAAAGGCGGAGGAACTCAACGCCGATCGCAACGTGGCCGATTCGGGCGCGATCGCCGTCTGTCTCTGCCAGTGCGAGGGCCTCGGCAATGTCGGCTTCGGCCAACGCAACCCAATCCGCATTAAAGATCAGCGGCGCGGCGTGGTAAGAGCCCGCCTCCATCCCGGCGTCACGCTGCGTTTCGATCAAGCGCAGCCAATAGCGTTCCATCGGCCTGGCTCCTGCGCCGTAGGCCGCCGCAGAAAACTCTGAAAGCAGCGCACGCCAATCAAGCGAACTGTCCCACGCCAGCCGCATGAAAACGTAGTCTGACGGGGCAAGTACGCTCCACTGCTTCGTGGCCTCAACATCAAGGCTCCGAAACCCAAGACCGTGGTAATATGGCAGTTCCTCACCCCAAATCGCCACCTTTGTGTAGGGAAGCATATTATCCGCCAGATTCCAGTTGTAGCCGCGGAACGCGAGCACATTGCCTTGCGCGCGGGACAGATCCACCCATTGCTCAACCACACCTCGATAGAAGCCCTGGGTTTTGCTGATCGGGTCGGTCACCGCGTGGTAGCGAGAGAAATTGATCGGCGCGAAGATCTGAATAACGTTTCCATGTGGCTGGTGGCGCGCCGGAAAATCCGCATGATTGGCGTACGAGTAATAGCCCACACGCGCGTTGGGATAATCGTTTATGACCCGTGCAAGGATCTCGTTGGCGAAAAGAACGAGAGCATCGGTTGTATCGGGTGTACCAACGATCGGATCGCTCCGGCCGGCCCCGGCGGCAAGCGCATCAGCCGATCTGCTGAAATCCAGGCCGTCTGCGGGGCCAATGGCAAAACTGGCCTCCGTCTGCGCCGTCCAAACCCCCGCTGCGATCCGTTCCGCATAGGTCGTGCGGATGTCTTCCGCGAACAGCTCAATCACCCGCGGGTGTGTCGTCTCCAACTGCGGCCCCCGCCGCGTGGGCTGGCCGGATTCGTCATAGACCAGAGCCAGCATTGAAGGATCCGCATCGAACGCCGCTTGGTGGCGTTCGATGAACTTCTGCCACACGTGGCCGGCTGCCCCCGCCGAGGCGTCTCGCAACCCTCCGCCCTTCTGTCGCCAAATCCACTGCCGAAAGCGCGCCATTTCCTCTGCGGTGCGCGGCCGGAATCCTCGATACCACAGCCGCCGATACTGGAAATCCGGCGCGTGGGTTTCATCCATCTCGGCAAAAGCGATGGTATCCAGTTGAGGCACGCTCTGGCCAATGGCGCCTGGCATGACCCAATCAACACCGAGCTTGCGCAGGGCTTCGTATGCACCGTGCCGGGCGGCAACATCCGTCTCTCCCCCAATCAGCAACCGGTTCCCTGAGGCCACAAGCCGAAATGCCTCACCAGACGCTGTCTTCAGATCGGGCTTTGCGCCCAAGGCATTGGCCAAGGCGCCGATCACAATTCCCGGCCCGTCCACCTCCCCCACGCTACCCACGGCCCTCACCGGCAGCCGAACGCCCGACATTGCCGCAAAGTGATGATTTAACTCCCAAACCGTCACACTTCGCGCCAGCGCGGCAGCATCGAGGGTCTGCTTCCGCCCATCGATCTCCAACGGCCTGTTCATGTGGCGCGCGTGGAGCGCTGCATCGATCACCCGTGGCTCATAAATCGGCGCCTCGACGAAGATCGCGCCTAGGGGCGAGCCGTTTTCAACCAGCGTTACCTCGCCGGGTGCCTGAGCCCGCGCCGCACACGGAAGAGTTGCAATCGCGATAACGAGAATCAATGCCCGCAATGCGCGAATTAGGAATTGTAAAATACTAATTTTGCGGGATATTCTCGAAATGGCTGTTGCTCCGAGTGTGCCGCGCGCACAGATTAACCCACCGGGCCTATCAGGAACGGCAAAGCCACGGGTTGAACCACTAACCATCTGCGACACCTCGCTTTTCCACGCTCGGCTGCACTCCATGCAGCTGTCAACGCGCAATACCCTGCCCCAAACCATAGCGCCGGTGCCACAGCCACCGGCGGATCACCGCCGGCGCGTTGGACAGACGCCGGTTTCCACGGCACACAATCAGCGGGGCAGCTTCAACCGCGGCTACCGCGTGAGGGGTATATGGATTTGAATATTAACTCCGTCGTCATGGCCCGAGACAGCGTGTTCAGCACTACGGTTGATGATGATTTAGTGCTCTTTAACCCGGATGACGGCCAGTATTTTGGCTCTGGCACCGTAGGTATGCGGATTTGGTCAATGATCTCCGAAAAGCGCAAGGTAGCAGAAATCTGCGGCTCGCTCGCCACAGAATTCGAAGTCGATGCCGAACGCTGCGAACACGATGTTCTGCAGTTTCTCGCGTCACTTCGCGAGCGCGATCTGATCACAGTCTCCTGACGGCGCGCACGCCGCACCGCCGCGTGCCATGAGCGGGCTTCTCGGCTTCGTCGCCTTTTCCGGAGCGCCGGTGCCTGAACGGGCGTTCCAGCATGCCAGAACTATGCTGTCCCACCACGGGCCAAGCGCCGGTCACTTAACTGACGGGCCGATCGCACTTGCCATGGCCGGTCGCCACAACGCGCGCGGGCGCCCTGCAGATCGTGCCGGCGAACGCCTGGGCGAATTTGCCATCGTAGCCGATGCTGTACTCGACAATCGCCACACGCTCTCCAGCGCCCTTGGCCTTAATCACGCAGAGGCCGCGCAAGTTACTGACGGCGCGCTTATCTTGCGTGCCTATGCGGCGTGGGGCGCGGCCTGTCTCAACAGGCTTGAGGGCGATTTCGCGTTCGCCATCACACATGTTGAAAGTCGGG
>JBCCRC010000081.1:0-12970 GCA_039208375.1 Pseudomonadota bacterium | reverse complement strand
GAGCGCCCGCTTTCGGCTACGTTCATGGGGTTGGCGATCTTGTTCTTCCTGCTGCCACTCTTGAAGCGGATGCGGGGGCGGGCGAAAAAGAATGGCGTAGCCGCAGCTGAGTGAGCGCGCAGAGGGTAGGAACGGCGATATGACGAAGACGATTGCGGCGCTGATTGCGGGCCATAGTGACGGTGCGCCCGCGCTTGGAGCCCCGGGGCGCGACTGGCTAAGCTACGGTGATCTTAGGGCACTGTCTGTTGCCGCGGCGGCGGCGCTGCACGGCGCCGGGGTGGGGCGAGGCGATCGGGTCGCGATCGTCTTGCCAAACGGGCCAGAGATGGCGGCGGCCTTTGTGACCATCGCGCAGGCAGCTGTCACCGCGCCGTTGAACCCCTCCTATACTGAAGATGAGTTCGCGTTTTACCTTGGGGACTTGAAGGCCAAAGCGATTGTTCTGGAGGCCGGGTATGAGGGGCCCGCTTTGGCCGCAGCGCGGGCGCATGGGCTGCTTGTTCTGCGTCTGGCGGTGCCGTCTGGCGCGCCTGCGGGGCAGTTCACGCTGAGCGCGGAGGGCGGGGCGGAACAGGCCGATGCGGCCGCGCCGGAGCCAGGCGACGTGGCGCTGATCCTCCACACCTCCGGCACCACCTCGCGCCCCAAGATCGTGCCGCTCTTGCAATCCAACGTGGCGGCTTCGGCCGAACACATCCGCGCCTCTCTGGCGCTTTCCGCCGAAGATCGATGCCTGAACGTGATGCCGCTCTTTCATATCCATGGGCTTGTGGCCGCCGTTTCGGCCTCGCTCGCCGCGGGAGCCGCGATCTGGTGCGCGCCGGGCTTCGATGCGCTGAAGTTCTTCGGCTGGATGCGTGAAGCGCGGCCGAGCTGGTATACCGCGGTGCCGACGATGCACCAAGCGATCCTGGCGCGGGCGGGCCGCAATTCGGAAGTGATCGCCGAGGTGCCGCTTCGGTTCCTGCGCTCGTCCTCTGCCTCGCTCCCGGGGCCGGTGATGGAGGCGCTGGCGGAGACCTTTGGCGCGCCGGTGATCGAGGGCTACGGGATGACGGAGGCGGCGCATCAGATGGCCTCGAACCCGCTGCCGCCCCGGGCGCAGAAGCCCGGCAGTGTTGGGTTGGAGGCGGGCCCGCGCGTGCGCATCGCCCATGAGGCGGAGGATCGGCTGATCGAGGGCACCGGCGAAGTGGTGATCTCGGGCCCTAACGTGACCCCCGGTTACGAGGGCAATGCCGAGGCCAATGCCAAGAGCTTCTTTGAGTTCGAGGGCGCGCGCTGGTTCCGCACCGGCGATCAGGGCGCATTTGATAGTGAGGGCTATCTCACGCTGACAGGGCGGCTGAAGGAGATAATCAATCGCGGGGGCGAAAAGGTGAGCCCACTGGAAGTGGATGGCGTCTTGAGCGCGCATCCCGGCATTGCGCAGGTGGTTACCTTTGCGCTGCCGCACCCCAAGTTGGGGGAAGAAGTGGCTGCGGCTGTCGTGCTGCGCGACGGTGCGGATGTGGGCGAGGCCGATATCCGGGCCTTTGCCGGGGAACGGCTGGCGGCCTTCAAAGTGCCACGCAAGATCGTGCTGCTCGACGAAATTCCGAAAGGGGCGACGGGTAAGCTGCAGCGCATTGGGCTCGCCGAAAAGCTGGGGCTTGTCGAACAAGCCTGAGCGGCGCCGAACAGGGAGACGGGCGATGAAGATCTGCATTTTTGGTGCAGGGGCCATCGGCGGCTATATGGGCGCCAAGCTGGCACAGGCTGGTGCCGATGTGAGCCTCGTCGCCCGCGGGCCCCATTTGGCGGCGATGCGCGCGAATGGGCTGACGTTGATCGAGGGCGATGCGCGCATCACGATGCCGGTCACCGCCTCGGAGAATCCGGCTGATCTGGGCCCGCAGGATTACGTGATCGTCACTCTCAAGGCGCATTCGGTGCCGCCGCTGGTGGGTAAGATGCAGCCGCTGATCGGGCCGAACACCACGATTGTTTCCGGCGTCAATGGGGTGCCCTGGTGGTATTTCCACAAGATCGGCGGACCGCTGGAAGGCACGCGGCTCGCCACTGTTGACCCTGGCGATGCGCAGTGGCGGGGTTTTGGGCCCGAGCGTGTGCTGGGCTGCGTCGTCTACCCTGCGGCGGAAGTGGCTGAACCGGGTGTGGTTCGCCACATCGAGGGAAACCGGTTTTCTTTAGGGGAACCCGATGGCACCAAGTCTGATCGCGCCCAGGCGCTCTCGCGGGCGCTGATCGCAGCGGGGTTGAAGGCACCAGTGCGCCCGCGTCTCCGCGACGAGATCTGGGTGAAGCTTTGGGGCAATCTTTCCTTTAATCCTATTTCTGCGCTCACTCGGGCCACGCTGGATGTGCTTTGCACCGATCCTGGCACCCGCGGAGTGGCGCGGGCGATGATGGTTGAGGCGCAGGCGATTGGCGAGGCTTTGGGCGTGAAATTCCCGATTGATGTAGACCGGCGGATCGCAGGGGGCGCGGCGGTGGGCGCGCACCGCACGTCGATGCTGCAGGATCTTGAGGCGGGGCGGCCGATGGAGATTGATGCCCTTGTGGGCTCGGTGCAGGAGCTTGGGCGGATCACTGGGATTGCCACGCCCGCGATAGACGCCGTCCTGGCGTTGGTGCGGCTTCGGGCGCGCGAGGCAGGGCTTTATGGCGACGCGCCGCCCGCGCCCGCGGTAGAGCCCACTGCGCTGAGCGCCTAGGCGCGCAGCCGCGGGCGCGCATGCGCGCAGCCGATCCCCATCAGCACGGCAAAGAGCGCGCACACTGCTGGGATTTGAAAGCTGAAATCCACAAGGGCGTGAAGCCCGCCCGCGACATAGGCCGCAAGTGCGACGGAGACGTAAAGGCGCTCGCGCCGCCGCACCCAGGCGCCGCGCAAGAGCGCGAAGCCAAGCCACGCAAGCGGAGCGTAGAACAGCGCTGCCGCGGGCAGGCCCAGTTCCCAAAGGTTTTGAAGATAGGCGTTATGCGCGCGGCTCCACTCAAAGCCCGCGGCTTCGAGCGGCACGCGGGCATGGAATGTATCCCCGAATGCACCCAGACCGTGGCCAAGGATCGGGCGCTCACCCAAACCGGCGATGATTTCGGGATAGACAAACTCGCGCGGGTCGGCGCCCGCCCGGGCGATGCGGCCGCGTACCGTCCCCGAGAGCCCGATCAGAACGACGATTATCCCGACGGCAACCGGAATCCAGAGCGCGCGTGATTTCCCGAAGCTTGACCGCACACAGAGCGCAAGCACGGCGATCGCGAGGATCCCTGCGGCGCTGCCCGCGCGACTCCCGCCGATGAGAAGTGCGGCGAGGCAGAGCAGCGCGCCGAAGGCAAAGATCCAACCGCTGGCAAAGAAGCGCTCGATGACATGGCGCAGCGCACGGCGGCGATCGCGCGTTGGTTCGCGGGTTTGCATCACCTGCAGGTAAAGGCCCAAGTTGGCCAGAATGCCAAAGATGGCGTAAGTGGCGTAGCTGTTGCGATTTAGAAAGGTGGCCTTGACGTTGCCGTCTTCCAACGGCCCAAGCACCGGGTTGATACCAGTGAGTGAGGCCGCCAAACCGTAGGCCGCGAGCAGGGTAGAGAAGAGCGCGATCACGGTAAGAAAAGCGGTGGCGCGGCGGGCGTTCGTGGCGGCGTTGAGCACGATCCAGAACAGCGCGGCATAGGTGGTGAGGCGCAGCACGTAGTGCTGCCCGGCAATGGGATCTGCAGAGATCGTGGGCGTGCCAGCCGGCACAAGGGCCCAGAGCGGATGCGCCCAGGTCGCCGGTGCCGCGATGGTTTGTATTAGCCCCCAGACGAGGGCCAACAGGAAGAACACAAGCGGAAGTGCCGCGCGGTGGGCCGCGCCAGGCGCGCCGCGGGCGAGGTTGAGCGCCACCTGCGCGCCGAGAAGGGCATGTGCCACAACGGCGAGCGCGATCCAGGCAAGCGGGGTATCGCCGCCAAAGGCCAGCGCCGTGGCAAGCGTGGCTGCAAGCGCAGACCAACCGATCAGCGCCTGTGCCAGCGAGTAAGGAATGCTGCGGCGGACGGCGTAGTTAACCATTGGCGCGCGCCCCGCCGAGGCTAAGAGACGTAGTAATCCTTGTACCGCGATCGGTAGAAGCTGTAGCCGTCATAGGCATAGCGCGCGGCCTTTGATTCATTGACCATCGTAAGAACCACGCCCGCTAGCGGTGCGTTGATTTTCTTCATCTCGCGCAGCCCCTCCAGCGCCGCACCGCGGGGTGTGTGATCCCAGCGGATTGCGTAAACGACCGCGTCGGCATGTGACGACAGAATGCGCGCATCTGCGACAACCAGCGTCGGCGGTGTGTCGAGGATCACCAGATCGTAGCTGGCCTTCAAGCATTCGATCAGCGCGTTGAAGCGGTTTGATGAAAGAATGTCGGCGGCAGACACGGAAGAGCGCGGTTCAGAGGGCTTCGTCATCAGCACGTCAAGGCCGGTTTCAGGGTCCCGGTGGATCGCGTCTTCAAGCGACGCAGTTCCGTCGATCGCCGAGAGAAGGCCGGGGCCGCCATCGTTGGCTTTCAGCAGATCGGCCAGCGCGGGAAGGCGCAGATCGCAGTCGACGATGATTGCCGACTTGCCCATCTGGCGGCTTGTAAGCGCCACCAGCGTGGCAGTTGTGGACTTGCCTTCGCGTGGCACTGACGAGGTGAACAGGATCACCTTCGGTGGTGTATCGACATTGGAGAACAGGATTGAGGTGCGCAAGCTGCGTACCGCTTCTGCGAGGCTTGACTTGGGCTTGTCTTTAAAGCGTTTCAGCACGGTTGTGCGGCGCAGGCGGCGACCGATGGCCGGGATCATACCGAGAACGGTTTCGCCGGTGATCTGCTCCACCTGTTGGGCGACGCGGAACGTGTTGTTGAGCTTGTCGAGCAGAAACACCAGGCCAATCCCGGCGAAGAGGCCCAACAGGGTCGACAGGATCATCAAACGTTCGCGCTGCTGCAATTCGGGCGAGAGGGGCGGCTGGGCGGGTGTAAGGATGCGGGCATCCGCGCTGGTCAGCCGCTCTTGTTCAGAGGTTTCGTTCAGGCGGGCGAGGAAGTTCTGATAGAGAATGCGGCTCGCCTCAGCCTCGCGTTCAAGCTGGCGCACCGTGACGCGGTCGCGCGCCTGCTCTAGCGCAAGATCTTCAAGCGCGCGCACATCACGCTCGATCTGCGCGACGTCTTCTTGTTCGGAAGCCCATCCGGCCCGGGCGGCTTCGACGATGCGAAGCGCCTCTTCCTCCATGTTCTCGCGCAAAAGCTCGAGGTTGAAGTCAACGCGTTCGAGCGAGGAATGCCCTTCGCCCACACGCCGCACGATCCCAGCGCGGTCATCGAGGAGCTGGGTTTCGCGCGCCCTGTATTCGGCCAGAAGCGTTGACGACCGGAATTCGGGCACCGAGCCGAAGTTTGTACCGTCGTTGACCGCATCGCGCAGGCGTTCATAGGTCGCCTCGGCGGTTCGCGCTCCATTGCGCGCCACCGAAAGCGTCGCGTTCAGCGCCTGTAGCTGCTGCTGGGTGATCTCAAGGCTTTGACCGGCTTCCTCCGATTGGAGGGCACGTGCGGATTCCACCGCCTCTTCCGCGGTTTGCACACGGTCGCGCAATTCTTCCACCCGGCCGCTCAGCCAATCGGTGGCCGCGCGGGTGGCTTCGAGCTTCGCATCCAGCTGATCGACGATGTAGGTTTCGGCAAAGGCGTTTGCGATCCGCGAAGACGTGTTGGGGTTGCCCGAAAGGTATGCGATTTCTATCACTTGCGAGTTCGGAACGGGCACAAGCTCAAGGTTGTTCAACACCCGATCCACGACAACGCGACGCTCCTTGGCGGCCTTCTCGGCCTGCGTCGGTTCGGGGCCGGGCGGTGGCGGCGGCGTAAGAACGCCAAGGTTTTCAAGCCGCGTCCGCAGGCCCTGGGGCATCAGAACATCGGTAAGCTGCTCGCGCAGGCCTGGCTCGGCGGGGCGAAGGCTGGGGTTGAACGCGGGGTTTTGTTCCAGCCCGAGGTTCGCAACGACCTTTTCGACCAGTGTGTTCGATCGCAGAACTTCGATCTGGTTCTGAAGCGCTTCGGTGGTTACGCCGGAGCCTACGATCTGGCCGACATCGACGATGGTGCTTTCGTCGAGATCGAACATGACCTTTGAGCTGGCCCTGTAAACGGGATCAATCTGCGTCGCCGTGAGATATCCGATCGAGGCTGCAAGCAGCGTCGTGATCGCGATGATCCACTTGCCCCGCCAAAGTTTGGCCAACAGAGCGCGAAGATCGATTTCGCTCGGTTCATCATCCTCCCCTGCGCGGGGGGCGGCAATGACGGGCTGAACGGAGAACTCTGGGAAGCGCTTGTTTTCTGTCATGTCGCTCTCAATCGTCGCGCGAGTCGGACGTTGGAACCCCCTGCGCTGCATAGCATTGGCTTAAAAGTGAGCGCAATCCGGCATCTGTTGCGCGGTGTTAACTGGCGTTGGGTTGCCGCAGTTGCGGCCTAGCGTGTGATCTGAAGGCCCGCAGAGGCGGCAATGTCGGCCAGGGCTTCGTCCTCCGCCATGAGGTTCCAATAGAACCGGCGGGTATAGCGCTGAGCCGTGACGAGATCCTCAACAAGACCGGCGGTTGGCTGAGGTGGCACCCCGGCCGCTGCGATCGCACTGGTGAGTTTCAGGCGCTGCGCTGTCATCGCGCGGCTCGACGGCGCGAGAGTGCGCGAGGTTTCCAGCGCGGCCGCCGCGCCGCGCGCATCGCCAGCGCCAAGCCGAGCCTCTGCAAGTGCCGCCCACGTGCTTGCGTGCCCCGGGCGCATGGCCAGGCTTTCGCCGTAATGGGCGATGGCGTGGGCCGGGTCGCTGGCGCGGTGGCTTTCGGCGATTAGACTGGAGTAACGTGCCTGGTGGTAGAGCGCGGCGCTATCGGCGACCCTCCAATCCCCATGCTCCGCCGCCCGACGCAGTTCGGGGCTAAACGCGGGGGCGTTGCGAATGACCCCTGACAGCGCCAAAGCGGCCAGGCCGAGCATCAGCGCCACCATTGCCACTAAGGGCACTTGTTTCATTAGCACGCTCCTGTCGGAGATGGTCAACCGCCAGCCGACAGGAAGCCCACGCCCGCGTCAAGCCGCAGCGCTGTCAGCCGCCCCGTGTAGTATGCGCCTGTATCGACGCAAATTCGCCCCGCGCAGACCACAGGATCCGGCGCATCGTAATGCCCATGCACAATAAGATGGCCGGGCAGGGGCGCATCGACCAGCCCATCGGGATGCCCCCAAATCATTGAGGCCACATCTTCCATAAAGGCGCCTGGCCCTGGGTTTCCGCCCGCATGGGTGAAGATCACATCGCCAAAGCGCGCATGGGTGTGCATCGAGGCCAGGAACCCAATCTCGGGGCCGAGCGCAGCGAAGAGCGCATCGCGGATAGCAACCAGATCGGCGGAGCGAACACCGCGGCGCGGCAACTCAATTCCGTAGCTTGCCAGCGTCTGCCGGGCGCCGAACTCAAGCCATTCCTGCCGTTCCTTTGGGTCTTGCAGAAACGCCAGCAGCGCATCTTCGTGATTGCCACGCAGGAACACAACGCCCGCACCGGCATCTTCGCTCAATTGTCTGAGCGCAGAGAGCACGCCCGCCGCATCATCCCCACGATCGATATAGTCGCCCAAGAAAACAAGCCGCACGAGGCGGGTATCGTCAAACTGATCAGCATCTTCGGAAATCAGAGCGAGCAGCTCGATCAGTAAATCCCGGCGACCGTGAATATCGCCGATAGCGTAAACCCGAAGAGCGTCGCCAACGCGCGACGCCGCGGGGGGCGCAGGGTTTGAGCGGGAGGAATGCCACATACCTCGTCGCGCATACATGCATTTGCCAGGCGTGGCCACGGGCCTGTGGGCGTGTTCGGAAAGAAGGCCGAAGGATGCCGGTTCTGCGCCTGCGTTGTGGCCACGATTCGAGCGCTTCGAGGTGAGCTAACGCCAACGTCAAATCTTATCCACAGCTGATCTCGGTAATTTTGCTGAAAAAATAGGCGAAATTTAGCGGCTCACAGCGTGTTTCGGCGGGATTCAGCGCGTTGCAGGGTGCGCCACGAGGCTTGCCCGAATGCGTCTTCCAAGTGTTTCGAATGCGCAATAACGATGACGCGGGGGCTCGGTTAGTCACACAGGTGGACTTGCTCGAATGCGAATTGATGCGGTTGAGGCCGCAGCGGATGTCCCCCCGCTGCTCTCTCGTGTCGCGCCGGCCCCCGTCGCGATCGCCAGATGGTCTCCGAGGTTCAGGGTCTTCAAAATCGGGGTGGATACCGTATCCGCCCTTCTGGCGCTTCCGCTGATTGCCGGCGTGAGCGTGGTGCTTTTGGTCTTGAACCCCTTCTTCAACCCGGGCCCGCTGTTTTACCGGCAGGAGCGCATGGGGTTGGGCGGCAAGCGGTTCCGTATGTGGAAGTTTCGCACGATGGTGCCGTGCGACACGATGGTGCGCGGTGCCCATGATCCGGTAGAAGACGACCGGATCACACCCTTGGGCCGTATTCTGCGCCGCCTCCGCATTGATGAGCTGCCCAATTTTGTGAATGTCCTCCGAGGTGAGATGAGCCTTGTAGGCCCTCGCCCCGATGCGTGGGAACATGCCAGCCGCTACATCGATACTGTTCCGTATTACCATGACCGCTTCCGCGTTCGGCCCGGTATCACCGGCTTGGCGCAGATTCGCAGCGGCTACGCAGACAATTGGCGTGCGGTGGAACGGAAGGCGCGCCTTGACCGCCACTATGTACGCCGGTCTCGCGGGCGGCTGGAGCTCTACATCATTCTCGCCACAATGACGGTTGTGCTTACCGGCGCAGGGGCAAAGTGATGCCTGCCTCTCTCGCGCCAGCGAGCGCAGATGGTGGCGCGTGGTATCTCGCGCGGCTCAAACCCGGCGGGCTTGAAACCGCGCGGACGCATTTGACGCGGCAGGGATTTACGACCTTGATGCCGATGCAAACGGTTACGCGGCGGCGGGCTGGGCGGCTGGCTCAAGCCACTCGTCCGCTCTTTCCCGGCTATCTTTTCGTACAGGTGGCCGATGCGGCGCCGCGATGGCAGGCGATCAACGCAACGCGCGGCGTCGCAGCGCTGGTTTCGATTGGCTCACACCTGCCAACGCCAGTGCCGGCGGGAATCGTTGCGGCTCTGGCGGGTCGGACGGGCGCGGGCGCCGAGGGTCTGGCATTCTCGTTTGCTGCGGGTGATCCAGTGCGCGTGATCGCCGGCGCGTTTGCTGAAACCCTCGCCAAGATTGAGGCGGTGGGTGAGGGTGACCGGATTTTTGTGATCATCGACATGATGGGCAGAGCCGTGCGCACGGCTCTCACGGCCTGCGACGTAGAGCGCGCCTGACGCGCCCGGTTCGTGGCAAGTGGGCCACGGGTTGACGGCAAATCTTCGATAAACCCATTGACTTACTGAGAGAATTCATGCGTGTGTTCATGCGGGAACGCCATGACCCGGCTGATCAAACATCTTCGGTTTCCCTCCGCGCGGCGCAATCACGGCGACCGTCAGTGCGGTAGCCGTGGCAGGGCGGTCTGTCGCTCAATGGGGCCTGTCCTGTGAGCCAAGCGCCCCAGCCGCGCCCGGCGCACGACGGCGCGCCCGATGCACCGCCCCAACATGACGTTCGTGAAGATGCGCGCTTCAGGATCCTCAGGCTTCTCGAGGCAGAGCCCGACCTCAGCCAACGTCAGATTGCCGAAGCGCTCGGGATCAGCCTTGGCAGCGTGAATTACTGCTTGCGCGGGCTGGCCGATCGGGGCCTCGTCAAGATCCGCAACTTCCGGCGCAGCAACAACCGGATGGGATATGTCTACCTGTTAACCCCTCGCGGGCTTGCCGAAAAAACCGCGCTGACCGCCGCGTTCCTCGCGCGGCGGATGCGTGAATACGAGGCACTTCGGGCGGAAATCGATGCGATCGAGCAGGATCTGAAAGGGTAGGATTAGTGGAACTGACCTGGCGTAATTTCTGGTTCGAAGGCAAAGACTGGCTATCAAACACGCTCGGCCTCTCCAAAGAGATGCTACATGTCCATCTGGGCCTCGCTCTCTTTCTTGCCGCTGCGCTCGCCTTTCGTGGCAGGCGGCGCGGCCTTCTTCTCGCCTGGCTCGCGGTTGCCGCACTGCAAGGTGCGAACGAAGCCTTGGACGCGCGCGACTGGATCATGTGGACGGGCACGGTGAACTGGGCTGAAACCGCCCGAGACACCATCGCTACGCTCTTTTGGCCCACGGTCATTGCGCTTGTTTGGACGGTTTCGTTCGCGACGTCCGCAAGGCCTGGCGCCGGAAAGTGAGCGGATGAACATCTCTTTTCCGAAAAGGCACGTTCCTATGGCTCCTGCCAATGTTGAGACGCCCAGACTGTCCGTAGAAAGCCTGTCAGATGATATTGTGCAGGCCTACGCCAGGTTCGGCTTAATGCGTGCCAAGGGCGGAGCACCTCTGATCGATTGGACGTTTCAGCCCCCCGGGTCTATCGATGGCCCCTCGCCCTTTTGCCTTGCTCGTAGTGCGTCAGCTATCTGCGGGCTCTCGTCATACATACCGCAGCAGATACTGCTCAATGGCGAAACCGGAGTTGCGCGACAGGCAGTAGACTCTTTCGTTGCTGCCTCGGGCAGGGGGAAGGGCCTCTTTACGCGGCTCGCACAGCACTATGCCGGTGAAGCTGAGCGGCATTCCGTTGATGTTCTTTGGGGTTTTCCAAACAAAAATGCCGCTCGCATATGGTTCGACCGGCTGGGATGGGAAAACTTCGGGCAGGTTCCCTTTCTTATCCGGCCGCTCAGAGCAGGGTACGTTTTTCGAAAGCTTAGGCTGCCCGGCGATGTTAATCTCACGCGCAGCGCGCCAGCGTTTGGTGAAGAAATCGATCATGTTGGGCAGTGGTACGATGCGATTTGGCAAACGTTCATTGCAGCAGTACCCTGTGCCGTTGTGCGCGATCGCGCGTCGTTGACAAGACGGTTTCTGTCTAACCCTTCGCGCGGCTCTTACCGCCTCGCGGCAGTTCCGAAAGCAACGGATCCGGCTTTCGTAGCAACTCGGGTCGAGCAACGGCACGGCGCCCGGATTGCTTACTTTATGGAGGCGTTGGGGGGCGCCGCGCTGCCGAAGTTGCTACGAGCCGAGCTTCGCGTGATGGCGTCGAAGGGCGCTGAACTGGCCCTTGCCTGGTGCTTCCCTTGGTCGCCGAACTATCGCGCGTACCGTAGCGCTGGCTTCCGCCCGTTGCCCACATGGCTCCGCCCCGTTGAAATCAACTTTGGAGCCACGGCCTACACTCCAAGGGGGCAGGCGGCGTTAACCAAGGAAAATTGGTACTTAAGCTACTACGACTCGGACGGGCTATGACGGGTACGGCTATCATTTCGTTAGACTGCGAGGGGCGGTGGGGCGTTGCCGATCACCTTTCCTCGACGACCGCCGCCGCCCTGACAAACGAAAGGCTACGCGGCGCCTACGAGAAAATCCTGTCACTGTTTGACAGCTATGATGTTTCGGCAACCTTTGCGTTTGTGGGGTTGTTTGCAAGGTCCTACTCCGCAGAGCTTCTCGACCTTACTGAACATCTGGCGCAAGACCATGAATACCTAAAGGCGGCAGCTGCGGGTTTACGGGCTGGCGATGATGGGTGGGTCGGTGATTGGGCTGCAGACATGATCGGGCCCCGGCATGAGTTTGCGTTTCATGGGCTTACCCATGTGCCTTGGAATCGGTTGACGGATCGACAGGCTACCTTTGAGCTAGAGCAGACTCGGGCAGACCACCGCCAAACAATGGTTTTCCCGCGAAACATCATAAATCACGTAGACATTCTCGAACGGTTCGGAGTGGTGGGATACAGAGCCAGAAAGGCGTACCGGTCGCGTTTGGAATCGCTGGCATCAGAGTTTCATGTTTTTCAACGCTCACAAAACGTGCAGCCTTCAAACGGTTCACCCGTGCCAATTCCTTCCGGTTTTTTTGTGAATTGGCGCAGCGGGCTGAGAAAGCTTGTTCCGCCTATGATCACTCGATCTCGCGCGAGGCACATCTTGCGCCATGCTGAAGACACATGCGGAACGGCGCACTTTTGGATACATCCCGAAAACGTCGCGTCGGCTCCGGAGACGATCGAAAACCTGACAGCAATCGTTGAAGAGATCGCGGCACGGCGTGATGCCGGCGGGCTCACTGTTATGACGCAGCACGTCTATTGCAAGGCGCATGTCGCGTCCGGCGCCATGTCGTTTGGCCTCGATCATGCGCGGCAGGAAAGCTGATGCGCGTATTGATCACAGGATCAGCCGGGTTCATCGGGTTTCATCTGGCCAAGCGCCTTCTCGCCGAGGGCCATGCTGTGCATGGGTTCGATGGGATGACGGATTACTACGACGTCGCACTGAAGCGTCGCCGCCATGCTATGCTTCTGCAATCCGAGGGGTTTTCGTCCACCGAAGCGATGCTCGAAGAAGACACTGCGGTGGCCGTTGCGGCCGAGGCGTTTCAGCCTGACGCGATCGTGCATCTCGCCGCGCAGGCCGGGGTGCGCTACTCGCTAGAAAACCCGCGCGCCTATCTCGACAGCAATGTCATCGGCACCTTCAATGTGATGGAGGCCGCGCGGGCGCTGAAGGTGGATCATCTGTTGATGGCTTCAACGTCATCCGTCTATGGCGCCAATACCGAGATGCCCTTTCGCGAGGTTGAGAAGGCCGATACCCCGCTGACGATCTATGCGGCAACGAAGAAGGCCAATGAGGCCATGGCGCATTCCTACGCACATCTGCACGGCCTTCCGATTACGATGTTTCGGTTTTTCACGGTTTATGGCCCCTGGGGCCGGCCGGATCTGGCCCTGTTCAAGTTCGTCGATGCAATCCTCGAGGGCCGCCCGATCGACATCTACAATCATGGCGAGATGTAT
>JBCCRC010000080.1:0-13613 GCA_039208375.1 Pseudomonadota bacterium | reverse complement strand
TGCATCGGCAACTCCGGCCCGCTTCAGCCCGAGATTTCGGAGGCGATTGCGGAGGGTGATCTGGTGGCGGTATCGGTGCTTTCCGGCAACCGCAACTTCGAGGGCCGGATAAGCCCTGACGTAAGGGCGAACTACCTCGCATCCCCGCCCCTCGTGGTGGCCTATGCGCTGGCGGGGACGATGGATATCGATCTGACCAAGGAGCCGTTGGGCGAAACAGCGGAGGGCGCGCCTGTTTACCTTAAGGATATCTGGCCTTCGCAGCAGGAGATTGCGGAGCTTGTCGAAAAAACGGTAACGCGCGCAGCCTTCCAAGAGAAATATGCCGAGGTCTTCACTGGTGACGACAAATGGCAGGGCGTTAAAACGACCGACAGCCTCACCTATGACTGGCCTGCAACCTCCACGTATGTGCAGAACCCACCGTATTTTCAGGGCATTACGATGGAAACCGGAACCATCACCAATATCGAGGGCGCCAGGGTTCTGGCAATTCTAGGCGATATGGTCACGACCGATCACATAAGCCCGGCAGGTTCTTTCAAGGAGACAACGCCCGCAGGCCGGTATTTGACCGACCGGCAAGTGGTACCGCGGGAGTTCAATTCCTACGGCTCGCGCCGCGGGAACCACGAGGTGATGATGCGCGGCACTTTCGCCAATATCCGCATCAAAAACGAAATGCTCGACGGCGTGGAGGGCGGCTATACCCTTGGGCCGGACGGGGAGCAGACCTCAATCTTCGATGCAGCGATGGCGTGGCAAGAGAAGGACGTCCCGCTCGTGGTGTTCGCGGGCGAACAGTACGGCGCGGGATCGTCACGCGACTGGGCCGCGAAAGGCACGGCACTTCTCGGCGTAAAGGCGGTGATTGCGGAAAGTTTCGAGCGCATTCACCGATCAAATCTTGTGGGCATGGGCGTTATCCCCTTTGAATTCACGGGCGGAGATACGCGTTCATCGCTTGGGCTGAAGGGAGATGAGACGGTGGCGATCCACGGGCTTGAAGGCGTTAAGCCGCTGGCTGATGTGCCCTGCACCATCACCTATGCCAACGGCACGGAGAAGACGATCACGCTCAAGTGTCGGATCGATACAGCGGTCGAGATTGACTACATCGAAAATGGCGGGGTGCTGCACTACGTGCTGCGCAACCTTGCAAAGGCCGCCTGATGGCCCGCCCGGTTGCACTGATCACAGGCGCGGCCCGCGGTATCGGGCGCGGAATCGCGGAGCATCTTGCTGCGGATTATGATCTGGCGCTGACCTATCACACCTCAGATCCGGCAGACGTGCTGGCCGCCTGCCCCGGTTCTGTAGCGATCAAATCTGATCTCGCCGATGTTGCAGCGGCTGAACACATCGTGGCCGAAACACTGGCGGCGTTCGGGCGGCTCGATGCGATTGTGAACAACGCTGGCTACGTGGCCGATCTGCCGATTGATCGGGCCGACGCAGAGGCGTACCGCAGCACATTTGCAATCAACGTCGAGGCGCCAATGGCACTTCTGGCCGCTGCCCTACCGCATCTGAAGCGCGGCGCGGCGGTCGTCAACATTTCTTCGGTGAATTCCCGTCTGCCGCCAGTTGGCGCGCCGGCTTATGCTGCAAGCAAGGCGGCGCTCGAAACCTTCACGGTGGCAGCAGCAAAGGCCCTTGGGCCACAGGGAATCAGGGTCAACGCAATCGCCCCCGGCGCGATCGAACGCCCCGAATCTCCCCGCCCGGACGAACTGATCGCCAAATTTGTCGAAAATACGGCACTGGGGCGTGTGGGTACGCCTGTGGATATCGCCCGCGGCGTGCACTTTCTTGTGGGTAAACACGCCGATTTTATCACCGGGCAGGTGCTGTGCATCGACGGGGGCTACCGCCTCTAGGCCAAAACTTGGATGGAATTTCCGAGGCTTGGAAACAGTTTTACTCTTTGGCAACCACTGAATTCAGGGTCGGCAAGATTCCGCAAGAAACAAATTGTTTCCTCGCACAGCCCACGAAATAAGGCGATTGTGTGGCCACAAAGGGGGCAAAACATGAAGAGTAACGAGTTGTACCGAGTACGGTCGTCTCCTCGCCGATGGTCCTTCAATGTTCCGTTTCCGGTTTTCGAACTGGGGGTGTTTATAGTGTTGGCTGTCGCAGGAACGATATAACGGTTTATTGCTGCCGCGGGGGCGACCCCGCACTCGGCTCCTTTTGGGAAGGCTGCCTTCGCGCCCGGTTCCTCAACGGTCTTCGGACCAGCGTGGGGCCGGGCGCACTTCTTCTTACGCTACGGTTTAAGCTGGGCGCGACGGGGGTCAGGACCCGCTGCGCGCGGCCTCGATTGCTGGGCGGATCTGGCCCTCGAGCACGCGCTGCGTGATCGGGCCGGCAAAGCGGAAAGTCACCGTGCCGCTGCCATCCAGAACAAAGGTCTCGGGCACGCCATAGAGGCCCCATTCAAGGCCGGTGCGCCCGTTCTCATCCGCCCCGATTGCGCTGTAGGGATTGCCGAGTTCGTCAAGGAACGCCAGCGCCTTTTCGGGATCATCTTTGTAGTTCACACCGAAGACAGGAATACCCTCGTCAGCCAGTGCCTTAATGTTGGGATGCTCCACCCGGCACGGGCCGCACCAGCTGGCCCAATAATTCACCAGCTTCACACCGGGCGTGCGAAGGATTTCGTCGGTCAGCATTGGTTCGGAGCCGAGGGCGACAAGGCTTGTTGCAGGCGCTTCCTGCCCAATTCGCACCGAAGGAAGCGCATCGGGGTCATCCCGCTGCATGCCGAGGTAGAACATCACGGCGAGCCCCGCAAAGATCAGTGGGGGTAGGATCATAAGGGGAGAAAACCTAGCCATTTCTGAGCCGTGCCTCCGCATCTTGAAGTGCGCGCTTCACGCGTTTACCGCGCCAGACGCTATAGACCACGAGGGCCACCAGCAGGGCCAGTGAAACCACATAGGCCGAGATCACTTCTACGGCATAGGCACCAAGATCGGGCATCAGACCATCCGCTCCTTCAACCCGATAGCATAGAGCCGCCGGGCGCGAATTTCAGTGCGCGTCCGGTAGAAGACAAGTGCCACGAACAAGAGCACGAACCCGGCGATGCAGACGAGAAGCGGAAAGTAGAAGACGTCTGAAATGTTCTCTTCCTTGTCGAGCGACAGTGTTGCGCCCTGGTGCAGGCCCTGGTTCCAGAAGATCAGCGCATAGCGGGATATAACGGCGAACACGGTGCCGACGAGGCACAAAACGCTTGTAAGATCGGCGGCAGTATCGGGGTCTTCCACCGCCTGCCAAAGCGCCATGTAGCCGAGATAGAACAGGAAGAGGATCAGAAATGAGGTGAGCCGCGGATCCCACGCCCACCAGGTGCCCCACATTGGCTGCCCCCATATGGCCCCCGTGGCGAGCGCGATCACCGTAAACGTGACCCCAATCGGCGCCGCCGCCTTGGCGGCGAGCGCAGACACGTGGTGGCGCCGCACGATCCAGACAAGGGAGGCGAGCAGCATCATGATCCAGGCGTTGATCGCCATCATCGCCGAGGGTACGTGTAGATAGATGATCTTGACTGTCGACCCCTGGCGGAAATCGTCTGGCGTGAAGAAAAAGCCCCAAACGAGCCCGATGGCGAGCGCCGCGCCGGCCAACGCAAAAAGCCACGGCAGCGCCTTATCGGACACAGCCATAAACTTCCGCGGGTTCGCAAATTCCCAGACCGACGACATGGAGCGTACCTAAGCCGCCTCCCCCGTTCGCTCAAGTCGCATCCCTGCGAGCCCTCAGCGCAGATTGACGCGGAGCGCGGCCGCGGCGGCGAAGGGCAAAAGAGCCGCCGCGCCCAGCGTGATCCCAGCGATCAGCGCCAGTGGTGTTTCCACCGGCTGCCCCTCGGCCCCACGGCGGGTGAGTTCCGCGCCAAAGATCAGTGTTGGCACGTAAAGCGGCAGAACGAGCAGCGACAGCAAAAGCCCGCCTCTCTTCAACCCCACCGTAAGCGCGGCGCCGAAGGTGCCGATCATGGAAAGCGCAGGTGTCCCGGCGGCGAGGCTGATCGTGAGCCAAAGGTAACCGCCGGGCGCGAGGTTCAAAAGCACGCCCAGAACCGGGGCGGCCAGCGTGAGCGGCAGGCCGGTCGTGACCCAATGCGCGGTCGCCTTTGTGGCCACCACCGCCTCAAGCGGGATCGGCGCGGTGGCAAGCAAGTCTAGAGAGCCGTCTTCGAAATCGAGCGCAAAGATGCGGTCAAGCGAGAGCAGGCACGCCAAAAGCGCGCCGATCCAGAGGATGCCGGGCGCAATCCGGGTAAGGATGCTGGTGTCGGGGCCCACACCGAAGGGCACAAGTGCTGTAACGATCAGGAAGAAGGCTAGCGCGAGGCCAAAACCACCGCCCGCGCGAATTGCAAGCCGCAGATCGCGAGTGAAGAGGGCTAGCATCGCGCGCGGCCTGACAAGGTAACTCGGCGCGTCATGCAAAAGCCTCGTCAAACGCGCCGGTGCCGGCCCGCGGTTTGGCGCGGAAAGGGGTAACATCGAGCTCCCGCGCCTCGATCCCGAGATCGATATGGGTGGCGATCAACGCGGCGCCACCGGCTGAGAGGTGTGCCTGGAGCGCTGTGCCGAAGCGGGCCACTGAAACGGTATCGAGCGACACTGTGGGCTCATCGAGCATCCAGAGCGGGCGACCCGTCACTGCAAGGCGCGCTAGGCCCAATCGGCGCTTCTGCCCGGCGGAAAGGTTTTGGGCGGGGCGCGTGTGCAACGCCACGAGATCAAATGCCTCGAGCGCCGTGTCTATCCCGTGGGTGCCATAGATCGCCGCCCAAAACCGCAGGTTTTCGGCTACCGTGAGCGTGGGCTTGATCCCATCGGCGTGGCCCGCATATGCCGCCGCCTCTGGAGGTATCGAAATCGTACCATCAAGCGGCGGTTGCAGGCCCGCGAGCGTGCGCAGCAGCGTCGTCTTGCCCGAGCCGTTGGGCCCTCGCAGGATCAGCGCCTCACCGCCCCTGAGCGTGAATCCCACGCCTTCCAGCACGGGCACGCCGCCACGGGCAACGGAAAGATCGGCGACCTGGAGTTCCATGGGTGGTGACCTAACGCGCTGCGGACACGAGGAAAAGCGCTGTCAGACGGGGATCAGTGCCAGCGCGATACGGCGGCCTTCGCTGAGAAGCACGTTGTAGGTGCGGCAGGCTGCGGGTGAGCCCATGATCTCAACCCCCACACCAGCCGCCTCGAGCCCGGCGCGAAACGCAGGCGGAATGTGTGCGATTTCAGCGCCAGTGCCCACGAAGAGCACGTCGATCTCATCGGCAATCGCGGTGATGGCATGCGTATCCTCGTACCCGCCCCAAGACGCCACGCCCGTGGGCAGCACGGCAACCGGACCGTCATACACCTTGCCGCCAATGCGGAAAAAGCCGGGGCCATAGCCTTCCACCGGCACCGCATCGGTATATGTGACCTCGTTCATCCGCACGGCGCGACCCTAATCCCAAACTGGAAGGCCTGAAAGGGCGGAGGCGGCGATGATTGCATAGGCGACCGCCCGGTAGGTGCGTTCCCGCCCCGGAACGAACATCCAGGAACCCAAACGGTTGCCGGCGACGTAAGGCACGATTAGCGCGGCACCGAGGGCAAGCGCGGGCACAACAAGTTCGCCGAAGCCCCAAAGCAGGGCGAGCAGTGCAAGATCAGCGAGGATGAGGTAAAGCGTGATGTTGGCACGGATCGCCGCAGCCGGCAGTGGGCTGGCCATGTACAGCAGGATCACTGGTGGCCCCGGCAGGCCAACCGATCCGCCCAGCGCGCCGCCCAGGGCACCGGTTCCCAACACCATCGGAGGGGTGAGCGGGCCCGCATATCGAAGACCGGCTATCAACACCGCCAAAAGGCCCAGCGCGAAGAGCGAAACGCCGTAGCGGAATACCGCCGGCTCCACTAGCGTGAGCAGCCAAACGCCCAGCGGCATTGCAAGCGCAAGGCCGAGCCCAAGGCGCAAAACATCCGCCGGCTGGCCCGCCTTCAGCGCGCGGGGCACCATGATGAGCGGGCCTACGATATCCATAACCACCATTGCGGTGAGCGCGGCAAATGGGCTGAGATGCTGGCCTGCGACCGGCAGGAAGATCATCGCCGTGCCAAAGCCAGAAAATCCGCGCACGAGGCCTGCGATACAGCCGGCAGCCGCGATCCAGATTAGCGCCTCTGGCGCATAAGCCTCAAATAGCGCCACTCCCGCGCCCTCCCCTGCCGCGGGCCTATAGGAACTCCTGCAGCCCCGCCACAACGGCAAGGGCAATGATGGCATAGGCCACGAGGCGATAGACGCCCTCATGAGCCGGGTTGAACAGCCGCCGGCCAATTACAGTGCCAATCCCGTAGACGGGGAGCAAGATCACCCCAAGCCACATCGCCTTGGCCGTTAAAAGACCCTGAAATGCCATCTGCGGCAGAACAAACAGGCTTCCGAGTGTGAGAAAGATAAGCGTATTGGCGCGCACGCGGGCGGCTTCATCGCCGCTGGCAAGATTGAAGAGAATAACGAGCGGGCCCAGGAGGCCGGTGGCCCCGCCCACCACGCCCGCAGCCCCCGCGACCGCCGTACTGGCTGTGGCGCCGGGGCGGACGGGAAGCCGGAAGCCCGTAACCAGGGCCAGAAGCGTCAGGCCCGCTAGCACGGAAATGGCAAACTGCATCGTTTGAGGATCGGCGACACGCAGCACGTAGATGCCGAGCGGAAGCGTTAGTGTAGCTGCAGCGATCATCAGAAGCGTCACGCGCTTGTCGCACACAGCCCACGCCTTCGGAACCAACGTGATGAGCGAAGACAGAGCACCCAGAGAGAAGGCCGCGATCGCCGTTGCGGGATCGACGGCGATGCTGGCCACGGGCAAGAACACGAGTGCCGCCCCGAAGCCCGCAAACCCGTAGACGATGCCGGCGATGAGCGTGATTGCGACGATGATGGGGGTGCCTGGTAGCGAGAGCGCCACCATGAGCCCCTCAGGCATCAACGTTTCCAAATTGCGTGCCAGCGTCGGCATCAGGTTTCGACCAGTCGCGCTTCACACCAAGGAACAGCAGGATCGCGGAGGCCACAAAAACCGAAGAATAGGTGCCCACGATAACGCCCCAGATCATCGCAAACACGAAGCCGCGGATCACGTCGCCGCCCAGCACGTATAGCGAAATGAGGGCGAGAAGTGTGGTGACCGAGGTCATCACCGTGCGCGAGAGCGTCTCGTTGATCGAGAGGCTCAGAACTTCCTTGAGATCCTTCTTTTTGTACTTGCGCAGGTTTTCCCGAACCCGGTCAAACACCACCACCGTATCGTTGAGCGAATAGCCGACGATCGTCAGAAGGGCCGCGATGATCGCGAGATCAAAGCGGATCTGCAGGATGCTGAAGATGCCGATTGTCAGCACGATATCATGGACCAGGGCGGCCACCGCCCCCAGTGAAAACTGCCATTCGAAGCGCAGCCAGATGTAGATCAGCACCGCGCCAATGGCCATCAGCACCGCGATAATGGCCGTTTGCACAAGTTCGCCCGAAACCTTCGGCCCCACGCTTTCCACCGAAGGGAAGGTGATACTGGGATCAACTGTTTGCAGGGCTTCCTCGACGGCGAGCACCGTTTCGGGGCTGACGCTTTCCTGCCCCTCCTGCGCCTGGATACGCACCATGGCCACGTTTTCATCGGCGGCAAAAGTTGGATCAAACACTTCAGTGATCGTCACATCGCCAAGGCCCAGCGGTGCGATAGCATCGCGGTAGGCGCCCACATCCACTGCTTGCGTGCTTTCGGTGCGGATCGTGGTCCCGCCGCGAAAGTCGATCCCGAAGTTGAGCCCGACGATGAAGAAGACGAGGATCGAGGCGATCATCGCCAGCACCGATGCGCCGAAGGTTGCGCGCCAGAAGCGGAAGAAATCGTAGGCGGTTTCTTTGGGAACCAGGCGCAGGCGCATGGGCTATACCTCGATGGTGCGCGGGCGGCGCCGTTCGAACCACATCACCAGCATGAGGCGGGTCACGAAGATCGCGGTAAACACGGATGTCAGGATGCCAAGCCCGAGCGTGATCGAGAACCCGCGGACCGGGCCCGAGCCCACAGCGAAAAGAATCACGGCAGTGATGAAGGTTGTGATGTTTGCGTCGAGGATCGCAGAGAGCGCCTTCTCATATCCAAGCTCGATCGCGCGAGCGGGGCCCTTGGCTGTCTTCAGTTCCTCCCGAATACGCTCGAAAATCAGCACGTTGGCGTCCACCGCCATCCCGATCGTCAGGACGATCCCGGCGATGCCTGGGAGTGTGAGCGTGGCACCGATGAGGCTGAGAAGCCCGAAGATGAGCGCCACGTTCAGAATCAGCGCGATATTGGCGAAAATCCCGAAGAGCCCGTAGCTGAGGCCCATGAAAAGCAGAACGGCGGCGAAGGCCACGATACAGGCGATGGTGCCGGCATCGATACTGTCCTGCCCCAGTTCCGGCCCGATGGTGCGTTCTTCGAGGAAGGTGAGTTCGGCGGGCAGCGCGCCTGCGCGCAGCAAAACGGCAAGGTTCGTCGATTCCTCGATCGAGAAGTTGCCGGTGATGATGCCCGCGCCGCCCGGAATGTGCGATTGGATGACTGGGGCGGAGATCACCTCTTCATCGAGCACAATGGCGAACGGCGATCCGATATTTGCCGCGGTGTAGTCGCCGAATTTGCGCGCGCCCGAAGGGTTGAAGCGGAAGTTAACCGCGGGAAGCCCATTCTGATCGAAGGCAGGCTGGGCATCGGTGAGTTCTTCACCTGTCACAACGGGGGTTTGTTCGAGCACGTAGAACAGCCCCGGCTCATCGAGCGAGGGGTAGACGACCTGGCGCCCCGTCGTGGAAGCGTTGGCATCGCTGGCCACGCTGACCACCGGGTTGAACGTTAGCTTTGCGGTGGTGCCGATCAGCGCCTTCAGCTCCCCGGCCGATCCGATGCCGGGCACCTGGATTAGCACCCGTTCGGCCCCCTGGCGCTGAATCGTAGGCTCGCGCGTGCCCACTTCATCCACACGGCGGCGAATGATTTCAACGGTTTGCTGCATGGTTCGGTCATCGGTGGCGCGGCGCTCTTCGGCGGATAGGCGCACGATGATCAGATCGCCCTGCCCCGCCACTTCGATATCGGTGGCGCCAACACCCGTGAGTGAAACGACGGGCTGCGCGAGACCGCGGACCACTTCAAGCGCGCGGCCCATACCCTCGGGTTGAGAAATGCGCACGTGGAGTTCGTCTGCCGGGCTCTGCTGGCGCCGAATCGTGCCGATCGTGTTCCGCTCATCGCGCAGCGCATCTCGCACTTCGGGCCAAAGCCCGTCCATCCGTGTGGCGTAAACGTCTGACAATTGCACCTCGGCCAAAAGATGCGCGCCGCCGCGCAAGTCGAGGCCAAGATTTATAAGCGATGAGGGCAGGACGCTCGGCCATTCGCCAACAGCCGCCTCCCGCTCGGGTGTTGACCCAAGTACCTCGATCTCAGCCAGCGCGTCATTGTGGCGTTCGACTTGGCTGTAGAACGCATTGGGCATGGCCAAGAGCAGCCCAGCGGCGCAGGTCGCCCAGATCAGAACCCGTTTCCACAGCGCAATTTGAAGCATGAAGAGGCGCCCTTACGCGGCCGGTTCGGTTTTGTTCAGAACCTGGGCCACGGTCGTCTTGATCACCTGAACCTTCACGCCCTGCGCGATTTCGACCTCAACCTTGTTGTCTTCTAGAACCTTGGTGACTTTTCCGACAACGCCACCCTGTGTGACGATCTGATCGCCCCGCCGGAGCGCCTCGACCATCGCCTGATGTTCCTTAAGCTTCTTCTGCTGCGGCCTGATCAGCAGGAAATACATGATGGCGAAGATCAGTATGAGCGGGATGAAGCTGGCGAATGCGCCGCCGGCCCCACCGGCCGCTTGCGCATAGGCAGGCGTTGCGAACATCGGGAATCCTTGTCTTGCACAGGGGCTTTAACGCCCCCCTGTTGGAATGGCGCGCACCCTATCTGTGGGCCGAATGCTTGGCAAGCAAGGGGGCGCGGCACGAAAGGCCGCGCCCGACGCAGATTATTCGCCGGCGACAACACCCAGTTTCGGCTTGCGCGGCCCGGGGCCTGGACGTTCGAGCTCCGGCAAAAGCTCGGCCAGATCCTCGCGCAGGCGGTCAAGGCGCGCGCGCACCACATCTTCATCGATTTCAACGCCTTGAAGCTCGTGCCTCATTTCGGTGATTGCGGTATTCGCGGCAGCAATGCGCTCTTCCATCTCGGCCGCTTCCTGCTGTCGCAAGGTCAGCATCTCGCGGGCCCGGTTCACCTTGTCGTCAGCGTAAATGCGAGCAAGTTCGCGGGATTCGTGGCTCATCTGCGCAGCAAGGTCTAGGATTTCGGGATCAAGCTCGCCTAGATCCGGATGTGCACGCAAGAAGTCGAACCGCTCGCGCACCGCATCGAACTCGCGCCGCAAGGTAAATGTGCCCGCCCGGTCGGCCGCATGCGCAGCCCAATAGGCGCGCCCCACATCCTCCATCTTCAGGCGGAACTCGCGGTGGGCCGCCTCAAGCCGCATCACGCGAAGGCTGGAAGGCAGGAAAGTGCTCAGCGCCACCAGCAATGCCGCGCCGGCCATCTGAAGTATAGGCCCCGGATCACCCCCAGTGGCAAGCGGAAGGGAGAGCCACGGTAGATACCCGACAGCTGCCAGTAGCACAGATCCCGCAAGCCCAAGCGCAAGGCCCGCGATCACCGTGACGGCCGCGATCTGCGCCACACGTTGAAAATCGGAAAACGCCTTCATCCAAGCCGGGTTCATCGAACCATCCCCTCTACCATTACGCGAAACTGCCCGCAGTGTCGGCGATATTGCGTGGTTTTGGCCACAGCTGCGATGCACGCGCGCATCGAAACACAGTGTTTCCACCCGGCACGGTGCCAGACGACCGCCGGTTTTCCCCGCCCGGAAAATGCGCCATACGGGCGGCATTACGTAAAGAAAGGATCCACCAGATGCACGACATACGGGCGATCCGCGAAGCCCCCGATGCCTTTGATGCCGCAATGGCGCGGCGCGGGCTTTCGGGCGTGTCGTCGGAGCTTCTGGCGATCGACGGCGCCCGGCGCGAAACCATTGCCGCCGCCGAGGCGGCGCAGGCCGAACGGAATGCGGCATCGAAAGACGTCGGCGCGGCCAAGGCACGCGGCGATGAAGCTGAATTTGAGCGCTTGCGGGCGCTCGTGGCCGAAAAGAAGGATGAAATCAGCCGGTTGGAGGATGAGGTACGGCAGCGTGATGCTGCACTTTCTAACGCGCTCATGGGCTTGCCCAACGCGCCGCACGACGATGTGCCGGACGGCGCCGGCGAGGATGACAACGTTGAACTGCGCCGCTGGGGTACGCCGCCGGAGTTCGATTTTGCGCCCAAGGAGCATTTCGAGCTGGCGGGCGCCGCCCCGGGGCTTGATTTCGAGATGGCCGCAAAGCTCTCCGGTTCGCGCTTTGCGGTGATGCGCGGCGCTGTGGCGCGGCTCCACCGGGCGCTGGCCCAATTCATGCTTGATATCCACACCACCGAGAACGGGCTGACGGAGACGAACACGCCGGTTTTGGTGCGCGATGAGGCCATGCTTGGAACGGGACAGTTACCAAAATTTGCCGAGGATAGTTATCGAACAACGAACGGGTGGTGGCTGATTCCCACCTCGGAGGTGACGTTAACCAATACCGTCGCAGGCACGATTCTCGACGAAAGCGCACTGCCAATCCGGCTGACGGCCCACAGCCTGTGCTTCCGCTCGGAAGCCGGGAGCGCGGGCAAAGATACCGCCGGCATGCTGCGCCAGCATCAGTTTGAGAAGGTCGAGATGGTCTCGATCACCCATCCCGATCACAGCCGCGAAGAGCTGGAGCGCATGACCAGGTGCGCCGAGGATATCCTCGAACGGCTGGGTCTGCCCTACCGCACGGTGGTGCTGTGCACGGGCGATATGGGCTTCGGCGCCCGCCGCACCCACGATATCGAGGTGTGGCTGCCGGGGCAGAATACATATCGCGAGATCAGCTCCTGTTCCGTGTGCGGAGATTTTCAGGCGCGGCGGATGAACGCGCGGTTCCGGCCTGCGGGTGGAGGAAAACCCGAATTCGTTCATACCCTGAACGGATCGGGCCTGGCCGTCGGACGCTGCCTGATTGCTGTGCTTGAAAACGGGCAGCGGGCGGATGGGTCTATCCTGTTGCCGCAGGCATTGGGCCCATGGATGGGGGGGAAGACCCAGATCACAGCAGACGGCACCTTGGCCTAAACCCCGGCGGCACCGCAAAAGGACACGGAAATGGACGAGCAAAAGGATACCAGCCGCATGAAGGCGATACTGGTCTTGGCGGCAACGCTTGCGTTTGCGACATCGCCCTTTTGGTCGTCAGGATTTGGCGGCTTTGACCCCAATTCCTACCCGGTGCCGCAGGTGGACCCGCCGGTGCAGCCCGCCGGCTATGCCTTTTCGATTTGGAGCGCGATCTACATCTGGCTTCTCGCCTCCGCGGGCTATGGGCTGGTCAAACGCTCGGATAACCCCGGGTGGGACGCCACACGCTGGCCCCTGATGATCAGCTTCGTTGTGGGGGCTCCATGGATCAGCGTGGCGATCCTGAGCCCGGTTTGGGCCACAGTGATGATCTGGATCATGCTTGGCAGCGCGCTTGTGGCCCTCTTCCGCGCGCCGGCCGAGGATCGCTGGCTACTACAGGCACCGATTGCGCTCTACGCGGGGTGGCTTACCGCGGCAAGTTTCGTTGCAACCGGCCTTCTGGGCGCAGGCTATGGGGTGATTGCAGGAAGCCTTGGCTGGGCCTGGGCAATGCTTCTCGCCGCGCTTGCGATGGGCATAGCGATCCAGCGGAACTTGCCCGCGCAACCGTTCTATGGCGCCGCGATTGTTTGGGCACTGGTCGCCGTAGCTGTGCGAAACCTTGACGGGGCTATCGCCGTAGCGGCGCTGGCGCTCGTCGGCGCCGCTGCGGTAGGATGGGTTGCTCTTATGGCGATGCGCCGGCCCTAACCAAAGGGCCCGGTTTGGGCCACAGCGTGCAATGCGCGTTTTGGGTCAAATCGTTAGCCAAGAGGCTTCTTTCCGAGGTGTTTGCGCAGGCGGGAGGGCGTGGATTTCTTTCGATCCTTGTAGGGATTGGCCTCCGATTGCGACCGCATCCAAAGGCGGATCGGCGTGCCCGGCATGTCGAAACTCTCGCGCAACCCGTTGATGAGGTAGCGCGAGTAACTTTCCGGCAGCTTATCGGGAAAACTCGCCATAACCACGAAGCCAGGAGGCCGGGTTTTGGCCTGGGTCATATAACGCAGCTTGATGCGGCGCCCGCCGGGGGCCGGTGGGGGATGCGCCTCCACCATTTCTGACAGCCAGCGATTGAGTGGCGATGTAGGGATGCGGGTGTTCCATACTGCATAGGCGCCTTCAACAGCTTCGCGCAATCGATCTAGCCCGCGCCCCGTTTTTGCGGACAGGGTTACCATTGGCGCGCCCTTCAGCTGCGGCAGGAGCCGCTCAAACTGTTCGCGCAGGTCGCGCAGCTTTTGCT
>JBCCRC010000079.1:0-14000 GCA_039208375.1 Pseudomonadota bacterium | reverse complement strand
GTGCAATTCCACCCCACCGGCATTTACGGAGCGGGGTGCCTGATCACCGAAGGCGCACGTGGCGAGGGCGGGTATCTCACCAATTCCGAAGGCGAACGGTTTATGGAGCGCTACGCGCCGACCTACAAAGATCTCGCCTCGCGCGATGTGGTTTCGCGCTGCATGACGATGGAGATCCGCGAGGGCCGCGGTGTGGGCACGGATGGCGATCACATCCACTTGCATCTCAACCACCTGCCGCCGGATACGTTGGCCGAGCGGCTGCCGGGCATTTCTGAAAGCGCGCGGATCTTCGCGGGCGTGGATGTGACCAAAGAGCCGATCCCGGTGTTGCCCACGGTGCATTACAACATGGGCGGGATCCCCACGAACTACTGGGGCGAGGTGCTGAACCCAACAAAAAACGATCCGGATGCGATCGCGCCGGGGCTGATGGCGGTGGGCGAGGCAGGCTGCGCCAGCGTGCACGGCGCCAACCGGCTTGGATCGAACTCTCTGATCGATCTTGTGGTGTTCGGTCGCGCCGCCGCGATCAAGGCCGGCGAGGTTGTGGATCCCGAAAGCCCCAACCCCACGCTGAACCAGAACTCTGTTGATAAGGCGCTGGGCCGGTTTGACGATCTACGCCACGCCAAAGGCACGGTCGGCACCGCCGAGCTGCGCCTTGAGATGCAGAAAACCATGCAGCAGGACGCGGCGGTGTTCCGCACCGATGCCACACTCGCCGAGGGCATGGAGAAGATGTATGCTGTGGCGGGCAAGATGGACGATATCGCGGTGACGGATCGCTCCATGGTGTGGAACAGCGATCTGATGGAAACGCTGGAGCTGACCAACCTGATGCCCAACGCGTTGGCCACGATCGTTTCGGCGGAGGCGCGCAAGGAAAGCCGCGGCGCCCATGCCCATGAGGATTATCCCGACCGTGATGACGAAACCTGGCGCAAACACACGCTCTCCTGGGTGAACGGGAAGGTCGATCTTGATTATCGCCCGGTGCATCTGAACCCGCTTTTGGGCCACAACGAGGGTGGAATCGATCTGAAGAAGATCGCCCCCAAGGCGCGGGTCTACTGATGCGTGTGGCGCTTTCCCTTGCCGCGGCGATGGCGGTGTCGGCGTGCAGCACGCCCATTGGCACCGAAGTCGCGCGCGCATCCGCGCGGGCAGTTGTGAACGATGTAGTGGAGGCCCGGTTTCCGGGCGTGCCGATCACACCGGTCACCGATTGCGTGATCAACAATGCGACCGGGGATGAGATCGTCTCCATCGCCGGTGATGCGATCCGTCAGCAACCCTCGCCCGAAACGGTGCAGCTTGTGATCGAGATCGCGAGCCGCCCCGATACGGTGCGCTGTTTTGTCGAAGAGGCCGGGCCCGCGGTGTTGCCGCAGATCCTGGCCGGTTCGGTTTTAGGGAGTTAGACGGGCAAGGAGATCCGTATGCGAGTTGCCATGGTGGGTGGGCCCTTCACGCTTTTGGTCGCCTGCGCACCGCAGGAACCAGCCGAATTGCCGCCCCTGTTTCAGAAGCAGAACGACTGCTTTGTTGAGGCCGGTAAGCCCCCGATCGAGGGGCTCGACGGCGGCTATGAGCTAACGCAGGAAGAAGCTGCGATCTATGAGGAATGCATGGCGCGGCCATGATTGCGGTCAGTACCATATCAATAAAGGGAATGTGTTATGGTTGAATTCGCTCTTCCCAAGAATTCCCGCATCAAAACCGGGAAGACGTGGCCGAAGCCCGAAGGCGCCACGAATGTGCGGAAGTTCCAGATCTATCGCTGGAACCCCGATGATGGGGAGAATCCGCGGGTGGATACCTACTTCGTAGATATGGATACCTGCGGGCCCATGGTTTTGGATGCGCTGATCAAGATCAAGAACGAGATTGATCCCACGCTAACCTTCCGCCGGTCCTGCCGCGAAGGGATTTGTGGCTCCTGCGCGATGAACATCGAGGGGATCAACACGCTGGCCTGCATCTACGGGATGGATGAGATCAAGGGCGATGTGAAGATCTACCCGCTGCCGCATATGCCGGTGGTGAAGGATCTGATCCCCGATCTGACCCATTTCTATGCGCAGCACGCCTCGATCATGCCGTGGCTGGAGACGAAAACGCAGCGGCCCGAACATGAGTGGCGGCAATCGATCGAAGATCGCAAGAAGCTTGACGGGCTTTATGAATGCGTGATGTGCGCTTCTTGCTCAACAGCATGTCCGAGCTACTGGTGGAACGGCGATCGCTACCTTGGGCCCGCCGCGCTTCTGCATGCCTATCGCTGGCTGATTGACAGCCGGGATGAGGCTACGGGCGAGCGGCTTGATGAGCTTGAAGATCCCTTCAAGCTATATCGCTGCCACACCATCATGAATTGCGCGAAGACCTGCCCCAAGGGCCTCAACCCGGCGAAGGCCATCGCTGAAATCAAAAAGATGATGGTCGAGCGTATCGTCTAGGCGTGCCGCGCCGTGCCAGTCCTGTTGATCCTTCTGGCAGCCGGCACGTTTCTCTATCTCTGGTGGCGCTGGCGAGCGTTCAAACTCACGCGCGCCTGCAGATGGCGAGAAGATCGCTCCCGGCGCATCTGGCGCTGTGCGGCCTGCGGCGCTGAGACGTCGTCGGGCCCGCCACGCATCTGCCTCAGGCTTCAACAGTAACGTTCAATGCCCGGCATCTGGCTGTCGGCGTACCGATCGCCATGGGCAAATCCCGGCGGCAGCAGTCGCGCAATTTCCGCCCGGTCGTCTTCGGTGAATGTGATCTCGGCTGCGCTTGCGCAGATGCGCACGTTCTCGGCCGTCCGTGTGCCGGGGATTGGCACGATGTGCGGCGCCTGGTCGAGCGTCCAGGCAAGCGCTGCGGCGGCCGTCTTCCACCCCCGCGCTGCGCAGAATTCCTGAAACGATGCAATTGCGGCGCAGTTGGCGCTATAGTTGGGTTCGGTAAACCGGGGCATCGGCGTTCGGAAATCTCCGTTCATGAACGCAGTTGGATCCGGCAATGCATCCGTGAGCATCCCGCGCGCGAGCGGTGAGAACGCCACGAACGCAACGCCCAGTTCGGCGCAGGCTTGAAGCATGCCAAGTTCCGGCTGCCGGCTCCAAAGCGAGTATTCGTTTTGCACCGCAGCCACGGGATGCACCGCATGGGCGCGGCGCAGTGTTGACGGCGCAATCTCGGAAAGCCCGATGGCGCCGATCAGCCCCTCGTCGATGAAACCGATAAGTGTTTCCATCACCGTTTCGATCGGGCGCTCGGCCTCGCGCCGGTGGATGTAGAACAGATCTACATCGTCGCGCCCCAATCGTTTGAGTGATCCCTCGAGCGAGGCGCGCAGCCGATCGGGCGCATTTGAAAAATGGCGTGTGGGAGACTGGTAGATCCCGGCTTTGGTGGCTATCGAAACATCCGGCTTCTCTGCGGCGAGGAACCTACCCATGATCTCTTCTGACCGTCCGGCGCCGTAAATCTCTGCAACATCGAGATGGTCGATCCCTGTATCGATTGCCGCTTTCAGGCAGGCGACGCTTTCCTCTTCATTGGTTGATCCGTAGATGCCGCCGAAGCTCATACATCCCAGCCCAACGGGAAAAACGCGGCGGCCCGCGATAACACGCTTTTCCATAGGTTCAGCCTCCTCGTATCGTCATGCGTTGCAAGGTGTTGGGTGCAGACGCGGCAAGTCCGCACGTTCGATACGGATCGAAGGCGTCATGCAAGGCACGCATCCAACCGCGAACACCCCGAAACTGAGTTTGGCAGAGGGTTGCTTGCATGATGCGGCGCCGAAGCACATTCCGGCGCGCGTTAGCCGCCCGGTCTGGACGTAAACCGTAGCCGAGACAGGTGCCGCTTGCGACGCTGCGGCGGGCGGCAACCTGGCGCGCGCCAGCGACGACACTGGCGAGGGCGAAACGGTGAGGGGATTGATGGATGCCTTTGGCGCTGCGGCCCTCGCCCCAATTGCCGCCTTGGCCTGCGGAAATGATGGCGCCGCAAACCATGCGTTCCGGTTCGCCGGACACGTCGATCGAACTGCCGTCAAATGTCACGCGAAGGCTGCCTCAAGCGCGATTTCCACCATGTCCCCAAAGCTGCGCTCCCGGTCTTCCGACGGCAGCGCCTCGCCAGTTAGCAGGTGGTCGCTGACAGTGAGGACGGCCAATGCGCGGCGGCCATGGCGAGCGGCCAGGGTGTAGAGTTCCGCCGCTTCCATCTCGACCCCGAGAATGCCGTGGCGCGTCATCTGCTCGTTCAGGTCCGGCCTCTCATCGTAGAATACGTCCGACGAGTAGATGCCGCCGACGTGCAGGCCCACATCCCGGCGCTTGGCCGCCTGATAAGCGGAATGCAGCAGGCCCCAGTCGGCGCACGGCGCGTAATTCAATTCCTTGAAAATGCCGCGCGAGGGTGTCGATAGCGTTGAGGATGTCATCGCCAGGATCACATCGCGCACCTTCACGGCGTCTTGCATGCCGCCGCAGGAGCCGATGCGGATCAGTGTTTGCGCGCCATAATCCCGGATCAGTTCATTGGCATATATCGAAAGGCTTGGCATCCCCATGCCAGAGCCCTGGATGGTGACCTGATGCCCCTTCCACGTTCCCGTGAAACCCAGCATCCCGCGCACCTCGTTGATGCAGGTTGCATCCTCGAGAAACGTATCCGCGGCCCATTTCGCACGCAGCGGATCGCCCGGCAACAAAACGGTTTCGGCAATATCGCCCGGGGCGGCGCCTAGGTGGACGGTCATGGTATAGCCTCGCGGGTAATTCTTACGCGGGACTATAGCGAATCAGTTGGCGGGGGCCAGCCCGAGCCCGGCGTTCGCTGCGCCGGGCGTTTCATTCGCAATTGGCGCCCCAACCTTCGTGAAAAATGCGCTGAATTTAAGCGCTGTCAGGCTGCCAAATCGTCTGCTGATTTGCCCGCCTTCATCGCGTCCTTGAACCATCCCGGTTGACGGCCGCGTCCGCTCCAGGTTTGCGACGGGTTTTCGGGATTGCGATATTTCGCCTTGGCGGGCGCTTTTTTCGCGGTGCGCGTACCGCCGACAAGATCGTTTAGGCTGAAGCCATGTTTTTTCGCAGCAGCCTCCGCAGCCTTGCGCGCATCATCTTTTTTGGATTTCGCAAGTTGTTGCAGGCGTTTATCAATCTCGGCCTGCAGTTTGATAAGCTCTTTTTCGCTCTTCTTGCTTATATCGATCGCCATCGTGCTCTCCTATTTTCAGGGAGCATTAGGCTTGAATTGCAAACAATGCAATAACGTAGGCCGAAGGTGTCACTCGGCCGCAACCGCCGCAGGGTCCACCAGTTCGACGATATCGAACATGATACGGTTCAATTCGAAGTCTTTCGGCGTGTAGACTTTTGCAACGCCTAATGCGCGCAATTTCTCGGCATCGTTGTCTGGGATAATGCCGCCCACAACCACGGGTATATCTGAAAGGCCTTCGGCCCGCATCCGATTCATCAAATCTTCAATCAACGGCATGTGGCTGCCTGACAGGATCGACAGACCAACGATGTGCGCCTGGTCCGCCTTAGCCGCCGTCACGATTTCTTCCGGCGTTAAGCGGATCCCCTCATAGGCGATGTCCATCCCGCAATCCCGCGCTCGGGCCGCGATTTGTTCAGCGCCGTTGGAATGACCGTCCAGGCCCGGCTTTCCGACGAGGAATTTTAGCCGCCGGCCCAGTTTGTCGGATACGGCATCAACACGCCCCCGAATTTCATCAAGCCCTTCGGTGCGGTTTGACGGGTTTCGGCTTACGCCTGTAGGCGCGCGGTACTGCCCGAACGCAGCGCGTACGATGTCACCCCATTCGCCGGTCGTGGCCACGGCCTTTGCAGCCTCGATTGAGGCGGGCATGATGTTTGTTCCGTTGCTCGCAGCTGTGCGTAGGGCCTCGAGCGAAGCCTCAACGCGCGCGTCGTCGCGTTGCGCCCGCCACTTGCCAAGGCGTGCAATCTGGTCCGCCTCGGCATCAGCATCAGCGATCATGATGGCTTCTGGGCCAGACGTCAGAGGGCTTTCCTCTCCCATAGTATATCGGTTCACGCCAACGACGGTTGTATCGCCGTCTTCAATCCGCCCAATCCGCTCGGCGTTGGATTCCACCAATCGCGATTTCATGTATTCGATCGCCTGCACAGCCCCGCCCATCGCATCGATCTGCGCAAGCTCGGCGCGCGCACCCTCCTTGAGCTCGCCCACCTTGGCTTCAACCGTGGGATTGCCATCAAAGAGATCGCCGTATTCCAAAAGGTCAGTTTCCAATGCGAGAATTTGCTGCATTCTGAGCGACCACTGTTGATCCCAGGGGCGTGGTAGGCCCAGGGCTTCATTCCAGGCTGGCAGCTGAACGGCGCGGGCGCGGGCGCGCTTTGAAAGCGTGACGGCCAACATTTCCAACAAAATGCGATAGACGTTGTTTTCGGGCTGTTGCTCCGTCAGCCCAAGAGAATTGACCTGTACGCCGTAGCGGAAGCGGCGGAATTTCTCGTCTTCCACGCCATAGCGCTCTCGGCAAATCTCGTCCCAGAGATCGACGAATGCGCGCATTTTGCACATCTCGGTCACGAACCGGATACCGGCATTCACGAAAAAAGAGATCCGGCCCACCATCGCCGGGAAATGCTCTGCCGGTACTTTGCCCTTCAAATCGTCCAATACGGCCGTGGCCGTGGCAAGGGCGAATGCAAGCTCTTGCTCTGGGGTCGCGCCCGCCTCTTGCAGGTGGTACGAGCAGACGTTCATCGGGTTCCATTTCGGAAGGTGCTCACGTGTGTAGGCCGCGACGTCAGTTATCATGCGAAGCGAGGGTTTCGGCGGGCAGACATAAGTGCCGCGCGAGAGATATTCCTTGATGATGTCGTTCTGAACCGTGCCCTGGAGCTTCTTGGTATCCGCGCCCTGTTCTTCGGCCACGGCAATGTAGAGCGCCAAGAGCCATGGGGCGGTGGCATTGATCGTCATCGACGTGTTCATGTCTTCAAGTGGGATCGCGTCGAAGAGCGTCCGCATGTCCCCTAGATGCGCGATCGGCACGCCAACCTTGCCAACCTCGCCGCGGGCCAGTTGATGGTCGCTGTCATACCCCGTCTGTGTGGGGAGATCGAAGGCAACCGACAGGCCGGTTTGCCCCTTGGCGAGGTTGCCGCGATACAGCGCGTTTGAGGCCTTCGCGGTGGAATGCCCGGCATAGGTTCGAAACAGCCAGGGGCGATCTTTTTGCATCTGCGGCATCGTCGGGCTCTCCGGGCGGAGTTGAGCAATTTTCTTTCGTTCGAGCGTTAGTAAGTAAAATAATATGGCGTTGTCAATTCGCCGCGTCGCGGCATGGGTAACTTTACGATGCCCGTGATCAATGCGACCGTCAGCGCGTGTTTGGCACCGTCGAGATCCCAATCTGGCTTCTGGTTCTGATCCTGCTGTTTGCGGCAGTGACATTCGCGTCGCATTTCCTGTTTCCTTCCGTGCGCTGGTTCCTGCGCCGCCGCGCAGAGCGGTTGGTGGAGGAGCTCAACAAGCGGCTTGAGCGGCCGATCCAACCCTTCAAGCTTGCCCGGCGGGCCGATATGATCCAGCGGCTCATCTACGATCCAGAGGTGGTTGCCGCAGTGGGGGAACACGCGCGGGCGAAAGGCGTTCGCGAAGACGTGGCCTTTGAAGAAGCGCAGCGCTATGCGCGGGAAATCGTTCCGGCCTTCAGTGCACTGGCCTATTTCGGATTTGCCACGCGGGCCGCAAAGTGGCTTTCAACGAGGCTCTTCCGCGTCCGGCTTGGCCAGTATGATGCGGCTGAGATGTCGGCGATCGATGGGGACTCAACCGTTGTCTTCGTCATGAACCATCGTTCCAACCTGGATTATGTGCTCGTCACATATCTCGTGGCTGAACAATCGGCGCTGTCTTATGCGGTGGGCGAATGGGCGCGGATTTGGCCACTTCAGCAATTGATCCGGGCGATGGGCGCTTATTTCATCCGGCGGCGCGAACGCAACGCGCTCTATCGCCGGGTTCTGGCGCGCTACGTACAACTCGCAACCGAAGCGGGCGTCGCCCAAGCGGTGTTTCCTGAAGGCGGGCTCAGCCTAGATGGCCAACTCGCCCCACCGAGGCTGGGCCTTCTGAGCTATATCGTATCAGGGCATGAGCAGCGCGGGCGCGATATCGTGTTTGTCCCGGTAGCGCTGAACTACGACCGCGTGATCGAAGACCGGATTCTCATTGAAGCGAAGAAAAGCGGGAAGCGCCGGTTTCGCGGCACAATTCCTTCCTCCATTGCCTTTACAGCGCGCTATTTGTGGCGCCGCCTGCGCGGCACTGCCCATCGGTTTGGCTACGCGGCTGTTTCTTTCGGGACGCCGTTGTCACTGTCCGCCTTCGCAAAGTCCGCGGAGGGTGAGATGACAGAAGCCCTGGCCGATGAGCTTATGTCCCGGATCGAAAGGGTGATGCCCGTGTTGCCAGTGCCTTTGGTGGCACGGATCCTGTGCAAAAAGGGTGGGGACGTTTCTAAGGCTGCGTTGCAGGCGGCGATTGATCATGACGTGGCGCATCTTCGGAAAAGTGGAGCCGCTCTGCATGTCGCCCATGATGATGCGGCCTATACAATGGACTTTGCGCTGAAGCACCTGGGCCTTCGCAAGATTGTGGCGCTTTCGGATGACGAGGTGCGGATCCTGCCCGATCAGGCGCCCTTGCTTGAGTTTTATGCGGCTTCGATCGCGCCACTCTTCGATGCAGACGCAGAAACAATCCGGGCCGCATCCGGCGAAACAGAGCCTGTAACGACATAAAATTTCAAAAAGACATGTAAATTGGTTTGCAAAGTTGCTTTTGGCGCTCTAACCAACCCTGCAAAGCGCTTCGATTCTGCATTGCGGCACTGCGCGTCTTTGAGTGGAGAGAGAGATGGCACTGGATACCAACGCCCCCGAGCCCGGTTACACCGCCCCGGCGAAGGATCTCTACGAAGTGGGTGAATTCCCGCCGCTTGGCCATGTTCCGGCCCAAATGCATGCCTGGGCGATCCGTCGCGAGCGCCATGGCGAACCCGAGCAGGCGATGCTCAAGGAAGTTGTGGAAACCCCTTCGATCGACAGTCACGAAGTGCTCGTCATGGTGATGGCGGCGGGCGTGAACTACAACGCGGTGTGGGCGGCTCTCGGCCAGCCGATCAGCCCATTCGATGGGCATGGGCAATCGTATCACGTTGGCGGGTCTGATGCCGCTGGCATCGTCTGGGCCGTTGGTGACAAAGTGAGCCGCTGGAAGGTGGGCGACGAAGTTGTGGTTCACTGCAACCAAGACGATGGCGATGACGAGGAATGCAATGGCGGCGATCCGATGTATTCCCCGAGCCAGCGCATTTGGGGATATGAGACGCCCGACGGATCCTATGCGCAATTCACCCGGGTTCAGGCGCAGCAGCTAATGCCGCGGCCCAAACACCTGACGTGGGAGGAATCCGCTTGCTATACGCTGACGCTGGCGACCGCCTATCGCATGCTCTTCGGGCATGAGCCGCATGACCTTAAGCCAGGACAAAACGTGCTTGTTTGGGGGGCGTCTGGCGGGCTCGGATCCTACGCGATCCAGCTGATCAATACGGCGGGTGCCAATGCCATCGGCGTGATCTCGGATGAAGACAAGCGCCAGTTCGTGATGGATCTTGGCGCAAAGGGCGTGATCAACCGTAAGGACTTCAATTGCTGGGGGCAGTTGCCGAAGGTTGGCAGCCCCGAATACACCGAATGGTTTAAAGAGGCTCGCAAGTTCGGGAAAGCGATTTGGGAGATTACCGGCAAGGGTGTGAACGTTGACATGGTGTTTGAGCACCCCGGCGAGGCAACCTTTCCAGTGTCGACGTTCGTTGCGAAAAAGGGCGGTATGGTCGTCATCTGCGCCGGCACCACAGGCTTCAATCTTACGTTTGACGTGCGCTATATGTGGATGCACCAAAAACGCTTGCAGGGCAGCCACTTCGCCCATCTCAAGCAGGCCAGTGCAGCGAACCGGCTGATGCTTGAGCGCCGCCTTGACCCATGCATGTCGGAGGTCTTCCCGTGGGATGAACTTCCGCAGTCGCACACGAAAATGATGCGTAACGAACACAAGCCAGGGAACATGTCGGTGCTCGTGCAGGCACCTATCACCGGGCTTCGCACAATCGAAGATGCGCTTGAGGCTAGCCCGCACCGCTAAATAGGCGGCAGGTCAATTTCTTGCCCGCGCGGCAAGATGCCGCGATAACGAGTCGCGCAACCCTGAGTTGTTTTAAAACAATAGCTTAATGGCCGGTCCCTCACCGAATCCAGTGAATTGCGCATCGGTACGCTGTGCGTTGCAATGGTTAGGCAAAGGTAAATTAACCTCTCGTTAACCATTCAACTCGAGGCTGAACATGAACAATCACTGGATCATGGACGTGCTCGACGACCTACGTCAGTTCGCGCACCAAAACGGGTACGTGGAGATCCACACAAAGCTGGAGGAGCTCTCCCAAATCGCCGGGACTGAGCTTGCGCAAGGCGCGCTCCTTCCGGCGGGGAGAACGACGGGTCATGCCACCGCCCCTCGCGCCGCTTCTGGACGGCCTGGACACTGCGAAGACCCTTCGGGATCTTAGTGCCGAAATCGACGCGCTACGGGATAAGCTTGGCGTCGAACACCTGATATATCACTCAGTCAGCAACTCGGGCGAGGAATACGCCGCGCTTACATACGGTGGCGCATGGGTTGAACGCTACATTTCCGAGAACTACGCCCGCATCGATCCCGTCGTTTTAGCGTGTCAGCAGCGGTTCGATCCCGTGGACTGGCGCACGCTTGATTGGAGCGGTCGTGCCGTGCGCGCGTTTTTGGGCGAAGCGCGGGATGCGGGGGTTGGCCAGCAGGGGCTCTCTGTTCCCATTCGAGGGCCGCATGGCCAGTTTGCGCTGTTTACGATAAATGATCGGGCGGGCGACAGTGCGTGGGAGCGCTACACGACCGAGCATATGCCCACACTCATCCTTGCGGCGCATTTCTTTCACCAGAAAGCGCTTGAGATCGAGCATGGTGCGGATTTCCTGCCCGATAGCCCGCTTTCACCACGCGAGGCGGATACGCTGCGCCTTCTTGCGCTAGGCCACAGCCGCGCGCGGGCGGCGGATATGCTCTCAATCTCGGAGCATACGCTGCGCGTTTACATCGAAAACGCCCGGGAGAAGCTGCACGCCGCCAATACCACACATGCCGTGGCACGTGCCCTCGTTTCCGGCAAGATCGCGCTTTAGCCACGCAAGCATACCGCTCCGAACGGTGTGCTCGCCACGCATTAACCAAACTCTCAGACCGTTCGCCTGTTTGGCACAGGCGGGGGATGGGCATGCTGCGATTTCTGCGGGCGAGGGCGCTTCGGGACCATCCGCTATTGGCGAGTTCAATGTTCTGCGACCGGGCGGCGCAGTTTCGTGACCGCTTGGGATGGGCGGTTGCAGTGAATGACGCTGGCGAGGAGCGCGACGCATATGACGCACTGGAGCTCAATGCACTTTACGTGATGTGGGAAGGCCGCGAGGGGCGGCACGCGGGATCGCTGCGGTTTTTGCCCACCCTGGGGCCGACAATGCTGGCGGATTACTTTGCCGGCCTGACGGATGGGGTGACCTTCAGATCGCCTTACATCTGGGAATGCACGCGCTTCTGCGTGGCACCGGATGCGCCAGCCCACGTTGCGGCTGCATTAATGTTGGGCGCGCTTGAGGTTGGGCTCGCGCACGGCTTGTCGCATGCCATCGGGGTGTTCGATGCGCGGATGGTGCGGGTCTATAACCGTCTCGGCTGGCCGCCTGCCATTCTGGGCACCCAAGGCACTGGCCACGATGCCATCAGCGCAGGGCTTTGGAGCTTCGAGGCCGCGCTGCTCCCCGCACTTGCCGCGCGTGCGGGGCTTACATCGGCCGATCTTGCAGACTGGCGTGCAGACGCGGGCCTTTCCGACACATACGCCTGATCTGGCTGGTGCCGGCCCATCGGCGGGCGTAAGTATCTGGCAATGACACATGCCGCGCTCGCTTTGTCGGAAGATCAGACCGATGCCTATGATCGCATTGCCGAGGTGCTTCAGGGCGCGGGCGTTGATCTGACGCGAGAAACGACGCTGCCACGGCGAGAGGCCGGAACTCCATCAGTGCTCGCGCTTTTGGGGAAGGCAGGGACGGGCAAAACCCTTCTTCTGGCACAACTCGTGGATGCACTTGCGGCGGCTGGCGTGGAGCCAGTGACGGGCGACTATGAAAGCCGCCGCGCCAGAGAACGCCGCACTGTGGCAGTGCTGGCCCCGACGAACAAGGCGGCGAGCGTCTTACGCATGCGCGGGGTGCCGGCAACCACGATCCACCGCATCATCTACACGCCGGTCTATGACCCGGAATATGAAAAGGTCGCGGCCTGGCTCGCGGGCGATGGGGATCGGCCGACAGTGGAGGGTTTGACCGACGAGGCGCTCGACCGGGCGCATGCATTCTACCAAACGAACCGATCAATCCCCGGGGCCCTCGCAGCGGCCGGTTTGCGCGGATCGGACTTCATTACCGGGTGGAAGCGGCGGGAAGATCCGCTCGATATCGGCTTTATCGACGAAGCCTCGATGCTCGACGACAAGCAGTTCGAGGACCTCAAAGAGATTTTTCCGCTGCTCGTGCTATTTGGCGATCCCGCGCAGCTTGCCCCCGTGAACCAATCGGGCGAGATGGTATTCGACAAGTTGGCGGCCCCGCGAAAGATCGTGTTGGAGCAAGTGCACCGGCAGGTGGAGGGTAATCCGATCCTGGACCTTGCCCATGCGTTGTCAAATCCGGGGCTGGAGTTCGAGCGGTTTGAGACAATGGTATCGGACGCCGCCGCGCGCGACGACCGGGTTACCGTCTCGCAACGCGTCGATGCGGATATGATGGCGCGCTCGCCCGTTCTTGTTTGGCGCAACGCAACGCGTATTCGGCTTATCCATGCGTTCCGCGCGGCCCATGAAGCGCCAAGCGATACGCTTCTGCCCGGCGAGCCGCTGATCTGCGATGGCATCGAGCTGCCCCTCAAGCACCGCAAGCGGCGGATTGAGCTTGAGGCGCGTGGCCTCGTGAAAGGGGCGCAAACAATCTACTTGGGTCCTGGCAAACGGCCCGGGTTTTCCCGGCTGCACCTGATCGGATCGGACGATCCGCGCTTGTCAGTCGCCTCGATCATCAAAATCGAGATGCCGGAGGAAGATGAACCTTTCATCCCGTTTGCGGCCACCATGGGCGCCGCATTTTTGCATGGGGCTGCTGTTACCATTCACAAAAGCCAGGGCTCTCAATGGGACGAGGTGCAAGTCTTCGCGCCAGACCTCTGGGCCGCGGCGCGCGCTGGGCGGGTTGAGGCGGGCATCCCGCTTTGGAAGCGTTTGGCCTATGTTGCGATCACACGGGCGCAAACCCGGCTGCATTGGGTCGTGCGAAATCGTTTGGCGCGGCCACACGCAGCGCTTGGTACGGAAGACTTGCCGGTGCCGGCCCCCAAGATGGCCTTGAAACCTGAGGAGGAGGGGACGTGACCGGAACGATGCTGATCACCGGTGCAAGCTCTGGCATCGGGCGGGCAACGGCAGAAGCCGCCCTGGCCGCAGGATGGCGGGTGGGCCTGTTCGCCCGGCGTAGCGGGCCGCTTGAAGCGGTGGCAGAAGGGGGAGATGCTCTTGTACTGCCTGGGGACGTAACGCGGATGGCCGATGTCGAAGCCGCCGTGGCAGAGATCGCCACCACGTGGGGCCGCCTCGATGTGCTTTTTAACAATGCCGGTATCTTCCCGCCCCCGGGAACTATCGACGAAATTGACTATCGGGATTGGGAGCAATCCCTTGCCGTTAATCTCACGGGCATGTTCAACGCGGCACGGGTGGCCTTTGCCCAGATGCGGGCCCAAAACCCCGAGGGCGGGCGGATCATCAACAACGGTTCTATCTC
>JBCCRC010000078.1:0-14072 GCA_039208375.1 Pseudomonadota bacterium | reverse complement strand
GTTGATCGTTTTCGAGATGGCGCCCGAGATGAAGCTTTGCGCGGCGGCCATCATGTAGATGTGGCTATCGACCGAAAGGAAGCGCTTGCCCTTCTTGCCGCAGGGGTTGGCACAATCGAAGACCACATAGTGTTCCTCGGCCAGATGCGGCGCGCCTTCAAGAGTCATCGTTCCGCAGACGTGATCGTTCGCGGCATCGATATCGGCCTTCGCAAAGCCAAGATGGCGCAGCATGTCGAAAGTGGGGTCGCTGAGCTTCTCGGCCGGGATGCCGAGAACTTCGGTGCAGAAGGCTTCCCCGAGCGTCCACTGGTTGAAGACGAATTTGATGTCGAAGGCTGAGGGCAGCGCACCCTCGATCTTCTCGATCTCCTCCGGCCCAAAGCCGTGGCCGATCAGCGAGGTGTGGTTGATACCCGGGGCATTGCCCAGGGTTCCGTGCCCGACGGCGTAGGAGACGATTTCACCAATTTGGGCGGGAGAATACCCAAGTGTCTCCAGCGCCGCCGGAACGGAGCGGTTAATAATCTTGAAGTAACCGCCACCTGCGAGTTTCTTGAATTTCACGAGCGCGAAATCGGGCTCGATCCCCGTGGTATCGCAATCCATCACGAGGCCGATCGTGCCAGTGGGCGCGATCACTGTGGCCTGCGCGTTGCGGTAGCCATGCTTTTCGCCGAGCGCCAGCGCCTCATCCCAGGCCGAGCGCGCGAGCGTAACAAGCCGCGCATCGGGGCAGTTTTCGGCGTCGAGCGGCACGGGGCGCACATTCATTGCCTCGTAGCCGTCGGGTGCGCTATGCGCCGCGCGGCGGTGGTTTCGGATCACGCGCAGCATGTGATCGGCGTTCGGTGCGTAGCCGGGAAATGGCCCGAGTTCGCCGGCAATTTCGGCAGAGGTGGCGTAAGAGACCCCGGTCATGATGGCGGTCAGGGCGCCGCAGAGAGCGCGACCCTCATCGCTGTCATACCCGAGCCCCATGTTCATCAGCAGCCCGCCGATATTGGCGTAGCCCAGCCCGAGGGTGCGGAAATCGTAGGAGCGCTGCGCGATCTCTTTCGACGGGAACTGCGCCATCATCACGCTGACTTCGAGCGTCAATGTCCAAAGCCGGGTGGCGTGAACGTAATCCTCCGCCTGAAACACCCCGTCTTCATAGAATGTGAGCAGGTTCATCGAGGCGAGGTTGCACGCCGTGTCATCGAGGAACATGTATTCCGAGCATGGGTTCGATCCGCGGATCGGGCCGTTTCCGGGGCAGGTGTGCCACGCGTTCACGGTGTCGTGGTACTGAATGCCAGGGTCGGCGCACGCCCAAGCCGCGTGACCGACCTTTTCCCAAAGATCCCGCGCCTTCACGGTTTTCGAAGTCGAGCCATCGGTACGGTTTACCAGATCCCAATCGGCATCGTCTTCCACGGCCTTGAGGAAGGCATCGGTGACGCGGATGGAGTTGTTGGAGTTCTGACCCGAAACCGAGCTGTAGGCTTCACTGTCCCAATCCGTGTCGTAGGTCGGAAACTCGATCGCGGTGTAGCCCTGACGAGCGTAATCGAGCACGCGCTTTATGTAGGTCTCCGGGATCGCGACTTTCTTTGCGTCGCGGATCGCCAATTTTAGCTGCGCGTTGGCCTTCGGATCGCAAGCATCTTCCGCTGCACCGTCCCAGCCACGGATCGCCTCGAAGATCGCGTTGAGCTTGGCTTCGTGCATCTTCGAGCCGGCCACGAGCGAGGCAACCTTTTGTTCCTCGATCACCTTCCAATCGATGAACTGCTCGATATCGGGGTGATCGGCATCCACGATCACCATCTTGGCGGCGCGGCGCGTGGTGCCGCCTGACTTAATTGCGCCTGCCGCGCGGTCCCCAATCTTCAGGAAACCCATGAGGCCGGAGGATTTGCCGCCACCCGACAGCTTTTCACCCTCCCCGCGCAGCAGCGAGAAATTCGTGCCCGTGCCCGAGCCGTACTTGAACAGGCGCGCCTCGCGCACCCAGAGATCCATGATCCCGCCATCGTTCACCAGATCGTCGGCGCACGACTGGATGAAGCAGGCATGGGGCTGCGGGTGCTCGTAGGCCGATTTCGATTTGGTGAGCTTGCCCGTCTTGTAATCCACGTAATGGTGGCCCTGCGCCGGGCCATCGATCCCGTAGGCCCAGTGCAGACCGGTGTTGAACCACTGCGGGCTGTTGGGGGCGGCGCGCTGGGTTGCCAGCATGTAGCGCATCTCATCGAAATACGCGCGGGCATCGGCCTCGGCGGTGAAGTAGCCACCCTTCCAGCCCCAATAGGCCCAGGCGCCGGCGAGCCGGTCGAACACCTGCTTGGAGGAGGTTTCGCCGCCGTAACGTTCGGCTTCCGGCAGCGCAGTGAGTGCGGCATCATCCGCCACCGACCGCCAGAGGAACTCCGGCACACCCTTTTCGCGTACCTTCTTGAGGCGTGCAGGCACACCGGCCTTACGGAAGTATTTCTGGGCGATGACGTCGGAGGCCACCTGGCTCCACGTCTCGGGCACCTCCACGTTGTCCAGCTTGAACACGATCGTGCCATCGGGATTACGAATCTCCGATGCCGTCGTGGTGAATTCCAAGGCCGCGTATGCGTCCTGTCCTGCTTTAGTGAAACTGCGTTCGATCTTCATATCCTGGCCCCGTTTGCCTTTTCGGCGTGGCTGCCGGCCCATGCTTCGCCGCACGGTGCTCGACCCTCAATGTTTCGTGCTGGTACGCCAGAAAGCGCCAGGCACAGCATCGCCGGCGGGGGCCTGTGGCCTCCGTCCTTCCACTTGGGAAGGTGAGGAAGATCTGTGAGAGTTTGGCGCCCTGAACCCACTACATCTAGTGGGCGCCGTACCAGCCAGCACAAACTGGCGTATGAGGGCATATACCGTCAACGCAAAATTCACGGATCTGGAAAAGTTTTTTTACTTGACCGTCACACACTCTCGGCGTGTGCGCAGGCTGCCACGATTCCCGCCAAGAAGCGCTCTCTGCGTGCCACTGCATACCGTGGTATAGCGTTGCTATAAACTGCTGTGAATCCAGCGGATTGCATGCTGTGGCCGGGCCCTGGCGTGCCACAGTGTCATCCGGGGCTTACAAGGCCATGTCGGAGTTTCGGGACAGTTTGGGCAGCCCCGTGCGTGTCACCAAAGCCGCACGCAAACCGGCAGGTTATCCACAGATTGGCGGATTCCCGCGCGCGATCTTACGCCACAACATATAGCGTTCAGGAAGAAATGGGTTTCAAGATGTTGGTCGGGGCGGCGAGATTCGAACTCACGACCTTCTGTACCCAAAACAGACGCGCTACCAGGCTGCGCTACGCCCCGACGGACGCCTCTTTAGCGCCGACGGAACCGTCTGGAAAGTCCCGATTGTCGGGATCGCTATTCCGGGCAGGGCCAGACCGCACGGCTGGCGGGAATCGCCGGGTGACGCAACTCATCGCCGACGCTAAGGCCCAACTCCCCTGCAAGGCCGCCGTTGATTTCGAGCACCGTGAAAACACCGAAGCCGCCGTCAATGATCGTTTCATCCATCGGCACGGCGTTTTCATGGATATGGGTGATCCGACCGGTCTGATCGGTAAAGATCATGTCGAGCGGGATTAGGGTGTTCTTCATCCAGAACTGCGCCCGCCGGGGCCCATCATAGACGAAGAGCATACCCGCGCTCATGGGCATCGAGGGCCTGTTCATCAGCCCACGCGCCCGCTCGGCGGGCTCATCGGCCACCTCCACGCTGAAACGAGCCTGCCCGAAATCGCCCCGGATCTGAACCTGATCGGGCTGACAGGCCACCGCAGCGGTGACCGCAAAAGTCAAAGCGAACGTCAGCACGAACGCGCCAACCCTTCCCATTACTGGTCGCTCTTGGTCGCTGATTCCCAGCTCGTCACCTGAACGGCCATACGCCCCCTGGCACCATCCACCACGCGCAGCGTGACCGCTTCGCCCGGCTGCAAATCGGCCAGCCCCGATCTGCGCAGTACCTCCACGTGGAGGAAAACATCTTCCGGGCGCCCAAACACATTGGCGAACCCGAACCCTTTCGACTTATCGAACCACTTTACCCGCGCGGGGAGGCGAGGCAAGGAAAGATCCACCGGCTCTGCCAGCCCAGATGCCGCTTCGCCCACCGGCGCGCCTTCACCCACAGGCGGATCGATCGCGAGAACTTCCACGGCTTGAGCGCCGCGCTGGGTTTCCTGCACGACGATTTCGATGCCAGCCGCATCGGCAACGGAGCTTTGCCCGAAGTTACGCAGAACATTGGCGTGCAGAAGAATGTCCGGGCCACCCTCGTCGGCAACCACGAACCCAAACCCCTTGGAGGGATCGAACCACTTGACCCGACCCCTTACCGTGCGCCCCCGCTCGTCCGCGTCACTCATTGTAAAGTTTGTCCCGTTCGGCCCTTCGGCCGGTAGTGTTTTCAGTTAGCGGCATGTTAACGCACCCGCGCAAGAAAAAAACGCGCAAATCGGCACCTTTACCAATCACAGCGGCAACGTGTCATGGATGCAACCGGGCAATTTCCCAGCCACTCTGCGGGCTATCCCGCCGCCAGCGGAACCGGTCATGCAACCGGAAGGCGCCATCGGCCCAAAACTCCATTTCCACTGGGCGAATGCGGAACCCGCCCCAGAAGGGGGGCCGCTCGGGCTTTGTGCCCTTCGCCGCCGTCACCTTCGCCACTTCTGCCATAAGCGCCTCGCGTGATCGCAAGGGCTCTGACTGACGCGAAGCCCACGCGCCCAGCCTGCTCTTCAATGCTCGGGAATGGTAGTATTCATCGGCAACACTTCCATCTTCGCGAGAAACATCACCCCGCACCCGCACCTGACGCCCCAGCGACTTCCAGTGAATGACGAAGGCGGCCTTACCGGTTGCCGCAAGCTCGCGCCCCTTAGCGCTTTCGTAATTCGTGTAGAAAACGAACGCGTCCGCCTCGATATCCTTCAACAGCACCGTGCGCACATTTGGCAGGCCGTCCGCATCGACGGTGGCCAGCTGCATGGCATTTGGATCGTTGGGTTCGGTCTTGGTGGCCTCATCCAGCCACGCCTGCGCCAGCGCGAACGGATCGTCGCCCGCAAAGATGCCCGTGCGTTCACTCATAACCTGCTCCTCTGGCGCGATTGTGCCCCGCGCCGGGCGTGTCGGATACGCCCTTCACCGGAGCCGTGCAAGCGGTTGCACCACCTTGATACCCCAAGCGCAATGGCATACCAGAGCGAAAACCTGAGCGGGGAGGCGGCGGACCAGCATGGCATCTGAACTCATGGCAGGAAAGCGCGGCCTCATCATGGGGTTAGCCAACGATAAATCCATCGCGTGGGGCATTGCGCGGAATTGTGCCGAACAGGGTGCGGAGCTTGCGTTTTCTTATCAAGGCGACGCGCTGAAGAAGCGGGTTGATCCGCTGGCCGCACAGTTGGGCTCTGACATCGTGCTACCCTGCGACGTCGCGGATGAGCCGTCGATGGATGCGCTTTTTGGCGCGCTGAAGGAACGCTGGGGCACTCTCGATTTCGTGGTCCACGCTATCGGGTTTTCCGACAAAAACGAATTGCGCGGGCGGTATGTCGACACAAGCCGTGCCAACTTCCAGATGTCGATGGATATCTCTGTCTACTCCTTCACCGCGATCACCCAGCGCGCCACGGCGATGATGAACGCTGGAGGATCGCTGCTGACGCTCACCTATTATGGCGCCGAACGTGTCATGCCCCATTACAATGTGATGGGCGTGGCCAAGGCGGCGCTTGAGGCAAGCGTGCGTTACCTCGCCGAAGATCTCGGAAAGGACGGGATCCGCGTGAACGCGATCTCGGCGGGGCCGATCAAGACGCTTGCGGCCTCGGGCATCGGCGATTTCCGCTACATCATGAAGTGGAACGAGTTGAACTCGCCCCTGCGGCGGAATGTGACCACCGATGATGTGGGCAAATCGGCGCTTTATCTACTGTCCGATCTCGGATCGGGCGTAACCGGCGAGGTGCTGCATGTGGATGCGGGCTATCACGTTGTGGGCATGAAGGCCGTCGACGCGCCGGATATCTCAACGGTCTGAGCGCATGGGCTGGGAGCATATCGCCGCCTTCAACCTCGCGCTTCTGGCGGCGATGGCAAGCCCCGGGCCGGCGCTGCTTCTGGCCATTCGAAATACTCTAGCAGGCGGGCGCGCCGCAGGCATTGCCACGGGCGTCGGGCTTGCGCTGATGGCAGCCACCTGGACGCTTGCCGCCCTTCTCGGGCTCGACGCGATCTTTGCTCTCTTCCCCTTTGCCTATACCGTGGTGAAGACGGCGGGCGCGCTTTACCTGATCTGGATCGCCTGGGCCACGTGGCGCGGCGCGCGCGCGCCGCTCGGCGAGGTGCCGCCCCGGGCCGGGCGGCGAGCCTTCGCCTCTGGCCTGCTTGTCAACATCCTAAACCCAAAATCGGTCCTCTTCGCTGCGGCAGTTTTGGTGGTGGTTTTTCCACCCGATCTTACGCTGGCCCAAAAGCTTCTGATCGCGATGAACCACCTGATCGTCGAGATCACGGTCTACGCAGGGTTTGCCACGCTCATGAGCCGCGCCCCCGTGCGCGCAGGCTATCTTGCAGCCAAACCGGTGATCGACCGCGGGACGGCGCTGATCCTCGGCGCGCTCGGCACCCGGCTTCTTATCGAAAGGTAACCGCCATGAACGATCGCCTGCCCCACGAAAAGGGTTTTCACGTGAGCTGGGATCAGATCCACCGCGATGCCCGCGCGCTGGCCTGGCGGCTCGATGGCCAGGGGCCCGATGGCGGTGGCTGGAAGGCCGTGGTGGCGATCACCCGCGGCGGCATGGCCCCTGCCATGATCGTGTCCCGCGAGTTGGATATCCGTACGGTCGATACGATCTCGATCAAAAGCTATGATCATCAAACGCAATCGGAACCGGTGATCATCAAGGAGCCCGACATGGTGCTTGTGGGCGATGGCACGGGCGTGCTGATCATCGACGATCTGGTGGATACCGGGCGGACGCTCGAAGTGGTGCGCAAGGTGATGCCAAACGCGCATGTTGCGACCGTTTATGCCAAGCCCAAGGGACGGCCCATGGTGGACACGTTCATCACCGAGGTGAGCCAGGATACCTGGATCTTCTTCCCCTGGGACATGGCGCTTCAATATGTGGAGCCCTATCGCGGGACGGAGTGAGGGGCAGCGAGCGGCTGGGGCGCTGCCCCAGACCCCGGACTAATTCTGCCAAGATGAAAGGGGCGCGGTGGTCGGGCCGATGAATGCAAACATGGCGCGTACGATGGCGCCGCCGGTGATGGAGGCGCGGCGCTGGATCGAAGGCGCGGCGTTGGACGGGGATCGCCCGCTCATCAACCTCAGCCAGGCCGCACCGGTGGCGCCGCCGCCGGAGCCTTTAAGGGCAGCGATGGCCGAGATGGTGATGACGGAGCCGGGCGCGCATCTCTACGGGCCGGTTCTGGGATTGCCGGACTTGCGCGCCGCATTGGCCGCGCACATGTGCGCCCTCTACAGCGGGGCAGTGGCACCGGGGCAAGTGGCAATAACTGCGGGCTGCAATCAGGCGTTTACCGCGGCCTTGGCAAGCCTTGCGGGCCCGGGCGAAGCGGTGATCCTGCCCACGCCCTGGTATTTCAACCACAAGATGGCGCTCGACATGAGTGGCGTTGCTGCCCTGCCCTGCCCCACGGGCGCAGGGCTTCTGCCCGACCCGGACGCGCTGGCCACAGCGATCACGCCCGAGACACGGGCGATCGTGATTGTGACGCCTAACAATCCCGCCGGCGCGGAATACCCCCCACAGCTGATCGGCGAGATCCGCGATCTCGCACGGGCGCGAGGAATCGCGCTGATTGTCGACGAGACCTATCGCGATTTTTTGAGCCGCCCTGGCGCGCCGCATGACCTTTTCGCCGATCCCGATTGGGACGAGACGGTGATCCACCTCTATTCCTTTTCCAAGGCCTACCGGCTGACCGGGCACCGGGTCGGCGCGATTGCCGCCTCGCCGGCGCGGCTTGCGCAGGTTGAGAAGTATCTCGACACGGTGACGATCTGCGCGCCGCAACTGGGCCAGCGCGCCGCGCTCTGGGGCCTGCGCAACCTGGGCGACTGGCTGGCGGGAGAGCGCGCAGAGATCCTCGCCCGGCGCACGGCCGTGCAAGCGGGGCTCGCCACCTTGGCCGGCTAGCACCTTCTGGGCGCGGGCGCCTACTTCGCCTATGTGCACCACCCGTTCGGGCTTTCGTCGGCGGATCTGGCCCCGCGGCTTGTGCATGCAGCGGGGCTTCTTTTGCTGCCCGGCACGATGTTTCGGCCCGAGGGCGACGGGGCGGGCGCGCGCGAGCTGCGGATCGCCTTTGCCAATGCCGACAGCGCCGGCCTCGCCGAGGTGATCGCGCGGCTTTCGCAGGTCACTCAGGAAGACTTGCAGCACCCTGCCCCCTGACATACACCGCTGGCGCATTCGGCGTAGTCGCAAGAGGGTTGGCATGGCAAAGGGGCAGGTTTCGCGGGCAGTTGTCTGGGTGATCCTCGGGCTTCTGATCATCGGCCTTGCAGGTTTCGGGGCCACGAATTTCGGTGGCTCCGTGCGCAGCGTGGGCTCGGTCGGTCACGTGGAGATCGACACCAACACCTATGCGCGCGAGTTGCAGGGCGAATTGCGCGCGCTTGCCGCACAGACCGGGCAAGCCATTCCCTTCGCGCAGGCGCGCCAGTTCGGCGTGGATCGCAATGTGCTCTCCCGCCTCGTGGGCCGGGCCGCGCTGGACCACGAAGCGCAGGCGATCGGGCTGTCGGTGGGCGACGACGTCGTGGGCGAGGAGGTGCTGCGCATCCCCGCCTTCCAAGGCCTTGACGGCAGCTTTGACCGCGAGGCCTATAGCTTTACTCTGCGCCAGCAGGGCATGAGCGTGGCGGAGTTTGAGGACCAGATCCGTGCCGATACCACGCGCACATTGATGCAAGGGGCCATTGGCGGCGGCTTTGGCGCGCAAGACACGTTCATCGACACGCTCTTTAACTGGGCGCAAGAGCGGCGCGATATTACCTGGGCTCGGCTCACGGACGCAGATCTTGCCGCGCCCATTGCGGAACCCTCCGAGGCAGATCTGACAGCCTATTATGAGGAAAACGAGGCGCTCTTCACGCTCGCCGAAGAACGCGCCATCACCTACGCGTGGGTGGTGCCGCAGATGATCCTTGAGACGATAGACACCGACGAGGACGCCCTACGCGCGCTGTACGACCAAAGGATCGATGAGTTCGTGCAGCCCGAACGGCGGTTGGTGGAGCGGCTTGTTTACGGTTCGGACGAGGCCGCCGCTCAGGCGCTGGGCCGGGTTGAGAGTGGCGATGCGACGTTTGAAGATCTGGTGGCTGATCGTGGCCTGACGCTTGCCGATATCGATCTCGGCGATGTGTCTGAAGCGGCGTTGGGGGAAAACGGCGCTGCGATTTTTGCTCTGGACGAACCGGGCGTGGTTGGGCCGCTGCCGACAACGCTTGGCCCGGCGATCTTCCGCGTCAATGCCATTCTTACCGCGCAGGAGACACCGTTTGAAGAGGCGCGGCCCCTGCTGGAAACTCAGTTCGCCACCGATGCCGCGCGCCGGCTTATTCAGGATATGGTGATTGAGGTCGACGATCTTCTGGCCGGTGGCGCCACGCTTGAGGAATTGGCGGAAGAGACCGAGCTTGAATTGGGGCAGATCGACTGGCGGCCGGACGTGGCAGAAGGCATCGCGGCCTACCAAGGCTTTCGCGAGGCGGCATTCGCGGCTGAGGAGGGCGACTTTCCCGAGGTAATCGAGCTTGAAGAAGGCGGGCTTTTCGCGCTTCGGCTTGATGAGATCCGCCCCCCGGCGTTGCAACCCCTCGATGAGGTGCGCGACCGGGTGATCGAAGGCTGGGAGATGCAGGAAACGGCGCGCGTGCTGGCCGAACAGGCCGAAGTAGCGGCGGAGGCGATCCGCGGCGGGGCCGAAATGGCGGGGCTTGACCTGGCCCTGCGCACCGAGCGCAACCTCGAGCGCGACGCATTTCTTGACGATGCGCCACCAGCCTTCGTGGCGGGCGTGTTCGAGATGGAGCCGGGCGAAGTGCGGGTATTCGAAGATGCCGGTGCCGCGGTGCTCGTGCGGCTTGATACGATCATCGCGCCGGACCGGACGGCCCCCGATGCCGCTGCCGGAATCGCCGCATTCGAGGCGCAGGCCGCGCAGGGGCTGGCGGGCGATGCGTTGCAGCTTTTCACCCAGGCCGCGCAGACGCGGGCCGGCATCCAAATCAACCAACAGGCGCTGAACGCGGTTCACGCGCAATTGCCCTGATGGCACTGACACCGGAAATCGAAACCTTCGCGAAGGGTTTTGAGGCGGGCGAGAACCAGGTTGTCTACAGCCGCTTGGCCGCCGATCTCGACACCCCTGTATCGCTGATGCTGAAACTGGCCGAGGCGCGGGCCGACAGCTTCATACTGGAATCCGTTACCGGCGGTGAAGTGCGCGGGCGTTACTCGATGGTGGGAATGAAGCCCGATCTGGTGTGGGAGTGCCGGGGTGAGACAAGCCGCATCAACCGCAATGCCCGCTTTGATCGCGAGACGTTTGAGCGCCTTGACGGCTCTCCGCTCGATACGTTGCGTGCGGTGATCGCGGAAAGCCGGATCACGCTGCCCGATGATCTGCCCGCGGCATCAGCAGGACTGTTTGGCTATCTGGGTTATGACATGATCCGGCTGGTGGAACACCTGCCGGATGTAAACCCCGATCCGCTGGGCCTGCCCGATGCCGTGATGCTGCGGCCCTCTGTGGTGGCGGTGCTCGACGGGGTGAAAGGCGAGGTAACGGTCGTCTCCCCGGCCTGGGCTAATTCGGGGCTTTCGGCGCGCGCGGCCTACGCGCAGGCCGCAGAGCGGGTGATGGACGCGGTGCGCGATCTCGAACGCGCGGTGGCAGGCGAAACACGCGGCTTCGGCGACAGTGCGGATGTGGGCCTGCCGGTTTCAAACTTCAGCCACGAGGGCTATCTCGCCGCCGTCGAACGCGCCAAGGATTACATCCGCGCGGGCGATATCTTTCAGGTCGTCCCTTCTCAGCGCTGGGCGCAGCCGTTTACGCTGCCGCCCTTCGCGCTTTATCGAAGCCTCCGGCGTACCAACCCATCGCCCTTCATGTTCTACTTCAATTTCGGGGGCTTCCAGGTGATCGGCGCATCGCCTGAAATTCTTGTGCGGGTGTTTGGTGGCGAGGTCACGATCCGGCCCATCGCGGGCACCCGGCCCAGGGGCGCGACGGCGGACGAAGACCGGGCGCTTGAGTCAGATCTGATGGCCGATGAGAAGGAGTGCGCCGAACATCTGATGCTGCTCGATCTGGGGCGCAACGATGTGGGGCGGGTGGCCAAGATCGGCACGGTGCGCCCGACGGAAGAATTTATCGTCGAACGCTACAGCCACGTGATGCATATCGTCTCGACCGTGGTGGGCGAGCTATCAGATGACCACGACGCGCTCTCGGCACTGCTGGCAGGGCTACCAGCGGGCACTGTGTCGGGCGCGCCGAAGGTGCGCGCGATGGAAATCATCGACGAGTTGGAGCCGGAAAAGCGCGGCGTGTATGGCGGCGGCGTGGGCTATTTCTCGGCGGGCGGCGACATGGATATGTGCATCGCACTTCGGACAGCGGTGCTGCAGGACCAGACGCTCTACATTCAAGCCGGGGGTGGTGTTGTCTATGACAGCGATCCGCAGGCCGAATTCGAGGAAACCGAGAATAAGGCCAAGGCAATCCGGCGCGCGGCGGCGGATGCGGGGCGGTTCGTGGGCGGTGGGAACACCTGAAGCGCCTTGTGGTTTTGGAGCCGCGCCGATGCAGGGCTCGGGCCACGGCGGCACAATGGCCAGTATCGCGATCTGTGTTGTAGGCGCCGCAGCGCTGCTGCGCCGCGCACATCCTCAGCCGGAAACGAGAACCGCCGAAAGGGGCGCGAGGGTAATCTCAGACGCCCGCGCCTCTTCTGCCCATGCGGCAAGGCCCGCAACCATCGGATCGGTTGCGGGCACGAGCACGATGGCCGACCCATCCTGCCGCGCGCGGAAGGCGGCCTGATCCAGCGCGCGGGCCACCGCGAGCGGGTCGGTCGTGTTTGGATCGATCGAGCGGAAAACGAGGCCGGAGGGTACGCCGTTTTGCTGCGCGATCCGCCGAGCGGTGTTGAGCCCCCGCGCATAGGTGACAACGCCAAGCCCTGATTGCGATGCGATGGCGGCGACCTGCGCCATGGTGCCCCTGTCCGTCTGGAAATCGCTACCGGTGGAATCGAGAAGCGCCACCGCGTCGGTGACTTCCTCTAGCGTCACTGACAGCGAAACCGCCACATCCTGCGCCTGTGCGCCTGCAGGCAGGTTGGGGATCAGCGCCACCTCATAGCCGCGTTCGCGGAACCGGCGGGCCGCGCGGGCGGCATCTTCGAGTGCGGCATCGAGCGCCACCGTGACCGGCGCGCCCACCGTTTCGAGCGCACGGGTTGAGGGCAGGCCCAGCCCGACATCGATAAGGATCACCGACATCAGCGCGCCCTCGGCCCCGGCGAACTCTGCCGCATTGCGAGCGATTGCAGGGGCATCGGGATCAATAACAGAGGCTTCGGCGACAGGGGCCCCAGGCTCTTCAGCTGTTTCACCTTCCGGTCGGATGGCGGCCACTTCGGGGGAGCCGTCGTCCGTGCTCGCCTCGGGCTCGGCATCATCGCCAATCGTGGGAAGCCGATTGATGCGCACCGTGACGGGGGCCGGGGACGGTACGCCCGAGGGGGGCTCGGCCGCATCAGCCTCAGCCACCTGATCGGCCTCGGGCGCCGGGGTTGCATTGGGCGCCGCTCCCCCTATCGGCTCTTGCGCCTCAGCGGTGATCTGCGGCAAGCCCTGGCGCTCTGTCGCCACTGGATCGCCGGGGGCAGGCGCCGCGTCCGGCGCTGGGGCGGCTGCGGGTGGTTCGGGCGTCGCTATCGCCACTTCGGGGGCCGGGGCCGTGCCTGAGGGGGCCACTTCTCGCACTGTCACGTTTGGGGCGGCCGCAGGGTTCGGCGCCTCGGGCGCATCCGCCGCGGCGCCGGGGGTTGCGGGCACGGCAGGCGCATCAGTGGGCGGTGTTGCTGGGCGTAGGGGTTCGGGCAACGCGGCCACCTCCCCCACTCCACCCTCGGGCGCGGCGGGCGCAGGCGCAGCGGGCTGGGGCACAACGCCAGCCTCGGGCGTCGGCGTGGGCAGCGCTGCAATCTCGGGCGCGGGGCTTGCGGGCGCCGGAACATCGGCTGGCGCCGCTGGCGCGCCAGGCGGAGCGACTTCAAGCGCCGGGGCTTCGGCCACCTCTTCGCGGGGCGTGGGCGCAGGTGTCTCGATTTCGGCAACAGGCGTTTCCGGTGCCGTGGCGGCTGGCGCCGATTCTGCTACAGCCGGTTCGCCCGCTTCAGGCGTCGCGTTTGCAATTTCTTCGGTGATGGCAGGTGTCAGATCGCGCCAATCGGCGATTTGCGAGGTCATCGCCAGAACGACGATACCCACCACAAGGCCCCACGCGCCCCCGGCCAATACGCCCCGTAACACCTCGATCGTTCTCCGTTGCCGTGCCTGTTGCCCATGCGCGGCCCGTTCGGCCGCCGAATTCGCGCCTTGACCGTGGCGGGCGCGTTTTGCCAAGTATAGCCGTTCCGGGGGGCGTGGACATCCCAAAAATCCCCGCCCCGGCCCGGGCCGCAAAAATGCGAGGGAGCGCAAGGTGCTGCTACTGATCGATAACTATGACAGTTTCACCTACAACCTCGCCCATTACCTGGGTGAGCTTGGGGCAGATGTGGCAGTGCATCGCAATGATGCGCTCGACGTGCAGCAGGCAATGGGGCTTAGGCCAGAAGCCATCGTTTTGTCGCCCGGCCCCGGCGTACCGCAAAGCGCGGGGATCTGTCTGGCATTGATCGCGGCCGCAGCGGAAACGCAGACTCCGCTTATGGGCGTGTGCCTCGGCCATCAGGCGATTGGCGAGGC
>JBCCRC010000077.1:0-14116 GCA_039208375.1 Pseudomonadota bacterium | reverse complement strand
TTTTGGGGAATACGGCTCTTGGCACACCACCCACTTCGCGCAGCCCCATCATCAGACGTTCGGCAAGATCATCTGAAGCATCGATCGCCTGTCTCTGCATCTCACCGGAGCCCAATTGCTCAACGCTCGCTAGCCAGCTGCCGGGCGAAAGCGGGGTCTCGGTCGCATAGCGGGTGTCCGCCAGAGTGAGCCGTCCATGCGCCCCGGGCCCAACCCCCGCGTAGTCTCCTCCACGCCAATAAATCAGATTGTGGCGCGATTCTTGGCCGGGCGCTGCATGATTTGAAATCTCGTAGGCCGGTAGCCCGGCCTGATCGCACATTTCCTGGGTTAGCTCATAGAGATCGGCACCTAAATCGTCATCAGGCAGCCCGGGTAGTTTGCCCTCCGCATAGTGACGGCCAAAGACGGTGCCGTCTTCGATTGTGAGTTGATAAAGCGATATATGGCCGGCGGCGTGGTCGAGCGCCCGCCGCAGCTCCGCCCGCCATGCGCTGTACCCCTGGTTTTGCCGAGCATAGATCAGATCAAAGCTCACCCGATCAAAGAATGATTTTGCGACGCCCAGAGCGGCCAGGCCCTCATCCGTGCTGTGTTGACGGCCAAGTTGGCGAAGTGCGCCATCCTCTAGTGCCTGAAGGCCAAGCGATATACGATTTACACCCGCTGCCCGATAGCCGCGGAAGCGAGTAGCCTCGACAGATGTGGGGTTGGCTTCTAGCGTGATCTCTATGTCATTCGCCGCCGTCCAGGCATGCCCAACAGAATCCAGAACAGCGCCAACAAGATTTGGTGACATCAGGCTGGGTGTACCCCCGCCAAAGAAAATCGATCGCAGGATGCGGCCGGGCAGTTCACTTTTCAGGCGCTCTATTTCGCTGGAATAGGCTCTGATCCAGCGCTCCTCGTCGATTGATCGCGCTACATGGCTGTTGAAGTCGCAGTAGGGGCACTTTGCGGCGCAATAGGGCCAGTGGATGTAAAGCCCAAACCCCGCCTCTTGCCAGCGCTCAGTCAAAACAGGCGTCTGTGAGTTGGGCAAAGGCGCCAGCTCGGTGCGACATGCCGTGTTTGCGCGCAGGATCCATCTCGCCAAAAGTCTCTCTTTCGCCGGTGGGCAGGAACATTGGGTCGAAACCAAAACCACGATCGCCCCGCGGGGGCCAGACGAGCGTGCCCTCGACCCGGCCGACAAATACGGCATCCTCCCCGTTGGGCCAGGCGACGCACAGCGCGCAATTGAAGGCTGCAACGTACGGCGCGGCATGCCCGCCGTCCTGCAGCTTGCGCCACACCTTTTCCATCGCCATCACGAAGTCACGGCCCCCGGGCGTTTCTGCCCAGTCCGCCGTATACACACCAGGGGCCCCCCCAAGCGCCGCAACGCTCAACCCACTGTCATCGGATAGGGCGGGTAGGCCGGATGCGGATGCGGCCGCATGGGCCTTGATGCGCGCGTTTCCCTCGAAACTCGTCTCTGTTTCAGCAGGTTCCCGCAGATTCAACGCCCCAGCTGAAACAACTTCGATCCCCCTCGGGCGCATCAGTTCGGCGATCTCTTGCAGTTTCCCCGCGTTGTGCGTGGCAATCACGATCTTCCGTTCGTTGAGCTTTCGTGTCATGCCACCGCAGCATTCTGTGCAGAGACGAGGGCCTCGATGCCAGCCTCCGCCAACCCGACCAGATCACCCATTTGTGCTTTTGAGAACGTTGCCCCCTCGGCCGACATCTGAATTTCGATCATCTGGCCCGTGCCCGTCATTACAAAATTGCCGTCCACCCCTGCTTCGCTGTCTTCAGGATAGTCTAGGTCAAGCACTGGCTGACCCGCATAGATGCCGCACGATACGGCGGCCACGTTATCGGTGATCGCGTCGGCCGAAATGTCGCCTGCCTTGATGAGCTGATTTACCGCGAGGCGAAGCGCCACCCACCCACCGGTTATCGAGGCACAGCGTGTTCCGCCATCGGCCTGGATCACATCGCAATCGACCGTGATTTGCCGTTCGCCTAAAGCCACACGGTCCACCCCAGCGCGCAAGGCGCGCCCGATGAGGCGCTGGATCTCCTGGGTGCGGCCCGATTGGCCGTTCTTGGCTTCCCGCCGCATTCGCGTATGGGTTGCGCGTGGTAGCATGCCGTATTCTGCCGTCACCCAGCCCAGGCCCGAGTTCTTCAAGAATGGTGGCACGCGTTCATCGATGCTTGCGGTGCACAGAACGTGGGTGTCGCCGCATTTGATCAGACATGATCCTTCGGCATGGCGCGTGACCCCGGTTTCGATTGAGATGTTGCGAAGTTCGTTCAACTGCCGTCCCGAGGGGCGCATGGGCCTATCCTTGTGCTGATCGCCCGCCTGATATCTGCGGCACAAGATCCGATGCAAGCCTTGTTGACCTTTCGGGCATCCGGTTTTTATGTGATCGACGCTTCAGGGAGCGGTGATGACAGACGGCAGCCCGATGATTGAAGAGCTCAACGAACGCAGCCGGGAGGTGTTTCGGCGTGTGGTCGAGGGTTACTTGCTGTCTGGTGAGCCCGTGGGGTCGCGCACGCTGACGCGCAGCATGTCCGAACAGGTCAGCGCAGCCACGATCCGCAATGTTATGTCGGATCTGGAGTTTCTGGGGCTGCTCGATAGCCCGCACACCTCTGCCGGCCGGATGCCCACCGAGCTCGGGCTGCGCATGTTTGTCGACGGTTTCCTTGAGCTTGGTGAATTAACGGCTGACGAAAAAGCCAAGCTCGATGGCAGCCTCGGTGCAAATGATCAGGATGTTCCGGGCCTTTTGGATCGGGTGGGGTCCGCGCTGTCGGGCCTCACACAAGGCGCAAGCCTTGTGCTGGCGCCGAAGCAAGAAGCGCCGATTAAGCATATCGAGTTTGTGAGCCTTGCACCGGATCGCGCGCTGGTTGTCCTGGTGTTTGCGAATGGGCACGTGGAGAACCGCGTTTTTCGCCCGCCACTTGGCCAAACGCCTGCGTCGATGCGAGAGGCTGCCAACTTTCTCAGCGCGCTGGCCGAGGGCCGAACGCTTACCGAACTGAGCGGCGTAATGAAGCGCGAAATCGAGGCCAGGCGTCAGGAAATTGATGGGCTGGCCCGCTCGCTTGTGGAAAGTGGCGCGGCGATCTGGGAGAATGAGGGCGAACGGCATGAGCGGTTGATCGTGCGGGGCCGTGCGAATCTTCTCGACGCCACTGAAACCGAAGATGACCTTGAGCGCATCCGAACCCTGTTCGATGATCTTGAGCGTAAGCGAGATATCGCGGATTTTCTCGAACTTGCCGAACAGGGCGATGGTGTGCGGATCTTTATCGGGTCTGAAAACAAGCTTTTCTCACTTTCGGGTTCCTCTTTGGTCGTCTCTCCATATATGAACGCGGATCGTAAGATTGTTGGCGCTGTTGGCGTGATCGGGCCGACACGGTTGAACTACGGGCGCGTGGTGCCGATCGTGGATTATACGGCGCAGCTTGTTGGCAGGCTTCTGTCGGACAGAGGGTGAGCAAGGAACGATGGCGAAGGCAAAACCGCAGGAAGATCAGATCGAAGAAGCCGGGGACGCGACCGAAGCGGATGCGTTGGATCCGGTTGAAGACACGCTGATCGATATCGATGCAGAGATCGAGGCCGATGATGCGATGGAGGCGCTTCGGGCCGAACGCGATGAGATGCGCGACCGGTTCATGCGCGCTCTTGCAGATGCCGAAAACACCCGTAAACGCGGGGAACGGGATCGGCGCGAGGCGGAACAGTTCGGTGGTCTCAAGCTCGCTCGGGATATCTTGCCAGTCTACGACAACCTCTCCCGTGCGCTCGATGCCGCCAAAGACAGCGGCGAGAGCACCGAGAAGGCGCTTGTTGAGGGCGTGGAACTCACGCTGCGCGAACTTCTGAACGTGTTCAAGAAGCACGGTATCGAGCCTGTTCAACCGGAACTCGGTGATACCTTCGATCCGCAATTGCACCAGGCGATGTTCGAAGCACCGGTGCCCGGCACAACCGCGGGCGAGATTATACAGGTAGCCGCGGCAGGCTTCATGATTCACGATCGACTCTTGCGGCCGGCGCAGGTGGGCGTGAGTTCCACGCCAAAGTCCTGAGGTCTGCGAGAAAGGCTTTAAATGCTCGCGCGAAGCGGGCTATTATACGCACCAAGACTAAAAAGAACGGCGCCTGACGACGAAACGCGGGACAATAAGCGGCATTCGCAGGCGAAACGTGAGGCAGTTGGAGACTGGTGGCAGTTATGGCAGGACGATCATTTTTGGTGGGCGTTGCATGTGTGTCCGTGATCGGCACGGCGGCGTTCGCTCAGGAACAAGAATCTACGAACCGCGTTGCGGCGATCACCGATTGGTCGGTGTTTGCTGAGAGTTACGCCAGCGACGGCAGCACGACCGAGGCTTCAGCCGATGGGGCCATCATGGAGTGCTGGGCTGTTTCGGCGCCCAAGGAATCGGTCAATACCCGCGATGGGCGTGTTGTTGCCGTGCGGCGCGGTGACATCCTCTTGTTTGCAACGTTCCGGCCGACGGCCGATGTGAGCGGCGAGATTGCCTTCACGGGCGGATACCCGTTCGCCGAGGGTTCCACCGTATCGCTTGAGATCGATGACGCGACGTTCGAGTTGTTCACGGAAGGCGAATGGGCCTGGCCCGCGTCGGCCTCGGACGATATCAAGATTGCAACTGCGATGAAGCGTGGCACGCTCGCGGTTCTTACGGGACGTTCGTCGCGCGGAACAGTGACGAAGGATTCGTTCTCGCTTTTGGGCTTCACTGCGGCGCTCGAAAACGCCGAGGAACGCTGCGCGGGCTAGGGCGCGCGCCCTTTTCCTCTGCGGTCAAGTTCTATATCAGCCACAGGCTGATGTTCCGGGGTTCCCATGGCGCCGACCGCACCGATCACGCAAGACGTTCTCACCATTCCCCGGGCCGTGCCCGAGGGGCCTTTAAATCTCGTGGGCCTTACGCGCGAGCAGCTGGCCACGGCCCTGCGCGGGATCGGCACGCCGGACAAGCAGATCCGCATGCGTACGGGCCAGATCTGGCAGTGGCTTTACCAAAAGGGTGTGCGCAGCTTCGATGAGATGACGAACCTGGGCAAACCTTATCGTGAGGTGCTGTCGGAGCACTTCGCGATTGATGTGCCGGAAATTGTGTCGCGCCAGGTTTCAGACGATGGCACGCGCAAATATCTCGTGCGGATCGCCGGGGGGCACGAGGTTGAAACTGTTTACATCCCTGAGGACAGCCGTGGCACGCTCTGCATCTCTTCCCAAGTGGGCTGTACGCTAACCTGCTCGTTCTGCCACACCGGCACACAGAAGCTGGTGCGTAACCTCACGGCGGCAGAGATCATCGGCCAAGTGATGATCGCGCGCGACGATCTAGGTGAATGGCCGAAGCCCGGACGGGCGCCCAAGGACGAAACGCGGCTTCTATCGAACATCGTACTGATGGGTATGGGCGAGCCGCTTTACAATTTTGAGGCGGTGCGCGACGCGATGAAGATCGCGATGGATGGCGAGGGTATCAGCCTCAGCCGACGGCGTATCACGCTTTCGACGTCTGGCGTGGTTCCTGAAATCGCGCGCACGGCGGAAGAGATCGGTTGTTTGCTGGCTGTTTCCTTTCACGCCACCACCGATGAGATCCGTGACAAGTTGGTGCCGATCAACAAGAAGTGGAACATCGCAGCGCTGCTCGATGCGCTTCGGGCTTACCCCAAGCTTTCAAATTCCGAGCGCATCACCTTCGAATACGTGATGCTGAAAGGCGTGAACGATAGTGATAATGATGCCCGGCGGCTGGTGAAGCTGATCCGTGGCATTCCGGCGAAGATCAATCTGATCCCATTCAATGAGTGGCCGGGCGCGCCCTACGAACGGTCTGACTGGGCTCGGATCGAGGCGTTTGCGGATATCGTGCATAAAGCCGGTTACGCTTCGCCAATCCGAACGCCGCGAGGGGAAGATATTATGGCTGCCTGTGGGCAGCTCAAGTCGGCCACAGAGCGCGGCCGCAAATCGCGCGCCGCCATCGCGGCTGAACTGAGTGAGCGCTAATCGTATCTACAAAATACATCTAATTGTATCTACAATCTATATGGAAGTAGTATGCACCGCCCTTAGGTGGCGTGCGGTAAGGAACGGGCGGCAGCGCCGCTAGGGCAACGTTAGAGCAGAATTGATATGGATGAACGCGATCGATCACACGATGCGATACGCGCGGCTTTTGCAGAGCTCGTGGAACGGTCTCGCCGCCCTAAGGCGGCACCAGGCCCACTAGATCGCGGCGGGGCGCGGCCGGGAATTGCGCAGGTTGCGCCCTTGCCTGCGTCACAGCAGGGGCGTGGCCCCCAGAAAAAACCCACGAAAGTTCAGATCAGCATCCGGCTCGACCAGGATCTTGTCGAAGCACTGCGAAACGGTGGGCGCGGCTGGCAATCCCGCGCCAACAGTCTCTTGCGTCAGGCGGTGGGCCTTGACCGAGCGCGCAAAAAAAGCCGCTAGCGCCCCGGAATAGATCCGCGTTTGGTGCCCGCGTCCGCCCACCCATCAATTGCCGCAACCGCATCCTGCGCGGTGTCGACGAACTGAAAGAGCTCCAGATCCTCGTCTGAAATCGTGCCGGCGTCCGCCAACGCATCCCAATCAATGATCTTGCGCCAGAAGCCTTCACCAAAAAGCAGGATCGGCACCCGCGCCATGCGTCCCGTCTGGATCAGGGTGAGGGACTCAAAAAGCTCATCAAGCGTGCCAAACCCGCCGGGAAACACTGCAACAGCCTCGGCCCGCATTAGGAAGTGCATTTTGCGCAGACCGAAATAATGAAAGTTGAAGCACAGCTCTGGCGTGACATAGGCGTTTGGCGCCTGCTCGTGGGGCAACACGATGTTGAGGCCGATGGAAACGCCGCCGGCCTCCATCGCCCCGCGATTGCCGGCTTCCATCACGCCAGGGCCGCCGCCGGTGACGATCACGCCGCGACGGTTGCCGGTGGCTACCGACCTCTCGGTCATGAGCCGTGCAAAGGCCTGCGCCTGGTCGTAGTACGCTGAAAGCGCTGCAAGCGTCTCAGTGCGCGCTGTTTCCTTTTTGGCGGGGTCGGGGATTCGCGCACCGCCGAAGAGAACGATGGTGGATTCGACACCATATTCGCTCATCAGCAGTTCGGGTTTGAGAAGCTCCAACTGAAGCCGCACGGGCCGCAGCTCATCCCGGCACAAAAAATCCGGGTCATCAAAGGCCAGCCGATAGGCGGGCGACCTCGTCTGCGCGGTATCGGGAGCCACATGGGCAGTTTCGATATCGCTATGGGCATCTCGGAAGGGCCGGTTGCGATCGTCTTTCATAGGCTCGGTCTCCGGGGCCCCATTTCGGCCCTATGATTGCACGGCTTTGGATCAGGGCTTATAGCCTCGCGCAGCCTGAGACCACCAACGAATTTGAAGGAATGCGCATGTCTTCCCACGCTCTCGAAGCCGCCATCGAACGCGCCTGGGAGGCGCGCGATACAATCACCCCCAACACAACGGGCGAAACGCGCGAGGCCATCGAAGATACGTTGAATGCGCTCGACGGTGGCACTTTGCGCGTGGCCGAGCGGCAGGACGACGGCAAGTGGCATGTGAACCAATGGGCGAAAAAGGCGGTGCTTTTGGGATTTCGCCTGAAAGATATGGAACGTCAGGAAGGCAGCGCCCAAGGCGGTGCATGGTGGGACAAGGTTGATAGCAAGTGGAAGGATTGGGGCGATAACCAGTGGCGTGACGCAGGGTTCCGCGCGGTTCCGAACTGTGTGGTGCGAAAATCGGCCTATGTGGCGCCCGGCGTGGTTCTGATGCCGTCATTCGTGAACCTTGGAGCCTATGTGGACAGCGGCACGATGGTGGATACGTGGGCGACTGTTGGATCCTGCGCTCAGATTGGGAAAAACGTGCATCTTTCCGGGGGCGTTGGCATCGGGGGTGTGCTTGAGCCAATGCAAGCCGGGCCCACGATTATTGAAGACAACTGCTTCATCGGCGCGCGGTCCGAAGTGGTCGAGGGCGTAATCGTGCGGGAGGGCAGCGTGCTCGGCATGGGCGTGTTTATCGGCCAATCGACGAAAATTGTTGACCGCGAGACCGGGGAGCACACTTACGGCGAGGTGCCGCCCTATTCGGTGGTCGTCGCCGGCTCGATGCCCTCGAAGAACGGCGTTAGCCTTTATTGCGCCGTAATCGTGAAGCGTGTCGATGAACGCACGCGGTCGAAGACCGGGATTAACGAGCTTCTGCGCGATTAACCGAAACTTAGTGTTTCCAGCTGCGGCCTAATTGGCCCCATCAATATCCTCGTTTGGCCGGATTGCACGGGCATTCCGGCACCATGGGAACGAGTGAACAGGTAACGGTCGATTTCGCGACGCATCAGGCGATCGCAGATCTTGTGGCGGTGGCCCGGATGGCGCGGCCAGAGGTCGTGCATCGCGTTGCGGCCGGCGCGCCCGATGGCGTTGGGCCAAACACATTGGAAACGCTTTTGCGGCATCGAGGGTGTCGCATGTCGAACGCCGAGGAACGGGCGTTGTCACGGTCGCTGGTTCTGGCTGCGGCCCTGCCCAATGATGACCCTGAAAGGTTCTTCTTCGCTACGGCAGTTCTTCTGGCTGACCGCTTGCAGCACGGTGGCGTGGATGACGATCTATACTGGCATTGGGATGCCTTCCGCGGCGAATACGGTGCGGCACCGGCGCCAATGCGCGCCGCGATCATGCAAGGCTATTACCGCGCTGAGAAGAACGCGCGGGTTAGGCTTGATGGGTCGCCGACGGTGGCCGAACGAGCCACGTTGCCGGCAGAAACGGTGGCTGATGCGCTGCGCAACGCAAGCCCGGCGGATACCGGCGTGGCCGAGCCGCTGCTTCTTGCCGTGCTGGGTAGTGAGGGTGCCGGCGCGCTGGCCGGGCACTGGGCGGATCGGGGTGATGAGATCTTGACGCTTGAACCCGTGCGCCGCACCCCGCTTCTGGCGGGCTTCCGGTATCTATATGAAACGGCCGATGCGTTCCGCCCCTTTGGCGGTGAGCACTTCCCTCTCGGCACCACGCTTCCGCGCCTTCCGGCCGTGACGATCGCCTAAGCCTTGCCGCGCGGCGGTGCATCTGCAACAGGATGCGGGCCATGGCCAAGCGAACCCTAGAACACTCGGTATTCACGTTGCTTGTCGAAGTCGGCCGTAAGGCGGGCGATGGGCTACCGGACGGGGCCACCGGCGCCGCGCTTCTGTGCTATTGCGCGGCGATAGATGCCGATGAGGCTGTGCGCGAAACAGTGGCTATCCTCAAACAAGCCGATCTGGCCCCGCTTGATGTGGCAAGTTACGGCACGTTGGCAGAGCGATTGGCGGAGGGCCACGACGTTCCAGAAGAGGAACGGGCCTTGATGGCGCGGGCGCTTGATGAGAACTCGGTTGTCGTGGCCGAAACGCGTGTTTTGAACGACGACTGACGCCGGCGATTGCAGCCAACCGCCACCCTCGTTACCAACCGATCATGACCGTGTCCCAAACCGATCCCGTGGATCTGACCGCGCAGTTGGTGCGCTGCCCAAGCGTAACGCCGGTGGAGGCCGGCGCAATCGCATTGCTGGAACGCACCCTCGCCGCCGCAGGCTTCACCTGCCGCCGCGCCGATCGCGGCGACGTTGCAAATCTATTCGCGCGCTTGGGGCCAAAGGCGCATCCGCGCAGCTTCGGTTTCAACGGGCATACAGACGTGGTGCCGCCAGGCGATGCCGGCGCCTGGCGCTTTGATCCATTCTCGGCAACCGAAGCGGACGGCCGGCTTTGGGGCCGGGGCGCGGCGGACATGAAATCGGGCGTCGCGGCATTTGTGGCGGCCGCCATCGATTTTGTGAAAGGCAGCCCGCCCGACGGTGCGATCGTCATCACGATCACTGGGGATGAAGAAGGCCCCGCCCGTGATGGCACCCGCGCGTTGCTTGACCAGATGGCGGCTGACGGAGAAGCGATGACGGCCTGCCTTGTGGGGGAGCCGACCTGCCCAGACCTAATGGGTGACATGATTAAGATCGGGCGCCGCGGATCGCAGAGCGTTGCGATCACAGCCACCGGCGTGCAGGGTCACGCCGCCTACCCCCACCGGGCGAAAAACCCGGTGTCGGCGATGGCGCAGCTTGCGGCCGCCTTGGTGGCTACACCACTGGATCAGGGAACGGAGCATTTTGATCCCTCGACGTTGGCGATCACGACCATCGACACGGGCAACCCGGCCACGAACGTAATTCCAGCCACATGCGCGATGACGGTGAACGCGCGTTTCAACGATCTGCATTCCGGAGAAAGCATCGTGGCGCATTTGCGCGACGCCGCAGCACCCATAGCAACGGAAACCGGCGTTGATTTTGATTTCGAACCCGGCCCCACGTCGCCGGCCTTTCTAACGCCGCCCGGCAAGCTTTCGGCACTCGTCGCCGCGGCGGTGGAGGCCGAGACGGGGCGCGTGCCCGCTCTATCCACTTCTGGCGGCACGTCAGATGCGCGATTTATACAAGCGCATTGCCCTGTGGTGGAGTTCGGGCTTGTTGGTCAGACGATGCACCAGGTGGATGAGAATGTGCAGATCGCCCATATTCACCAACTCAAGGCGATCTATGGTCGGATTCTCCAAGCCTATTTCGCCTAGAGCACGGGCCCGCTTGATCGTAATGGTGAAGACCCCGCGCGCGGGCCGGGTTAAAACACGGCTGGGGCGGGGGATCGGGATGGCCGCCGCCGCCATGTGGTATCGCCATCAGCTGCGCCATCTCTTTCGCACTCTGCGCGATCCGCGGTGGCAGGTGGTGCTGGCGGTCGCGCCCGATACGGCCCTGAACGCGCCGATGTGGCCCACAGATTTCGCACGTGTGCCCCAAGGGCGTGGCGATCTGGGCGCGCGCATGGCGCGACTTTTACGATCGGTCCCGCCGGGGCCTGCGCTTCTGATCGGCAGCGATATCCCTGGGATTACGCGCGCGCATCTCGCGCGGGGTTTCCAGGCGCTCGGGCGCTACGAGGCGGTGTTGGGCCCCGCGCCCGATGGCGGTTACTGGCTGATCGGATTGGCACGCCGGGGCCGCGTTCCAACGGGCATCCTGACACGTGTGCGCTGGAGCGGTCCGCATGCACTGGCGGATAGCGAGAAGAGCCTTTCTGGCCTCAGTATCGCCCATGTCGATACGCTTGCGGATGTCGATGAAGCTGCCGATCTCAGTCGCCACCCGCTTTCGGCATGACGGGCCGGGGCGGACGTGCTAGCCCCGCCCCATGGCCCAGATCCCAACGAAAAAGGAAATCCTCGCCTGGGTGGCGGACAATCCTGCCAAGGCCTCAAAACGCGATATCTCCAAAGCTTTTGGGATCAAGGGGCAGGATCGGGTAGAGCTGAAGCGGCTTCTGAAAGAGCTTGAGGCCGAGGGCCATCTCGAAAAGCGCCGACGCAGCTATCGCGACCCTGAGAAACTGCCGCCCGTTTCAGTTCTTCAGATCGAGGCGCCGGATGCCGACGGCGATCTCACGGCGCGGCCGCTGGAGTGGCAGGGCACAGGGCCGGAGCCGCGCATCCTCTACGTGCCGCGCAGCTCTGACCCGGCGCTGGGCGAGGGTGACCGTATTCTGGCGCGGTTGACTGAGGTTCAGGCTGGCGACGTGACATATGAGGCCCGCCTGATCCGGCGCATCGGAACCAATCCGCGCAAGATCCTGGGCCTTTACCGTGCATCATCGGAAGGCGGGCGGATCGTGCCCATAGACAAGGGCGCGGATCGCGAATGGCGGGTAATCGGCTCCGACGCCAACGGCGCGCGGGATGGGGAGCTTGTTGAGGCTGAACAGGCCGGGCCAAAGGATAGGTTGGGCCTGCCGCGCGCCCGTGTGATCACACGGCTGGGCGATCCATCGGCCCCGAAGGCTGTATCACTTATCGCGATCCACCAGCATGGCATCCCTGATGTGTTTCCCGATGAGGCTGTTGCGGAAGCCGATGGGATGGTTCCCGCGGGGATGGAGGGCCGGGAAGACCTTCGGGATATGCCGCTGATTACCATCGACCCCGCCGATGCGCGCGACCACGATGATGCGTGCTTTGCCGAAACAGACGATGACCCTGCCAATCCCGGCGGCTATATCCTATGGGTCGCCATCGCCGACGTGGCCCACTACGTGCGCCCCGGGACCGGGCTTGATCGGGAAGCCCGGCGGCGGGGCAATTCCACCTATTTTCCCGATCGCGTCGTGCCGATGTTGCCCGACAGGCTTTCGGGCGATCTTTGTTCGCTTCATGAAGGCGTGCCGCGGGCCTGCCTGGCCGTGCGGATGCGGATCCGCGAAGACGGTACGCTGATCGACCAGCGGTTTTTGCGCGGCCTCATGCGGTCAGCCGCCTCGCTCAACTATGAAGAGGTGCAGGCGGCCGTTGATGGTGCACCCAATGAAGCCTGCGCGCCGCTGATGGCCGGCGTGTTAGAGCCGCTTTTTCGCGCCTATCGCGCGCTTGCCCGGGCCCGGGAGGCGCGCCAGCCGCTGGATCTTGATCTGCCCGAACGGCGGATTGAGCTGAGTGACGGCGGACAGGTGACATCGGTGAATTTCAAGGACCGGCTCGAGGCCCACCGGCTGATCGAAGAATTCATGGTGCTCGCCAATGTTGCCGCGGCGCGGGAGCTTGAAAAACGCAAATCGCCGCTTCTTTACCGCGTGCATGAAGAGCCGGCACCGGAGAAGCTTGCCGCTTTAAGGGAAACGGCGGCGTCGGCCGGGCTTGTGCTTGCCAAGGGTCAGGTGCTGAAAACCCGGCACCTGAACGCGCTTCTCGCCCAGGCCGCGGGCGGTGATTTCGATGAGCTGATCAACCTCTCTACCCTGCGGTCTATGACCCAGGCGTATTACACACCAGAAAACTTGGGCCATTTCGGGCTGGCGTTGCGGGCTTACGCGCATTTCACCTCGCCCATCCGGCGATATGCCGATCTGGTGGTGCACCGCGCGTTGATCACAGCCCACGGCTGGGGTGATGACGGCCTATCGGAAGCTGAAATTGAGCGGCTGGAGGGAACCGCGCAGCATATCTCGGAAACAGAGCGCCGCTCGATGACCGCCGAACGCGACACTACGGACCGCTACCTCGCCGCTTACTTGAGTGAGCGGGTGGGTAACGAGTTCACCGGCCGCATCTCCGGCATCGCGCGTTTCGGAGCCTTTGTTAAGCTTGACGAAACAGGAGCGGACGGGTTGATCCCCATCCGATCGATTGGCCGCGAGTTCTTCCACTTCGATCGCGAGAGTCAGACGCTGATGGGCGCCGATACCGGTTTGGTTATCGGCATCGGCCAGCGTGTGACTGTGCGCTTGCGGGAAGCTGTGCCCGTTACCGGAGGGCTGATGTTGGAGCTCCTAGAGATCGAAGACCGTTCGATGCCGGCGGCGCCCCGGCATGCCAAGCGCGGTCGCCGCCCCGCCCCCCGCAAATCGGCCCGTCGTGTGACCCGTAAGCGCCGTTAGCGATCCTTTGCCATCTGCTGCTATGAGAGGCTTTGTTGCCGTGCCGCGTTGCGCTATTCTGACGCGGAGCAGGCAAAAAGAATGATGCGACAGGTGATTTCATGCGCAGAACCGCAATTTTCGCGGCTGTTGCCGGGTTTGCAATGGTGCAGACGGCCGCGGCCCTGGCGCCGGAACGGTCCCCCCGGCCCGAATTCCGCACTCTCACTGCGATACAGGCAAACGTGAGCGCGGCGGCCTCGAACCGTGCATTCGAACGGTGGATCGACGGGTTTCGCCGCCGCGCACTGTCTCAAGGCATCCGCCCGCAGGTGTTCGATGCTGCCTTTCGCGGCGTGCGGTACCAGACGGATGTGATCCAGCGCGATCGCAACCAGGCCGAGTTCACCAAGCAGATATGGGAATACCTTGAAAGCGCGGTGTCTGACACACGGGTGCGTAACGGCAAGGCGGCGCTGCGCGAACACCGCCGCGTGCTTTCCGAGATCGAAGCGCGTTATGGCGTGGAAGCCGAAGTTGTGGTCGCTGTTTGGGGCCTGGAAAGCGCCTATGGCACGTTTCGTGGC
>JBCCRC010000076.1:0-14427 GCA_039208375.1 Pseudomonadota bacterium | reverse complement strand
CCTTCGAGGAACTGATCGACCGCCATTGCGGCGGCATTCGCGGCGGATGGGATAACCTCAAGGCGGTGATCCCCGGCGGATCCTCAGTGCCCTGCATCCGCGGCGAGCATATGCGCGAGGCGATCATGGATTTCGATTATTTGCGCGAGCAGAAATCGGGCCTCGGCACCGCCGCCGTGATCGTGATGGATCAGTCGACCGATATCATCAAGGCGATCTGGCGGCTCGCGAAGTTCTACAAGCACGAAAGCTGCGGCCAGTGCACGCCCTGCCGCGAGGGGACGGGCTGGATGATGCGGGTGATGGAGCGGCTCGTGAAAGGCGAGGCCGAGGTCGAAGAGATCGACATGCTCTTTGACGTGACAAAGCAGGTCGAAGGCCACACGATCTGCGCCCTCGGCGATGCCGCGGCCTGGCCGATCCAGGGACTGATCCGCAATTTCCGCGATGAGATCGAAGACCGCATCAAGGCGCAGAAGACCGGACGCCTGAGCGCGGCGGTGGCGGCGGAGTAGGGCGCATGCGCGTACTTTTCGGTCCCATCGCGGGTGTTCTTTTGGCGGCCTGCGCCGCGGCCGATGCCGGGCAGGCGGCGTTTGACGCGGAGACCTCGCGCCTGATGGCGGCGCTGCCGCCCGGCGAGTTCGTAACCTACATGCGGATCGCCGATGCCCTTGCCAGCAATTGCCGCACGGTGCAGCGCCGCCGGGGTGTTCCGAGCGATCAGGATATCCGGGCCGCCGTCCTGCGCAGCAGGGATGGTGTGGCGCCCGGGGAAACCGTGATCATTCGCGTCGACGATCCGGAGATCATCGAGGCCTTTACTGAAAAACACGGGCTCGAAGATGGCTATGGCACGCGTGCCTGCGCAGTGGCGGAGACGGAGATGCGCGAACAAACCCTGATCGGGCGGCTGCTGAGGTAACCCATGCTGCGCCTTGCTCTAATGTCGCTTGCCCTCGCCACGGCACCCTTGGCGGCCCAGACCACGGCGCAAGACGCCGAGTTGCGCCCCACGCCCGCCTATTTCGCCCAGGCCGTTTTCGATCTATCGATGGCACAGGCGTTGGCGCGCTCATGCTCCACGATCAGCGTGGATCCGGTGAAATCGGCCGCGCGCGCCGAAGAACTTCTCACCGAGCTGGCCGAAGACGGCTTCGATACCGGCGCGCCCCATGAACAGATGGCCGATCCCAATGCCGCCATCGCGGCGCTGCAAACGGAATTCGCGGCTGAGTACGATCTGCAATCGCCCAGCGAAGAAGAGGTGTGCGGCATCGCGGGCGAAGAAATGGCGGCGGCCTCCGGCATCGGCGCGCTGCTCGTAGAGGTGGCCGAATGAGCGCCGCGCAGCACATCGCCCATCTCAATTGGGCCTACCTCGCCGCGCCCTGGGGCGATCCGGCAGTGGCGGGTTTCACCGATAACGTCGCGCGCGTGAACGCCACGGCAGCACGAATGCCGGGCTTCGTGGCTCGGCCAGATCTGTCGGAACGCCAAATACACCGTCTGCTCTTTGCCCCTCGCGGCACGTTTGATCCTGCGCGCGAGGCTGTCACGCTGTCGGTGTGGGAGAGTGCCGAGGCCCTTGAAGCCTTCGTTTACCGCACCGTGCATGGCAAATTCGTCACGCGCCGCGCCGAATGGTTCCTGCCCGTGCCCGGCCCGGCCTATGTGATATGGCCTATCGACCGGGGGCATGTTCCCACTCTCGCAGAAGCCGACGCTGCGCTTGCGCGCCTCGAATGCGAGGGCGCAGGCCCGTCTGCGTTTGATTTCAAGTGGCTGCATGCGCAGCGGGAGATGATGGGATGATCAAAATTGGCGCCGCTGTAACCTTTGCCCTCGCCTCAACCCTTGCTCAGGCTGAGGCGCGTGTACCGCTGTCGCAGGATCGTCAGCTGGAAGATGGGCTAACCCTGGTGGCTATCGGGCATGAACTGACCGAGGCCTGCCCAGAAATCTCGCCCCGCTACTTTAAAAGCCTCAATTTTGCGCTTGGCCTGCAAACACGCGCAAAGCAGCTCGGCTATAGCGATTCTGAAATTGAAGCCTACCTTGATAGTGAGCCAGACAAAGCACGCGTCGAGGCCCGCGCCCGTTCTTATCTTGAGGCGCGTGGGGCGGATTTCAGCCAACCTGCAACGCTCTGCCGCGTCGGTCGTGCGGAAATCGCACAAGGCACGTCGGTCGGAGGCTTTCTGAAAGTGAATTGATGTCGGACCTGCGCACAATCGTCATTGATGACCAGGAAATTCAGGTCGACCCAGCGATGACGCTCATCCAGGCCTGCGAACAGGCCGGGATTGAGATTCCGCGCTTTTGCTACCATGAGCGCCTGTCAATCGCCGGGAACTGCCGTATGTGCCTCGTTGAGGTTGTAGGTGGCCCACCGAAGCCCGCAGCATCCTGCGCAATGCAGGTGCGCGATCTGCGGCCAGGCAAGGATGGCGCCCCGCCGATGGTGCGCACCAATTCGCCGATGGTGAAAAAGGCGCGCGAGGGCGTGATGGAGTTCCTGCTCATCAACCACCCCCTTGATTGCCCGATTTGCGATCAGGGCGGGGAATGCGACCTGCAGGATCAGGCGATGGCCTACGGCGTTGACTTCTCGCGCTACCGTGAACCCAAGCGCGCCGTGGATAATATGGATCTTGGCCCTCTGGTGGGCACTGCGATGACGCGCTGCATCTCGTGCACCCGATGCGTACGCTTCATCACTGAAGTGGCGGGCATGCCGGAACTGGGCCAGACGGGCCGGGGCGAGGATGCGGAAATCACGAGCTATCTGGGCCAGACGCTCGACAGCGAGATGCAGGGGAACATCATCGATCTATGCCCGGTTGGTGCACTCACGTCGAAACCCTACGCTTTCACCGCGCGGCCATGGGAACTGACGAAAACCGAAACGATCGATGTGATGGATGCGTTAGGTTCTAACATCCGCGTGGACACCAAGGGGCGCGAGGTGATGCGCATCCTGCCGCGCAACCATGACGGCGTAAACGAAGAGTGGATTTCCGACAAGACGCGGTTTGTCTGGGATGGGCTGCGCCGTCAGCGGCTCGACAAGCCATACATCCGTGAGAATGGTAAATTGCGGCCGGCGAGCTGGCCCGAGGCGCTTGATGCGGCGGCGGCTGCGATCAAGGGCGCCTCGAAGCTGTCGGGCCTGATCGGTGATCTGGTGCCCGTCGAGGCCGCTGCATCGCTGCGCCAACTTGCTGAGGCGCAGGGTGGTTCGGTCGAATGCCGTGTGGATGGTGCGGCGCTGCCAGCCGGCAACCGCGGCGCCTATGTGGGCACCGGAACGATCGAGGAGATCGATAGCGCCGAGGCGATCATGTTGATCGGCACCAACCCGCGCGCGGAAGCCCCGGTGCTGAACGCCCGCATCCGTAAGGCGTGGAGCCATGGCGCGAACATTGGCCTGATCGGTGAGCCGGTGGATCTGACCTATGACTATACGCATATCGGTACCAACCCCACGGTTCTGCCGGGCATTACGGCGGGCGATCACGCGGCGGTGCGCGAAAAGCCCAGTATCGTAATTGTCGGGCAAGGGGCATTGCGCCGCTCCGACGGCGCGGCGGTTTTGTCAGCCGCGCAGGCGCTGGCAGAGGCCACGGCGTCAAGCCTTCTGATCCTGCACACTGCCGCGGGCCGAGTGGGTGCGATGGATGCCGGCTGCACCACCGACGGTGGGCTGGAGGCAGCGCTGGATGGGGCAGATGTGGTCTACAACCTCGGTGCCGATGAGATCGAAATCGCGCCGGGTGCCTTCGTCATCTATCAGGGCAGCCACGGCGACCGGGGCGCGCACCGCGCCGATGTGATCCTGCCCGGCGCGGCCTATACCGAGGAACAGGGCCTGTTCGTGAACACTGAGGGCCGCCCGCAGATCGCGCTTCGGGCGGGCTTTCCGCCAGGCGAGGCTAAGGAGAATTGGGCGATCCTGCGCGCGCTCTCGGCTGAATTGGGCGCCACCCAGCCCTGGAACAGCCTTGCCGGCCTGCGCAAGGCGCTGACCGAAGAAATACCGCATCTGGCCGAGATCGATACAGTGCCGCAGAATACGGTGCAGCCGCTGCCAGAAAGCACATTGAGCGAGACACCGTTCGAACCGGCGGTGGCCGATCACTTTCTGTCGAACCCGATTGCCCGTGCCTCGACGCTGATGGCGGAGCTGAGCGCCAATGCCAAAGCGCGCCGCAAGGTGCCGCTCGCGGCGGAGTAGCGCGCTTGCGCCGGGCGGCGGCTGGCCTGGCCGCGCTTGTTGTCCTGCTCGCGGCCTGTGCCATAACGGTGGAGGATCCCGCCACCCAGGCGGCGCCGGTCTATTCGGGCGGCTATGCCAGCCTGATGGCAGGGGATATTCTAAGGGTCTCCGTTGCCATGGGCGGGGCGGCGACGCCCGACCAGTTGCGCACCTACGCCGATTGTGCGGCCGTAGATGAGGCGCTCTTTCGAGGTTTCGCCTTCGCGCGACATGTGAGCACAACATTGACCGAAGAGGCTGGTCTCCGACAGGCGAATGCGTTTTACAGCTTATCAACAACGCTGCCACGGGGTATTGCGCCCCTCGATGCGGCAACGCAGGCCGAAACCTGCCGGGAACTGGGAATACCGAGGGTTTGAGAACCGATGGCTGAGTTTCTGACAACGCCCGCGGGCATTGCGCTGATCATCGCGGCGCAGTGCCTTCTCGTCATCGGCTTCGTGATGGTTTCTCTCCTGTTCCTTGTCTATGGCGACCGGAAAATCTGGGCCGCGGTGCAGATGCGGCGTGGGCCCAACGTGGTGGGCGCTTTCGGGCTTCTGCAAACCGTGGCCGACGCGCTGAAATACGTCGTTAAGGAAATCGTCGTCCCGGCGGGGGCCGACAGGACGGTTTTCATGCTTGCGCCGATGATTTCCTTCGTGCTGGCGCTGATTGCCTGGGCCGTGATCCCGTTCAACGACACGTGGGTTCTCGCCGATATCAATGTGGCGATCCTCTACGTGTTCGCGATCTCATCACTTGAAGTTTATGGCGTGATTATGGGGGGTTGGGCGTCGAACTCAAAGTACCCTTTCCTCGGATCCCTGCGCTCGGCGGCGCAGATGATTTCTTACGAAGTGTCGATAGGGCTCATCATCATCGGGGTGATCATCTCGACGGGCTCGATGAACTTTGGTGATATCGTCGATGCCCAGAATACCGCCTACGGCATCTTTGGGTGGTATTGGCTGCCTCATCTGCCGATGGTTGCGCTGTTTTTCATTTCCGCGCTCGCCGAAACGAACCGCCCTCCCTTCGACCTGCCGGAAGCGGAGTCTGAACTCGTGGCGGGCTACCAGGTTGAGTATTCCTCCACCCCCTTCCTGCTGTTCATGGCGGGCGAGTACATCGCGATCTTCCTGATGTGCGCGCTGATGACGCTTCTTTTCTTCGGCGGCTGGCTCTCGCCGATCCCGTTCATCCCCGACAGCCCGCTCTGGATGGTCGCCAAAATGGCGTTCTTTTTCTTCCTCTTCGCGATGGTGAAGGCGATTACGCCCCGCTACCGCTATGACCAGCTTATGCGGATCGGGTGGAAGGTGTTCCTGCCCCTGTCGCTGGCTTGGGTGGTGATCGTCTCTTTCCTCGCGCATTTCGAAATCTTCGGCGGGCTTTATGCGCGCTGGGCCATGATCGGAGGCTGACAGATGACCCAGATCGATTGGAATCGGGCCGGCAAGTACTTCCTGCTGGCAGATTTCGTTAAAGGCATGGGGCTGGGGCTGAAGTATTTCTTCGCGCCGAAGGCTACCGTGAACTACCCTCACGAAAAGGGGCCGCTCAGCCCTCGCTTCCGGGGCGAACACGCGCTCCGGCGCTACCCCAATGGCGAGGAACGCTGCATCGCCTGCAAACTTTGCGAGGCGATCTGCCCCGCCCAGGCGATCACCATCGATGCCGAGCCGCGCGATGACGGCTCGCGCCGCACCACGCGCTATGACATCGATATGACGAAGTGCATCTACTGCGGCTTCTGCCAAGAGGCCTGCCCGGTCGACGCCATCGTTGAAGGCCCGAACTTCGAGTTCGCCACCGAGACGCGCGAAGAGCTTTTCTACAATAAGGAGAAGCTCCTGGAAAACGGCGAACGCTGGGAGGCGGAGATCGCCAAAAACCTTGAGATGGATGCGCCATACCGATGAGCTTGAAGCTGATCAGACTGGCCAGGGGCGCCGAAAAGCCCCGCGTTCCTGGGGATCTCGATGGGCTGCGCAAGGCTCTCGAAGCCGCTCTCGAACGCATCGAGGTGCTGGAAGATGAGGTGGCGCGCCTGCGCGGGGAGAAGCCCGTTGATGAGGATGCGCAGTGATGGCGTCCGCGGCTCACCCTACGAAGGCGGCGCGTGAGTGATGACCGCGCAGGGCCCCGATAACGCGCTCGAACGCGGGCGCAGGCTTTCTGAGCAAACGATGCCGGGGCTCGAGAAGGCCCTGGCCGATCGCTATGATGCGGTCTTGCCTGGCTTCTCCGAAATGCTCGTCGCAACCACCTGGGGCGGGTTCTACGATCGCGACGGGATTGACCTTAAAACCCGTCAGCTTTGCACCATTGCGGCTCTCGCGGCCATGGGCGGGCAAACGCGCCCGCAGTTGAAGATCCACGTCGCAGGTGCCCGTCGCAGCGGTGCTTCGCAACGCGAAATCGCCGAAGCGATCCTGCAAATGGCGCTCTATGGCGGGTTCCCTGCCATGATCAACGCCCTGAACGCGGCCATTGAGGTGTTTGAGGAAGAGGGGAGCACGGCATGACCAGCCCCCCGCAAAACCCCTTCGAGGAGATGATGCGTCTTGGGCAGGATTGGGCGAAGGCCGTCAATCCGGCGCTAGAGACCTTCACGCCCAAGGGGTTCGAGGCGCTGGTGCCCACGCTGCCCAAGGATCTGATGGAAGCCTTCATGGGCAAGGGGCTCAGCCCCGAGGGCCTGGATGCCAAAACCCGCATGTTGCTGACACTCGGCGCGCTGACGATCCTTGGCGCGCAGGCCGAGGCGCAAGTGCGCCTGACCGTGCGCCACGCGCTGGAAGCAGGCGCCACGAAACAGGAAATCGCCGAAACCATCGCGCTCATGGGTGTGTTCGGCGGCGTGCCGGCCATGTCCAAGGCCATGGACCTCGCGCGCGAGGTGATGAGCGATGCGGAGACATCCCAATGACGGTTGCTGACTACGCCTTCTATCTCTTCGCGATTTCGGTGATTGCAGGCGGCTTGTTTACCGTGATTGCCCGCAACCCGGTGCATTCGGTGCTCTGGCTGATCCTCGCCTTCCTCTCTGCCGCCGGGCTTTTCGTTCTTCTGGGGGCCGAGTTTGTGGCGATGCTTCTGATCATCGTCTACGTGGGCGCCGTTGCTGTGCTGTTTTTGTTCGTTGTGATGATGCTCGATGTCGATTTCGCCGAACTGAAGGCGGAAATGGCGAAATACGTGCCGCTTGCGCTTCTGATCGGGATCGTGCTGCTGATGCAGCTTGGCATTGCCTTCGGGGTTTGGGAATTCGCCGAGGAGGCGACCGACCTGCGCCAGGCCGTTACCCCAGGGCTGGAAGAGGCGCACAACACCCGCGCGCTGGGCGATATCATCTATGATGAGTATATCCTGCTCTTCCAGCTTGCCGGGCTGATCCTGCTTGTCGCCATGGTGGGCGCCATCGTTCTGACCTTGCGCCACCGCTCTGATATCAAGCGCCAGGATGTGCTCGCCCAGATGTACCGCGATCCCGCCAAGGCGATGGAGTTGAAAGACGTCAAGCCGGGGCAGGGGCTGTGAAACGCGGGGTGGCCATACCGATTGGGATCGCGGTTGCCGTAGCGCTGGGGCTGTTTGCGGTGCGGGGCGAGGCGCTCACGCTCGCCGAATGCGATCGCACGACCCATCCCTCCCACGGCGGGGAACGCGGGCACCGCGATTTGGGCGAGGGCCGCGTGCTCTATGGCGAGTGGTGGAGCCAGGAGGGCGTCTACGTAGATCTGATCGTGGCCCATTGCGGAACCGGCGCGTTTCTGAAAACCCGCGCGCGGGAAGAACGGATCAGCGATCGCGCCCCATTTGACCGCACCGAACGAGTGCTTGCGATCATTGAGACAGAGGTGACCGGCGCGGCGGCGCTTTTCAGCCTCAAACGGCTGGCAAACGCGCTGAAGAATACGGGCGAAGATATCGAACTGGCCACGCTGGCCGCAGAGCCCTGTGCCTGCGCCGCCGCCTACCCCGATCTCAGGGGCACGCGTGCGCCGTTCGCGCTGAAGTAACGACGGGCCGAAACGCCTGCGGGATGAGAAAGAGGGGCCGACATGGTCGGACTTGAACATTATCTGACAGTTGCCGCCGTGCTGTTCGTGATCGGCATCTTCGGGCTGTTTCTGAACCGCAAGAACGTGATCATCCTCCTGATGTCGATCGAGCTGATCCTGCTGGCCGTCAATATCAATCTCGTGGCGTTCTCCTCCTTCCTCGGCGATCTGGTGGGCCAGGTCTTTACGCTGTTCGTGCTGACCGTGGCCGCCGCCGAGGCCGCCATCGGCCTTGCGATCCTTGTCTGCTTCTTCCGCAACCGCGGCACGATCGACGTTGAGGATGTCAACGTCATGAAAGGGTAAGGGGCATGGAAACGATCATCCTCTTCGCGCCCCTCGTTGGCGCGCTGATCTGCGGCTTCGGCTGGCGGCTTCTGGGCGAAGAGGCGGCGATGTGGGTCGCCACGGGCCTTCTGTTTCTCGCCGCTGTCCTGTCCTGGATCGTGTTTCTCACGTTTGATGGCGAGATGCAGCAGATCCAGATCTTGCGCTGGATCGAGAGCGGCAGCTTGAGCACCGATTGGGCGATCCGGCTCGATCGGCTGACGGCGATCATGCTGATCGTGATCACCACCGTCTCCGCGCTCGTGCATCTCTACAGCTTCGGCTACATGGCGCATGATGAGAACTTTCGCGACGGCGAGAGCTATCGCCCGCGCTTCTTCGCGTACCTGTCGTTCTTCACCTTCGCGATGCTGATGCTGGTAACAGCCGATAACCTCGTTCAGATGTTCTTCGGGTGGGAAGGCGTGGGCCTCGCGTCCTACCTTCTGATTGGCTTTTACTTCCGCAAGCCCACGGCAAATGCCGCCGCGATCAAGGCGTTCGTGGTGAACCGGGTGGGCGATTTCGGCTTCATGTTGGGGATCCTCGCGATCTTTTTCCTCGTCGATTCCATCCGGTTCGATGATATCTTCGCCGCCGCGCCCGAGATTGCGGAAACCCAGCTCACCTTCCTCTGGCGTCAGTGGAACGCGGCGGAGCTTGTGGCGTTCCTGCTCTTCATCGGCGCCATGGGGAAATCGGCGCAGCTGATCCTGCACACCTGGCTGCCGGATGCGATGGAGGGGCCCACGCCCGTCTCCGCCCTGATCCACGCCGCAACGATGGTGACGGCAGGCGTGTTCCTTGTCTGCCGCATGTCCCCGGTCATGGAATTCGCGCCGATCGCCACGGGCTTCATCGTGGCCCTCGGCGCGGTGACGGCGTTCTTCGCGGCCACCGTGGGGTTGGTGCAGAACGACATTAAGCGCGTGATCGCCTATTCGACCTGTTCGCAGCTAGGCTACATGTTCGTGGCCGCCGGCGTGGGCGTCTATTCAGTGGCGATGTTCCACCTCTTCACCCATGCGTTTTTCAAGGCGATGCTCTTTCTCGGCGCAGGCTCTGTCATCCACGCCATGCACCATGAGCAGGATATGCGGAACTATGGCGGGCTCCGGAAGAAGATCCCCTACACCTTCTGGGCAATGATGATCGGCACGCTGGCGATCACCGGGGTGGGCATCCCCGCGACGCTTTTCAAACTGTTCGACACGCCCGTGGGCTTTGCGGGCTTCATCTCGAAAGATGCGATCATCGAAAGCGCCTATGCCGGGGGCACGGGCGTGGCGCTTTTCGCCTTCTGGGCGCTGGTGATCGCGGCGCTTTTCACGAGCTTCTATTCCTGGCGGCTGATGTTCCTGACCTTCTACGGCAAGCCGCGGGGCAGCATGAAAACCCACGACCATGCCCATGAAAGCCCGCCCACGATGCTGGCGCCTTTGGGCGTTCTGGCGCTGGTCGCAGTCTTCGCGGGCATGATCTGGTACAAGCCCTTCTTCGGCGATCATCACAAGGTGGAGGCGTTCTTCGGCATCCCCACCGATGAGGTGCATGCCGCAGCGCCGCCCGTGCATTTGACGGGTGCGGCCCATGCGGCGACGGACGCTGCAGAGGGCGAGGGCGCCGAGGGCGAGGGCCATAGCGAGGGCACCCACGCACTGCCGGGCGAAGGCGCAATCTACATGGCGCCGGACAATACCGTGCTGGACGATGCCCACCACGTGCCCAATTGGGTGATCTGGAGCCCGTTCATCGCGATGCTCCTAGGCCTCGGTGCGGCCTATCAGATGTACATCCGGCGGCCCGACTGGCCCGCGAAGCTGGCCGCCAACCAGCAGCCGCTCTACCAGTTCCTACTCAACAAGTGGTATTTCGACGAGGCCTACGATTTTCTCTTCGTGCGCCCCGCGCGCTGGCTCGGCGGCTTTCTCTGGACGCGGGGGGACGGTAACGTCATCGATGGTGGCATCAATGGTCTGGCGATGGGGGTTGTGCCCTTCTTCACCCGCCTCGCAGGCCGAGCGCAATCAGGCTACATCTTTACTTATGCCTTCGCGATGGTGATCGGCATCGTCATCCTCGTCTCGCTCATGACCCTCAGTGGAGGTGGCGAGTAATGGAAAACCTGCTTTCCATTATCACCTTCCTGCCGCTTGTGGCCGCGATTATCCTCGGATTCTTCCTGCGTGGTGAAGATGAGGCGGCGCAGCAAAACGCCAAGTGGCTGGCGCTGATCGCCACCACGGCGACCTTCCTGATCTCGATCTTCCTGATCACCGGGTTCGATCCGAACAACCCCGATTTCCAATTCGTTGAAGAACGCGAGTGGATCCTCGGGCTGACCTACAAGATGGGGGTCGATGGCATTTCGATCCTCTTCATCATGCTGACGACCTTCCTGATGCCGCTTGTCATCGCCTCGTGTTGGGAGGTGAAGGATCGCGTCAAGGAATACATGATCGCCTTTTTGGTGCTGGAAACCCTGATGATCGGCGTGTTCGCGGCGCTCGACCTGGTGCTGTTCTACCTGTTCTTCGAAGGCGGGCTGATCCCGATGTTTCTCATCATCGGGATCTGGGGCGGGAAAGAACGGATCTACGCCTCGTTCAAATTCTTCCTCTACACCTTCCTGGGCTCGGTTCTGATGCTGGTTGCGATGATCGCGATGTATGTGGATGCAGGCACCACCGATATCCCCACGCTATTGAACCATCAGTTCGGATCGGCCACGTTCAGCGTGCTCGGCATCCAGATCATCGGTGGGCTGCAGACACTTCTCTGGATCGCGTTCTTCGCCTCCTTCGCCGTGAAGATGCCGATGTGGCCGGTGCATACCTGGCTGCCTGATGCCCACGTTCAGGCGCCAACCGCGGGCTCAGTCGTGCTTGCCGCGATCCTGTTGAAGATGGGCGGCTACGGGTTTCTGCGCTTCTCGGTGCCGATGTTCCCGGTGGCCTCCGATCTTCTGGCCCCGTTCGTTCTGTGGCTCTCGGCGATCGCGATCGTCTATACATCGCTCGTGGCGCTGGCGCAGAAGGATATGAAGAAGCTGATCGCCTATTCCTCCGTCGCCCATATGGGCTTTGTCACGATGGGAATCTTCGCGGTGAACCAGCAGGGGCTCGATGGCGCGATCTTCCAGATGATCAGCCACGGCTTTATCTCCGGCGCGCTCTTCCTCTGCGTGGGCGTAATCTATGACCGGATGCACACCCGCGAGATCGATGCCTATGGCGGCCTTGTGAACCGGATGCCGGCCTATGCGGCGATCTTCATGCTGTTCACGATGGCCAATGTGGGGCTGCCGGGCACATCGGGCTTTGTGGGCGAGTTTCTCACGCTTGTGGGCGTGTTCCAGGTCAACACCTGGGTGGCGGCTGTGGCGGCAACGGGGGTGATCCTCTCGGCAGCTTATGCGCTGTGGCTCTACCGGCGCGTTGTGATGGGCGATCTGATCAAGGAAAGCCTCAAATCCATCACTGATATGACCGCGCGCGAACGCGCGATCTTCGCACCGCTTATCGTGATGACCCTGCTTCTCGGCGTCTATCCCAGCCTTGTGACCGATATCATCGGGCCCTCGGTGGCGAACCTCGTCGAGAACTACGATCTGGCCTTGCTTGCCGCCGATACGCGGCTGGCCGAGAAGTGAGGGCCCAGCCATGACCTCTGCCGATTTCACCGCCGTTCTGCCCGAAGTCGTCATCGCGATCTACGCGATGGGCGCGCTTCTTTTCGGGGTCTACACCGGCAAGGACCGGACGGCCCCGATGCTGACATGGGTCACCTCCGCCTTTCTGGTGCTGATCGCCGTGTGGATCGGGATCGGCGGGCAGGGCAGCACTGCGGCCTTCGGCGGCATGTTCATCGACGATGCGTTTTCGCGCTTCGCCAAGGTGATGATCCTCGTCTCGGCCGCCGCGATCCTGGTGATGAGCGAGGATTACATGGCGCGGCGCAACCTTCTGCGCTTCGAATACCCGATCCTGATCGCGCTGGCGGCCATCGGCATGATGGTCATGGTCTCCGCCGGGGATCTGATGACGCTTTACATGGGGCTCGAGCTGCAATCGCTTTCGCTCTACGTGGTGGCCTCGCTCCGGCGCGACAGTGTGAAATCCACCGAAGCGGGGCTGAAATACTTCGTGCTCGGCGCGCTCTCCTCGGGCCTTCTGCTCTACGGCGCCTCGCTCACCTACGGCTATGCGGGCACCACGCTCTTCTCTGGCATCATCTCGGCGGCCTCAGGCGATGACGTCTCCCTCGGCCTGCTGATCGGGCTGGTGTTCCTGATCACCGGGCTCGCGTTCAAGGTCTCCGCCGTGCCGTTCCATATGTGGACACCGGATGTCTACGAAGGCTCGCCCACGCCCGTAACCGCCTTCTTCGCCACCGCGCCCAAGGTGGCGGCAATGGCGCTGTTCGCCCGCGTGATGCACGATGCGTTCGGCGGTGTGGTGGCCGATTGGCAGCAGGTGCTCGCGCTTCTTTCGGTGGCCTCGATGTTCCTCGGCGCGATCGCCGCCATCGGCCAGCGCGATATCAAGCGGCTGATGGCCTATAGCTCCATCGCCCATATGGGCTATGCGATCATGGGGCTTGCGGCGGGCACGGCCTTCGGCGTGCAGGCGATGCTCGTTTACATGGCGATCTATGTCACCATGAACGTAGGCACCTTCGCCTTCATCCTTTCGATGGAGCGCGACGGTCAGAACGTCACCGACATCTCCAGCCTCAACCTTTATTCCCGCCAGAGCCCGGCCAAGGCGCTTGCTATGCTGGTTCTACTCTTCAGCCTCGCCGGTGTGCCGCCGCTTCTGGGCTTTTTCGGCAAGTACTACGTGCTGCTGGCGGCGGTGGAGGCGGATCTCGCGTGGCTGGCCGTGGCGGGCGTGGTCGCCTCGGTCATCGGGGCGTTCTACTACCTGCGCATCGTCTACCTGATGTATTTCGGGGAAGAGGCTGATGCGCTTGACGCGGGTGGCAACCCGGTTCTGGCCGGCTTCCTGATGGCCAGCGCGGCCGCCATGGTGCTGGGGATCATCAACCTGTTCGGTGTCGAGGCCATTGCCGCGGCCGCCGCGGCGACCCTTGTCAACTGAGCTCTGGCCCGAAGGCTACGACCGGATCATTCTTGAGACGGTCGATAGCACCAATGCGGAGGCCGCCCGCATCGCCCCCCACCTGCGGCGCCCCACCTGGATCATGGCGCATCAACAGACGGCGCCGCGGGGCCGCCGGGGCAAAGTGTGGAAGAACCCCATAGGCAACCTGGCCGCCACCATCGTGATGCGCCCCGGGGGCCTGCCCGCTTGGGCGGCGCTGCGCACCTTCCTCGCCTCGAACGCGCTCTACGAAACGCTGGCGATGTGGGCCGAACGCGATGCGCTTTCGCTAAAATGGCCCAATGACGTGCTTCTGAACGGGCGCAAGGTGGCCGGTATCCTTCTGGAAAGCGCGGGCAGCGCGCAGGGTGTGGATTGGCTGGCCATCGGCTTTGGCGTGAACCTCTGTCAAACGCCCGATGTGCCCGATGCGGTGGAGTTTCCGCCGATCTCGCTAGCCGAAGCCACGGGCGAGGCGGTGGATGCCGAGGAATTCCTCGACGTGCTTGCCGGCCACTACGCCACCGAGGAATCGATCCTCGAACGGCTGGGGTTCGAGCCCATTCGCCAGGATTGGCTCGAACGCGCGGCGCGGTTGGGTGAGAAGATCACGGCCCGCACCGGCAACAAATCCGTCACCGGTATCTTCGATACCGTTGATAGCGAT
>JBCCRC010000075.1:0-14473 GCA_039208375.1 Pseudomonadota bacterium | reverse complement strand
GGTTGCCCTCTTCATAGATCTGCGCGGGGGCGATGCTTTTCAGCGTCAGTTCGCGGATCTGTTCCCAGAGCCGTTGCAGGTACTCATAATCGCGCTTGATTTCGGTCTTGGTGCGCTTCGCACCAGCGGTGCGCACAATTAGGCCAGCGCCCTGGGGCACTTCGATTTCGCTGGCGATCTCCTGCAGTTTCTTGCGATCCGCCGCATTGGTGATCTTGCGGCTGATCCCGCCGCCGCGGGCCGTGTTGGGCATCAGAACGCAATAGCGCCCGGCCAGGCTGAGATAGGTGGTCAGCGCCGCGCCCTTGTTGCCACGCTCTTCTTTGACGACCTGCACCAGAAGGATCTGGCGCACCTTGATCACTTCCTGGATCTTGTATTTCCGCGCGCGGGGTTTGCGAGGGCGGCGAATTTCCTCGGTAACGTCATCATCGGCCACGCTTTCGATCGTTTCGTCGCGCTCTGCCGCATCATCCATCGCCACGTAGGGCGCATCACCATCCTCTTCGGATATAGTGGCACCAGGGTCGTCTTCGCTATCAGCTCCCGCATCGGCAGGCGCCTCCGGCCCGTCGGCATCCGTGCCGACGCCTCCTTCTGCAGCGTCGGGCGCGTCGGCTGCTGGCGTCTCAACGGGCGTCTCTGCCACCCGGTCAACCGGCGAGGTGCCCTCTTCGGCGGCAGCGAGCGCTGTATCACCGTCGCCCTCGGGCTCCACCACATCCATGCCCGGGATCGCGGGGGCGTCGTCTTGCGGCACCACCTCCTGCGTATCCACCGCATCGGCGGTCTTGGTTGCCTCAGCTTTGGCGCGGCCCCGCCCGCGCCCGCGGCGGCGCTTAGGCTTGGCTTCGGTATCCTCCGCCTCGGCCTCGGCGCGGGCGATTTCCATTTCCTCGGCCAGCAGCGCTTCACGGTCGGCCACCGGGATCTGATAGTAGTCGGGATGGATTTCCGAAAACGCCAAGAACCCGTGTCGGTTGCCGCCGTAATCAACAAAGGCGGCCTGAAGCGAAGGTTCGACCCGCGTTACTTTTGCGAGATAGATGTTGCCGGCGAGTTGGCGTTTGTTGGCGGATTCAAAGTCAAACTCCTCAACCTTGTTTCCGTCCACCACCACAACGCGGGTTTCCTCCGCGTGGGTGGCGTCGATGAGCATTTTCTTAGCCATATGTGCTTTCGGCGCCGAACATCCGGGGGCGCACCAGGGGGCGCGAGGGTCGAATATCGGCGGCTTGCTGAGGCGATGGGGTGGCCAGGATGCAAAAGCGCGGGGCGGCCTGCGCCCCCTGCCCTGCTCAATCCCGTGCCCACTCGCGTCATCGCGTTTCTTCTCCGATGCCGTTCGAGCGGCACCTGTGATCGTCGCCCATAGCTGGCCGCAACCGGGCTGCTGGGGCAATCGTTCGGCCTTTCGGCCTGACTTTTTCGTTTCGAAACAGCCCGGTATCTGCCGAGGCGCATCTCAAACTGCGAAACCATAAGCGGGTCGGCCCACGCGAAACCGCGGCCTGCCCGTTCGCCCAACATAAGACCCGCCACCCGGTTTTGACAATCACCAAATTCGCCAGCGCACCCACCGCGGGATGTTGGTGAAATCACTCCCGCCGAAGGCATCGGGTTCACGCAAGGGCGAAATCGAGGATCAGCGGGCGGTGATCGGAAACCTCCGGCTTGGCCGGGGCATCGAACGCCTCAACACGCACCTCCGGCGACACCATAAGATAGTCAGCATAGCGTACCGGCTTTTCGTAAAGCGACGTTCGGGTATCGGTGTGGCCGCGTGTGGTCACCAGTTCGGTCAGCCCCTCGCCCGCCAAGGCTACGATCAAACCGCTCTCGGGCAACACGTTGAAGTCGCCGCCGAAGACTACCGGCTCTTCCGGCCGACGGAACGCACGGAGGGCCGCGACAATCGTTTCGGCCTGCCTTGCGCGATCGGGCGTGTCCATCTTACCCGACGGGTCGCGCAGCCCGTGCACGTGGCCGATTAGGATCTCGCGGCCGAGGGCCGGCGCGAAGATCCGCGCCAGTTGCAACGTGCGCGGCACGGGCTCCGGCCCCCAGCCGCCGTGGCGGAAGCGGCCATGAGCATAGCTTTGCGCCTGTGCGGTGACCGCGAGGTCACGCGCCACCCAGAATGCTGTTCCGTGATCCGAGGCGAGCGGCCCCTCGGGCCCGTCCATTGTGCCCCGCACGGCAATCGCGAACTGCCCCTGATGATCGGGTAGCAGCCGTGAAACATCGGCGAACAGATCGCTGCGATTGGCGATGCGGCGCGGCGGCCCGGCATAGGTGAGCCAGTCTGGGCTTGGCACCGGCGCGCACGTCACTTCCTGCAAACACAGGATGTCTGTGCCAACGTCGGGCAGCCAGTCCGCCAAGGCCGCCCACTCCCGGCCGCCCCAGGCATTCAGGCTAACAAAGCGCACGCCTCAAAGGTAGTCGGAGCGCTGAAGACCGTACTTCGCCATCTTCTCGTTCAGCGTGCGGCGCGGCAGGCGCAACTCGTCCATCACCGCCGATATCGAGCCTTTGTGGCGCCGCATCGTGTTGTCGATCAGCATGCGCTCGAAAGCCTCCACGTATTCCTTCAGCGGCTTGCCCTCGGTCGTCATCGTGGGCTCCACAGCCTCGTTATCGGCCATGAGAAGCGAGGCAATGGTGCCCGAACCACGGCGGTTCTGCAGAACCGCGCGCTCAGCGATATTGATGAGCTGACGCACGTTGCCGGGCCAAGGGGCCTGGAGAAGCTGCGCGGCTTCCTGCGCGCCGATTTCAGGCGTATCGCAACCATATTCGTCAGCGAACCGTTCGCTAAGCTTGGTGAAGAGCATCAAGATGTCTTCGCCCCGCGCGCGCAACGGCGGCAACGTGATCTTCATCGCCGCGAGGCGGTAGTAGAGATCGGGGCGAAGCACGTCTTCGCAGCTCTTGCCCTGCTCCTGCAGATTGGAAATCGCGAAGATGCGGGTTTCAGCAGGCGTGCCCTGATCGTTGATCCAACTCAGCAGCCGACCCTGAAGCGATTGCGGCAGCGCGTCAATGTCTTCCAGCACGAGCGTGCCGCCACGGGCCTCTTCCACGAGCGGCAGAAGCCCGCCCTCTTCCATCGGGCCAAAGAGGCGGCGGCCGAGCGCTTCCTCATCCTGGCTGGCGCAAGAAAAGATCACGAACTTGCGGCCCGGGTTGGCGCCTACCGCATGAAGCGCATGGGCCACGAGCGTCTTGCCGGTTCCGGTTTCGCCATCGATCAGCACATGGCCGTCGGCTTGGCCGAGATCGAGGATATCCTCGCGCAGCCGCTCCATCACCGGCGAGGCACCGATGAGCTTTGACATCATGCCGGAGCCATCGGAAAGCTCACGCCGCAACGCACGGTTATCCAAGGTCAGGCGCCGGGTCGTCGTGGCTTTCTTGGCCAACTCGGTCATCCGATCCGGGTTGAACGGCTTTTCGAGGAAGTCGTAGGCGCCGATATGCATCGCCTCCACCGCCATCGGCACGTCGCCGTGGCCGGTGATCATGATAACAGGTAGTCCGCTATCCACGCTCATCAGCCGTTTGAGCAGCTGCATGCCGTCCATCCCCGGCATGCGAATGTCGCTGACCACCACGCCGGGGTAGTCGGCCCCCACCGATTTCAGCGCATCTTCGGCGCTGGAATAGGTTTCGGTATCGAAGCCAGACAGCGCCAGCCACTGGCTGATCGACTGTCGCATATCCTGTTCGTCGTCGACGATTGCGATCTTCATCGCCTGCGTCATGGGGTCCTCACTCGGCCGCTTGCGGCTCTTCCTTGTGGATGGGCAACAATACTTCAAACACCGCGCCCGCAGTACGGCCGTTCCGGGCAGTGAGACGGCCGCCAAGATCATTCACGATTCCCGAGGAGATGGCGAGGCCGAGGCCCACCCCATCGCCCGGGGCCTTGGTGGTATAGAAGGGCTCGAACAATGCGTCGAGATCATCGATCCCCATGCCGTTGTCGCGCACAGAAATAAGCGCTTTCTCGCCGCTGGTGACGAGAATCTCGATGGCCGGAACATCAACTTTACGTGTGGCATCAAGGGCGTTGCGCATCAAGTTGATGAGCACTTGTTCCAGCCGAATCCGGTCCGCCATAACCACTACGGGCTCCCGCGGCAGGGTGCGGGTGATCTGCACATCGCGGCTTTTCAGCTGCGGCTCCATCATTTCGAGCGCCGAGCTGACGGCGGCGCGTACATCCACCGGCTCAAATGCCTCCCCGCCCTTTCTTGCGTAACTCTTAAGTTGCCGTGTTATCGAGCCCATTCGCTCGATCAGGTCATCGATCCGCTGGAAGGAACTCAGCGCCTCATCCGGCCGGTTGCGGTGCAGTAGAAGCTTCGCGCCGGCGAGATATGTCTTCATCGCGGCGAGCGGTTGATTAAGCTCGTGGCTCACCGCCGCCGACATCTCACCAAGTATCGCGAGCTTGGAGCTTTGCTGGAGCGTCTGCTCGGCCACTTCGAGGTTCTTTTCGGCCTTTTCACGCTCGGCAATTTCCCGCTGCAACGCATCATTGAGCAGGCGAAGCTCTGCCGACTCTTGCTGATAAACCACCGATCGCGTCTGCGCACGACGGCTCACCACGTAAAACGCGCCCGCCAGCAGAATCGAAAACAGCATGATCTCAAGGGCGATGACGGTGTTCACGCGCTCGCGCACGCTGGCATAGGTGGTGAACGAGGTCATCCTCCAGCCCTGAAAGCCGATGAGCGCCTCTTGGCGCAGCACCGCGTCCGCTCGCAGGAAGGCGTCCACTGGCAAGGTCGTCCAATCCGCCGTCACCTCAACCGCACGCTGAATGGCCGTAGGGGCCGAGCGGGCTGCAAGCGCCTCTTCTTCGGTCAGCCCGCGCCAGCGGTTTTCCGTCGTGAGAATAATCTCGCCCTGGGAGTTCGTGACCATGACCGCATCAGAAAAGCCAGACCACGCGGCTTCAAACTTTTCCAGATCGACGCGCACCACGATCACGCCTAGTGTTTCGCCCCCGACGTCGATCCGGCGGGAGTATGAGAAACTGATGCGCCCGCTATCAGTGCGCGACGTGGTGAACACCGTGTCATTCGAGCGCAGCGCACCCACGAAGTACGGCTCCGCCCGACGGTTACTGCCCAAAAGGTGCCGTTCGGTCGCCGCAACGGTGCGCCCATCGGCATCGAGAAGCACGATATCGGCCGCGCCAATCTCATCTCGGTAGCTGATCAGCCGCGGCGTGGATTGCGAATAATCGCCGGAATTGAGGGCGCCAATCAGCGTGGGGTCGCTCGCCAGCAGAAGCGGAACCACGGAGTTTCGCTGCAACTCGCTTTGCAGGTTCCCCGAATACAGCGCGAGCCGCACCTCGGCGCGGTTGCGCGTGGTGTCGGTAAACCGCTGCGTGAGGAAGTAGTTGGTGATCCAGACAACAGAGACCGCGATCGCGATGAACACGATAAAAATGATCCGGATGCGCCAGATGGCGCCCGGTTCGATATCGCCGCGCGCGGTTGCCTGCTCAGACATGAGTTTAAGAGTAAGCGCGAACGCTTTGACGCTCAAGCATCCACAAGCGCCTCAGCGAGGCTCTGAAACATCGATGCACCATGGGTGGAGGGATGTGTTTCATGCACCGCGCGCTCGGGATGGGGCATCAGACCCAGAATTCGGCGGTTAGGCGACAAAATACCGGCAATTTGATCGGTCGAGCCGTTTACCTCTTCGGTGTAACGAAATGCGATCCGATCCTCGGCGTTGAGCGCAGCCAGCGTCTCTCGATCCGCGATGTAATTGCCATCATGGTGGGCCACCGGCACCGTGATGTGATCGCCCTTGTCGTAGCGCGCGCTGAACACGCTGTCGGCGGTTTCAACCCGAAGCCCCACGGCGCGACACACGAACTTCAAACGCGCGTTGCGCATCAAGACACCGGGCAGAAGCGCGGTTTCAGTTAGCACCTGAAAACCGTTACAAACGCCCAGAATATAGCCGCCGCGGTAGGCATGGGCCGACAGCGCCGCGATGATCGGGGAGCGCGCCGCGATGGCGCCGCAGCGCAGGTAATCACCGAACGAGAATCCCCCCGGCACGCCAACAAGATCCACCCCCTCGGGCAGGCGTGTGTCCTTGTGCCAGGCCATGGTGACGTCCATCCCCGCGCCACGAAAGGCCACCGCAAGGTCGCGGTCGCAGTTCGAACCGGGGAAGACGATGACAGCGGCTTTCATGGCACCTCTGATGCCCGGAAGCGCGCCCGAAGGCCAGAGAAAACCTTGGCCTTGCCGGAGGCGGATCAGCAGCCACAGGCGGCTGAAAGCTCTTGTTCCACGCAACACAACGCGCCAGCCGGCCCGAGTGCACGAACAGCCGGCTTGCAGAGCGCACGGTCCGGCTCCAACGTCACGGTTGAACGGGCCGCGGCCATCACCACCTCACCAATACCGTAAAGGCTAAGCCCTGCATTGCCATGGGCAAACTCCACCCGCAGCGGTGCCGAACCAAGGCCCGCGACTTTTGCGATTGAGCGCTGCGCGATTGACCGGAACTTTCCCACCTGCATGTGCGCGCGCCCGCCGCCATCCAGAAGCTGCAGGGTCGCCTCGCCCCAGTGGGACACAACACCACCGCAATCGATGCCCGTGACCTCGGCAAGGCGCAGTTCGGTCACGTGATAACCGGCGCCGATGTCGCCCTGCGCCGTGGCAAATATGAGGGCGCTCTCGTCAGGCGCATCGCTGAGGGTGATCAGAAATTCATCGAGAGACATTTTGCAGCCTTCCATTTCAACCAGAATTGAAATATCCGTATCAGAGCCTGGAATTCATTTCAAGAAGAATTGAAATATGGATGATCCTGACGCGCTAACGGCCCTTTCCGCCCTCGCCAACCCGGCCCGGTTATCGGCGATCCGCGCGCTTGTGCGTGCGGGCCCTACAGGGCTTTCCGCCGGCGCAATCGCCAAAGCCATCGGGGCCAGCCCATCGCAGGCCTCATTCCACCTCAGCGCCCTGTACGATGCGGGGCTCGTCACCTCAGAACGTCAGGCGCGCGAGATCCGCTACCGCGTTGCCTTTGCGCGGATCGGCGCGTTGATCGACTACCTATTGAATGATTGCTGCGCCGGGGATCCCGCCGTTGTGGCCTGTTGCGGCCTCCGCTCCAAGGGCTGAGGTGACGCTAAGCCGTGAGTTCCCGCACCAGATTGGCCCGAAGCGTGGCATATTCCCGCTCTGGGATCCCGTCCATCGCGGCACCAACGCTTGAGGGCTCATCGGCATAGGCGTCCGGTGCGGAAAAAAGAGCCCCGGGCCGCACAAACTGACTATCCGTCAAATCATGCCGCGCGCCGTCGATACGGTTGTAGTAGTGCCAAAGGCCACCAAGCGGCGTGCGCAGTACCTCACCGCCAAAAAGATCACAGATGACCGCCGCGGTGACGTTGCACTGGCCTGAGGCGGGGTTGTCGGCTGTCCACTGCCGTGCGGTTTCGAGCGACCACGCCCGCTCCAGCGCCGCGCGCACTGCCGCAGCCTCAAACGGTGGCATATCAGTGCTGCTCATGCCAGTAGATCTGTCACAACCGCTACGCCAGGCGGCGTAGGGCCGTTGAAAGCGCGCAGTTCGTCTGACACTCCCGACAGCCCGATTTCGCGCGCGATCATCGGCGCCATATCCACGCGCCCGGCCTCGATCAGGCCCAGAAGCGAAGGGTATTTCCACGCGGGCATGCCGCGCGTGCCGTAAAGCGCGAGATTGCCCAGATAGACGGCGCTCATGTTGATCTCCATCCGCGCGGTCTCGCCCACCGGCATGCCAACCTGCACGTGGCGGCCGAGCGGGCGCAGGCATTCGATCGAGGCGTTCGTGGTGGCCGCGATGCCCAGGGCCTCGATGCTCACATGGGCGCCGCCACCGGTGATCTCGCGGATCTCTGCGGCCACGTCGCTCGTTCGGGCATCGACCGCAGCTTCCGCCCCCAAACCCATGGCATGGCTCAGCTTTTCAGAAACCACATCCACGACGACGACCCGCCCGCCCATCGCCCGCCCGAGGATCAGGCAGGCAAGCCCGATGCCGCCCGTGCCATGCACCGCGAGCCATTCGCCGGGCGCAAGCGCCGCGCGGCCCGTGAGCGCATGCCACGCCGTGGTCACGCGGCAGCCGAGCCCCGCCGCCACGGTGGGTGAGAGGCTTTCGGGCAGGCGCGCCAGGTTGTGATCGTGGGGCACGGCCACGTATTCGGCAAAGGCACCCGGCTCCACAAACCCAGGCAGGCGCTGATGGCCGCACGTGTTGCTGTCGCCCGACCGGCAGGCGGGGCATGCGCCGCAGGCCAGAATGAAGGGCGCCACCAGCACGTCGCCCACGGCATAGGTGGCCCGCGGCCCAGCCTCGACGACTTCACCGCAATACTCGTGCCCGCCGATCTGACCAGGTTTGACTCGTGGATGCTCGCCCACCCAGCCGTGCCAATCTGACCGGCAGACACCGCAGGCCATGACCTTCAGAACCACCCCATCTTCGGGGCAATTCGGTTCCGGCACGTCTTCAAGCGAAAGATCGGCATTGTACTCCCGAAGCACCGCCGCGCGCATCAGCCCATCTCCACGCGGTAGCTTTCGATAACGGTGTTGGCGAGAAGCTTCTCGCACATCTCTCGCACCGTTTCTTCAGTGGTGCCCTCGGCCAGATCGAGCTCGATCACCTTGCCCTGGCGTACACCCGAAACGCCGTCAAACCCCAGCGACCCAAGCGCATGGCGCACGGCCTCACCCTGAGGGTCAAGCACCCCATCTTTCAGCATAACCACCACTTGCGCCTTCATGCCGCTCCCCCGTGCGCCCTCACGTTGGGCACCGTGCTAGCGCCCGGGCCGCCTGCACGCAACTCCGCTGTCACCTAGGCAAAATCCTCAAAACGGCGCGCCTGCAACCGAACGGAGTTTCAGTTGATCAGCGTCGGTTTCGTGGCGTGGGTCACGTTTGAGGGCAGAACGCCTAGCCGCCGCGCAACTTCCGTATACGCATCCGAGAGCGAGCCCAGATCCTTGCGGAACACATCCTTATCAAGCTTCGCGCCCGTCTCGATATCCCACAAGCGGCAGGAATCGGGGCTGATCTCATCGGCCACGATCAAGCGTTGAAAATCGCCATCCCATACCCGGCCAACCTCGATCTTGAAGTCAACGAGCTTGATGCCGACGGCCAGAAAGCAGCCCGAGAGGAAGTCGTTTACCCGCAGCGCCAAGGCCACCATGTCATCGAGATCCTGCTGCCCTGCCCATCCGAAGGCGATAATATGCTCCTCGCTCACCAGCGGATCGCCAAGCGCATCGTCTTTCAGGCAGAACTCCACGATCGGGCGCGGAAGTGCGGTGCCCTCGGCAATGCCGAGCCGTTCCGTCATCGTGCCGGCGGCAAAGTTCCGAACAATCACTTCGAGCGGAATTATTTCAACGCTGCGAATGAGTTGCTCGCGCATGTTAATACGCCGGATGAAATGGTTCGGCACCCCGATCTGGGTGAGCCCGTTCATGAAGAACTCCGACAGGCGGTTGTTGAGCACGCCTTTCCCGTCGATCACGTCTTTCTTCTGGGCATTGTAGGCCGTGGCATCATCCTTGAAATACTGCACGAACGTGCCGGGCTCGGGGCCTTCGTACAGGATCTTGGCCTTACCTTCGTAGACCTTCTTGCGCCGTGCCATTGGCTCTCCAGAAAAAAGGGGATGGGGCGGCCGGATCGCTCCGCCGCCCCCAAACACCTGCGCCCTATAGGCCAAAGCGGGGGCCCGGGCAAGGACCGCTGCGGGTGGCGGCTGTGGCCTCGTCGCACCTAAGGCTGGCGGGGGCGGCCGCCTGGCCGGCGCTCGGAGAAGCGCGCGAGCTTCTGCCTCAGAACGCCGAAGTTGACCATGCGCTCCTGCCGTTCGGGGGCGGGCGCATGGGGGGCACGAACGGGCCCCAGCATGCGATCGAAATCAATCTCGCAGGTGGGGTGGATAAGGCACCAGACATCGCACCCGCCGAAGCTTTCAGAAACCGTTTTGCGGATCCGAAGCGCCTTTTCCATCCCATCGCCTTCGATGCCGATGGTATCGCCGTCGCCATAGGGCTGCTCGGCTTCTACCAGGCTACACGCGAAGCCGATCACCCATTGGGCGGCGCTGCCCCCCTCGACAGCCGCATCTGCGAAACACACTTCTGCCCCAGCCAAGGCGGCCAGCCCGATTGTGTTCACGCTGACAACTCCGGGCTTGGGCGCATCGGGCCAGATGGCGACCCATTCCAGAACGGGAAGTTCCGCCCGAAGCGCAGTATCGGCAGCTTTCACCCAGCGCTCAGGTTGCACGACAAGCCCGCTTTCTTCCACATAAACGGCCAGCGCGGTCGGCAGTTTGGCGAAAACGGCGCCGAGGCATGTGAGTTTTCGCATCGCGGCAAAACGTTCCGCCGTGCCTGGTTCTGAAGACAGTATGGAGAGCGTCAGGTGATCGGTATGCCGGGTGATGGCCGCCTCAACCTCCCGAAAGGCAAACCTTGAACGGCTAAGCGGCTGCTTCCAGTCAGCCATGCAAGGCCCGGGATGGCCAATGAAGGTGATCCGGCCTTCGGGGGCCGGGGGCGCAGTCATTTCCGCGGCAAGCGTGGCGCTTGCGGTGTTGATCACCGGCGACCCGCCGAAAGCGGCCGACCAGTCCAGATCCGGATAGTCTTCCGCCGCGGCCTCCATCACCTCACCTATGGTGCCCTGAAGCGGTTCGGACAGCAGGATGACGATCGTCAGCGGACGATCTTGCGGCGCTTGAAGGGTGGCATCTGCGCCCGTCACGCGCTTGCGGGCCTTTGCAGGATTAGCACGACCTCGAGCATCGCCGCGGTGTTGTCGGGCGAAATGCCCATCTCCGAGGCCATGCGAAGCAGGACAGCGCGCTCCACTTCGGCAAGCTCGCCATCGGCGAGGGCGATCCGCATGGCAAACATCAAGGCCGTTTCCCGCAACAACGGCGACAGCTGAGAAATGGCCCCACTCAAAACTGCCTGGGGGCCGTGCGCGGCAATATCCATTATCACGGAGTCCACCGCCTTCTTCGTTCCGGGCGCGCCAAGCTCCTGAAAGATCGGGCTGAATGCACACAGGTTGTGCAATTGATCTGCTTCACTGCGCTGAACCTTGCCATCGGCATGGATCATGAAAACAGATGGCGTGATCACCGCCTTCGCGATGGCCTCGAGCTTCGGCGTTTGCGCCGGGCTCGCGTTTCTAAGTTTTGAAAAAAGTCCCATAAATCGCAAAATCCATTTGGTTGTTCTCATGCGGCCAAATTCCCGTGAGCCGCGCAACCAGGTGCCCAAAAGGCCAAGGCCAAAATGTGGTGGATTTGCGCCGAATTCCCGGCATGACGCAGGGTCCTCGCCGGTTAGCCAAGCCGCGCCACGCTCCCTTGCAGCGACGCGGGCGGAAAGCCATATTGAGGCTTAGGGAACAAATACCGGGGAGAGAGGCTGTGAGCACCTTTGACGAACGCGAAAATGCTTTCGAGAACAAGTTCGCCCATGACGCGCAGATGCAGTTCAAGGCGGAAGCGCGCACCAACAAGCTTCTGGGCCTCTGGGCGGCAGAGCTTCTTGGGCTGACCGGCGACGCCGCCGACAGCTATGCCAAGGATGTGGTGAAGGCCGATTTCGAAGAGGCGGGGCACGAGGATGTGGTGCGGAAGGTGCTGGGCGATCTTGGCGACAAGACGACGGCCGAGGAAATCCGCGCCAAACGGGCCGCTCTGGTGCCAGTGGCCAAAGAGCAGGTGATGAACGAGTCTGGCTGACCGGCTCCTCAAACCCACCTCATCATCTTCTTGATGATTATGCATTTGCCTCATGTGCGCGGCGCGTGGCAAGAGGCCAACATCTGCTTCGGGCGGCGCCCGCGGCCCTTTTCCTGTTGAGGTAACCCATGGCTGACGCCCTGAGCCGGATGCTCGCAACCCGTGACTGGCTTCTGGCCGATGGCGCAACAGGGACGAACCTCTTCAACATGGGCCTCTCCTCCGGCGATGCGCCAGAGTTCTGGAATGTCGACCGCCCGGACGACATTCACCGCCTGTACGCCGGGGCCGTGGAAGCGGGCAGCGATCTCTTTCTTACCAACACCTTCGGCGGCAATGCCTCTCGCCTCGCACTTCATGACGGGCAGGCGCGCGTGCGCGAGCTCAATCGCGCCGGCGCAGAAATCGGGCGCAACGTGGCCGATGCTGCGGGGCGAGATGTGATCGTGGCCGGCTCGGTCGGGCCCACGGGCGAGATTATGGCCCCGATGGGCGCGCTGACCCATGAGCTTGCCGTCGAAATGTTCCACGAGCAGGCCGAGGGCCTGAAAGAGGGCGGTGCGGATGTGCTCTGGGTCGAAACCATCTCTGCGCCCGAGGAATACAAGGCGGCGGCCGAGGCCGCGTCGCGCGCGGGCATGCCCTGGTGCGGCACCATGAGCTTCGATACCGCTGGCCGCACGATGATGGGCATGACTTCGGCGGCGATGGCCAGCATGGTTGAAAAACTTGCAAATGCGCCCGTGGCCTTCGGGGCCAATTGCGGCGTGGGCGCCTCTGATCTTTTGCGCACGGTTCTGGGCTTCTCGGCTCAGGGCAGCGAACGACCACTGATCGCCAAAGGCAATGCGGGCATCCCGAAATACGTCGATGGCCACATCCACTATGATGGCACACCCGATCTGATGGCCGATTACGCTGTGCTCGCGCGGGACTGTGGCGCCACAATCATCGGCGGCTGCTGCGGCACAACCCCGGCGCATCTGGAGAAGATGCGCGAGGCGCTAGAGACGCGCCCGCGTGGCGCTCGCCCCACGCTCGAGGCGATCACCACCGCGCTAGGCGCGTTTTCGTCAGCCTCCGACGGCACCGATGGCGTCGCTGCCCCCACGCGCCAGCGCCGTCGCCGGGCGCGGACCTGAGCCGCGCAGGGCTTGCGGAATATGGGTCAGCCAGAAAACCGTCAACGCGCCTCGAGCGGGGAAAGCTCAGAACAGCTCCAGCTGGTCCCCCGCCCGTGGTGGTACGGCGAAAAGGTCGGTGCGAAGCGGCGTCAGTACCTCCACAAGCCCCAATCGCTTCAACGCGATCTTAAACCTGTGGCGGAAGAGTTCCGCAAACGGCCCCTCCCCGCGCATCCGCTTCCCGAAGGCAGGGTCGTAATCGCGCCCGCCATGCAGCTCCCGCACCCGGCCCATGATCCGCGCCGCGCGATCGGGAAAGGCGTCCGCAACCCACTCGCGAAAGAGTGGGGACACTTCTGCAGGCAGCCGCAAGAGAATCGAACTTGCAGCCACCGCACCGGCCTCGGCCCCCGCTTCAAGGATGCCCTCAAGTTCATGATCGGTCAGTGCTGGGATCACGGGGGACGCCATGACCCGCACCGGGCAGCCTGCGTCGGTGAGCGCGCCGATCGTCTGGAGCCGCCGCTCGGGGTGCGGCACCCGCGGCTCCATCGCACGGGCGACCTTGGGATCAAGGGTGGTGACAGAAATGCCCACCCGTGCCAGCCCCATGCGACCCATCTCACCCAAAATATCGGCGTCGCGTTCAATGAGCGTGCCCTTCGTGACAACCGCCACAGGATGGCGGTGGTCCCGCAGAACTTCGAGGAGGCGCCGCATGATCCCATACTCGCGCTCGATCGGTTGATAGGGGTCGGTGTTCGTGCCGATCGCGATCACGGCGGGCCGGTAGCGCGCCTTCGCAAGCTCACGGGCGAGGACCTCGGGCGCGTCGGGCCGCGCGATCAAACGGGTTTCGAAGTCAAGCCCCGGCGACAGGCCAAGCCACGCATGCGACGGCCGCGCGAAGCAATAGACGCAGCCATGCTCGCAACCACGATAGGGGTTGATCGACCGGTCGAAGCTCAGGTCGGGCGAGCTGTTGCGGGTGATCACGCTCCGCGGCCGCTCTTCGGCAACCTCTGTACGCAATGGTGGCGGCGCCTCTCCCTTGGGCCATCCGTCATCGACAGGCGCGCGGAGATATGCCTCGAACCGACCGGCCCGGTTCGTCAGAGCGCCCCGGCCCCTTCGGCGGGCCTGCGGCGTGTATCCATCTTCCAGCGACATCGGGTAAGTGTAGAACAAAAAGCGAACATTTGCCAACGTCTCTTGGGCTGGCTGCTGGGCAACACCGCGCGCCCAAAAGGTGAATTCAATGATAAAGGTCGGTTGTGCCCCGGTCTTTGTCGGAAATCGCCAAGTTCACGGCACATATTCCACCGACATAATCTCAAAACGGGTCTCCGGGGCGCGCCGCCCCCGGCGGGAGCACACCATGGCAGATGAAGACGACGATATCATCCTCTCCGAACTAAGCGACGACGAGCTTGTCTTGCAGATGCACGACGATCTCTACGACGGCCTGAAGGAAGAGATCGAAGAGGGCGTCAACATCCTGCTCGAACGCGGCTGGGTGC
>JBCCRC010000074.1:0-15380 GCA_039208375.1 Pseudomonadota bacterium | reverse complement strand
GGCGCGCGAGACGTGGCGATGGTGTTTCAGGATTACGCGCTCTATCCCCATATGAGCGTTGCGCGCAACATCGGCTTTGGCCTCAGGCGCCGGGGCATGGCGCGCGCAGACGTGGCACGCCGCGTGAACGAAGTAGCCGAAATCCTCGAAATCGGCCCGCTTCTAAATCGGCGCCCCGCAATGTTATCGGGCGGCCAGCGCCAGAGAGTGGCTATGGGGCGCGCGATGGTGCGGCGCCCAAAGCTATTTTTGTTCGACGAGCCGCTGTCAAACCTCGACGCGCGATTGCGGGTGTCGATGCGGGCGGAGATCCGGCGCCTGCAGGCCCACATGCCTACCACGACCATCTATGTGACCCACGATCAGACCGAGGCGATGACGATGGCCGACAGGGTTGTGGTGATGAACGAGGGCCGGATCGAACAGACGGGCGCGCCTATGGAGATCTATCGCAACCCCGCGAACCTGTTCATCGCGCAGTTCATCGGATCGCCCGCCATGAACCTCGTCGATGCCAGGCTGGCCGAGGGCGGCGCCGAGCTTCCAGGTGGGGCTTGTGTGGCGCTCTCGGCAGACCGGACACAGGGCGCTGCCGGCCGGAGGGTGACGCTGGGCTTTCGCCCCGAAGCGGTGGGGCTTGCGCGCGATGGCGGCGGCATACCGGCCCGGGTGGCGGCTGTTGAGCCCATCGGGCAGGAAATCATCGTGGCCTTTGCCACTGAAGGCGCGGGCCACGTGTGGAGCCGCCTGCCCCCCGAGATCGACCTGCGCGAGGGCCACGAGGTGCGCCTTAGCTTTGACAGCCAGCAAGCGCATCTCTTCGATCCCGAAACTGGCGAGGCGTTGCGCCCTGCGGCGTAATCGCCCGTCTCCCCAACCCAACCCCTAAAAAAGGTGTTTCATGACCCATCGTTTCGTTCGCATACTCGGTGCCGTCGGCGCAGCCTGCGCCTTCGGCTTGCCCACAAGCCTGGCCGCGCAGGATCTTATCACCCGCGATCGGGTGGGCCTTCCGGATGCCCCCAATACAATGACGTTTCGCCTCACGGCGTTTGATCTCTATTCGTCAGACTCCGCAACGCGGGAGGCATTTGAGGCCCTATTTACAGCGTTCATCGAGGCGCGGCCCGATTGGAAAATCGAAACCCAGATCGCCACTGACAATATCGGCCAAGAACAGGCCCGAATGCTGGAGCAGGCGCGCGCCGGGCGCGGCCCCGATTGCGCGATGATCGACAGCTCGCAGCTGGCGCTGTTCAAGAGCGCAGACGTACTGGCGCCTATGACCGCCCATTGGAGCGATGCGGAAATCGACGATCTCTTTCCGTATGTGCGCGAGGCCGTGACAAACGAAAACGGCGATCTTCTGGCCTGGTGGTGGTTCACTGATCTGCGCGTGCTGTATCGTGATACGCGGCTCGTTCCAGACGCCCCGCAGACTTGGGCGGAGCTTGAGGCGGCTGCGCTTGCCACAGTTGAAGCCGGGCGCGAGGGGCTTCTTTTCAATGGGGGCCGATGGGAGGGGACGACCTTTGACTGGCTGGCGCATTTCTGGGCGCAAGGCGGGCGCCTGGTTGACGACGCGGGCCGCCCGGCTTTTGCGGAGGGCGAAAACCGCGAGAAGTTTCTCGCAGCGATCAGCTTCTACAAAGGTCTTGTGGACAGTGGCGCGGCGCCACCGCGGGTGACAAGCATAGTGAATTACGACGAATTCAACGCCGCGGCCGCCGCAGGAACGTCGGCGCTCTTTATCGGCGGTAACTGGCAGTTCGGCCAACTGCGCGGCACGCTGTCAGAGGAAGAATTCGCGGCCTGGGCCGTCTCGCCCATCCCGGGCCCTGAGGCGGATCAACGCGCGACGGGAACCGGCGGGTGGACGATTGCGGCCCTCTCCGAGGATCCTGAAACGGTGCGCCTTTGCGCCGAGATGATCCGCGAGATCTATTCGGGCCAGAGCAACGCGATCCAGGGCCTACTGCCCACATCGGCGGCGCAATACGACACGTTCGATGCCTTCGAAGGCCCCGAGTATGACGTCTTCGCCGAGGCGCTCGTTGACGGGCAGGCGCGGCCCGGAGTGCCGATCTACCCCGAGATTTCGAACGCCATCCAGATCCTAATGGGCGATGTGCTTTCGGGGGCTGCGACGCCGGAAGAGGCGCTTGATGCCGCCGATGCGGCGGTTCAGGCGGCGTTCGAGCGGCTCTGACGCGCCCTTGGCCTTTACCCGCGATACGAGGGCGCGCGCGGGGGGGCGGCGCAGGGCTGTCTGGCCCTGGCTGACCCCTGCGCTTGCTCTTCTCGGCGCCGTTTACCTGGTGCCGATCTTGGATGTGCTGCGGCTGGCGTTTGGCGACGCGACCCTCTTGCGCGGGGTTACCGACTATGGGGTGGACGGGATCGCGGAGGTGCTGTCTGCCCCGGCGCTTCCGGGCGTGCTCTGGGCTACGACCGTGTTCACGCTCTTCAGCGTTGCGGGCATTCTCGGCCTCGGCCTTCTGACGGCGCTTCTGATCGTTCAGGGCGAGGCGCGCGGTCTTCTGGGCATGGGCGTTATGCGCACGGTCATTCTGACGGCCTGGGTGGTGCCGGGTATCGCAAACGGGCTGATCTGGCAGCTTCTGTTTTCTGAAGCGCCGTTCGGCGCATTGAACTCGGTGCTTGCCGTGGCAGGCGTGGCACCCGTGCGCTGGTTGTCGGATCCCGGCAATGCGATGCTCTCGGCGGTGATCGCCAATGTCTGGCAGGGCACGGCCTTCACGATGATCGTCTTCTACGCCGCGCGCAAGGGCCTGTCCGCTGATCTGCATGCGGCAGCGGCGATTGATGGTGCGGGCCCAGTGGCCCGCTTCGTCTTCATCACGCTACCCCAGATGCGGCCTGCGATCCTGATCGCCACGATTCTGGTGACGATCCAGACGCTGAACACCTTCGACGTGATCCTGGCCCTTACCGGCGGCGGCCCGGGGCGCACAACCGAAGTGTTGTCGCTCTTCACGTTCAACACGGTGTTCTTTAATTTCGATCTGTCCGGCGGTTCAGTTCTTGCCGTGCTGCTGGTGCTGATCGCTCTTGTGCTGACCGCGGCGTATATCCGGCTTCTCGTGGATCGCGGGGGGCTGGGCAAATGACGGTGCGTGCAGGCATCGCCCGGCGCAGGGCCGTGCGGGCGGGTGACGTTGCCACCTATGTGGCAGCATTGGTTCTGACGGTTCTCTTTGCCGCACCGCTTTTGTGGCTGATATCGCTCGCCGTGCGCACACCCGCAGAGGTGTTTCTAGGCGCGGCGCGGTTCATCCCCGAGGAGCCGACGCTTGAAAACTTCCGCCAGATCCTGACGGACAGGACGTTCGGCCTATACCTCTGGAACGGCATAAAGCTTTGCGCCCTTGGCGCGCTCGGCGCGCTGATCGTGTCGATCCCCGCAGCATACGTGTTTTCGCGGCGCACGTTTCGAGGCGCATCGGCGCTGATGGTGGGTATTCTGACGGTGCAAATGGTGTCGCCGCTCGTGCTTCTGATCCCGCTTTACAGGTATATGGAGCGTCTGGGGCTGCTCGAAACCCACGCCGCTGCCGCAGGCGTCTACATGGCGCTTGGGGTGCCGTTGACGGTGTGGATGCTGAAGGCAAGTTTTGACGCTATTCCTCATGCGTTGGAACAGGCCGCAGCGATCGATGGCTGCAGCGCGCCGGGCATCCTGTTCTTCGTCACCCTGCCATTGGCCGCGCCGGGCATGGCATCGGCATTCATTCTAAACATGCTGATGGGCTGGTCGCAGTTTCTTGTGCCGTTCATACTGCTGACCCGCGATCAGCTGCAGCCGATATCGGTTGCGATCTTCAATTTCGCAGGCTCGACGAGTGCGTCGACAACGCAGCTTCTGGCCGCGGCCTGTGTGATCACCGTGATTCCCGCAATTGCGGCGTTTCTGGCCCTTCAGCGGTTGATCGTGGGGGCGATCATGGCGGGCGCCGTGAAAGGATAGCGGCTAGGGGCTCACCGACTGACTGCTAAAGGTGGTGAGGAACCGATTGCGAAACTGGTCCATCGCGATCGTGGGCGCATCTGGATCGGGGATCAGGCCGGTGCGCCAGCCCCACTCGGCGAAAGGCTCCACCAGTTCCGGCGGCCCGATCACGTGGATCGGAACGGCGAGACCCTCATCCTCCGAGACAAAGGGCGCAGGCTGATGATCGCCCAGAACGATTAGAAGTGGCGGGGCCGCGGCTTGGCGAGCGGCGTAGCTGCCCACGGTTCTAAGGCTATAGTCGATCGCCTTCAGAAACTGGCTGCGCACCCGCTCGCGGTCGCGCCAGATTACTTCGGGCGGATCCCCCGATTGCGCAACGGCGTTGAAGATTTGCCCATCACCGATATCATCCCATCCCAAAAGGCGCGGCACGGGCGTCCAGGGCGCGTGGGACGAAATGAGCGCTACCTGAGCGAAAACAGGCGAACGATCAAGCCCCGGCTGGCCCTCGCGCACCAGCCGATCCAGCGCGGCAAGGGTGAACTGGTCGGGCATGGTGACCCAGTTGAAAGGCAAGCCGCGATAGCCGAGATCGTCAGCAGCAAGCACGCGGTCAAAGCCCATGAAATCGGCCTCAGGCCAATCCATCGTGATTGCGGGCATCACGGCGACGGTTTCAAACCCATGCCGCTGGGCAAGGTGGAAGAGTGAGGCACGCCCGCTTACAAGCGCCGCGCCGTAGGTGCGTTGGTCAGGCGTCCATAGTCCTGTAGCCAGCGTTGTGTGGCTCATCCAGCTCTGGCCACCGAGGATCGGGGCCTCAAGCCAGCCAGAGCGCATCGCGAGGCCCTTTGCATCGAGCTCGGCCTCGATACCGGCAAGCGTTTGCAGATGCGTCTCGCCATAGCGCGGGTTGGTGAGGCTCGAAGCACCGTAACTCTCAATGTAGATCAGCAGAACGTCGCGTTGGCCGATCCGGTCCAGCAGCGGCGTGACGTCGGCGAAGGGGTCGGAGTGCGCCGCATCGCGAAATGCGTTGAGACGTTCCATGGTGTGGCTCAGCATCGTGACACGCTCTGCTGCAACTCGCGCCGTGAACGCCGCGCCGGGCACGTTGAAGGGCAGCGCGATGGTGCGCATCGCCGCGGCAATTTCCAGCCCGGCGATCACGGCGAGCGGCGCCATGACCAAGCTAGCTGCTCGCCGCAGGCCCGGGCCGAGGGTCAGGCGCGAAAGCTGGCCTGTGGCCCACCAAATAAGCCATGCGAGGAAGGCGATCCCGACCAGGAGTGCCGCGGCCCCTGCCCCGGTCAGTGCCGCGCCCACGGCCCCGGAGGCGAGGTTCCACGCGGCAGGGATCAGGTGAAGGTCGACAAGCGGATTGAATCCCCGATTGTACGTTGAGAACGTTGCGAAATCTGCGAGCTTCAGTGCGGTAACAAGAGTGAGAAACACCACAAGCGCTGCGCGGACCGCGATCGTAAATCCATGCGCTGCTGGCAGGATGGCCAGAGCCACGAAGATCACAGGAAGTTCCAGTGGAAACACCCTTAAAATGCCTGGGGTTAGCGCGGCGGGGTGGTTCGGCAGGCTCAGAACGAGGTAGAGAACGGCAAGCGCGAGGGCGGCCCCGATGGCCGGGCGGGCGAGCCCCGAACCCCGAAGCGCATCGGCCTGTGTCATCCCGCCCGTGACATCAAGTGACGAATATCGAGGGAGAAGGACCAGATCAGGGCAAGCACGGCACAGGCGGCGGCGGCCACCAGAGCGGTCGCGGGTAGCACCGGCACGAGAAACGCCACAAGGATGCCGATCTGCAGCACACAGACGGCCTTGCGGCTGAACCTGGCGGGCACGGTGCCCGTTAGCACCGGCCAAATATACCCAGCCGCTAGAAACAGGTAGCGGGGCAGACCGAGCGCGATGACCCAGGCGCCGGCCTGCCCGGTCTGAAAGGCCAGAAGCGCGAGAATGAGCGCGAAGGCCGAGTCGACCTCCATGTCAAAGCGGGCCCCGAAGTGGGACGTAAGCCCTGCGCGCCGCGCCGCCCAGCCATCTACCCCGTCGAGCATCAGCGCCGCCGACGCGATCGCAAAGGCATACCACAACACCGGATCATTCAGCGGCATGGGTAAGAACAATAGCGCCGAGAGCGCCGCCGTCAGAGCAAGGCGCGCCAGTGTAATAAGATTGCATAGCCCCAAATCGCGATGAGGATAGCCGTGATGCATGCCAACGCCCGCGGCTACGACGCCCACGGTGAAGACGGCAAGCGCCGCGGTGAGGCTCGCCTCATGCCCGGGCCAGGAAGATAGCAGGACGACCAGCCCAAGGCTTGCCAACGTGGCCAGTGCAAACTCCACCCGCAACGGCGACAGCGGCACCGCCACCCCTTGGCGGTTGACGTGGTCCGATACGTGCAGGAGAAGTTGTTTCATTACGCGAAGCTATGCGACCGCAGCGCAGGGTCAAGCAAGCGGATTGATGTAGACCGCGGCAACGCTATCATCGGTTAAACCTAAAAGGACGCTACGCCATGGCAGAGGTCGCCACAGCCCCGCCCAGCTATTCCACAGTCACGCGCTGGCTGCATTGGTTGACCGCCATTGTCGTGATTGCAACGATCCCGGTCGGCGTCATCATGATTACCGAAGGCTTGCCGCGAAACGTGCAGAATACACTGTTCATCTTTCACAAAAACGTGGGCGTGGTCATCCTCCTCCTGGTGCTGGCTCGGCTCATCGCCCGGGCGATGACGACAACCCCGCCGCTGCCCGACGCGATGCCCGCCTGGCAGAAGCGCGCCGCCGCTTTCAGCCATGCCGCGCTCTACATTTTGCTGTTGGTGATGGCGATTTCGGGATACGTCCGGGTGAGAGCGGGGGGCTTCCCCATTGAGGCACTTGATGCGCTCGGGGTGCCGCCGCTTGTGCCACGCTCGGAGCCTCTGGCCGAAACGGCGAAATGGGTGCATTCAAACGCTCGGTTTGTGTTGGCGGCGTTCATCTTTCTGCATATCGGCGCTGCGCTGCAGCACGGGCTGATCAAGAAAGACGGCGTATTCTCGCGCATCTGGCGGGCCCGCCCGGCCAAGCAATGACAGCCCGCGCTGCGGCTGCCCTGCCCGCCAGCCCCCATGCGCCTGAAATGGGCCAAAGCGGGGCCGTCCCTGTTGCCGGCACTGCGGCCCGGGCTGGGGCTGAGGCCCGGCGGTTCCGTCTGTTTGCGGTGTTGACGCTGGGGCTATCGCTTCCCCTTGTTTTTGGCCTTGCCGCTGTTCTGGCGCCGCTTGAGGCGTTGGACGTGTTTTTGGTTACCCTCTTCGCGCTCAATGCGCTCTGGGTTGCTGCGGCGGCGGCCACTGCATTGATCGGGCTCTATGTGACACGCGACCGCAAGGATCGAAGGCCACCGGGTGGCTGGCGGCCAAGAGAAAAGACAGCGGTTCTGTTTCTGATTTGCGGAGAGGCCCCAAACGGCGTGGCGCGGCGGATCACGGCAATGCACCGCGATCTGGCGCGGGCAGGCAGCGGGGATATGACCGATCTCTGGTTGCTCTCCGACACGCCGGCGCACCTGCACGATGCGGAGCTTTGCGCCATGCGGCCCCTGATCGAGGCCGGTATCCTGCAATACCGGCGCCGCCCCCGGAATCTGCGCCGCAAGCCGGGCAATCTTGCTGATTGGATCGCGCAGCATGGAGCACGTTACGACAGCATGCTTGTAATGGATTCCGACAGCGCGATGACGGCCGATCGGCTGAGCGCCTTGCGCTACACCCTGGAGCAAAATCCGCGACTGGGCCTTTTGCAATGCGGGACTGCTCTGCGCCCCGGGGCCACACGCTTTGCGCGGCTGCAACGGCTTTCGGCCCGGCTGACAGGGCCGGTCTTCATTGGCGGGCTCAACGCATGGGCAGGCGCAGCGGGGAACTATTGGGGCCATAACGCGCTGATCCGCATTTCAGCGTTCCGCCATGTAATGGACTTGCCGCCCCTGAGCGGCCCTGCGCCCTATGGCGGTGATTATCTCAGCCATGATTTCATAGAGGCCGCCTGGATGGTTCGGGCAGGCTGGGACGTACGCATTGCGCCCGATACCGCGGGGAGTTCGGAAAACGGGCCGGAAGATCTCGAAACCTTCCACCGCCGCGACAGGCGCTGGTGCCAGGGCAATCTGCAGCACCTGCGAGCGCTTTTTGCGCCGGGCCTTCACCGCAACAGCCGGATCCATCTGGCCTGCGGCGTACAAAGCTACTTGTCGGCGCCAATCTGGTTGGCGCTGATTTTGCTGTTTTTGCTGGCCGGTATGGCACCCGGCGCGGTGCCAGTGCTGTCGGGCGCGCTTGCGCTGCTCGTTGTGCCGAAACTCGCTGCGCTGATCCGCTTCAGGCGACGCACTGCACGGCACTCGCGTCGGCGCGTGTTCTTGCGCGCCACGCTGGCCGAACTGGTGCTCAGCACGCTGTTGTCGCCGCTTGTGATGGTGCGCCAGACGGTTGCGGTGGCGGCGGTTCTGGCAGGGCGCGACTGTGGCTGGAAGAGCCCTGTGGTCGCCCGAATGCGCTTTTCTCAAGGGGTGCCGGAGGCCGCTGGCGGCGTCGCACTTGTTGTCGTGGCCCTCGTTGGCGGCGAGACGGCCTGGCAGGCGCTTTGGCTGACGCTCATCGCCGGGCCGCTCCTGGCCGCACCCTGGCTGGCGCCGTGGCTGGACGCGCGGGCCCAGGCGTGATCGGACGGCGCGGTTTTTTGGTCGGGGCCTTGGCGGCGGCAGTTCCTCTGCGCGTAGGCGCCACGTCTGCCTCGGAGAGCTTTGAAGACATCGCTGCGCGCCTTGCGCGACAGCCGCACCGAGACCCGGCCATGCGGCTCGCCCCGCCCTTTGATGCACTCACCTACGATAGCTATCGCGCGATCCGGCCCGCCCCCGGCGGCGCGGCGGGGATCGCACTTGGGGGCGGCCTGTCCGCCGATCTGATGCCGCCAGGCTTTTTCTTTCGTGATGCGGTCGGGGTTGAGATCGAAAGCGACGGCGCATTCACGCCCATCGGCTTTGATCCGGCGCTCTTCAGCTACGGTGCGCGGTACTTCCAAGGCACGCCCGAATTGTCTGATGCCGCGCGTGCCCAGATGGGCTTTTCCGGCCTGCGGTTGCGCGCCCCGTTCCGGCAGGCTGACGTCGCCGATGAGTTCTTCGTGGCACAGGGCGCAAGCTACTATCGCATCGTCTCGCGGGAGACGCTTTATGGCCTTTCGGCGCGCGCGCTTGCAGTGGGAACTGGGGGCAACGCGCCAGAGGAATTTCCGGTGTTCACGCGCCTTCGGCTTCATCGGGCCTCTGACGGTCAGGCAAAGGTCGACGCTCTGATCGAAAGCCCATCGGTGACCGGCGCGGCGCGGCTTTCGATCACACCGGGCGAGCCGACTGTGACGGATGTGGAACTGACGCTGTTTCCCCGCGCAAAACTCGACACCGTGGGGATTGCGCCGCTGACGTCGATGTATCTCAAGGGGCCGCTTCGGGCGGCCGTGTCGGATGATTTCCGGCCACGTGTGCATGACAGTGACGCGCTTTTGGTTGAAAACGGTGGTGGCGAACGTCTGTGGCGCCCGCTTTCAAACCCCGCGGCGTTGCAGAGCTCTAGCTTTATTGACCATGGGCCACGCGGTTTCGGCCTCGTGCAGTCTGCCCGCGCGTTTGCCGATTTCGAAGACCCGGAAGCCGCCTATCACCGCCGGCCCTCGGCTTGGGTCGCCCCGAGGGGCGACTGGGGCGCCGGCAGCGTGATGCTCGTCGAAATTCCCACACGCGATGAGTTTTTCGACAATATCGTTGCCTTTTGGCGGCCAGAAACGCCGCTTGAGGCGGGAGGGGCCTATCGTTTTGCCTACCGTATGCTGACCGGCGCTGAGCCAATGCCGCCGAGCGATCTTCCTGCATCCGTGGCTCAAAGCCGCTCGGGCCTTGTGCATGACCAGCCTGGGCGGCTGCAATATGTGGTGGATTTTGCGGGGATGGGCCTTGAGGGCCTTCAGCCGGACGTTACCGCCACGCAAGGCGAAATCCACGGCGTATCGGCCTACGGGCTTCCCGAGCGCGGTCAACAGCGGGTTGGCTTTCAATTCGAGCCGGGCATGGCCACGGCTGCCGAATTGCGCCTTGTTTTGCGTGGCCCTGATGGGGCCGCGCGCTCGGCTGTATGGCTACATCGCTGGACGCCAGCGCGGGATGGCGGGCCCTAATCGAGCGTCACGCGGGCCCAAAGCGGCAGGTGGTCTGACGTCTCTCGCAGCGCTGGCGAGGTTAGAACCCGGGCATCGGCCACCCGCGCGGGCACCGTGGCCAGCGCCCGGTCGAGCGGCAGAAACGGCAGGCTGGCGGGAAAACTGCGCCGCACTGGGCCCGAAAAGTCCTGCCCCGCGATCTTGCGAGAGAACGCTAACCCGCCCCAGGGGCGCCATTCGTTGAGATCGCCCAAAAGCACTGCTGGCATCGGCGCTTGACGCGCCAGGAACTGCCCAATCGTGCGCATTTGCGCGATGCGCGCGGGCTGGCCGAGCGAAAGGTGCGTTCCAATGATCCGGATTGGGCGCTCTTCACAGTGAAAGGTCAGAACGGCGGCGCCCCGCGGGCAATGGCCAGGCAGATCGACCACGTGCCCGCCTTGTGGGATGAGCCGCGGGCCATGCAAAATGATCGTTCCTAGAAAACCGTGGCTGTCGTCGCCCCAAAGGAGCGATGGATCGGCATGGCCCGTGCTGAGGCCCGTCTCGCCCATGATACGATCTAGATCGAGGATCGCGCCAAAGGGGCGTCTCTCCTCCTCTGCCTCGGTCAGCACAAGCAGATCGACGGGAGACGTTTCAAGGAGGTCAATCAGCACGGTCATGGTGCGTTTGGGGTCAATGATCCCGTCACGCCCGCGGCAGCGGTGTATGTTCCACGTAAGGCATTCAAAACTGGTCATGGCGGGCCCGGGCGAGTTATTCGTCTCGCGTGACCTAATGCACAGGCAGCGGTCAATCGAGCGTTGGAGTACAATGATCGTTCGGACCCGCCGCAATGCCCATGGCTTGCCGGTGCCTGCCTTCAAAACTATCTAGCAGCCAGGGCCGCGCGGCAAAAGCACCGTCGGCCCTACAGTTGAGATTTTGTGAGACAGGTGCGCGAGACACGGTGTGGTTTTCTGCAAGTTCCGGCGATAAGGCATTGATAGCCCTATGAATTCTGATCAGGCGGGCGGCCTTCAGGACGCCCAAAATACGCCGGGCCGCGACCCCTGGCGGGGCGCAATGGGGCTATTCAAGTCTGCCGTTCTGATCGTCGGGCTCGGGCTCGCAGCACTCGCGATCTTTCAGTTGGAACGTATGCGCCAGGGCGTGGAGATGCGCGGCTTTTCTGCAGGCACCACGCCGGTCACCCTGTACCAAGTGAACGAAAGCGGGCCGCTTGTGGTGATCGCGCACGGGTTTGCGGGATCGCGGCAGTTTATGGAGAGCTTTTCGCTGACCCTCGCCCATGCCGGGTTTCGCGTCGCCGCGTTTGATTTCGAGGGTCACGGTCGCAACCCTGTGCCGATGTCGGGCGATGTTACCGCGATTGACGGAACAACAGCGCGTCTCGTTGCCGAAACCGAGCGTGTGATTGCGGCGGCACGCGTGGAAACCGGCTGGGATGGCGCGGTGGGCCTTTTGGGGCATTCCATGGCGTCAGACGTGATCATTCGAACCGCTTTGGCCGACCCGACCGTGGGGCCGCTTGTGGCCGTTTCGATGTATTCCGAAGCGGTGACCGCCAACACGCCCGATGCCCTGTTGATCCTCACGGGTCAGTGGGAGCCGCATTTGCGCGCGGAAGCGTTGGCCGCGCTGCAGCAGGTTGACGAAACGGCAGCCGAGGGAGATACCGCGGCAGGCGAGGTGCTGCGTCGTGCTGTGGTGGCCCCATTTGTTGAGCATGTGGGCGTGCTCTATTCGCCCACCTCGCTGCGGGAAGCGCGCGCCTGGCTGGCGGCTGCCAACGGGTTTGTGCCGAACGGGCCGTTGGCGCTGACGGGGCCATGGATTGCGGCGCTCATGACCTCGGTTGTTCTGCTGGCATGGCCGCTCGCGGCGCTCGCGGGCCGGCGGAAGGCGGCGCCCTCCGCCCTGCCCCGCGGCGCGTTTTTGTCCATTATTGGCGTCCCGGCGGTGGTGGCACCGATATTGGCCGCCACCATTGAGACAAGTTTTCTTCCGGTGATGGTGGCGGAAACGCTGGCGGTGATGCTGTTTGTCTACGGGGTGCTGCAACTTGCAGCCCTCTGGGCATTGGGGCACCGCCCAGAGCCGCCCGCACCCCTCGCCGTCGCCCTTCTGATGCTTTGGGGAATTGCGGTTTTCGGCTTTTTATTAGATCGTTACGTGGCGAGCTTCATGCCGACGCCCGCTCGGCTGCCGATCATTGCGGCACTGGCAGTTGGTACCGTGCCCTTCATGCTGGCAGATGCGATGCTCACCCAGGCGGGCCAGGCGCACCTCTGGCGCCGGGTGGTGGCGCGCGTGGCCCTGTTCGCCGCGCTGATGATCGCCGTCGCGCTCGATCCCGAGCGGCTGTTTTTCCTCGTAATCATCTTTCCGATCCTGATCCTGTTTTTCTGCGTGCACGGGCTGATGGGCCGGTGGTTTGGGCAACATGGCGGGGCGACGGCGGCGGGCCTAGGCCTGGGCCTCATTTTGGCCTGGGCGCTAGGGGTCAGCTTTCCCCTTTTCGACGCGGGGGCGTGACGAAGGGCTGCGTAGAGAAAGGGCACGCGCCCTCCCTCTATCGCGCAATCACCAGATCAGCCTGTAGCCCGCCGAGCTGCGCACTTTCCCCCAGCCGCAACGATCCGCCATGCTGGCGGGCGATGTCGCGCACAATGGAAAGGCCGAGACCCACGCCACCGCCAAGATCCTGGTTGCGGGCCGGATCGAGGCGAGCAAAGGGGCGCAAAGCCTCTTCGCGCTGGGTTTCGGGGATGCCCGGCCCATTATCTTCAATCGAAAACCGCACTGCACGGTCACTGATCGCCACCGTGACCAAGGCGCGTGAGCCGTAACGCACCGCATTGCCGATCAGGTTTTCTAGCGCGCGTTCCACCGCCAGCGGCCGCATCGCCACCCGGCCCTCGCCCGACACCGGGCCCATCGCCACAACATCCGTCGTGCGCCGCGCAGCCTCTACAAGCCGCTCGGCCAACGCAACGGGATCCACCGGTTCGGGATCTTCGGTAGCATCCACCCGCGCAAAGCCGAGGAAAGTGTTCAGCATTTGCTCCATCTCGTCCACATCCCGCCGCATCGCCTCTATCCCCGGCCCGTCGGGCTCAAGCGACAAGGCAAGTTTTAGGCGGGTGAGCGGGGTGCGCAGATCGTGGCTGACGCCCGATAGAAGCAATGTGCGCTGTTCGATATGCCGCTCGATCCGCGCCCGCATTTCCAGAAACGCGGCCCCCGCGGCCCGCACTTCGGTGGCCCCCGAGGGGCGGTAGGGCAGAACCTGGCCCTTCCCAAAGGCCGAAGCGGCCTCAGCCAGAGCGCGGATCGGGCGTACCTGATTGCGCAAGAAGAGGAACGAGATCACCGTCACGATCAGCGAGACGAACACCATCAGCACCAAAAGCTGGTGGGGGTTCGAGGCCGAAACCCGATCCCGCGAAAACAACAGTTGCACGTCGCCATGGCGGGTATTGGCGCGCAGGAACACCTGTCGGTCATCGGTTCTGAGGTCTACCGCCTCAACCCCAACGATCCGGCGGCGCAGTTCGCGCATCACCACGCGGCCCGACACATCGAAGATCTCGCGCGCATCGTCCGGGATCGCGCCGTCGTCAGACCAGCTCGCCCACACGCGCAGCGGCACCCCAACCTCACGCGCCGCGGCGATTGCGGTGTCGGGGCTGTCTTCCGCCGCGATCCGGTCCAGCACAAGCCGCAGATCGTAAGAGATCGAGCTTGTCATCTGCTCGGTCACGTTTTCATAGAGCCGCTGGATGAAGACGTAGGACACAACGAGCTGAATCGTAAGGATCGGCACCAGCAGGATGAGCGCGGCTCGCGCAAAAAGCGAGCGTGGCGTATAGCGTTTGAGCGAGGGAAGCCGCATGGGAAAAGGCTAAGCATTCCGGCGGTGAAAACGGAAGGGGGCGCGCGTGGATGATCGGCCGCAAGCGGGGAGCGTCGGCTTGATGGCGCCGGGCGTACGGCGAATCCTGGCGCCGAATCCGTCGCCGATGACCCATTGGGGCACCAACACCTATCTGGTGGGCGATGGCGATCTTGCGGTGATCGATCCGGGGCCGGACGACTCCGCGCATCTCGATGCGATCCTGCGTGCGGTCGGGGATGCGTCTGTGTGCGCCGTCCTCGTGACCCACGCGCACCGAGACCATAGCGCGTTGGCCCCGCGGCTTGCCGCGGCTGTGGGCGCGCCGACCCTGGCCTTCGGGCCACCTGACGCGGGCCGCTCTGACATCATGGCACGGCTTGCGGCAGAGGGCCTTACGGGCGGGGGCGAAGGCGTTGATCTCGGCTTTCTGCCCGATGGCACGCTAAGCGATGGGGCCCGGATGGCGGTGGGCGGTCGCGCCGTTGAGGCCCTGCACACACCTGGGCATTTCGCGGGGCACCTGAGTTTCGTGTGGGGGGACCTGATCTTCACCGGGGATCTGGTGATGGGCTGGGCCTCGACGCTCATTTCGCCGCCTGATGGCGATCTGACGGCCTTCCTGGCCTCTTGCACTTCCCTGAAGGCGCGCGGGGCGCGGCAGTTCCTGCCTGGCCACGGCGCACCAATTGAAGACCCAACGGCACGGGTGGACTGGTTGATAGACCACCGCGCGGGACGCACCGCGCAGGTTCTGGCCATGCTGGCTGCTGGCCACCACAGAATTCCCGACCTGACCGCGCGCATCTATACCGACACGGCGCCTGCGCTGATCCCAGCTGCCGAGCGCAACGTCTTTGCCCACCTGATTGCCCTTTGCGAAGAGGGCCGAGTGGCTGCCCACCCTTCTCTATCGGCCACCGCGACCTACTCCCTGAGCACCGCCTGATCCGTACGATGCGAAAACCCACTGGACGTGCGGAATCGCCCTTGCTATATCCGCCGCCGGTGATCCGGCGTAGCTCAGCGGTAGAGCAGTTGACTGTTAATCAATTGGTCGTAGGTTCGATCCCTACCGCCGGAGCCACCTTAGCAAACCATCCTTGACGAGACGCTGGTTGCCTGTTCGGCTCGCGTGTTGACGTAGGCGTCGGTGTCAGGCGGGGGCGTCATCATCGTCTCGCGCCAGATTTGGTGCTCTGCCGTGATTATCTCCAACTCCCACACGCAGGCCACCGCGGGGCGGTTGACCGTGTCCAATGGCGCCGGTGAGTCATATAGG
>JBCCRC010000073.1:0-15445 GCA_039208375.1 Pseudomonadota bacterium | reverse complement strand
GGCTGGGTGAACGCCCCGATCTGGTGGTGAATCTGCAGGGCGACGCGCTGCTGACCCCGCCCTGGTTTCTCGAAGACCTTATCGCCGCGATGGCGGCGCGGCCCGAAATGGGCGTGGCCACGCCCGTGTTGCGCTGCGATGCCGCCACCTACCGCCATTTCCGCGAGGATCGCGCGGCGGGCCGTGTGGGCGGCACAACGGCGGTTTTCGCCGCCGATGGCCGCGCGCTCTATTTCTCCAAGGAAGTCATCCCCTTCCTGCCCGATGCGGATGTATTGGATCCACCGGTGTTTCATCACGTGGGTGTCTATGCCTACCGCCCCGAGGCGCTCGATCGCTACCTGGGTTGGGCGGCGGGGCCGCTCGAGGCAAACGAGGGGCTCGAACAGCTGCGCTTCCTCGAAAACGGTGAGCCGGTTCTGTGCGTGGAGGTTGAAGGCCGCGGGCGGGTGTTTTGGGAGCTCAACAACCCCGTGGATGTGGCGCGCATCGAGGCGGTGCTTTAGGCGGGCGCGTCAGAAAGGGGGTGCCAGTCAAAGCGCCCGCTCAGCTTGCGCCCAGAAGTGCCGCGAAATGGCGCTCAAGCTCATCCCGGCGGCGCACGCCTTCCAGCACCTCGCGCACCGCGCCCTCGCGGTCGACAAGCAGAAGCGTGACATGGCCCACCCCATGCGCGCGGGCAAAGGCGCCGCCCTCATCGGAATGGATGTTGGCGACAAGGTAATTCACCGCACCCTTCTCGAACCCGCGCAGCGCCTTGCGGGTTTCGCGCTGAAGTTCGGTACACATCGCGCAGGTGGGATCGTGGATCTGAACGATCGCAGGCGTTCCGTTGCCGATCCGGGTGAGATCCTGCTCGGCAATCGTGGCCCGCACGGCATTGACCGAAACCACGCCGGCGCCGCCCAGCACAAGCGCGGCGATCCCGCCATTGCGCAGCAGTTTCAGCGTGTTGCGGCGGCTTTCAGAGGGCGCGGTTTCAACCGCACGCGCGGGTGCCCCGCGCCCGCTCTTCGCCCGCCCTTTGGTTTTTTTCGCCATCTCTCCGGCCTCCTGTCGCGCGAGCGAAGTGTTGCCGCAGGCCGCGCCCCACGCCAGTCACATCCGCGTCATCTGCGCCCGGCCCCGCATTGGCCTATAAAATCACGCCTCTTTCCAAAGCGGGCAGCCCTGGGCTAGCTTTTCTTCAAAAGCACCAGGGAGATGCACCATGACCTTTCGCTTGGCCCTTTCGGCCGCGGCGCTTGCACTGGCCGCCGGCGGCGCGTTTGCGCAGCAAACTTCGATCACCATCGGCATGCAGCTTGAGCCGCCAAACCTTGATCCTACCGGCGGGGCGGCCGCGGCAATCGATGAGGTGGTCTATGCCAATGTCTTCGAGGGGCTCACGCGTTATCAGGCGGATGGGTCGATCGCGCCAGCGCTGGCGGCTAGTTGGGAAATCTCGGAAGACGGGCTTGAATATACCTTCACTCTGCATGAGGGCGTGACGTTCCATGATGGTAGCGCGCTAACCGCTGAGGATGTTCAGTTTTCCCTCGACCGCGCCCGCGCGGAAGACAGCACGAATGCGCAGAAGGCGCTCTTTGCGGGCATATCCGCGGTGGAGGTGATCGATGATCTGACAGTGAAGATCACGCTCTCATCCCCCAATGGCGGGTTTCTGACAAATCTAGCCTGGGGCGATGCAGTGATTGTGGCGCCCGAAAGCATCGCGGATGCGGCCACCACCCCCATCGGCACCGGGCCCTTCCGCTTTCGCGAATGGGTGCAGGGGGATCGGGTGGAGCTTGAGGCAAATCCTGATTACTGGGGCGAGGCACCTGCGCTGACAGAGGCCACCTTCAAGTTCATCTCCGATCCCACCGCGGCCTTTGCGGCGATGATGGCGGGCGATATCGATGCCTTCCCCGCTTTCCCCGCGCCCGAGACGCTGGTGCAGTTCGAGGCCGATCCGCGCTTTGAGCTGCTGATCGGCTCCACCGAAGGCGAAACGATCCTTTCAACCAACAACCAATCAGAGGCGCTGTCAGACATCCGCGTGCGCCAGGCGCTGGCCCATGCCATCAACCGGCAGGAGATCATCGATGGCGCGATGTTCGGTTATGGCACGCCCATCGGCACTCATTTCGCGCCGCACCATCCCGACTATGTCGATCTCACGGCGCAATCAGAATATGACCCGGATAAGGCACGCGCGCTTCTGGCGGAGGCCGGACATGGCAATGGGCTGACGCTTTCGCTGAAGCTGCCGCCGCCCTCTTATGCCCGCCGGGGCGGTGAGATCATCGCGGCGCAGTTGCGTGAGGTTGGGATCGAGACCGAGATCTCGAATCTTGAATGGGCGCAGTGGTTGGAAGAAGTGTTCCGTGGCAAGGATTTCGATCTCACGATCGTCAGCCATACCGAGCCGATGGATATTAATATCTACGGCCGGCCCGACTACTACTTTCAGTACGATAAGCCTGAATTTCAGGAGCTGATGGCGGATCTCGACATCGCGACAGACCCTGTAGAGCGCTCCGACATTCTGCAGGCCGCGCAGCAGATGATCGCCGATGATTACGTGAACGGCTATCTCTTCCAACTGGCGCGCACTGGCGTGGCCAATGCTGCCATCGAGGGGCTGTGGCTCAACGCGCCGACCCAGGCCAATGACCTTACCGCCGTGCGCTGGACGGAGTGACGAACCCTTAAGATCGGGTTGAAAAGGGCGCCACAAGGCGCCCTTTTTTTGCCGCGAAGCGCCTTGATACCTCCCAAAATCGTTCAAAACTGCGCCGTCTTCCGCCGGCAGCTTGGCATGCAACCGAAAGGATGCCTGCCATGCCCCATGCCGCTTTCGAATCCGCCCTGTGCTTTCGCGCGCGTGCGCCGCGCCCTAGCTTGCGCGCATGGCGGATCGCCAAACGGGCGGTTCGGGCATCGGCTCTCGCAGCGGCGATGGTGGTTGGTTCGGCCCCACTCGTGGAGGCTGGCAGCCATATCGTTCCGGTCAAAGCGGTCGATGCGCCTGCGGGCTTTCACGGTGTTTGCGACCGATATGTTTGGGCCTGCGCGGCCGGCTCTGGCGCGGGTGCGGTCAACGAGCGGAGCTTGATGGATGTGGCCCGCGAGGTAAACCTCACGATGAACCGCCGCTATCCAGAGATCGCCGATGACCGGCAATACGATACGGCGGAATTCTGGGCCCTGCCCACCGCGCGCGGCGGCGATTGCGAGGATTTCGCACTGGCCAAGAAGCAGGCGCTTCTGGAGCGGGGCGTGCCCACGGAACGGCTCATGATCGCGACCGTACTCGACCGAAGCCAGCAGGCCCATGCGGTACTGGTGCTGCGCACTGCAGCGGGTGACATGGTTCTCGACAACCTGACCAACCGAATTCTACCGTGGGAAGAGACGGGCTATTTCTTCCTGCGCATGCAGGATCCCAATGCCCCGGCCACCTGGAATGCGGTTCTTACCGGCGGCCCGGGCGTTCAGATGGCCGCGCTTTCAGGCTAACGCCACAACGATCGAAACGTGAAACGGCCGGCAATCGCCGGCCGTTCTTTGTCGAGGCAGGATCGGCTTCGCTGGCCTACCAGTCGTGCTTCTTCTTCTCGGCGTATTTGTCGTGCCCATGCTTGCCGCGCTTGTCCTTGTGCCCGTGCTTGTCCTTGTGCCCGTGTTTGTCTTTGTGCCCGTGTTTGTCTTTGTGACCGTGCTTGTCCTTATGGCCATGTTTGTCCTTGTGGCCATGCTTGTCACCGTGATGGCCGCCACCATTTTGACCACCGCCATTTCCGTTGCCGCCGCCACCTGACCCATTACCGCCAGACCCGTTGCCGCCAGACCCGTTGCCACTGTCGCCGCCGCCATTTCCGTTTCCGCCGCTGCCGTTTCCACCGCCGCCGTTTCCACCGCTGCCGGTGTCACCGCCGCTATTTCCATTGTCACCGGATCCATTGCCGCCGCCGCTTCCGTTGCTGCCGCCGTTGCCGGTGTCTCCCCCGTTAGTCCCGCCCTCATCGTTTCCACCGCCGCCGGCACCGTTTCCACCGCCATTGCCGCCGTTACCGGTATCGCCGCCGCCAGTGCCATTGCCACCGTCGCCACCGTTCCCGTTTCCGCCACCGCCATCGCCGGTGCCACCTGAACCGCCACCGACGCCGCCAGCGCCGCTCCCGCCGCCAATATCCGTCAAGCGTCGTGCGTTGTTGCCTCCGGGTCCATCGACCTGTTCATCTTCGCCGATCCGCCCGCGTTCCTCCCGCGTTGTGGCCGTTGCCACATCTGCGAACCCGAGCGCCATTTCCGGGCAGTTTTCCACGACATAGGCCACCAGGCGGCGGTAATCGCGCCGCGTTGCGATCGCATCGCTTACGTTTGTTGGAATGCCCTCGTCGAAGGCACAAAGATCCTGGGGCAGGCTCACTGCGAGCATGCCCGTCACCGGATTAGTCTCCGGCCCGAGCCGGGTGGAGGAGGCCACCGGGACGGGCGGGCTTTGAAGCGGCGCCACGGCTGTGGCCGCGGCAATCGAAGCGGTTGCCGAATCGCCGCTGAGGCTCAGCGCAAGTTCGGGGCATTCCCGGCCCATAAGTTCGAGATTTGACGCAAGGTCGGGCCGTTCTCGCAGCCGTTCGGCCAGCCGCTCAGGTAGGCCGTTTTCGTAGCGGCAGAGATCGCGCGGCACCACGACGACTTGGGTGCCTGGCCCGGTGCGCTCGGGGCCCGGAACCACCACTGGGTCAATCCGGCCAGCACCGGCCATGCGATCGAATGATCCGCTAAGCGCAGGCGTGCTCGTAAACACAGTGGCCATCGCGACAGCGGCGGCCCCAGAACAAAGTAACAATCGCGTGTTCGACATCAGTAGCTCCCAGCAGGTGGATGTTGGTGCGCGGGCCCCATCCCAATGGCCTAAAGGCCAGCCGTCCACGCACCGAATGTGGCAGTTTCGACAAATTGCTGCCCAATATGTGTCAACAGCCCCCTAATATCGGAAACAACGCAGAAAGAAAAAGCGTGGTTGTTGCATGCGCGGAAATGACGTGACGGCAGGCTGATAGCGCGCTTGCCTCACCTTTTGGATGATGTTCTTGGCGCGGCTTCTTCCGCCACGCAGGCGCGCGTGATTCGCACGTGCGCAACAGAAAACGGCCGGTCAAATGACCGGCCGTCTCCGCTATTAGGCACCGGGCGCGCGCCCGGCACGAAAGGCTGACGAGGCGGTTTATGCGCCGCTGTTCTGGCCGGCGTCAAAGCCAGCGTCGAAGCCATCGTCGAAGCCGGAGTCATAGCCACTGTCGTAGCCATCTTCCCACCCGGTGTCGTAGGCATCTTCGTAGCCGTCTTCGTAGCCTTTCTCGAAGCCCTGATCGTAGCCATCTTCGAAGGCGTCGTAGCCGCCGTCGTCCCAGTTGTCATCGGAACCACCATCCGACGAACCGTTGTCGGACGAACCGCCGTCGTCGAGGCTCGACATATCGATGCCGGAGACGCCGCGGTCTTCGTCGCCATCGTCATCGCCGATGCGCGTGGCTTCGCCGCGCGTGGTGGCGGTGATCGAGTCGGCCAGGCCCAGAGCCAGCTCGGGGCAGTTGCGCACCATGTGGCGCACCAGGCCGTTGTAGTCACGACGCTCAGTCATCTTCGCGACGAGATCGGCAGGCAGACCGTTCGAGAACGAGCAGAGATCCTGCGGAACACGCACAGCAAGCATCCCGGTCACGGGATCGATCTGCGGGCCGGCCGTGACAGGCTCGTCCGCAGCAACGGCCGCCGTGGCGCCCATTGTGGTGATCAGCGCAACGGTGGCTGCGCCCATACGGAAGGTGAGGTTCCAGTTAGACATAATGTACTCCCAGCAAAACGCGACGACAGTGCCGCAAACCCTTCATGGCCACGACAAGGCGGAAATGGGGCAGGGTTGTCAATTTGGGGCCACACGCCCGTCACGTTTGCCGGGAATCGGGAAACAATCCTGAAATATCGTGGTGAGAGCCGTTGCGCCCGGAAACCAACATTGCCAATGGCGCCCGGATTCCGCCTCGCTTAACCTCCCCCCATGGCCCGATACGTTGTGACTCGCCTCGCTTCGCTTTGCCTGAGCCTCGTGGTGGCCAGCCTCGTGATCTTCGCGGTGATCGAGGTGATTCCCGGCGATCCGGCGGCGTTCATGCTGGGGCTGAACGCCGAGCCAGAGGCTGTGGCTGCGCTTCGGGAGGAGCTTGGGCTGACCGGCAGTGTGGCCGAACGCTATCTTTCGTGGGTGGGCGGGATGCTCACGGGCGATTTTGGCACTTCTTACACTTATAGAGTGCCCGTAGCGGATCTGGTGGCTGACAGGCTGGCGGTTTCGCTACCGCTTACGCTCTATGCGCTGATCCTCTCCACCGCGATCGCAATCCCCGTAGGTATGATCGCAGCGGCGGGCCGAGGGCGCGCGGCCGATATCGCGGTGATGGGTACCACCCAGCTTGGTATCGCGGTGCCGAATTTCTGGTTCGCGATGATCCTGGTGCTGATCTTCGCGATCAATCTCCGGATGTTCTCGGCGGGCGGGTTCCCGGGCTGGGAGGCCGGGTTCTGGCCCGCGATGAAGGCGCTCACGCTGCCCGCCATCGCGCTGGCGTTACCCCAGGCCTCGATCCTTGCGCGCGTCACGCGCTCCAGCGTTCTTGAAACTCTGGGACAGGATTACATCCGCACCGCGCGCGCCAAGGGCCTATCGCGCCGCCAGGCCGTGATCCGCCACGCGCTGCGCAATGCCATGATCCCGGTGATGACGATCATCGGCCTGCAATTCTCCTTCCTCCTCGCCGGCGCGATCATCATCGAAAACGTGTTCTTCCTGCCGGGCCTGGGGCGGCTGATCTTCCAGGGCATCACCCAGCGCGATCTGGTGGTGGTGGAAAGCGTGGTGATGCTGCTGGTCTTTTCGGTGATCCTCGTGACCTTCCTTGTCGACATCGCCTATGCCGCGATTGACCCACGGCTGAGGCGGCGCGGGTGAGGGGGCCACTCTCGCTCTGGCTCGGCGCGGCGCTCGCGGGGCTGTTTGCGGCGCTGGCGCTTCTGTCCTTCGTCTGGACACCCCATGACCATACGGTGCTTACCATCGCCGAACGGATGCGCCCGCCTGATGCCGCCCATTGGCTGGGCACCGATCACTTCGGGCGCGATATCCTTTCGATGATCATGGTGGGCGCGCGCACCTCAATTGCCGTGGCCATCGTGGCGGTGGGGATCGGCATTCTAATCGGTGTGCCCCTTGGATTGTTCGCTGCGGCAAACCGGGGCGGCTGGATTGATGAGATCATCATGCGCGGCAATGATTTGATCTTCGCCTTCCCCTCGCTCGTGATCGCGATCCTGATCACCGCCGTTTTTGGGCCCTCGGCTGTGAACGCGATCCTCGCAATCGGGATCTTCAACATCCCCGTCTTCGCCCGTGTGGCCCGTGGCGGCGCGCTGCCGCTGTGGACGCTCGATTACGTGCTCGCCGCGCGGGTGGCGGGGAAGGGCGCGTTGCGCATCTCCGCCGAACACATCCTGCCCAATATCGCGAACCTGCTGATCGTGCAGGGCACGATCCAGTTCTCCCTCGGCATCCTCGCCGAAGCCGCGCTCTCCTACGTGGGCCTCGGCGCGCAGCCGCCCACACCCTCTTGGGGTCGGATGCTGGCCGACAGCCAGACGATGATTTCGCTTGCCCCCCACTTGGCGATCTTCCCGGGCCTCGCCATCGTTTTTACCGTGCTGGGGCTGAACCTCGTGGGCGACGGGCTGCGCGATATCCTCGATCCGCGCGTGAGGCGGGCGCGGTGACGCTTCTCGCCGCAGATGGCCTGACGCTTGCGATCAACGGCACATCGATCCTGCGCGATGTCGGATTCGCCATTGAAGAGGGCGAGGTCTTCGGGCTGGTGGGCGAAAGCGGCTCGGGCAAATCGATGACGGCCCTTGCGGTCATGGGCCTGCTCCCAAACGGTGCCACGATTGCGGGCCGCGTGGCGATGGGCGGGCGCGATCTACTGGCCCTGCCGGAGCGTGAGATGTGCGCGCTGCGTGGCAACGAGATCGGCATGATCTTTCAGGAGCCGATGACGGCGCTCAACCCGGTGCAAACCATCGGCGATCAGGTGGCCGAAACGTTGGTTGTTCACGGTGCCACCAGCCGGAGCGAGGCGCTTAACGCCGCCCGCGCGCGGCTCGATCGGGTAGGGCTTACCGCAGATCGCTTTCCGCTCACCCGCTACCCGCATGAGCTGTCCGGCGGGCAGCGGCAGCGGGTGTGCATCGCGATGGCAGTAGCGCTGCGCCCGAAGCTTCTGATCGCTGATGAGCCGACTACAGCGCTTGATGTGACCACCCAGGCGCAAATCCTCGATCTTCTTGAAGGGCTGGTGCGGGAAGAGGGCATGGCGCTGATGCTCATCACCCATGACTTGGCTGTCGTCTCGGGCCTCGCCACCCACGTGGCAGTGATGCAGACGGGCGAGATCGTTGAGGCTGCCGGGACTGAGGCGCTCTTCCGCACACGGGCCCATGCGTATACCCGCGCGCTTTTTGCGGCATCTGAGCATCAGCCGGACAGGGCGGTGGGCGCGCCGCCCGCGCCTGAGCCGGTGTTGGAGGTGCGGGCGGCGGTGCGCGACTATACGCTCCCGCGCACCTCGCTTTTTGCCCCGGCGCCGAAACTACGAGCCGTGGATCATGTGAGCTTCCGTCTTGCCCAGGGCGAAAGCCTCGGGCTTGTGGGCGAATCGGGCTGCGGGAAATCCACGCTCACCCGCGCGATCCTCGGCCTCGAGCCGCTTCAGGGCGGGGAGATCCGGTTGGCCGGCACGCCAGTGATTGCGCCCAATGTGCCCAATGAGGTGCGGCGGCGGATGCAGGTGGTCTTTCAGGATCCCTTCGGCTCTTTCAACCCGCGCCACCGGGTGGATCGGCTGGTGGCAGAGCCGTTTCACCTTCTGGGCGACGTGCCGGACTCTGCGGCGCGGATCGATGAGGCGCTTCTTCATGTGGGCCTCACGCCCGCTGATAAGGAAAAGTACATCCACGAGTTCTCGGGAGGTCAGCGCCAGCGCATCGCCATTGCTCGCGCGCTGATCACGCGCCCCGATCTGATCGTTCTTGATGAAGCAGTCTCTGCGCTCGATGTGCGCATCCGTGCGCAGATCCTCGATCTTCTGGCCGATTTGCAGGCCGAGTACGGCATGGCCTATCTCTTTATCAGCCACGATTTGAGCGTGGTCCGCGCAATCACTGATCGGGTGCTGGTGATGCAGGCCGGGCGGATTGTCGAGGCCGGTTCCACAGAGCAGGTCTTCACCGCCCCCGCCCACGGCTATACTAGGGAACTGATCGCTGCGACGCCGCGGATCCCGGCCGAATGGCAGGCGGCAGCGGCGATGGGAGCCTGACGCATGAGCCTCTTCCACACCTCAATGGCCGCATCCGATCCCGAAGGCGTGGCGCAAATTCTCGCCCGCATCCTTGGCGGGCCGGCGCTGCCCTTCCCACCCTGTCCGGGCGCATGGATCGCGTTCGCCGCGGTTGATGATGGCACGGCGGTGGAGGTGTATCCCGCCGATATCACGCTCTCCCCGGGCCCCGATATGGTATCCTTCGATCCCGGCGCGGCCCCGGCCAGCGCCGTGGAAGCCCACGTGGCGCTTGCAACCCCGCTTACGGCCGATGAGGTGATCGCCATCGGTGCAGGCGCGGGCTGGCCCGCGCGGCGCTGCAATCGCGGTCCCTTCGCCTGCATCGAGCTGTGGGTGGAGGGGCGCGTGCTTGTCGAGGTGCTCGACCCCGGGATGCAACGCGATTATCGAAGCGGCATGACGGCGCGGAATTGGCGCGCGATGTTCGGGATGGAGGAGCCGACATGAAACCCTGGTTTCCGACCCATGAGGTTTTCATCGGGGGCGCCTGGCGGGGGCTCGGCGAACGCCTGCCGCTGCAAGATCCCTCCACCGGCGCCGTTATCGGCGAAATCGCGGGCGGCGGGGCGGCGGAGATCGACGAAGCCGTGGCCGCCGCTCGCGCCGCGCTTTCCGGCGCTTGGGGCCGCGCAACGGCGGCAGAGCGGGGCCGCGTGCTCACCCGGATCGGCCAGCTTGTGCTCGAACGGGTTGATGACCTAGCCGCGATCGAAGCATGCGATGTGGGCAAGCCGCTGAAACAGGCCCGCGCCGATGCCATCGCCCTTGCCCGCTATTGCGAATTCTACGGCGGTGCCGCCGACAAGGTGATGGGCGAGACGATCCCCTACCTTGAGGGCTACACCGTCTATACCCTGCGCGAGCCCCATGGGGTGACGGGCCATATCGTACCCTGGAACTACCCGATGCAGATCATCGGGCGGTCCGTGGGCGCGGCGCTGGCCATGGGCAATGCCTGCGTGCTGAAACCCGCCGAGGAGGCCTGCCTCACCGCTCTCGCCTTCGCGCGGATCGCTGAAGAGGCGGGGCTGCCGCCCGGTGCGTTGAATGTCGTGCCGGGCTTGGGCGAGGCGGCGGGGGCCGCGCTGGCGGCGCATCCGGGCATCAACCACATCTCCTTTACCGGCTCCGTCGCGGTAGGATCGCTGGTGCAGGCGGCCGCGGCGCAGAACGTGGTGCCGGTCACCTTGGAGCTTGGCGGAAAATCCCCGCAAGTGGTCTTTGCCGATGCCGATCTCGACGCCGCACTGCCGTTCCTTGTGAATGCCGGGATCCAGAATGCGGGGCAGACCTGTTCTGCGTCTTCCCGCATTCTCATCGAACGCAGCCGCCACGAGGAACTGATCGAGCGGATGGCGGAGCGCTACTGCGCCCTGCGCGTGGGCCCAGCCAATGCGGATCTCGATGTGGGCCCACTGATCTCGGCCCGGCAGAAAGAAATCGTGACGGGCTATCTGGGCCAGGCCGGTGATCTTCAGGTCGCTGCAACTGGCGAGATTGCGGGCAATGCGCCAGCCGGCGGGCACTATGTCGCGCCGCATCTACTGGCGGGTGCGGCACCGGATCACCGGCTGGCGCGGGAAGAGATCTTCGGGCCCGTGCAGGTGGTGCTGCCCTTTGCCGATGAGCAAGAGGCGGTGGCGATTGCGAATGGCACTGATTACGGCCTAGTCGCCTCTGTCTGGTCCCGCGATGGCGGGCGGCAGATGCGCATTGCCAAGCGGCTCCATGCGGGCCAGGTGTTCATAAACAACTACGGCGCGGGTGGCGGGGTGGAGCTGCCGTTCGGCGGCGTGGGGAAGTCTGGCCATGGGCGCGAGAAAGGGTTTGAAGCCCTGTACGGGTTCTCAAGCCTCAAGACGGTGGCGGCCCACCACGGCTGAATTTGAAGGGGCGCGGCTTAGCCCAACGCCGCGAGCCTCGCCTCCTGCCGGGCGATCAGTGCCTCGACCTCGGCAATCGTCGCCGCGCTCAGGCTGCCGCCCGGTTTGCGCACCGCCGGATCGGCGATCGCACCGCGCCGGGCGAGCGTGTGCTTGCGGATCGCAAGGCCAAGGCCGGGCTGGCTTTCATAGCGCACGAGCGGCAGGTACGCATCAAACAGATCGCGTGCGCGGGCCTCATCGCCGGACCCAAACGCGGCGATCACATCGGCCATCATCTCGGGGTAGGCAAAGCCCGTCATTGCCCCATCGGCGCCGCGCAGCATCTCTTCCAGCAGAAACAGCCCGCCATTGCCGCAGAGGATCGAGATCCGCCGCGCCCCGGCATCGGAGGCCGCGCGCAGCGCGCTGATCTTTTCGAGGCCGGGCCAATCCTCATGTTTCAGCATAACGCACGTTTGGCACTCCTCCACGATCTGCAGGATTACTTTGGGCGGAATCTGAACGCCGGTGACGAGCGGGAAATCCTGCAGCACGAAGGGTGCGTCGCTCAGCATCTCGGCGGCGGTGAGGTAGTAGGCGGTGATCTGATCGTCGGTGCGCAAGGTGCCGGGTGGGGCCACCATGACCCCGGCCGCGCCAAGATCCATCGCTGCGCGCGACAAAGCTTGCATCGCCGCAAATCCCGGAGCCGAGACGCCGACAACCACCGGAACCGGCGCCCGCGCGGTCACGCGCTTGACCACGGTTAGCGATTCCTCGGCCGATAGCTTACCGGCCTCCCCCATCATCCCAAGGACCGTGAGCCCGGTCGCACCCTTTTCGAGGTAGAAGTCCACCATCCGATCAAGGCTCTCTTCATCGAGCGCGCCGTCGGGGCGAAAAGGGGTGACGGCGATCGTAAAGACGCCGCGGGCGGTTTCATCCAGCATGGGTGGCCTCCGTCTTCGCCCGGTTATGGGGCGGAACGCGGCGCGAAGCCAGAGGCGAGGCGGCCGGCGCGTTCCGGTTCCAGATCCCAGCACACGGCGATTTCCCATGCAGTAAGGGCGCGGGCGATGGCGGGATCGGTGCTGCCAGTATCGAACACGGTTGCGTCGCAGCGCGCCTCATCCCAATCGATCAGCGCGAGGCGGCCCTCGGGCGTTCGGATCAGGTTGTGGGGCGAAATATCGCCATGGATCGCGGCGCGGGGCAGGGGCGCAAGCGCCTCCCAGGCCGCGTGGCAGGCATCTGCAAGGTCGCTTGGCATGGCGGAAAGATCGACGTCGCCCGCGGCCTCTCGCGCCACCAGATCGGCGGCTGCGGTAAAGCCCGGGCGCTGGGGCAGCGTGGCAGTGGCGCGGTGGAGCGCGGCCAAAGGTAGAGCGGCGAGATCCGCCTTCGTGCCCGGGGTGCCCGCGATGAAAGGCTCGCAGGTCCACCCAGCCTCACTGATGTTGCCGCGGGTGCTGGGGATCAGGCGTGGTGCGACCAGTCCTGCGGCTTCCGCAGCGGTGTGGAGGGGGCCGAGCCAGGCGAGGGCCGCTGCGCTGCGGCGCGTGGATTTCAGCACATAGCTGCCGGCGCGGAACACGTGGTTGCGGTGGCCGCCGGGAAGCGGGATCAGCGGCGCCTCGATGCCCCAAAGGCCCATTGGCGGCGCCCCTGGCAAGGTCACCCGGTTGGCCGGTGGGATTGGCCAAGCGCGATGCGGCCAAGTGCCATCGCGGCGGCGGCCTGGCAGGGCTCAACCACCGGCAGGCCCGTGGCCGCCTCAACTTCGGCGCGGTAGCCGGCCATGCCCGCGCATCCCAGGATCAGCACCTCGGCGCCATCCCGATCCCGCAGCGCGGTTCCAGTTTCCACAAGTGCTGCAACGGTCGCATCTTCATCGGACAACTCCGCCACGCCGCGCCCCAGCGCCCGGTCACCCGCCAGTCGATCCATCACACCCATCGCCGCGAAGCTGCGCATGTGGCGGGGGATCGAGGCGGGCAGGATTGAAATCACGCCGAAGCGCTGGCCAAAGGTGAGCGCATTGGCGACTGCCGCTTCCTGAATGCCCAGCACAGGTAGAGTGGTCGAATCTCGAAGCGCATGCACGCCGGGGTCCCCAAAACAGGCAATCACGAAGCCTGCCGCCTCATCCTCGAACGCCAGGGCGAAGTCGAGAAGCGGTGGCACCACGCGCTCCGCCTCCGCTTGGCTTTCGATGGCGAGTGGGCCAGCGGCGAGGGTTTCGCAACGGATCGGCACGCCGAAACGCTTAAGCGGCGCGACGGCTTCAGCGATCCCTGCCGTCACGGTTTGCGAAGAATTGGGGTTGATGACGATGAGCGTGCTCATGCCCCCGCCCGCGTGGCCGATTGCACTTCGATCTGGTAGCCCTCGGGATCATCGAAGACGAAGGCGCGGATGCCAATCTCCTCGTTGACGAAGAGTTCGCTCAGATTGGCGAGCCCGCGCGCCTTGGCATAGGTATACCAGCCATCCACATCCGGCACCCGGATGCAAAGCTGAACTGGCTTGATCGGCTCAGCGTTGTGCATGCCCTTGGCCTCGTCGACGAGCCCCACATGGGCGGTGCCCCCGATCGCCATGATCTTGGCCCAGCCCTGATCGATGGCCAGCGAAAAGCCCATGATCTCTTCGTAGAACGCCTGCGCGGCGGCCAGGTCGCGGTAGTAGAAGAAGGTGATTGTGAGGCTAACGTCGCCCTTGGGGCGTTCTGTCATGTCGTCGTGTCCTTTTGGTGAGTGAGGCCGGGGGCGGGCCGGTCGATCCACACGCCCGAACCGGGGGCTGCCCGGCAGGTGCCCCCGGCCACGATACGGGTGCCGCGCAGGTACACCTCCTCGGGCCAACCGGTCACCGTGTGGCCCGCCCAGGGGTTGTAGCCCACGTTATCGTGCAGATCGTCCTCGCCGTAGGTGTGGCGGCGGGTTGGATTCCAGATCACGAGATCGGCATCCGCCCCCGGCGCGAGAGTGCCCTTGCCCTTGAGCCCGTAAAGCCTGGCGGGCGCGCTGGCAGTCAGGCGCACGAAATCTGCAACCGTTCCGCGGCCCTTGCTGACAATGGCATCGAATAGAAGCGGCAGGCGCGTCTCCAGCCCCGGCATCCCGTTGGCGATTTTCGTAAACGGCGCGCTGGGCCCGGCGCTGATCTTGCCAGTTTCATCGAACCGGTAGGGCGCATGGTCGGAGGAAAGGAGCTGCAGATCCCCGCGCCCCAGAGCCTGCCAAAGGCCTTCGCTTTCTATAGCCCCCCGCTGGGGCGGCGAGCACATCCATTTCGCGCCTTCGAGGCCCGACCGGTTCAGAACGTCCTCGTTCATCAACAGATAGTGCGGGCAGGTTTCGGCCCAAACCGCCGCGCCCCGCCGCCGCGCCGCGCGGATCAGATCGGCGGCCTCGGGGGTGGAGACATGGAAGATCATCACCGGCTGGCCGGTCAGTTCGGCAAAGCGGACGATGCGGGCGACGGCCTCAATCTCCGCCTCTGGCGGGTGGGAGGCTGCGTGATCCTTGGGCGCGGTCCGGCCCTCGGCCAAGAGCTGCGCCGTGGCGCGGGCGATGATGGCATGGGTCTCGGCATGGACGCAGAGAAGCGCACCCGTCGGGCGCAGCGCATCCATCATCGCCAGGATCTGATCATCGCCCAAACGGATATCGTAGGTCGTAAAGATCTTCACAGAGCGGTGGCCTTCGCTCGTAAGCCGCGCGAGATCTTCAGCAAAGCCCAGCACGCCGGGATCGGTGACCATGAGGTGAAAGGCATAATCGATCCGCGCGCCGCGTTGGGCGCGGGCGCGGTAATCCTCTACCGCCTCGGTAAGCGCTTGGCCGCGGGCTTGGGCGGCGAAGGAAATCACGCTCGTTGTGCCCCCCATCGCCGCCGAGCGCGTGGCAGTCTCAAACGTATCGGCATTCATTAGGCCCATGCCGGAGCGCTGCTCGATATGAGCATGCACATCGACGCCGCCGGGCAGGATCAGCCGCCCGCTCGCATCGACGATCTCGCGCGCGCCGCCCGAAATGTCGCCAATCGCAACGATGCGGCCATCGCGCACGGCGATATCGCCCGCAATCGGGCCATCGGGGCCATGGAGCGCGCCGCCCCGGAGGATGAGGTCATAGG
>JBCCRC010000072.1:0-16208 GCA_039208375.1 Pseudomonadota bacterium | reverse complement strand
CTGTTGTTAGAACGAAGAAGAGCCGCCGGAAGGGCATGAGAACGCTTCCGTCCGCAGCAAGGGGATAAGCTTCGGAAAGGGCGACGTCATAGGCCGCGCAAAAGGCAGGCAATTCATCCGTTGCGAGCTTCGCAAGAAATGGCCGCATCGCTGTAGAGGCAGTGAAAGCCTGAACCGGGTGCTGCGCTCTCGCGGGGGGAAGGTGTTGCAGGTAATCCGTCTCCCAGACCTGCAGATCGCCGAGGGGCGACAGCAACCGGTGATACCATTCCGGCTCGCCGACCGGCGCGCTCCAATCGGCAAAATCGAAGCGTTCGGGGTAAAGACGCACCGCAAGTTCCCGCAGCAAGGCGTGCGAGGGCGCGCCATATTGGCGGGGCATCTGCACCGCCAGCGTGCCGCCCGGGGCAAGCACGCGGGCGAGGCGGGGAAAAAGCGCGTCGTGATCCGGCAACCAGTGGCATAGGGCGTTGGAAAAGATCAGCCCGGGCGGCCGGTCGGGCTGCCAATGGCTCGCATCTTCTTTACGGAGGACCCCATAGGCACGCGTTGACCGGGCTTCAGCCAGCATCGCCGGCGAACTGTCGATCCCGATGGGCGGACGACCAAACTGCGTGGCGAGCGTCGGGCCAACCGCCCCGGCGCCACAGCCCAGATCGACAACGTCGCCCGATGGCAGGCGCGGAACCTGCGCCAGAAGATCCAGCGCCGGGCGCAAACGAAAACCCCGAAACCTGGCATAGGTTTCGGGGTTCCAATCTTTCAGCGGGTTTGTTGTCACGCGGAGGGCTCAGGCTCCATCCCGCCATCATCACCGCTGGGCTTCGCCCGTGGCTTGGTTTTCGGGATCGCAGTGATCGACGGCGTGTTGCCCGCACTTGGGCTATCATCGCTGTCGTCGCCGCGGTTCAGGGGCTCACCGGCGATCACCTTCGTAATCTCATTACCCGTCAGCGTTTCGTATTCCAGAAGCCCCTGCGCAAGCCGTTCAAGATCATCGCGCTTCTCCGTGAGGATCCGCTTGGCCGTTTCATAGCCTTCGTCGATGATCTCTTTGACCTTTCCGTCGATACGCTTCTGCATTTCTTCGGAGTGTGCGGTGCCACCGCCATAGGCGCCCAGGTAGCTTTGTTGTTCGTTGGCGTAGTCGACATAGCCCAACTCCTCGGCGAAGCCGAACTGGGTCACCATCGCGCGCGCGATCTTTGAGACTTGTTGAATATCCGATGCCGCACCCGAAGTCGCGTTTTCCTTGCCAAAGACAATTTCTTCGGCGACGCGCCCACCCATGGCCATCGCGATCTTGGATTTGTACTTCATCAGCGACACGGAAAGCTGATCTCGCTCCGGCAAACTCAGCACAAGGCCGAGCGCACGGCCGCGCGGGATAATCGTGGCCTTGTGGATCGGATCATGCTGCGGAACATTCAGGCCCACGATCGCATGGCCCGCCTCATGATAGGCCGTCAGCTTCTTCTCATCCTCGGTCATGACCATTGAGCGCCGCTCGGCCCCCATCATCACCTTGTCCTTCGCGTTCTCGAAATCCTCCATCGTCACGAAGCGCCGGCCCACGCGGGCCGCCATCAGCGCGGATTCGTTGACAAGATTGGCCAGATCAGCGCCCGAAAAGCCGGGCGTGCCACGCGCGATGATCCGCAGATCCACATCCGGGCCCAGCGGAACCTTGCGGGCGTGCACGCCGAGAATCTTCTCGCGGCCCTTAATATCAGGGTTCGGCACCTGCACCTGGCGGTCAAACCGGCCCGGGCGCAAAAGTGCTGGGTCCAACACGTCCGGACGGTTCGTGGCGGCCACAATGATGATACCCTCATTGGCCTCAAAACCATCCATCTCCACCAGAAGCTGGTTCAACGTCTGTTCCCGTTCGTCATTGCCGCCGCCATAGCCCACGCCACGTGAGCGGCCAACAGCATCAATTTCATCGATGAACACGATGCAGGGCGCGTTTTTCTTGGCCTGTTCGAACATGTCCCGCACACGGCTGGCGCCGACACCGACAAACATTTCAACGAAGTCAGACCCCGAAATTGTGAAGAACGGCACGCCCGCCTCGCCCGCGATTGCGCGCGCCAGCAGGGTTTTACCAGTGCCCGGCGGTCCGACGAGTAGCGCACCTTTGGGGATTTTGCCGCCAAGGCGCGAGAATTTCTGCGGGTTGCGAAGGAACTCGACGATTTCTTCCAACTCTTCCTTGGCTTCGTCGATCCCCGCCACGTCATCAAACGTTACCCGGCCATGCTTCTCGGTCAAAAGCTTCGCGCGAGATTTGCCGAAGCCCATGGCGCCACCACGGCCCCCACCCTGCATCCGGTTCATGAAGTAGATCCAGACGCCGATCAGTATGATGAAGGGCAGGAACGTCATCAGAAGCGTAGTGAAACCCGATTGCTCTTGCTGGCGCGCGTTCACTGTCACGCCCTGTTCGAGCAAGCGCTCGGTGATATCGGCGCCGTCCGGGCGGATCGTGGTGTAATCGTTGCCGTCCGCACCGCGGAACATGACGCGCTCACCATCAAGCGTGACGCTTGCCACATCGCCGTTATCCACGGCCTGCACAAATTCCGAATAGCTGATCGAGCGGGAGTTCATGGTCGATTGACCGCCGCTGAACAGGTTGAAGAGCGCAAGGATCAGCAGAAACAGGACGACCCAGAAGGCGATATTGCGCGCGTTGCCCAAGGAAAGCTCCTTTCAATCTCCGCCGCATGGCCGTTGGCGCGGGCGGAATTACCACCGGCCTAAGATAGCCGTTCGGTGGCGATGTTCAATGCGAGATCAGAAAAGCGGCAAACTCCGCCATCCCGCCGGTTTTTGCCACCCACCCTTCATTATGGCCCGCCACAGGCGCTGCAACAAGGGTTTCACCGTCCCAGACCCCTGGAGATGCAAGCAAGGTCGCCCGCGGCAGGCCCGTGTCGCGCCAATTGCCGCAGGCATTAAGCGCCTCGCCCAATGCGCGTGCCTCCAGCCCGTCGCGGTGCGGGCCCTCGAGCTGCCATCGCCCGTCCCAAAGCGCCGTTGTCGGCAGAGCCAGAGCAGAGACGGCCGCATGTTCACGCGTAATACGAACCGTCATCGCGGATGTCAGAATGCGGCAGCCGTGCAAGGTTGTGCTGTCACCTGCGCCAACGGCGGCATCTATCGTTTCCAGCGCATCCCGGCGGGGCGGGTACTCTGCCGAACCCACCCAGCACAGTGCTGCTGTGAGCAGCCTGCGCCGCGTTTCATGGGGCAATTGGCGGAGGGCTGTCCGATCGATCACTAGATCACCCGCCACCGCAGAAACCTTGCGCTCGGCAAAACCGCAAGCCGCATGCGCAAGTGCCCGGCTCGCATCTTCAAGGTTAACACTGACGTCGAAGAGTGCGGCTGCGTCGATCCCGAGGGGGGCGAGGTACGCTAATGCCTCACGCGCTCGCACACGCTCGAAGCGATCATCTTCGTTAGACGGATCACTTACCCACGAAATATCCCTAGCTTGAAGGTAGGCCTGCAAGGTGGCGCGCGAAATGCCCAAAAGCGGGCGGTCAAATCGCTGGCGATGGCGCTCGAAGACATCCTGCATCCGCGCAAGCCCGTCTACGCCAGCGCGGCGCGACAGTCGCATCAGGAACGTCTCCGCCTGATAATCCATGGTGTGACCGAGGGCAACAGCGCCGACGCCCGCCGCCCGCGCCCAGTCAGCAAGAAGCGAATATCGGGTCCGGCGCGCCTCGGCCTGCAGATTGCCTTTCCCGTCCCAGCCGTCCCAACTCACAATGCTGTGCGGTACCCCGATCGCCGAGCAACGTTCAGCGACAAAGGCCGCCTCGTCTGCCGCCTCGGGCCGCAACCGATGATCCACGGTCACTGCAGCGATCTTCGTGCGGCCCCAGTCAACAAGAAGATGAAGAAGGGCAAGGCTGTCGGATCCGCCGGAAACGGCTACGCCAATTGGGTCCGGCGGGTTGGCGCCAAAATGCCGCTCAATGGTAGCGATCAGCGCCGGCGTGGACGTCACACGCAGCCTATGGACGCCCGGGCCGTCTGTGCTTCGGTTGCCGCCGCGCTGCCCGGGAAGCGGGTCGAGACCTCCGTAAGCATCACGCAGCTTTCCTGGGCCTGGCCTAGAGTATTGAGTGTGAGGCCAAGGCGCAAAAGCGCATCTGGTGCCATGGGCCCGCCTGGATCGCCTGAAAAGCTCTCAAGATAGGCGCGCGCGGCCTCGCTGGTACTGCCAACCGCATTTAGCGCTTCGCCCCGCCAAAAATGCGCCTCGCTCGTCAGGGGCCCGCCCACATAGGTTTGGGTGAAGGTCGCAAACTGTTGCGCAGCGTTGGTATAATCGCCCGCCTCAAGCGTGGCCTTCGCCGCGTCGAAATCGGCCTGTTCGCCAACCGCCAGTTCGGCGCCCGTGGCCGGCTGCGGCGCAGGCAAGGCCGCAACGGGCAGGCCATCTTCGCCGCCAAGCGTGGATGTTTCGCCCAGTTGGCTAACATCGCCGCCTTCCAGTTCAACCAAACGGAACTCCAGATCCCCAATCCGGTTCGTGCCATCCGTCACAACCCGATCGACCCGGTTCTGTAGTTGTTCTGTCGCAGCAGTGAGACGCTGAAGTTCTGCCTCGATCCCATCGATCCGCTCAAGCGCCGAGGTTCCGGCAAGCGGGGCGCCCGGGCTGCCGGTTGTAGAAAGCTCACGCTTGAGGCGCTGGATTTCCACGAACAGCACGGTGAGCTCCTGCCGGATGTCTGCCAGCGTCTGCGCGCGATCCTGCGCGTAGCCGGCAAGCGGAAGGGCCAGCGCGAGCGATGCGGCAAGAAGGAGCGTACGAACCATCTGTCTTACCTCCGTCAGCTCCCAACACCCGCCGTCAGCACGGTGACGGCGCGGCGATTCTGTTGGTAGCAGGCTTCTTCAGAGCAAACCTCTATCGGCCGCTCCTTGCCGTAGGTAACAGTTTGCAAACGGTTCGGCGCCACGCCTTGGGTGACGAGAAAATCCTGCACTGCGCTTGCGCGCCGGGCCCCGAGAGCAAGGTTGTATTCCCGCGTGCCCCGTTCATCGGCATGGCCTTCGATGATCGCGGAGTATTCGGGGTTCGAGGTTAGAAACGATGCCTGTTGCGTAAGCGTGGCCTGACCCACAGGTGTCAGAGTGGATTGATCAACGACGAACAGAACCCGATCCCCCACCGTTTCGTTGAAAAACGCGATCGACGTTGGATCATTCGGATCGCCCAGAGCGCCCGTTGCGATCCCGCCCGCGCCAGGGCCCGTTCCGCTACCGTCGCCAAAACGGTCGGCGCTCGTCGAACACGCGCCCAGCACGGCCACGGTGGTGAGCAAGGCGGCGGCTTTGAGAAAGGTCATTGGTTCATCCTACCTGTTTGTTCTGCTCGTTGTGGCCAATCTATCAGCGTGGCCGCGAAATGAGAATTCACGCCTTATTGCAAAAGCGGTGACCACGCGGGATCCGAGCCAGAGCCCTGAATGGGCACCCGGCGCAGGTTTCGCCCCGAGATATCCACCGAAAACAGCGCCGGCTGCCCGGCTGCACCGGCGGTTTCACGGGTGAACATGATCACCCGGCCGTTCGGCGCCCATGTCGGGCCTTCATCGAGGAATGATGCGGTCAGCAGCCGCTCTTCGCTGCCATCGGTCCGCATGACACCGATGTGGAAGCGCCCCTGGTTCTGCTTGGTAAAGGCAATCAAGTCCCCACGCGGGGACCAGACGGGCGTACCGTAACGCCCTTGCCCGAAGGAGATCCGGCGCGGCTCGCCACCCGTGGCTGGCATGATGTAAAGTTGCTGCGTGCCGGAGCGATCACTTTCAAACACGATCTGGGAGCCATCGGGCGAGAAACTCGGCGCCGTTTCGATCGAGGGCGCAGATGTAAGCCGCGTACTCTGCCCGCTGGAGAGGTTGAGCGTAAAGATGTCGGTGTTGCCCCGCTGTGCGAGCGAATACACAACGGTTTGGCCATTCGGGGCGTAGCGTGGCGCAAACGTCATCGACTCTGCTGCAACATTAAGCTGGCGCCGTTGAACCGAGGCAACGTTCAACTCATAGATCTGCGGAAACCCGGTCTCGTAGCTCGTATAGAGCACCCGGTCGCCCTGCGGCGAAAACCGGGGGGCGAGCACGATGGCACTGGAATCTGTGAGAAATTGCAAATTGGCGCCATCATAGTCCATAACCGCCAGGCGCTTCTCGCGCGCGTTCTTCGGCCCGGTCTCTGACACGAACACAACCCGGCTGTCGAAGTAGCCGCTTTCCCCGGTGATGCGGCTATACACCTGATCTGAAACCTTGTGCGCCATGCGCCGCCAATCCTGCGCCTCACCCACGAATTGCAGGCCGTCGCCCAGCGGCGCTTCGGAAAATACGTCAAAGAGGCGAAACTTCACCACAAGCCGGCCATCACCGGCAACGTTCACCGCGCCGGTCACGAGAGCCTGCGCATTGATCGCTTTCCAGTCGGCGTATTGCACCGGGCTGTCGAAATTCGTGATCTGCGAAATGAAAGCGTCGCGAGGGATCTCGCGGAAGAGCCCAGTGCCCGAAAGGTTCTGCCCAATCACCTGCGCGATCTGGCCCGCCACCTCGGTCGCGCCCTGGTTTTCCGGCACAAAGCTCGCCACCGCGAAGGGCAAGGGTTCGATCACGCCTTCGGTGATCTCGATCCGAAGCGGGCCCTGCTGCGCCACGGCGGTGAGCGGCGCGAGCGCCATGAGGGCGGCGGCCAAAAGCAACTTAATCTTCATTTCAACCTCATTCCTTCTGGGTTGAAGGTCATCTCTATTTCACGCCAGTGATCGAACTTGTCCTGCGGCAGCGGGAATCCGCCTCTCTGACAGCGAAGTATGGCGCGGCGCGCGGCCTCGTAGGCGGTATTCTGCGCAGCTTCATCGCCGCCGGATGCCGACACACGCCGCACCTGGTTGCCCACCACGGTGCCATCGGGGTTCATATCCACCGCGACGGTGATGGTAACGTCCGCGGCGCGAGAACCGACATCAACCACCCAACACTGCGAAACCGCCACGCGAAACGCCTCCCGCTCACCGGCATTCATCGGCGGACCAGACGGCGCGGGGCGGGCCGGTCGGGCGTTGTCGTTCGCGGCTTCCGCAACGGCGGCAGCGATGGCATCGGCCAGGTCGTCTGTCTCTTCCGCCGCCTCCGGCTGTGGCTCCGGCTCTGTTTCCGGTACGTCGGCCGTTTCCACCGCTGCCGGGCGCTCGGGGCGGCTGCGCGGCCGGGGCGCGGCGGCCGGCGCGATCTCGTCGGTTTCTTCCGCCTCGGTGACGATCTCGGTCGTGGCCTCTTCCGGCGCGGTGGCCTCTTGCGTTTCCTCAACCACATCTGCCTCCGGCTCCAGCACGGGCGCGGTATCCTCCACAACCTCCGGGGCGGCTTCCACGGCGGGCGGCGCGGGCGCGGCGGGCTCGGGCGCCACGCGATCTGCCGGTGCAGGCGTTGTCTCCTCGGGTGCCTCGGGGCGATTGTCAAAAACCGGCGGCGCCTCGATCTCCGGCCCGACATCCTGAACCTCGTCAGGGCCCGGTGCAGGCGCCTCTGGAAGCTCAGGCTCCGCCGTGTCCGGCGCGGGGGGTTCGGTTGGCTCTGGAAGGGCGGCAATCTGCGGCGCCGCCTCTTCGGTCAGATTCGGCTCGGCCTCGGACGCAATTTCGGGCGCTGCGGGTTCAGGCACGTCCGTTTCCACCGTCGGCACGGCCTCTTCGGGCACCAACGCCGCGAACTCTTCCGCCGAAAGAACGGTCACATCCGCCACCACGACCGGGGGCAGACGATCACGTGCGAAGAGCCCGCCGAACACCAGAACCACGAGAAAAAGGGCATGCGCGGCCCCGGATATGAGGTAGCCGATCTGCACCGGGGCGCCTCACCCATCCCGCCCGTCGAAGCGCGGGCCATCCGCCTCCGTGACAAGCCCGATCGAAGAAAACCCGCCCGCATTGAGCGCGCCCATCACCTGCATCACGCGCTCATAGGGAATTGTGCCATCCGCGCGCAGGAAGATCTTGTCATCGGTCCGTTCGGTCGCGATCGCCTGTAGGCGTGGCACAAGTGCGTTCACATCCACTTCAGTGGTCTGGATCATGACGCCGCCCTCTGCCGTGAGCGTCACCGTAAGCGGCTCTTCTTGTTCCGAGGGCAGCGCGGTGGCCGCGGTGCGCGGTAACTCCACCGGCACGCCCACCGTAAGAAGCGGCGCGGCCACCATGAAGATGATCAAAAGCACCATCATCACATCCACAAAGGGCGTGACGTTGATTTCAGACATCGGGCGCGCCCGGCCGCGGCGCCGCCGGCGGCGGCTTTCGCCCCCTTCGCCCCCTAATGTGCCCGCACCCATCCTAGCTATCCAACTGCCGGCTCAGGATCGTGGCAAACTCGTCGGCAAACGCCTCATAACCCGCCACAATCCGATCGCTATCGGCCGAGAGCTTGTTATAGAATATCACCGCCGGGATCGCCGCCAGCAGGCCAAGCCCTGTGGCAAGAAGAGCTTCGGCGATACCGGGAGCCACGACTGCAAGGTTGGTGCTTTGCTCCTGCGCGATTTCGATAAACGCGTTCATGATGCCCCAGACCGTACCGAAAAGCCCGATGAACGGCGCCGTAGAGCCCACCGTCGCCAGAAGCGCGAGGCCCTTGTTTAAGCCTTCAGCCTCTTTCGCAATCGCCACATCCATCGAGCGGTCGATGCGGGCCTGCGCTCCCGCAATCAGCCCGCCATCATCGCGATGAGAGCGCCGCCATTCCACCATGCCGGAGACAAAGACGCGCTCCGCCGCGGTGCGAGGCCGTTCACCGATCTGCTCGTAAAGCTCATCCAGTGGCTGGCCCGACCAAAACGCCCGATCAAACATATCCGCCTGCGCTTTCGCGCGCCGGTAGTCGATGATTTTCTGAATGATCACCGCCCAGGCCCAAAACGAGGCCGCCACCAGCATGACCATGACGATTTTTACTGTAAGGGTCGCCTTCATGAAGAGCGACCACATGGAGAAATCAATCTCCTGCGCCAACGCGAGAGTTTCCGTTTCCATCCGCCTGCTCTGCTTCCTCTGGGGCCGCTTATCGGTGCAGCTCTCCATACCGGCACCATAACTGATACGCACGGGGAAAGCCAACACATCCCCGTCACCGCGCCCTGTTTTTCAAGGCTCCGTAAGCAAGCGGCGGATTGCTGCCGGAAGCCGGGTGGGCCGACCGGCGCCTGTCAGCGCAACGAGGATCACGGTCGAGGCGAAAAGGCGCATATCTCCGCGTAGAACATCCTGCGCCAGCACGATCCGCGCGGCACTAAGCGATTTGAGCCCTGTTTCAACGATCAGCTCATCGTCAAACCTTGCCGGGGCCAGGTAGTCAGCCTCCACCCGCCGCACGGCAAAAACGATATCTTCCTCCCGCTTTAACGCCGTCTGATCGATGCCAAGGGCACGAACGTACTCCGTCCGCGCCCGTTCGATGAATTTGAGGTAGTTCGCGTAGTAGACGATCCCTGCCAAATCGGTGTCTTCGTAATAGACGCGGCAGGTGAAACGATGGGTCATTGCGGACGCGGCAACCTTGCATGAAGCCTAAGCGCATGGGACGGGTCCATGGCCGCATCCGGCATCACCGGATCGTATGCGGCGCGCACCAGATCGGCGATTGCGGGGCGCAGGATTGTCGTGCCACTCTCGGGCAGCACCGCAAGCGGCGAGCCGCCGACGAATGCAGTATCCGACCAGAGTAGGATCGATTGCACCACCTGGCTTAGCGCCAGCGTATCAGCGGGGACCTTGTTCAACTCGTCATCCATCCGCAGGAAGATAAGGCAGGCCATGATGGCGCCACCGTTATCGAAGCGAAACACGCGGTATTGGTTTGCATCCGCCTCAGCGAGCCGCGCGACGAGGGCTGGTAGATCGGGCACCAGGCGCTGCAGATGCGGGGTGCTTAATAGCTCAGCCCATTCGCGCACGAAAAACACCATAGCGTTCGCGCCAAGCTCAGGATCTGCTTCAGCCATCCGGTGTTCGGCCAGAACAACAACCGCCTCGAACGCACCCTTCACCGTGGCGAGCGTCGCGTCATCGACCCCTAGAACCACGGGCGCAAGCGGCCGCCCCCAGCGCGCGAAGCGGAAGCTGCCGTCTGAACGGGTGAAGAGCGCCTCGATGTCTTCAGGCGTCATCGAAGAGATCACCGGCGGGTTTGGGCGGCGCGAGCCCCAGATGGGCCCACGCTTTGGCGGCAAGCATCCGCCCCCGTGGCGTGCGCTGGATCAGGCCTGATTGCAGCAAGTAGGGCTCGATCACCTCTTCAATCGCATCGCGGCTCTCCGACAGGGCGGCAGACAGGGTTTCAACGCCCACCGGCCCGCCCGCATAGTTTTCGGCGATCAGAGAGAGATAGCGCCGGTCGGCCCCATCAAGGCCAAGGTGATCCACGCCCAGCCGCGTAAGCGCATTGTCGGCGATGGCGCGGGTGAGGCGCCCGTCACCCTCCACCAGCACGAAATCCACAACGCGGCGCAACAGGCGCCCCGCGATCCGCGGTGTACCCCGCGCGCGCCGGGCGATTTCGCGTAAACCCTCCCCGTCGGCCTCGATATTCAGAAGCCGCGCGCCGCGCGCAACGATCTCATGCAACTCATCTTCAGTGTAGAACTGAAGCCGGGTGGGGATGCCGAAGCGATCGCGAAGGGGCGTTGTCAGGAGCCCTAGCCGGGTTGTTGCGCCCACGAGCGTGAAGGGCTGAAGTTCGATCCGAACGGTGCGCGCCGCGGGCCCCTCGCCGATCACCAGATCAAGCTCGAAATCCTCCATCGCCGGGTAGAGCACTTCTTCCACCGCCGGGTTCAGGCGATGGATCTCGTCGATAAAAAGCACATCACGCGCGTCAAGATTGGTCAGGATCGCGGCAAGGTCACCGGCTTTTGCCAGCACCGGCCCGCTCGTCATCCGGAAGTTCACGCCCAATTCGCGCGCCATGATCTGCGCCAGCGTTGTTTTCCCCAGTCCCGGAGGCCCATGAAAGAGCGTGTGATCCATCGCCTCGCCCCTCTGGCGAGCGCTTTCGATGAACACGCGCAGGTTTGCGCGCGCCTCCGCCTGGCCCACAAATTCGCTGAGCGCCTGGGGGCGAAGGGCGCGGTCGGCGTCTTCCGGCCGTGCTTCCGGGCGCAAGGTGGGATCGGGTTCGCTCATGACGCCTCGGGCCTAGCCCGCCGGCGCGAGGCGTTTCAAGGCCGCGCGGATCAGATCGGCCGTTTCAGCATCAGGGTCATCGCCCGCAGCCTCTGCTACGGCGCGCGCGGCATCAGACGGGCCGTAGCCAAGGTTGCCGAGGGCCGAAAGCGCTTCGGCCTGCGCATCCCCCGCCGATTGTACGAGCGGCGGCGGTGCAGTTGTGCGAGCCGGCTCAGGAGCCGCACCCGACCCCATCGCCATCACGACAGGCGCCTTGTCCTTTAGCTCATTCACCACACGCTGGGCGATCTTCGGGCCCACTCCCGGTGCCGCCTTCACCGCCGCCCAATCACCAATAGCGATTGCACGGCTGATGCCATCGGCCCCAAGCGTACCGAGGATTGCCATCGATGCTTTCGCGCCAATGCCCTGCACGCTGATCAGTAGGCGGTGCCACTCCTTCTCTGCCATGGTGGTAAAGCCGAAGAGTTGCAGCAAATCCTCCCGAACCAGCAAATCGGTGTAGAGCGCAGCGCCCTCACCGACGCCCGGCAATACCGCCAGCGTGCGCTCAGATACGTGCACGACATAGCCCACCCCACCCACATCAAGCACCACGTGGTCTGGCCCGCGCGCGATCAGGCGGCCAGCGAGGTGGCCGATCACGAGGCCTGCCTCGCCTGCGCTTCGACCCGGGCCGCCGAGCCAGCGTGATGGGCGTGGCAGATGGCGATCGCCAGCGCATCGGCGGCATCTGGGCCCTCTGGCTTTGCGCCGGGAAGCTGCAGAGCCACCATATGCGCCACCTGCCTCTTATCTGCGTGACCCACACCAACGACAGTCTTCTTGACAGTGTTTGGCGCATATTCACCCACAGGCAGGCCCGCGCGGGCGGGCACCAGCAGCGCCACGCCCCGCGCCTGCCCTAGCTTGAGCGTGCCGGCACCATCTTTGTTGACGAACGTCTGTTCAATGGCCGCACAATTGGGGCTGAACCGGGCGACGATATCGGTAAGCGCATCGTGCAGCGCCACCAGCCGCTCAGCCAGCCCGGCGCCGGAGGTCCGCACCACGCCATTTGCCACGTGGCTTAGCCGCGAACCGGAAACATCGATGATGCCCCAACCCAGCGCCTGCAAACCGGGATCGATCCCCAAAACGCGCATGCCCCACCTGCTCGTGTTGCTTTTGAAGCACGGGGTAACACGGGCGGCAGCAATCTGCAAAAAATTCGCCGATGTCGCTTTTGAGATGGGTGTCGCCAAGCGATCTTAGGAGATGTCGCAAATCGCCATCAATATGACGCTTTCCGCCTGTGGAAAACCTGAATTAAGGTAAACTTGTGAATGGCTTACGCCTGTTTGCGACATATGCGTTTGCCGCAGGTCTCCCATGCGAAAAATGATGGTTGCGCGGGCAATCCGCCATCTCTAGCTGGCGTCTCAGATGCATGGTGCATCTCCCGGATTCTGATCTGAAAGGACGCCAAGATGGCTGTATTCGAAATGCCCCGCCAGCCCTACACCGGCGCCCCGCGCCGCGGTGGTTTTTCTGCAATTGTTGGCGCACTTGTCGCCTGGAACGACGCCCGCGTCACCCGCAAAGCGCTGTCCTCGCTGACAGATCGCGAGTTGAACGATCTTGGCCTCGTGCGCGGCGATATCGAAGAAATCGCCCGCCGCTAGGCACGAACCAATCGGAAAAAAAGGGGCCGCGCTGCAGCAGCGCGGCCCCTTTCAGTTTCTGAGTTGAACTGTGGCGGTGAACGGCCGCCAAGGAGGGAACGAAAGGACTATTCGAAGTAAGGGCGCACCTGATCTGCGATCAGCGCAGTAAACGCGTCGGGGCGCAGCGCATACGCGCCGGCGCGTTCGGCAAATGTACCGCTTTCCAACCGCGCGATGCGCTCGGCGTATTCTTCGGGGCCCACCTGCGCCAATAAAAGCGACTTGAATAGCACCAAGCAGACAAGAACCATCAGAAGCCCGCGCCATGGAAACGCGCGAAAAGATCGGCGCGGGCGCGCAACGATCAGGCCATCGGGAAGAACGACTGTCTCATACCCTTTCGCAAATCTGCGATGGGTGTCGTCGATACGCTCAAGGCGCTTGTAAAAGTTGTCCATGTTTGCGTCAGACATCGCGAACTCCCAAACTTCCCCAAAAGCACATGGGATGATGTGCGCGGCCAATTGAGGCCGAAATCGGGCACAGTTTGCCGGATATGGCCGCAATTCAAAGTGCCGGCGTGTTTTTGCGCAAAACCAACGTCACCCAGTCAACAATCCGGTCCTCCTCGAAGGGATTGAAGCCATGGGCCGCGTAAGTGGCCAAAACCTCTTGCGCTTGATCGGCAAGGATGCCCGAGAGGATCGCCGTACCCCCATCTGCCACATGGGCGCTGATTCCCGGTGCAAGTGCGATCAGTGGGCCTTTGAGGATATTTGCAAAGACAAGATCATAGGGGGCACGGCGCGCGAGATCGGGGTGATCGAACCCCTCGGCCTCAACCACCGCCATGCGATCCGCAAGCCCGTTGGCGCTGGCATTGGCGCGGGCGACCTCCACGGCAACGGGATCGATATCGCTCGCGATCACCTCTGCAGGCCAGATCCGGGCCGCCGCCATCGCCAGAACCGCCGTGCCGCAGCCGATATCGGCAATCCGCGCCGGGGCGATCCCTGCCTCGATCAACCGATCCAGCGCCTTGAGGCAGCCAAGCGTCGTGCCATGATGCCCGGTGCCGAAGGCCATTGAAGCTTCGATGAGAAGCCCGATCCTATCTTGCGGAACCAAGTGCGCGTCGTGGGCGCCATAAACGAAGAAGCGCCCGGCCTCGACAGGCCGCAACTCCCTCTGCACTTTGGCAACCCAGTCCGTTTCCGGCAATTCGGATACAGCGAAGGGGTTTGCGGCAAAGGCCGCCGCGAGAAGCGCAAGGCCGGCATCATCGGGCTGTCCCGTAAAGTAGGCGCCCACTTCCCAAAGGCCCGACCCATCTTCGATCTCGAACACGCCCACGCCCGTCGGCGCAGGGTCTAGGCGCTCGAGGGCCGCGCCCAGCGCCTCTGCGCTAGCGCGGCCCAAAAGAGTTGTCAGTGCTGTGTAGGTAGGCATGGCCGCCGCTAACGCGCGGCGCGAAAAGGGTCAAGCGCCGGCCCGCGCCACACCTGTGCCGATCGGGCAGGTCACGCCTGTTCCACCGAGCCCACAGTAGCCACCGGGGTTTTTCGCAAGATACTGCTGATGGTAATCTTCCGCGAAATAAAAGGCCGGGGCGTCGAGGATCTCAGTTGTAATCGGCCCGAACCCGGACGCCGAAAGGCGCGGCGCGAACGCATCGCGCGACGCCTCGGCGGCGGCGCGTTGCTCGGGCGTATAAGCGTAGATGCCAGACCGATACTGCGTGCCCCGATCATTACCCTGGCGCATGCCTTGGGTGGGGTCATGCCCTTCCCAAAAGACGCGCAGCAGGTCTTCGTAGCTCACCTCGGCGGGATCGTAGACCACGCGCACCACCTCGTTATGCCCGGTCATCCCGCTGCAAACTTCTTCGTAAGTGGCGTTCGGCGTGAAGCCACCAGCGTAGCCCACCATTGTAAGGTAGACGCCGGGCACCTGCCAAAACATGCGCTCAACGCCCCAGAAACAGCCCATACCAAACATTGCCTCCGCCATGCCATCCGGCACCTCTGCCGTCAGGGGCCGGCCGCTGAGGAAGTGGGTCTCGGCTGTGGGAATCGGCGTAGCGCGGCCGGGCAGCGCATCGCCTTGGGCAACCATCTCGGCCTTCTTTCTTTGAAACAGGAACATGCGTGACTCCGCTATTTGCTTGGCCCAGATATAGGGCGCACACGCTTGCCCCGCTACTCCGCAGGTGCAGGTAGGCCACGCGCCAGCACCGTTTCGTGCCCGGGCGTGGGGTGCCGCGGCACGAGGAGCGACAAGCCCAGCGACGTCGCGGCCATGCCGGAGGCCAGCAGGAATACTGCCACCGGTGAGGCGATCCAAAGATAGCCAAGCGCCGCGGGCAGAAAGACAGCTGCGATATGGTTGATCGTGAACGCCACCGCTGCTGTGGGCGCGATGTCTGACGGGTCTGCGATCTTTTGGAAGTAGGTTTTGATTGCGAGCGCGAGCGCAAAAAAGATGTTGTTCAGGATGTAGAGCACTGCGGCCATAACACTGCCCCACTCAAAAATGTACAGCCCGGCATACATCAGGAAGATCGCGAAAAGCCCACCGTATTCGACGATGAGAGCGAGCCGCTCGCCATACCGCGCAACCACGCGGCCCAGAAGAGGCGCAAAGAAGATGTTCGCCATCAGCGTGGCCATGAACAAGGCCGTGATCTGCTGAACGTCAAACCCGAAACGTTCGACCATCATGAATCCGGCGAACACAATAAAGATTTGCCGCCGGGCGCCCGACATGAATTGCAGGGCGTAGTACAGCCAATAGCGCTTGCGCAGGATCAGCCGCTTGGTCTGCGGATTAGGCGCTTCGAACTGGGGAAAGGCGATCATGCAGTAAATCGCGATCGCCACAGTCGCCCCGCCCGCGATCATGTAAACAAGGTTGTAGCTCAGATCGAATGCACGCCAGGTCAGAACCAGAAGGCTGTAGGACAAAAGCGACGCGCCGGAGCCCATGGCGATCAGCCAGCCCAATGTTTGGGGCGCCTTCTTCTTTTCGATCCACTGCAGCTGAAGCGATTGGTTCACCGTTTCGTAGTAATGAAACCCAATAGACGACAGCATCGTTATCGTGAGAATTCCACCCAGAGAGGGAAACCATGCCGTTAGAGCAGTCGCGGCGCCGAGAAGGACCAGAGCCACGAGGCCAAGAACCTGTTCCCGGATGAAAAGCAAAAGGGCAATCACGCCAACGGCAAGGAAGCCAGGGATTTCACGCACGGTGTGAAGCCAGCCGATCTCCACCCCGGTAAATGCTGCGGCATCAATGACGAAGTTATTGAGCAGCGCCGACCACGT
>JBCCRC010000071.1:0-16411 GCA_039208375.1 Pseudomonadota bacterium | reverse complement strand
TTAACAAAAAATTGAATTAAAAGCAAGTGGGGAAGGGGAATACTCCTCAGCCATTTTGGCTCCGTCTGCTTGCAGAGCCGATATGGCGGGGATTCGGTTAACCGGCAGTTAAGCCTACTTGAGGGCTTTCGCGCAGATCACCTGCGTATAGGCCGCCTCACCCCCATTGGGCAGCTCAATCGTATCGGGCCCGCGTTTTACGACCCGCCAGCCCTCTTTTTCGTAGAACCGTGCCGCGCGGGCATTGCCGTCAACGTAGTCAAGATACCCTGTCGGGTGGCCGGCCTTTGCGATCTCGTTTTCTGCCGCGCGAAGAAGCGCTTGCGCAACGCCGGTGCCGCGGGCGCGTCTGGCCACAAAGAGCCGGTCAACGGTATCGTCGTCTACAATCACGAAGCCCGGGACGTCGCCCGCAACCTCTGCCACAGTGACGGGGCGAGACATGCGGCTGACCGCTGCCGCGAACGCGTCGGGCCCGCGCGCGTTGATCAGCGCGTCGGGAAAGTGGGCGGCATGGGCGTCATGCCAGCCTTCGTGCCAGACTTCGGCCACTGCAGAGCGATCGTGTGGCCCCATCGCACGCAACGAAATCATGCCGCCGAGCCGCCCACCGTCAGCCCCCCGATCAGAAGAGTTGGCTGGCCCACGCCCACCGGCACCCATTGCCCCGCTTTCCCGCAATTGCCGATGCCGGGATCAAGCGCCATGTCGTTGCCAATTGCGCGGATATCGCGCAGCGCCGTGGGGCCATCGCCGATCAGTGTGGCTCCTTTGACCGGAGCACCGATCCGCCCGTTCTTGACGCGGTAAGCCTCGGTGCAGGAAAAGACAAACTTGCCGCTCGTGATATCCACCTGCCCGCCACCGAACCCGACGGCATAAATACCATCCTTCAGATCAGCCACAATGCTATCGGGGTCGTCGGTGCCGCTCAGCATGTAGGTATTGGTCATGCGCGGCATCGGCGGGTGTGCGAAGCTCTCCCGTCGCCCATTGCCGGTGGGGGCAACGCCCATCAGACGCGCATTCTGGCGATCTTGCATGTAGCCCACAAGGATGCCGTCTTCGATAAGAGTGTTTTTGCCCGATGGCGTGCCCTCATCGTCAAAGGTGATCGAACCACGACGATCAGGAATTGTGCCATCGTCAAGCACCGTCACGCCCGGCGCAGCCACACGTTCACCCAGAAGCCCGCTGAAGGCGGAGCTTTTCTTTCGGTTGAAATCGCCCTCCAGCCCATGGCCCACTGCCTCGTGCAGCAGGATGCCCGGCCAACCCGCGCCAAGCGCCACATCCATCACGCCAGCCGGAGCCGCCTCTGCCGAAAGGTTAACAAGCGCGATCCGAAGCGCCTCGCGGGCCTTGGCCTGCCAGCTTTCACGCGCGACAAGGCCGGAAAGCGAAACACGCCCGCCGCCGCCGGCATTGCCGCTTTCTCGTCGCCCATTCTCTTCAACAATGAGCGACACGTTCACGCGGGCCATCGGCCTCACATCGCGAAGGATGCGCCCGTCTGGGCGCAGGATCTCGACTTCCTGAAGCGACGCCGCAACGGTGGCCGACACCTGAACAACGCGCGGATCAAGTTCGCGGGCATAGGCATCGATCTCGCGCAGGGTGTCGACTTTTGCGCCGAACTCTGCATCCGCCATAGGGTCGGCATCCGTATACAGCCGGCGATTGGTGGCGGGCGGGCCATCGGCCAAAACTCCGCCGCCCGCGCCCACGGCCAGCCGCGCAGTGGCCACCGCGCGCTGAAGCCCGGCGTCGCTGAGATCGGTGGAATGGGCATAGCCCGCGGTGTCTCCGTTCACCGCGCGCAAGCCGAAACCCTCGGACGCATCGAAGCTCGCCGTTTTCAACCGCCCGTCATCAAACACCAATGCCTCCGATCTACGGCGTTCGATAAAAAGCTCGCCATCTTCTGCGCCTTCCGTGGCTGCGCGCAGCTGCGCCAGAGCACGGCCTTCGTCGAGATTGGAATTAAAGGGTCGAAATGGGCTTTGATCGGTCATTGCGGGGGGCCTTTCGGGCAGTGGGGCTTGGGCAAAAGCGTCCGTTTGCCGCGCATGTCTGGCTTGTTGCCTGTGCCCTAATATGATTTCAACTGCGGCGGATACAACGCCCCGCCAATGCGGATGCGGGGCTGCGCGCGAGCGGCACATCGTGCCGCGCAATGAACAGGACACACGAATGCGTCTTAAAAGACTGAGTTTGGCCGGCTTGGCCATGGTCGCAGGGCTGGTCGGCTCGGTGTCATTCGCTCAGACGAGCGACGATATCGAACCCACGGTGCCGGGCCTTGAAGTGATCGGGGCCCCGACAGATCGGGCCATGGGCTTTCAGCCGGCCGCAACCGAGCTAGCGCGCGATCTGCAGTGGCTGGATGGCATGCTCCTGGTCATCATCACGTTGATTTCGCTCTTTGTTCTCGCGCTGCTCGCCGTGGTGCTAGTGCGCTACAATCAGCGCCGTAACCCCACGCCCGCAACCTTCACGCACAATACCCCAATAGAGGTGACGTGGACTGTTGTTCCCGTGATCATTCTCGTTTTCATCGGGGCATTCTCGCTTCCGGTGCTGTTCAAGCAGCAGGAAATTCCCGAAGGCGACGTGGTGATCAAGGTCACTGGGTTCCAGTGGTATTGGGGATATGAGTACGTGGACGCCGGCGTTGAAGGGGTTGAACCCGGCGCCATCGCCTTTGACAGTTACATGCTCGCGGAGGATGAGTTGGAGCGCTACGGCTATGGCGCCGACGAATACCTGCTGGCCACGAACACGGCCGTTGTAGTGCCTACGGGCCAAACAGTGGTTATGCAGGTTACCGCAGCGGACGTGATCCATTCGTGGACGATCCCGGCCTTCGGTGTGAAGCAGGATGGTGTTCCGGGGCGGCTGGCCGAGCTGTGGTTTGAGGTGGATGAGGGTATGGAAGGCATCTATTTCGGCCAATGCTCCGAGCTGTGTGGGAAAGATCACGCGTATATGCCAATTACAGTTAAGGCGGTCACTCAGGAGCAATATGCTGAGTGGCTTGGGCGCGCGAACGAATACTACGCCGGCGTTCCACGCAACTTTTCCGTCGCAGCGGCTGACTGATCGGTAACGGTAGGGCGCACGTATGAGCGACGCAACCATCATCGAACAGCCGCACGACGCGGGCTTCGGCGACTACGTCGCTCTGCTTAAGCCGCGTGTCATGTCGCTCGTGGTTTTTACGGCGCTCGTCGGCCTCGCAGTCGCGCCTGTCGGCCTGCATCCGATGGTGGCCTTCTCCGCGATTCTCTTCATCGCAATTGGCGCGGGCGCGTCTGGTGCGCTGAATATGTGGTGGGACGCTGATATTGACGCCGTGATGCGGCGCACGTCGAAACGCCCTGTGCCGTCTGGCCGCGTGGCCCCGGATGAAGCGCTGGCCCTCGGGCTGGCGCTTTCGGGTTTTGCGGTGGTGATGCTGGGTCTGGCGACAAATCTTGTAGCCGCGGGCCTCCTCGCTTTTACCATCTTCTTCTACGCGGTCGTTTACACGATGTGGCTGAAGCGGTGGACGCCGCAAAACATCGTGATTGGCGGGGCCGCGGGCGCCTTCCCACCAATGATAGGTTGGGCGGCGGCGACGGGCGGGATTTCCGTTGAAAGCATCTTGATGTTTGCCCTGATCTTTATGTGGACGCCACCGCATTTCTGGGCGCTCGCCCTTTTCATGCGGTCGGACTACGACGATGCGGGCGTACCGATGCTAACCGTGACACACGGGCGGAGACTGACGCGCGCTCACATCCTGGTCTATACACTTCTCCTTGCGCCGCTTGCGCTGGGGATTGCGGCAACATCCATCGGCGGACCTGTCTTCTTTGCCGTCGCTCTCGCGCTGAATGCATGGTTTGTTGTGGGCGCTGTGCGGATCTGGCGTCGTGACGAAGCGATGGCTGAGGCAGACAACTTTGCCGTCGAGAAGGGCTTCTTCCGTTTTTCGCTTCTCTACCTATTCGCCCACTTCGGTGCGCTTCTGGTTGATGCGGGCCTGCGCAGTTCGGGGGTTCTATAATGGCTATCCGTGCAACACACGAGCTTCACAAAAGGCGCCTGTCCCGCAACGTTGGCGTGGCGGGCTTGCTGGTGGCCATGATCGCTGTCTTCTTTGGACTGACCGTGGCAAAGGTTTCCACCACGGGCGCTGTCGAGGGATTTGATCACGTGGTTCGTCCCAGCCTTCTGGAGGTGTCGGAATGATGCAACTTGAGGGAAAGCAAAGAACGCTGGCTCAAACCCTAGGGGTCGTCTTGTTCATGGGAGGCCTCGCCTGGGCATCTGTGCCGCTCTATGATTGGTTTTGCCGGGTCACTGGGTACGGCGGCGCTACGGGCGTGGCCGAGACAGGATCGGACGAGATCCTCGACCGTACAATTATCGTACGCTTCGATGCCTCGTTGGAACGCGACATGCCGTGGACCTTTACGCCCGTGGCACGTGAGATGGAGATCCGTATTGGCGAAACCGGATTGGCGTTCTACGAGGCACACAATCCCACCGATCAGCCTATCGCAGGCACGGCCAGTTACAATGTCGCACCGTTCGCCGCAGGCGCGTTTTTTGAGAAAATCGATTGCTTCTGCTTTGAGCTTCAGGTGCTGGAGCCGGGCGAAACCGTGATGATGCCGGTGACGTTTTTCGTTGATCCCGAGATTGTCGAGGACCGCGAAGCCAAGCATACAGGGCACATCACGCTCTCCTACACGTTCCACGCCACCGACTTGCCGGAAGACATGGAACAACAAGCCAGCCTCGCCCCGCGCGCAGGCACCGATCTGAACTAGCCCGAACCGGGAACCCGCGCCATGGCACATGAAAAGAACCACGATTACCACATTCTGAACCCCTCGATCTGGCCGCTCGTGGGCGCTGCATCGGGGTTCACTATGCTTTTCGGCGCTGTCCTGTGGATGCATGGAAGCGGGCCGTGGATGTTCATGGCGGGGCTCGCCGGCGTTCTGTACGTTATGTTTGCCTGGTGGGCCGAAGTGGTCGTGGAAAGCCGCCAGGGCGACCACACGCCGGTGGTGCGCCTGGGTCTGCGCTATGGCTTTATCCTCTTCATCATGTCGGAAGTGATGTTCTTCGCGGCATGGTTTTGGAGCTTTTTTAAACACGCGCTCTATCCGATGGATAGCTACGTGGGGTCCGAATACATCAGCCCCGAGTTCTACCAGATCGATCCCTTCCACCTGCCGTTGATCAACACGCTGGTACTGCTCCTTTCTGGTTGTGAGGTGACATGGGCGCACCACGCGCTGGTGCATGATGGGGATCGTAAGGATGTAGTCTGGGGCCTCGGTATCGGCATTCTGCTCGGCATCGCCTTTACAGGGCTACAGGCGTACGAATATCGCTACCTGCTTGTAGAGCAGGATTGGCAGTTTGGGGGCGATAAGTTCTTTTCGAACTTCTTCATGGCCACGGGCTTTCACGGCGTACACGTGATCATCGGTACCATCTTCCTGGCCGTTTGCTGGTTCCGCCTGCGCGCGGGCCATTTCTCGGCAGAAAAGCACATCGGTTTCGAGGCGGCTGCCTGGTACTGGCACTTCGTGGATGTCGTCTGGCTGTTCCTCTTCACGGCAGTCTATATCTGGGGTACGTAGCCGCGCCCCGGCCGCCTAACCCCGGCCACCCGAATTCACCAGGGGGCGTGGCCATGCCGCGCCCTTTTCGATTGAAACCATTGCAGCCTGCCATCCGATGATGAAACGCATGCTATTTCCGCTTCTGCTCGGCGTCTCCGGGGCGGCTGTGCTGATTGCGCTTGGGGTGTGGCAGGTGCAGCGGCTGGAATGGAAAGAGGGTGTACTGTCCGAGATCGATGCCCGGATCAATGCGAGCCCCGTTGCCGTGCCCGACGCCCCAGATGCGGAGCGCGACCGTTTCTTGCCCGTGACCGCCAGCGGGCAGTTCGCGGAAGAAGAAATACACGTGCTTGTGTCCACCCGGCAGGAAGGCGCTGGCTTTCGCATCATATCGCCGTTTGAGACAGAGGCAGGCCGCCGCTTCTTGGTAGATCGCGGGTTCGTCAAGGATGAGCTGAAAGGCGAGGCGCGCCCGTCAGGCGAAGCTGCGGTTACCGGCAATCTGCATTGGCCCGATGAGATCGACCGTTTCACCCCGGAACCGGATCTTGGCGCCAACATCTGGTTTGCCCGCGACGTGCCCGCGCTGGCAGAAGCGCTGGGAACCGAACCGGTGCTGATCGTCGCCCGCGCGTCATCGCTGGAGGATACCGGGATCCGACCGTTGCCCATCGACAGCTCCGGTATACCCAACGATCACCTTGAGTATGCCGTTACCTGGTTCGGTCTTGCCGCGGTTTGGATAGCGATGACAGCGCTCTTGCTGTGGCGTATCAGGCAAGGCCGCAGCTGAGGACTCGATCTATGCGCTACATTTCCACCCGCGGGGAGGCCGCCGTGCTCGGCTTTGAAGAGACGATGCTTACGGGCCTTGCACGGGATGGGGGCCTCTACGTGCCGGCAGCAATCCCGCAGATGAGCGCCGCCGACATCGCCGCGCTCGCGGGACAGCCCTATGAGGAGATCGCGTTCCGTGTCATGCGGCCTTATCTTGGCGACTGCTACGGCGATGATGCATTTGCCGAGATCATTGCCCGCGCCTACCAGAGCTTTGGCCATGAGGCGCGCGCACCGCTTGTGCAACTGGCGCCGAACCATTTCTTGCTGGAGCTCTTTCACGGCCCCACATTGGCCTTCAAAGACTTTGCAATGCAGCTTATCGGCCAGCTCTTTCAAAGTGCGCTCGAGCGGCGGGGCGAGCGCGTTACCATCGTCGGCGCGACGAGCGGCGATACCGGCTCTGCGGCCATCGAGGCGTTTCGCGGGCTCGATGCGGTTGATGTGGTGATCCTTTTCCCACACGGACGGGTTAGTGAAGTTCAGCGTCGGCAGATGACGACGCCGGATGACGCCAACGTGCACGCCATGGCGCTGGATGGCGATTTCGATGATTGCCAAGCTGCCCTGAAGGCGATGTTCAACGATTTTGCGTTTCGGGATCGGGTACGCTTGGCTGCAGTAAACTCGATCAATTGGGCCCGGGTGCTGGCTCAAGTTGTCTATTATTTCGCATCTGCCACTGCGCTTGGCGCGCCGCACCGCGCCGTCTCATTCACGGTGCCTACCGGGAACTTCGGCGATATCTTTGCGGGCTACATCGCTCGCCAGATGGGCCTGCCGATCGAAAAGCTGGTCATCGCCACAAACCAGAACGATATCCTGCACCGCACGATGGCAACCGGCGAACACGTCAAGGCAGGCGTGGCACCCTCGATCAGCCCGTCGATGGATATCCAGGTCTCCTCCAACTTTGAGCGTGCGCTGTTCGATGCCTATGGCCGCGATGGCGGCGCGGTGGCGCAACTGATGAACGAGCTCTCGGAACACGGGGGCTTTCCGGTAAGCCAGGGCGCCCTTGAAGGGCTGCGTGAGATCTATGCATCCGGTCGCGCCTCTGAAGAGGAAACATCGGAAGCCATCCGTGCTTATCACACGCGTACCGGTGAGGTGCTCTGCCCCCATAGCGCGATTGGGGTGCATGTGGCTGAAGCGTACCTCAGCGCAGAGACCCCGATGATTACGCTGGCCACGGCCCATCCCGCCAAGTTTCCCGATGCTGTTGAGGCTGCAACGGGGCATCGCCCCCCATTGCCTCAGCGCATGGCAAGCCTTTATGAGCGGAATGAACGGGTTATAAAGGCCATTAACGATTTGCCCGCCCTCGAGGCTTTGATTGAGGAGCGCATTGCGCGGTGACAGTTGAGCTCCACACGCTACCGAACGGCCTTCGCGTCGTAACTGAACACATGCCAGGGCTAAAATCCGCCTCGGTTGGCCTTTGGGTCGCCGCCGGCGGGCGCCACGAGCGGGCAGATCAGAACGGCATCGCTCATTTCCTTGAACACATGGCCTTCAAGGGCACCACCCGGCGCAATGCGCTTGAGATCGCGGAGGCGATTGAGGATGTGGGTGGCTATATCAATGCCTACACCAGCCGTGAGATGACAGCCTACTACGCCCGGGTGCTCGAGGCCGATGTGCCGCTTGCCATAGATGTCATTGCAGACATCGTTCTTAACCCCGTGTTCGATCCGGCCGAGATCGAGATCGAACGCCATGTGATCTTGCAAGAGATCGGGCAGGCGCATGATACGCCGGACGACATTATTTTTGATTGGCTGCAGGAAGCGGCCTTCCCCGACCAACCACTTGGGCGCACGATCCTCGGGCCCACGGAATGCGTGGAACGGTTCACGCGCGACGATCTTGCCGCGTTCGTGGCCGAGCGCTATGCGCCGGGTCAAATGATCCTGTCAGCGGCGGGTGCGGTGGATCATGACGCGGTGGTGGCTGAGGCAGAACGCATTTTTGGCCACCTTCAGGGGCATGATACGGGCGCGCCAGAGCCTGCCAAGTTCCGCACCAGCGAGCGGCGTGAAGCAAAAGCGTTGGAACAGGTGCACTTCGCGCTCGGGTTCGAAGCGCCCGGCTACCGCAGCACGTCAGTTTATACAGGCCAGATCTTTGCCACAGCCTTTGGTGGCGGCATGTCATCGCGCCTGTTCCAGGAGATCAGGGAAAAGCGGGGGCTGTGTTACACGATCTTCGCGCAGGCTGGGGCCTATGCTGATAGCGGTTTGCTTACCATTTATGCTGGGACGAGCCGTGAAGAGATCACGGATCTCGGCAATCTCACCGTTGATGAGTTGAAACGCGCGGCCGAGGATATGTCAGCGGCCGAAGTGGCGAGGGCACGCACCCAGATGAAGGCGGGCCTGCTCATGGGCCTGGAGTCGCCTGCCTCGCGGGCCGAGCGCATTGCGCGGCTGGTGGCGATCTGGGGCCGTGTGCCAGATCTCGATGAGACGATTCAGAAGATCGATGCCGTCACGACAGGCGATGTACGCGCCTTTGCCGAAAAGTTGGCGTCTTCCGGCGCGGCGATGGCGCTTTACGGGCCGCTGGCCGATGCGCCCGCACCGGGGGCGCTGGCCCGGCGCCTTGCGGCGTGATGTTCCCTCTTCGCCGCAAGGTGCGGATCGAAACGGATCGGCTGATCCTGCGCCCGCCTGCTCATTCCGATTTTCGCGCATGGGTGGCGTTGCGGCAGGCGAGTGCTGAGTTTCTGGTGCCGTGGGAGCCGTCTTGGTCACCAGACCACCTGACTCGCCGTTCATTTACCAACCGTGTATATTGGGCGCAGCGATCAATCGCTGGCGGCTCCGCCGTTCCCCTGTTCCTCGTTCGGCGAGAGGATATGGCGCTTCTCGGTGCCATAACGCTCGACAATATTCAGCGCGGCCCGGCGCAGGCCGGCACTCTCGGCTATTGGATCGGTGAACGATACGCTCGGCAGGGCTATATGCGCGAGGCAATTGAGGCGCTGGTGCACCATGCCTTTGAAACCAGAGGGCTTTCTCGGATACAGGCTGCTTGCCTGGCTGAAAACGCGGCTTCTCGCGGCCTTCTGGAGAAATGTGGCTTCAAGTACGAGGGCGTGGCGCAGAGCTATCTACAGATCAATGGCCGGTGGCGGAACCACGTGCTCTACGCGAATCTGCGAAGCGATAGGCGCGGGCGGGTTTCCATCGGCGCCGGGCTGTCGGCATGAAAATGGGGCGCTCCGTGCCGGAGCGCCCCTGAAGGGCTCGGCAGGCAAGGGGGTGCCTGCCGAAGCGGGGGGATTAGTCGCGGTTGCGGTTTTCGGCGGCGAGATCAGAGAAGATCTTCGCGGCAGTTTCATTCGCAACGCCTTTCGAGGACATGCGGATCGTTTCCGTCGACAGCGAGAGGCCGCCGTTGTTTGACTCGTCCTGGTCATAAAGGCTGGCGTGGATCGCGAGCGCCGTATCGGTCGCGGGGCTAGCAACACCGTCATAGATCTTCGCGTCGTTCGACGTGAAGTCAGATGCGAAGTGAGCTTGCGCGTCGGTGACGGTCGCATAAGCCGGTGCGGTCAAAGCGAGAGCAGCGGCGGCGGCGGCGATGAGGGTTTTCATGGTTCGGGTCCTTTCGGGTTTGGTTCGGCGGGGCTGGGAGGGGCCCCGGTGGTGATCAGTGGGCGCTCTGTGTGCGTCCATGAAATCAACTTGGGTGACGCACACGCTCACTTCAACGCACGGCCTCGTGAAATCAGCCGAATTTCAGTGCGCTGATGCACACTAAACTGTGCGGTTTAGTTTAGAATTACAATCGTTGCGATTTCGCTCTCGATGGCGTGAAGAAATGGGCGTTATCTTCACCCGATTTTCACGGGCGTGCGATCAGCGATCCAACCGATCCGCCTTCTTGCGCACGAGCACACTGCGCAGATCGTGCATCGCAAGCAGAAGCGAATCGGTGATCTCTTCCAACGCCGCGTCGGAGGCGCGCGACTGCGCCCAATGGGCGGTCAGGTTGAGATGATCGATCGTGCGATGAATATCCTCGATCTCTCGCGTGTTCAGAACGTCCCGCCGCCGGTTTAGCCAATCCTCAATCGCCGCCGTTTCTTCTGCCGAAAGGGTGCGATCGCCATGCGCTTTGTAGTCGCCGCGCCTGACGTTGACGACGGCGATCTGCTCCAGCTCCAACCGCCGCTCTCGGTTTTCGGTGTCAACGCGGAACACAGCGGCGCCATTCTCGCGAATCCGGAAGTAGAACTTAGGAAGTTCAGTTGCGGCCATGGTCAGGTCAGTCCGGCGCAGAAGGATTGTATGCGCGCGCAGGCCTCTGCCAGAAGTGCGTCTGCGCTGGCGTAGCTCAGGCGGATATGGGGCGAAAGCCCGAAGGCCGCCCCGAACACAAGAGCAACATCCGCCTCGTCGAGAAGCGCCATAGAAAACGCTTCATCCGTATCGATCAATCGCCCGCCGGGGCTGGTTTTGCCAACGCAGCCCTCAATTGAGGGGTATACATAGAACGCACCCTCTGGCTCTGCGCATGAAACGCCCTCGGCCGCGTTCAGCGCGGACACAACGAGATTACGCCGCCGCAGAAAGGCGGCCCGTTGCGTTGCGAGAATGTCTTGCGGGCCCGTCAGCGCGGCAACCGCCGCCCATTGGCTTACAGATGACGGGTTCGAGGTGGATTGCGATTGGATCTTCCGCATCGCTGCGATCAGTGGGGCGGGGCCTGCGGCATAGCCAAGCCGCCACCCCGTCATCGCGTAAGCCTTGCTCACGCCATTCATCGTAAGCACGCGCTCCTTAAGGTCTGGCGCGACGGCTGCCATGGTGGCAAAGGGCGCCTCTCCAAAGAGGATGTGCTCATAGATGTCGTCGGTCAGCACCCATACATGCGGATGCTGCCGAAGCACGTCTGCGAGATCGGCAAGTGCTTCGGCCGAGTAAACCGCGCCGGTTGGGTTCGAGGGGGAGTTGAGCATCAGCCATTTTGTCTTTGGCGTGATCGCTGCTTCGAGCGCTGCGGCGCTGATCCGGAAGCCATCCGTTTGTGGAGCCGGAAGGATCACAGGAACGCCGCCACAGAGTTTGACCATGTCGGGGTAGCTAACCCAGTAGGGTGCCGGGATCACTACTTCATCGCCGGGGTTCAGTGTGGCCATCAGCGCGTTGAAGACCACCTGCTTGCCGCCCGTTCCGGCCGTCACCTGATCGGGCGTGTACTCCAGCCCGTTTTCACGTGCGAACTTTGCGCAGATTGCCTCTTTCAGCTCTGGTATCCCGTCAACCACCGTGTATCGCGTATGGCCTGCATCGATTGCCCGCTTGGCGGCCTCGCGCACGTGGTCTGGCGTGTCGAAGTCAGGCTCTCCGGCGCTAAGCCCGATGATGTCGCGCCCCGCACGACGCAATTCCGCCACCCGTCCCGTCATCGCAATTGTCGGAGATGGGGCAACTCGATCGAGTGTCGCAGAAAGAAAGGGCAAGGTCGTCTCCGGTTGCGAAAGCCGTGCATCAAGCCATATGGTTGGGCCCAATTCCGTTCAACCAGATTTCCGACGCAGGAGTAGTCATGGACAGCGCCCAGGAAGAGCATGGCTGGTATTCTGAAGAGGCGGCCACCTTCGGAGATCGCGTTGCCGCCGCCCGTGAAGCGCTGGGGATGAGCGAGGACGAACTTGCGCACCGCCTTGGCATTAAGCTGAAAACCGTGCGGGCTTGGGAGCAGGATCTTTCCGAACCTCGTGCCAACAAGCTTCAGATGCTCGCCGGAGTCTTAAACGTCTCGTTCCGCTGGCTTCTCACGGGCGAGGGCGAAGGTGTGGCCGCGCCGGCCGAGGGGCCGGAGATGGCAGCAGAGGTTTCGACGCTGCTCACTGAATTGCGGCTCGTCAAAAGCCAGATGGTGGCCTCTGCCGAGCGGCTTGGAGTTATTGAGAAACGTCTACAGGCGGCCATGCGGGAGACGGGCGCTTGAGCGCGCACAAGGATCGCCTGAAGAAACTGCGCATCCGGTCGTGGCGCCGCGGGATCAAGGAGATGGATCTGATCCTGGGCGGGTGGAGCGACGCGCATCTCGCGTTTGCAGATGAAGACACTCTTGATCTTTACGAGGCGCTTCTCAGCGAGAACGATCACGATCTCTATCAATGGGTCAGCGGCCAGGCTGCAGCGCCGGAACATCTATCTCCTCTAATCGCGCGGATCGCGCGGGAGACAGAGAAGGTATAGCCGCCTAGCCATCCTCCATCGTCGTTTCTTGTGCGCGCCGTCACGGAACGATCGGCCGCCACTCAAGATAGCCATCCCACGAGCATTGCATCGGATGAACGCCGTTAATGGAGTACGATAACCTGCTTCGAGTTCCGACTGTACGCGTGCGCTGGGGCGTTGAACGCCACCCGGCGAAATTGTACTTGCGCGTATTTTAACAGAATATTGGGAGTTTTAGCCGAAACCTCTCTGCCAATGGCACAAGGCGGAGCAGCACATGGGTGCGCAGGATCCAATCGTCAGCAAGACCGAGGCGGCGGAATTTCTGGGCGGGTATCTGGAAAGCCTCGCGCTCGTCGAGCGGCTTCACCGCATGTTGCTTGACGTCATCAAGGATGAATTTGAGCGATTGGGCATCCTTGAAATCAACGCGGTGCAGGCGCTGCTGCTGTTCAATATCGGGGATCACGAAGTCACGGCAGGTGAGCTGAAATCCCGCGGCTACTACCAGGGTTCAAACGTTTCCTACAATCTCAAGAAACTTGTCGAGCAGGGCTTCATGCACCACCAGCGATGTGAAATCGATCGCCGCTCGGTGCGCGTGCGGTTGACAGAGAAGGGGCGTGATATCCATGACGTGGTGCTTGCGCTGTTTGAACGGCAGGCTAGCGGGCTTTCACATGCCGGCCGCCTTGGTGAACATGAGCTACGGGCAGTGAACACTCACCTTCAAGGCTTAGAGCGGTTTTGGACGGATCAGATCCGCTATATCTACTAGAGTTCTGGCGCCCTCCGCAGCACCGCCGGCGCTGGGCCTATGGATAGGCGCGCCACTGTGGAACCACGTTCCGTTGGTTAACGTTCGGCAAGGCGGCGCAACGGTGCGTCGCCGCCAAGCTCCGGCGCGCTGACCTCACGCAGGAGCTTGCGCGTCATTGCGTTCGCAAAGTCGTCATAGCCAATCGCTACCTCGACAAATGCGCCCGGCCCGCGAATTACATTGGCGCGGTAGTAGGCCGAAAGCTCCGCTACACCAAGCATCCGCTCATCCCCACCACGGAGCCATTCTTGCCCGACGATCAGGCCGTTCACCGTCACCCCCGCCAAAAGCCCATCGGCATAGATGTCGCGTGGCAGGGGCCAGTCATTGTTCTTGCCGTCGCCTGAGACGTCGAGCGTTTTGCGCCAGCAGATTGGCCCAGCGTTGAATACATCTGCGGCATGGCGCAGCGCGGCGCCGATACCTGTTGCTTCCGGCGCGACGGCCCTGCGCCAGCCACGCAGATGCGCGGCGACGGCAAAGATGTCTGCCTCTTCCGAAAGTGACGTCCACCCAAGCACTTCCCGTTGGTAACCGGCAGACGACCATTCGAACACCGCAAGAGAAACGGGCGCCGCGGGAAGCGCCATCAGGGCATGGCGCACCTCAGAATCTTCCAGCGCCTGCGCCACGCCGGCAAGCTGCAGCACATACTCGGCCTCGTCCACCGAGCCCGACACATCAAGCGCCAGAAGCAGGGCAAGCCGGCACGCCGCCTCTGCGGCACCTGCCCAGAGCGTGGCAAAAACAGCGAGCGTCGCCCTTACCAATGGCCGGTGTTCTCCATGCTCGCCCAAGGTTCCTGCGGCGGTAGGTTATCTCCCCGTTGGAGTAACTCGACAGATACGTTATCGGGTGAGCGCACGAAGGCCATATGCCCATCGCGCGGCGGTCGATTGATCGTCACGCCGTTGTCCATCAGATGCTGGCAGGCGGCGTAGATATCGTCGACGCGGTAAGCGAGATGGCCAAAATGTCGGCTGTCAGAGGGCAGCGCATCATCGCCATCCCAGTTAAAGGTCAGCTCTACATCCGCATTTGCCTGACCCGGCGGGCAAAGGAACACAAGCGTGAAACGGCCCTTTTCATTATCCACGCGCCGCCGCTCTTCCAGCCCTAGAAGCTTGTAGAAGGCGATGCTTTCGTCGAGGTCTTTCACCCGCACCATCGTGTGAAGGTATTCAATGCCCATGGGCCTCTCCCTAGTCTGAGTTAGCCTTACCGTAGGCCGGGGGCGCTCTGTGTCCAAGCCCTGCTGGGAACACCCTATCTCGTATATACCGCTGGTTCACACCCATAGATATGGTAGGGTGCGACTCGCTCTTCCGTCTTGAGGACCTGCCTGATGCCCCTTAGCGCCGAACAGTTCGCCGAAATCGAAGCCCAGCGTGCCGAAACGCGCCCCACTCACCGCGCCGTTTCCGAAGGGATGGAGGCGCATCTCTACACGGCCCACGAGGTGCTGGATCATGGCTTTATCCGGGTGATCGATTACATGGGCGATGATAGTGCCATCGTGCAGGCTGCGCGCGTCAGCTATGGGGCCGGCACAAAACACGTGCAGAACGACGAGGGCCTGATCCGCTACCTCATGCGCCATTGGCACTCAACCCCCTTTGAGATGTGCGAGATCAAGCTGCATGTGAAGCTGCCGGTTTTCGTGGCGCGGCAATGGATCCGCCACCGCACGGCCAATGTGAACGAGTACTCGGCCCGCTATTCGATCCTCGACCGGGAATTCTACATTCCTGCCCCCGAGGCGCTTGCCGCCCAATCGACGGTAAACAACCAGGGGCGCGGCGCGATACTGGAAGGCGAAGAAGCCGCGCGCGTGCTGGAGATGCTCAAGTCAGATAGCACGCGCGCCTACGATCACTATGAGGCGATGCTCAGCCAAGAGGGTCAGCAGGGCCTCGCCCGCGAGCTGGCGCGCATGAACCTTCCCGCCAACATTTACACCCAGTGGTACTGGAAAGTTGACTTGCACAACCTCTTCCATTTTTTGCGCCTGCGCGCCGACGCCCATGCGCAATACGAGATCCGCGTTTACGCCGACGCGATCTGCAACGTGGTGCGCGATTGGGTGCCGCTCGCCTTCAAGGCGTTCGAGGATTACCGCGTGGGCGGCGTCAACCTCAGCGCCACGGCGGTGGACTGCCTGCGCCGCATGCTGGCCGGAGAGGAGGTCACGCAGGAAACGTCGGGGCTATCCAAGCGAGAGTGGCGGGAGTTTGAAGAGGTATTGAAGTGACTGCCGCTTCCTGTTGGACGCCAACCGGTGCGGCAGCGACGCGACCTAATACGCCACCCCCAGCCGGACCTCTGCATCGGCGTTGTGCCGGAGTTTTGATACCAGTTCGGCGTTCTCTGCCTCCCAGGCCTTGAAGCCGAGATAGCCCTGCCGGTTTTGTTCAAACCGTTCCAGCGAGCCGTGCGGAGCCAGCTCAAACTCTTCGATGAAGTAGGTCTTCACCTCCTCGTAGGCCGCCGAGCATGCGTTCAACTCGTCGCCTGCCAGCGGCCGGGTGCCGGCTACGCTGTCACACATGTAGTAGATGGTCAGGATTGCTATGAATTCGCCCATGATCGTACCTTCTCCAAAAATAGGTGGAGGAGGTGCGGGCGTAGACGGCCAGCCCCCGGGAGGGATGGCCCCGCGAAACACGCGGCCGTCACCTCCCGAAGTACACTCGCTACCGTACGAGGGTTAAGATACTGTATCTGCGCTGCAGCGCAGCAAGGCCTGGAATTCGAGGCATGTCTGAAATTTGGGCGCCTATAGCGCCTTCAGCTCCCCAGCCGATTGCCGACCATCGCGGCCCTCGATCATTTCGAGGCTGACCTTCTGGTTATCCGCCAGCCCGGTCATACCTGCGCGTTCAACTGCTGAAATATGAACAAAAACATCCTTACCGCCGTCATCCGGC